>DATJGF010000199.1:0-62836 GCA_035495315.1 Candidatus Limnocylindrales bacterium
CACCATCAAAGCCGAGTTCAATGATCGACGGCACGAGCGGGGTGTCCTGTCGATGGCCCGCTCGTCAGACCCCGATTCTGCCGGCAGCCAGTTCTTCATCTGCCTGGCGAATGCCTCGTTCCTCGATCGGAAGTACACCGCATTCGGCAAGCTCGTCCGCGGGGATGAGGTGCTTGGCAAAATCGGTGATACACCAGTGGGTATGAGCCGGGGCGGTGAGAAGAGCAAGCCGCTATCGCGCGTCAGCCTCGAGAGCGTTCGCATTGTGCCCGCCGACGCTCTGAAGTGACCGGTTCTCGCCTCTCAGTCGACCGCTGAGGCTCTCATGGAGATCAAGGAATTGGCTGACGTTTTGATCGCTTTAGGGTGTCCTCAGGAAAAAGCCACTGAAATGGCGTCGCAACTGGACAAGCGCGCCAAACAATTAGCCGAACAAAAGCGTCGTTCGTACGACGATGCCTTAGCGCATTTGCTGAGTTTGATGTCCCAAGGCTGGTCCGCGAAGGAAAAGGGACTGTGACCTTTAATTTCAAGCGTTGCTCCTTACGTTTTGCGTTTCACGTTTACGCTCCTGACTCGCATCGAAACACTGAACTAAATGCTCAAGCCTTGGCAAAAAATCGCATCCCGCCCGGTTGGAGATTACGGCATATTCCGGGTCCGCAGTGATCGGCTGATTTCCCCTCGTACAGGGGTCGAGCACGATTTCTACGTGATCGAGTGTGTGAACTGGGTAAATGTGATAGCGATCACCCCGAAGAACGAAATTGTTCTGATCGAGCAGTACCGACACGGTTCCGGCACGATCGAATTGGAGATTCCCGGCGGAATGATTGACCCGCACGACGCCTCGCCGCTTTCTGCCGCCGTCCGGGAGTTGCGCGAGGAGACCGGTTATGAGGGCGATGCACCGAAACTGATCGGTGAGGTATTTCCGAATCCGGCGATCATGAATAACCGCTGTTACACTGTGCTGATCGAAAACTGCCATTGCCGACACGCGGTTGAATTCGATCACGGCGAAGACTTACTAACCCAATTGACACCCGTGTCAGAGATCCCGCAGCTGGTTTCCGCCGGAAAGATCAAGCACTCACTTGTCGTCGCTGCCCTGTATTACTTCGAGCTTCGGCAGCGCGCGAATCGGGGTTAATTCGTTCGGTGTGCCATTGGAGGTTTGTGGCATCACTTGGCGCGGAGCAGCAGAACGGGGACGCTGATGCTGTGTTGGACCCGGCTGGCGGTCGTGCCGAGAAACAAATCGGCCAGGAATCGATGTCCGTGGGTGCTCATCGCCACCAAATCGCACCCTTTTTCCTCGACCCACCTCACAATTTCTCTAACCGGGTCGCCATAGGCGAGTTCGGCTTCAGCAGCGATCCCCTCCGCTTGGAACTCACTGCGAACTTTCTTCAGATAGGCAGTGTCCTGAGTGATCTCGGGGCTGACGGCGTCAGAACCGTAGGTCCTGGCGGCCCAACCATCGGCGACATGGAGCAACACGACGCGGCTGTGGGCGAGTTTTGCCAATTCCTTGACGTGGCCGATGATTGGTTGGTCGGTCGGTGTGCCCTCTAATGTGAGTAATATCGTTTTATACATGCTCACTTATCCCCATTACGTTCCATACTCAGAGGTAAGGCGAGTTGATAGTCCATGGAAAAATCCAGTTTCAGTCACCGATAATCACATGCCAAGCCGAGCGAAGCGAGTCGCGAAGTCCGGAGACATCCATCGCGGTGATTAGCACAGCGCTACCCCAGCCGGTGAGTATTAAGAGCAGGCCGTTTTTCCATTTGCCCATATATTTGCGCGAGGAAGTAAAATGAAGCAGTGGGAACATCGCGAATGGCAGTTGGAGCGCCAGCACCACTTGACTGAGTGTTAAGAGGTCGTTGACACTGCCTTCCCCCCGAATCCCAATAATGACGATTGCTGGCAGGATTGCGACTGCACGGGTAATCAGCCGGCGCAACCAGGGCTGAAGCCGCCAGTGCATGAAACCTTCCATAACGACCTGGCCGGCCAGCGTGCCGGTAATGGTGCTGCTCTGTCCACTGGCCAGTAGCGCAACCACGAACAAAGTGCTGGCCGCCGCTGTGCCCAACAAGGGCGCCAGCGTTAGATAGGCGATGCGGATCCAGTCGCTGTCAGGCGCGAACGTGGTGGTTTCCCCGCCGGCGACAGTGACGCTGGTTTTGCCGTAGAAAACGAGCGCTGCCAGGACGAGGATCGCGGCATTAACACAGAAGGCAATCGTCAGGGCGACGCTTGAATCGATCGCGTTGAACCGAATCGCGCTGCGCATCGAGGAATCATCGCGCTGCAATTTTCGGCTCTGGACCAACGCCGAGTGCAAGTAGAGGTTGTGAGGCATGACCGTCGCGCCAATGATGCCGATCGCCACATAAAGCATGCCCGGTTTATCGAGCCGCGGAGTGACCAGCGCACGGCCCATCTCCAGGAAGGAGGGTTGCGTCTGGGGCAGAATAAATATCTCGATGAAGTAGCAGCAGGAAATCGTTGCGACCAGAACCAGCACAATGGCTTCGATAGTTCGCATGCCGAAACCTTGGAGTGCGAGCAGCAGCAACACATCAAAGCCGGTGATCATGACTGCCCAGAGCATCGGAATGTGGAACATCAGGTTCAGCGCGACGGCGCTGCCGAGCACCTCGGCGAGGTCGCACGCGGCGATCGCCAGTTCGCACCACAGCCAGTTTGGCCAGCGCGTCCAACGGGGATACCAGTCGCGGCAGCATTGCGCGAGGTCTTTTCCGGTCACCACCCCCAGGCGCGCAGCGATGATCTGCATGAAAATCGCCATCAAACTGGCAATCGCCACCACCCACAACAGGCCAAACTTGAACTGGGCACCCGCTGCCAAATCGGTGCCCCAGTTTCCCGGGTCCATATACCCAACGCTGATCAAAATCGCGGGCCCAACGAACGCCCGCCATTTCTGCCAGAACCCAGCCTCGGGCGCGGGGACCTCGACGGTGCCATGAACTCCCTCAAGTGACAAGTGATTGGCGTGCGCGGGGAGGTCCGAAGAGCCGTTGATTGCGTTCGTCGGCTTGGTCGCTCCGCTCTTAACGGGCTGTTGTGGGGTCGGTGATTGCAAATGGCCTTAAGCTCTAAATTCCAGATTTAGCACGCCGAATGAACGGTATGCGGTTTCCTTTCTTATATACATCGTGTAAAACTACTATGTCAAAAATAATGTTTTAGGCTAAAAACAATCGCGAACCGGCCCCTTCAAGGTGCTTCCCGGGAATCAAAGCCGGTCCAGTGCCAGCCGGAACTCGCGAAACAGCTTCGCCAGGGCGCCCGGGGTAAAATGGGCGTTGAGTCCGCTCGGATTGGGCAGGACCCAAACCATCGTATCACCAATTCCCTCGGGTTGTCGTCCGATCATGGTCTGCGGCCGGTCGAAGGCGACGCGGTAAGCGCTTAAGCCCAGGACGGCAAGGGAAAGAGGGCGATAAGTATTGACCTTTTGGCGCAGCTTGCCAAATCCCGCGACGAGTTCCTCACGTGTAAGCTCATCGGCAGCCAGCGTGGGGCGGCGGACAATGTTGGTTATGCCATAACAGTAACGGAGCAGCTCGTGTTCTTCGTCCGGGCGTAGCAATCGGTTAGTAAACCCTGAAGCAAAGAGAGCGGGCCAAAAGCGATTGCCTGGCCTCGCAAAATGGTGCCTGGACCATGCCGAGTAGAGGCCCGGATTAATGCCGCAGAATAGGACCTTGAGGCCAGGTGCGATAACGTCAGGCACCCGTCGATTGACTGCCGCCAGCAGTTCTGCCCGGGTCGGTTTCAAAAGTTTTTCCGCGATGGGCTTGTCAATTGCCATTTCTGCTGCTGTTCGAACAGTTTTCTTGAACCATTCTTACCGCTCAAATCCCGTTTATCTATTGAGACCATCCGTTAGTTTCTCAAAATCAGGCTCCGGATTAGGGTGGCTGAACAAGACGTTGATCGTCAAACTCTCAAAATGGTGACAAGCGTCCCGGAGTTTTCGGTTTGAAGTGGAGCCTCTGATCATCACAATGATCTTTATGCAAGGACAGTTCCCAAACGAGCAGACCGATACAGGCGAATTTCGACGTCAGGAGGACGTTTTCCGCGATTGGATAACGGCGGATGGATCATCCGCCTTCCCGGCGCAGACCGGCCGCTACCATTTGTACATCTCGCTGGCGTGTCCCTGGGCCTCCCGCACCTTAATTGTGCTAAAGCTCAAGAAGCTTCAGGAAGTGATTGGGGTGACGGTGGTGGATCCCATCCGCGATGATCGCGGCTGGGCCTTTCGCGACGGGCCGGGTTACTCTACCGATCCAATCAATGGATTTCAGTTCCTGAGCGAAGCCTATCAATTGACTGCCCCGGGTTATTCCGACCGCGTCACTGTCCCCGTCCTTTGGGATAAAACCATGCGTCGTATCGTAAACAATTCCGAAGATGATATTTGCCGCATGTTTAATCACCTCTTCAACGCCTTTGGCGACAGCGCGGTGGATCTCTTTCCGCAGGATATCGCCAGGGAACAGGATCAGCTCAGTGCGTCCATTTATGACCAGGTGAATAACGGTGTTTATAAAGCTGGGTTTGCCACATCGCAACGTGCTTACGAAAAGGCTGCCCGCGCCCTATTTGCGACACTCGACCAACTCGAGGAGCGGTTGGCGACCCGACGGTATCTCTTTGGCGCGCGAATTGTTGAAACCGATTGGCGGCTCTTTTGCACGTTGATCCGGTTCGACGCCGTATATCACGGTCATTTCAAGTGCAATCTGCGAAGGATCGTGGACTACCGCAATCTCGACGGCTATCTACGTGACCTCTATCAGGTGCCCGGCATTCGGGAAACGGTAAACTTTGACCATATAAAGCGGCATTACTACATCACCCACGACGACATCAATCCGACTCGCATCGTGCCGATTGGCCCCATCCTGAATCTCGATCGACCTCACGGGCGCGAACGGTTGGCGTAACGCGCATTTTCGCTTACTTCGTCACCACTCTTCGCAAAAACTCCCTCGTCCTCTCGTGTTGCGGATTTGAGAAGATCTGCTCCGGCGGTCCGCTTTCGGCGACTCGGCCGCCTTCGAAGAAGACGACCTGGTCGGCAACATCGCGCGCAAACTGCATTTCGTGAGTAACCACTATCATAGTCATTCCCTCCTCAGCCAATTGACGCATGACCCGCAACACTTCTTCGCGCAGTTCCGGGTCGAGCGCGCTGGTAGGTTCGTCTAGCAGCAGCACCTTGGGTTGCATCGCCAGTGCTCTGGCAATCGCCACCCGCTGCTGCTGCCCACCGGAGAGTTGAGCTGGATAGGAGGCCGCTTTCGCTTCCAAGCCGACTTTCGCCAGCAGGCCTCGGGCGACGCCTTCCGCCTCAGGTTGTGGCCTTCCCTTGACGACCATTGGCCCGACTGTCACGTTTTGTAGAGCTGTCAAGTGAGGAAAGAGGTTGAAGGATTGAAACACCATACCGGCGCGCAGACGCAATTGTCGTTGTTGCTCGCGTTCCTGGCCGTTCCGCACGGGACGGCTGGCATCGATCGTGACCCCATCGATGGTGATGCGTCCCGAATCTGCGGTTTCCAGCTGATTGAGGCAGCGCAGAAAGGTGCTCTTGCCGCAGCCGCTGGGGCCAATCAACACCACCGCCTCTCCGCGCGTTTGTGTGTGATTGATGCCCTGAAGCACCCGGACGGAGTTATAGGACTTAATCAGTTGTTCAACAGTGATCATAGCGCAGCCGAGTTTCGAGCCAATTCGCGAACAATGAAGCCGGATAGCTCAACCCAAAATAAATTCCTGCGGTCATCAAGCCCACAACGATGTAATCGGAATTTGAGGCGGCCAACATGCCGTATTGTTTGGTCAACTCGACCATGGTGATGACTGAGACAATGGAAGTGTCTTTGAACATCGCAATAAAATCATTGGTGACGGGGGGAATGACGACCCTCGCGGCTTGCGGGAGCACGACCTGCCGCAAGGTTTGCCAGCGGGTCATGCCCAGTGCCAGCGCAGCTTCGGTTTGGCCGCGCGGGATCGCTTGAATGCCTGCGCGGTAGTTTTCGGCCTCACTTGCCGCGTAGTTGAGACCCAGCCCGAGCACGGCGGCACAAAAGGCATTTAGGCGAATCCCGATCTCCGGCAGGCCATAATAGATGAGAAAAAGTTGAATCAGCAGCGGCGTGCCGCGGATCACTTCGACATAGGCTTGGGCCAGCCATTGGATTGGGCCCGAGCCGTATAGCCGTAACAAGACGATCGCCAAACCAGCTATTACCGCCAGCGCCATGGCAAAAACGGAAAGCTCCGCGGTGGTCACGGCCGCTTTGAGCAACAAGGGCAGGTAACCGAGCCGTTCCCGGAGCGTTATGCATGGTTTGGTGGTTGGTGCCGCTTCGGGTCGGTAATCGCTTAGCGCCTGCTGACGTTCGTCCCAGAGGCTGTACTTCTGGTAAATGCGCTCCAAAGAATGGTCGCCAGCCATTCGTTCAAGTGCGCTATTGATTGCAACTAGCAAAGTTTGATCCTGCCTTAGAATGCCGATCGCGTAGTAACCCGGGGCGAACGGCGCGCCGGAAAGTTTGAGCATCGGATCGGGCCGGGCGTAATGGATGGCGATCGGCAGGTCCACCAACACTGCCTCGAGACGTCGATTCTTCAAATCGGCGAACGTTTCAACATTGCCGGGATAACTCTTCCACACAACATTGGTTGTTTGCTTTAGCAGTCGTTCGGCAACAGACCCGGAAAGAACTCCAACCACCTTATTATCAAGATTCGTCATTCCGCTCAGACCCGTGGTTTCGCTGCGTGTGACGATCTGCTGGGCGTAGACGTAATACGGCCGCGACATCGCAATGCGCTGTTGGTTCTCGGCCGTTAGCTCCAGCCCGTTAAGAATGATATCGAAGTTGCCGCGATCGAGCGCCGGGATCAATTGATCCCATTGGTTTTGAACCATGGTGGCGCGCACACCGAGCTGCGTTGCTAGCGCCTCCGCCAACTCAAATTCAAAACCAATGAGTCGCTCCGGATGCTCCGGATCAGGATAAACATACGGCGCTCCACCTTCGGCGTCAGCACCCCATCGCAACTCGCCGCGTTGGCGGATTTGTTCGAGATGGTCGGCCGCAGCAATCGTCGGGCACTGCCAATGCGCAAGAACAACAACCGCCACGTAACAATAGACTAAGCGCCGCTGGGCGCACGAATTACTCATCTAAACGAAGTGATCGAAGAAATAGAACACCCTTAACCAAGGCTTAACAAGTTTTAAGCGACGGTTGGGGAAACCACTGATTAAGCGGCAAGCTGAAAGAAGAATTCACGTTCACATGCTATCGATCCGATCGGTGACAGATGGAGTCAATTATAATTTAGATCGAAATTTACAAAGCAAGCTGCCGACCTGCTCTCTCACGGTTGCGCTACTTTATGAAAGTGTCGAAGACCGTAATGACTGGCAGTGCATTGTCTTCGTCGTCAAACATACCCCGCCCATTCCGCGGGGCAGCAACAGCGGGCTCCCACCAGAAAATCCCCTTGCCGTGGTTATTGGGTGTGGCGAGAACGGCTCGGTTCACTTCCTCAAGGAATTGTTTTTGGCCTTCGGAAGTCTCCGGAAATGGCGCCGGTTTGTTGCGGTACTCAGCCGGACGCCAGTTGTAAGCGGCCTCCACTACGATAATGTCCTTCTGATACTCGGTTGCTATAAAGGCCAGATTTTTGCGCAGGTCATCAAGAGCCCCGTGCCACCAGGGGTAGTACGACTGACCTATGATATCGTACTTGACCCCAAATGAATTTAACCTGTCGAAGAAGTATTTCGTGGCCTTCCAGTCGCCACCTTTATCGATGTGGATCATAATCAGCGGGTGCGCGCCTGAGCCGCAGGCCGCTTCGACTCCTCTCACACCGGCTTTGACCAGCTCGGCAAAATTATCCCAATTTTCCGGCAATTTGCCGTCGGGCCAGAGCATGCCGTGGCTGATCTCATTGCCGATCTGGACCATATTCGGTCTGACTCCGGCTTTATCGAAAGCGGTGATGGTATTGCGCGTATAAGCAAAGAGGGCATTGACTAGTTCGACGTGAGTTTTGCCTTCCCAGGCCTTGGGCAAATACTGCTTAGCGGGATCGGCCCAGGTATCCGAATAATGGAAATCCAGCAGGAATTTGAACCCGAGCTGGTTTGCTTCTTTTGCCAGCGCAACCGTGTAAGCGAGGTTGTTCGGCAACTGGGTCGGCGTGTGAAACAGCCGGAGTCGAATCCAGTTATAGCCATGATCCTTGAAAATCCGCAGTCCTGGCTTGGCCGCGCCGCCATCTTTGAAAACCGTGCCGCGCGCCTCCGCCTGCTTGAGAAATGATAGGTCAGCTCCTATAGCGTACTCGTGAAGCGAGTCAGTAGAAACAGCAGAACGTACCCTCTCGCGTCCCGCCTTGGAATCCGCATTAGGGTCTGCGGCGTTGGCGGAGAAAGCCAAGGCGAGCTGCATGGAAATGGATATGCTGCCGATGCGCTGTGCAACTGAGTGCATCGTTGGGTAGCCTACTGGAAAGGAGGCAGTGATCCAGAAATCTCGGCTCGAATTTAGTTTTGAATTGCGCCGAATAAAGTCAGCAGGCAATACGAGACGGAAAACTATCGAGAACGGTTAGGGCGCGTCCTGTCTGGCGGTTTGCAGTTCATTATCTCTAAGAGCGTCTACTCCTGGGAGCTTGGAGATTTTCGCTACAAGCTCGTCACGATCCCGAGCCGTTGGAACCTCGCCGCTCAGCGTCAACACTCCCTTGTGGACTTTAATTCTGACCTGATTTGCAATTGGAGCAAACCTCGGATCCTCCTTCAGCGACCGGCGCACCAACGCAGTGACATCGAGATCAATCTCGGCAACGCCGGGTGGCGGCGCAGAGACAGGCACACGGCTGTCGGGTTCCCAGCTCGGACCGGGCGGGCCGTTAGCCCAAGCACCGCCTTGGCCAGGCTCAATGTGCGAGCAGCCGGTCAGCAATACAAAGCCGCAGACATTCGCTAAATAGATGCCGGGTCTCATGACTCATAAAGATCGGCCGTTTGATGAGTGTGAGCAAGTAAAGACATCACCTGCCGTGAGAAGCCGGCACATCTATAGAAGGAAGCGTGGCTGTCATCTTGCCGTTTACCTGGCGCCACCCGCGCGCGTGGTCGAGCAAGGCGTTTTCAAAGGTATTAAAGCCCGGCGTTGAGGCGCTCCTTGAACAGGACCTCAATATTCTGGTGAGCTTTGGCGTTTTTTTGGATTTGGTCTGCAGCTTGGTGTAGTTAACAATCCCTTACGGAGAATGATGATGATGTTGATGTTGAGTCTCGCTGGCTTGCGACCTTAAGGCGAAACTCTTTAGCTCCCACGGCACAGCCCTGGTTTCACCTTCTTTAACCTTATAAAACCTGTCCATTGTAAGCCCATTAAGCACCTGCAATTTACCTGTGCGCGGCCAGAAGATCTCGACTCGACGAATTTCTTTAGCCTTTCCTAATCCGATCTCCTGCCGCAGCGGCGACGCGCCAAAACTGCCGCCCGTGCCGACGGTCTTATAATAGCTGTGTTCGCCATCCTCGTTTTGCACAGTAACGTGGATCCGCGCTCCAATTGCGGCGCGATTCGACTGCACGCCTTCCAGCTTGAGGGTAATCCAATGATTGCCGTGTCCGGGATTCTCGTACAAAACGTTGTGATAGACGTCGCCGCTGACTGCACCCCCCATGTTTTGGTAGACATCCTGATCGCCATCATTATCAATATCCCCGAACGACACTGCGTGCCCTTTCTGCAAGTTGCCAAAGCCGCCTGAGGTGGTGACATCCTGGAAACGCTTGCCGCCATCGTTACGGAACATGCGATTGGGGACGATAGTTGCTAGATCCGGATCGCCGGTTCCAAGATAAAAATCCAGAAAGCCGTCATTATCGAGGTCGCCAAAATTGGAACCCATAGCGTGGAGCACTCGGTGCAGACCGACTTCGCGTGTGACGTCCTGGAACGTTCCATCACGGTTATTGTGATACAGTCGAGGCCGTTCCGCATCTGTTGGAAGCCCCAGGTAATCGGCACAAATATCGCCGACGTTTTTGATATGGTATCCGCAGACGAAGAGGTCTTCCCACCCATCGTTGTCGTAATCAAAAAACCAGCACGGGAAACTATACAGGGGCTCGGTGACGCCTGCTGCTTTCGCCACATTTGTGAAATGCCAGACCACCTTTGCGGTGGCATTCGTGCCTACGGGGCCGTCGTTGCGAAACAGCACATTTGGGGCACCGAGGACTGAAAGGTAAATATCGGGACGGCCGTCATGATTGAAATCGGCACTGCAAACTCCCTTCACAAACCCGACATGGCCGACCCCGGAATCGACCGCGCATTCGGTAAAAGTCCCATTACCGTTGTTGTGGAACAACTGGCAGCGATTGCCATCATTTCCCAGAGATTCATTCCCGATGAACAGATCAATCCAGCCGTCGTTATCATAATCCAGCCAGACCGCTGTTTGTGAAGGTTGGAAGGAGAGCAGTCCCGCCGCCTCGGTGACATCCTCAAAGGTGCCGTCTCCGTTGTTTCGCAGCAGAGACTTGGGGAAGCGCCCTTCGGAACGCATCCAGGCCCCGCGCAGCACCAGTACATCGGGAAAGCCGTCGTTGTTGAAATCGGCTTGAATTAGATTCAACCCCCCTGTCTCGCCGATCAGGCCCGCTTCGGCCGTGCGTTCGCTAAACGTGCCATCACCATTATTGTGGAATAATCGAAGTTGGTCTTGAAAACCAATCGAGGAACACATGATGTCCAGATTGCCATCCCCGTCAAAATCTTCGATAATACTGCCTCCCGAGCGTTTCATTGGGTCCAGACCGAGCGCGCCGGCTATGTCAGGGAAGTGTTTGATGTCATATTCAGACGCGAACGCGGAAGGTGGGATGACCCATTTGGATGGAACTTTTTCGGGATAGTCTCCCACAGTCATGCTGGCGACGTTCAACAGCCAGCGGGCGGCAAGGTCGTCCGGTTGATGTTCGAGCAATTCGGCCAAGACGCGCATCGCATTGCGGGAGCCCGCTTGAAAACGGTGAAGGCCTCGTCCTTGAATTGGTGCGAGACATGAGTCCGGATTATGATCCGCCAGGCAATTAGTCAGTTCGCCGATACGCATCCAACAGAGGCATTCCTTCATTTTCAAGACGCGGTAATTCCGCTCGTAGGCTTCAGGGAGATTGGTCTTCACCTCCTGCTCTAACGCCTCCAGTTCCTGGAGCGCAGATTCATTCTGGCCCGAATCCAGCAACTCGGTGACCAACGAGAAGCGCAGTTCAGGCTTTTGCTTCGACGTCGTTTTCGCAAGCTCTTGCCGAATCAATTCGGCTCGTTCCTTATTTAAGAATATATTGTTAACCGGGTTCTCTTTTTGGGCGATCTCCTGGAGCGTTTGCCCCATACGGATGGTGCCGGGTCCTCGAGGATCGTGCTTGGCTTCGCCAGCGTGAGCCGCAATCAGCGCTACTGAGGCAATGAATAAACCGACTGGCAGTCGGCCAGTTACCTTTCCGGCACTTATCATCGAGAAACATAATTCACGGTAGCAACCCTCACCGCAAGCAAAGTCGACTCACTGTACACTGTTCTGCCTGGAATTGGGCAAAGCGGAGCAGGAATCCCCAATTGACGCTTGGGCTGCGGGGTTTAGCGTTAATAGGTTCATGAAGCTGATCAACTTAGCGAAGATTCGACAAGAGGCGCAGACGCTGCTGGACGAGAGCAATTGGCGTTCCCAGAAGGAACTTTCACAGCTGCACAAGTTCCTGCATTTCTGCGTGCTGGTTTGGACTAGTTTTAGCCGCAACCGTTGTCCGGCGCGCGCCTCGGCATTGGCGTATGCCAATCTCCTTGCGCTTGTCCCCATGCTGGCCGTCGTGCTTGGCATTACCAGCAGTTTTCTAAAATCCGAAGGCGAACAACGCATCGATCGTTTTGTGGTGAAAGGCGTGTTGAGCGTTGTGCCTCGGAGCATGTTCAGCACCAATGCGCTTGCTGTTACTACCAACTGGCCTTCGGGAAGTTCGACCGAAGGAGAGCCAGCAACAACCCAATCAAATTCATCGGCAGCCACCAATGCCGTTTCCTCTGCCCAGTTACACAAACACGGTCTGCTGCCTTCAGCCTCCCAGGAACAACAGGTGCTTAATGCCCGCCGGGAAATTGCTCATCGAATTCACGAATTTATTCGCAATACACGCAGCAGTGCACTGGGAGTGACGGGGACGATCGCCCTGATTTTTGCCGCGATTGCCATGTTGAGCCAGATCGAAACGACTTTCAATGATATCTGGGGAACGGTGCAGGGCCGAAGCTATTTTACGCGCATCGCAGTCTACTGGACCATATTGACTCTGGGCCCATTGATGTTGGCGGTCGCGCTTGGTTTCACAACGGGGCAGCATTGGGGGTGGACCCAGAAACTGCTGGTGCGATTCCCCTTCGCGGCCACCCTGATTTTCAGGATCATTCCGGTGGTGGTTTTGTGCCTCGGCCTGGCGGTGTTTTATCGATTAATGCCCAACGCCAAGGTGCATTGGAACGCAGCTCTTGTGGGTGGCCTGGTCGGGGGAAGTCTTTGGCATCTGAATAATCTGATAAGTGTGTTGTATGTGTCCCGTGTGGTTTCCAACAGTGTCATTTACGGCAGTCTCGGCCTAGTGCCCGTCTTCATGATTGGGCTCTATCTGATCTGGTGGATTGTGTTATTCGGGGCCCAGGTGGCGTACGCGTTTCAAAACCGCGCCAGCTTCCTGGAACAACAGCAAGTCGAGCAGATGGGCCAACGCGGACGCGAATTACTTGCGTTGCGCCTCATTGCGTGGATTGGTCGTCGATTTATGCGGGGTGAACCGCCGGTTAGTGTTTTTGAAATGGCCAAACAGCTTGAGGTACCGACTCGGCTGGTGCTCGAAGTCATCCACCAGCTCTGCAAGGCTCACCTGGTAATCCCTGCGGTTGGCTCGGATGTTGCCTACACCCCCGCGCGCCCTTTGAGGAATGTGACCTGTCAACAAATTCTGGCCGCTATGCGGGCGGGCCCTGGTCAAAGGATGGCTCACCCGGAAGAGCCGACGGCCAGTCGGGTATTCCGTCTGTTTCGGCGGATTGAACACGCCGAGGCCCGGATAGCTTCGAAAATTACTCTGCAGGAGCTGGCTGAAGTTTCCCGAATCGGATTACCTAAACAAGAACCGGTCGTTAGCGCGGAACAGAGCAGCTCGGACAATGACAATCACCGCATGGCTGCGGGTTGATGTAATCAGCAGGTTCGATTGAACTCCTTAACTCGTAAGTGGCCGTCCCGTTGAACGGTTTTGCTCCGGGCCTAATCCTATGTTAGTGTTTGTTTCGTCACCGGTTCCCGGCGGAGAAATGAAATTCATTACGAGCCATGAGACCGGCCGGCGGCGCCGAGACGCCGATGTCCGGAAGGAAGGAGACAACCTATGCTACATGTTTGGCTAGTACCAGCCTTGGTGATTCTTGCCCTTGTGCTAATCGTCTTTTATATCATTCTTAAACTTAAAGGTGGGAGCGGCGTCCGCACCGAAGGTCGAACGCTCCTGGATCGCCCCGAGCCGGAGGAAGATCCGCCGCCGGGCGGTTAACGGCAAAATATTGTTTGTCCTGTGCTACGGAGTTCACCCCGGACCTGCTTGTAGCACGATGCGCAGCACAATGGGCGCAGCACCGCGCAAGCCTTCACGCATCTGCGGTTCACCTTCATACGATTTAAGCAAATGGCGTCCTTCGCAGACCAATGTCACTTCGGGCTTTATAAACGGCCAAGGTACAACGTTGATGTTCAGGCCTCCAGCTTCTGGCGTCAGTCGCAAATGGATCAGCTCTTTCTTGCGCCGACTCCATCTGATGGACTGTGGTTCGGCCAGCCCATGGCATAACAAAAGCGACATCCAATCCCAAAGCGACACCAGTTGCTGATGGTGCCGAACTATTTCCGGCAAACTGAATTCCGTGTAATAAAAGTCGTTTGCCAAGGAGGTTTCCAGGGTCGTTTGCAATATTTCCTGTTCTTCCAGGAATTCGGCTAACTGTCGTTCTTCATCGGTGTTCCCGGTTTGTCCGTGTTGCTGAGCCAGTCCGGTAAAGTGCCTGGAGACCAACAACGCTGGGTATCGGCCGAACCGCAACATGGATTGAATGCCCGTCGTCCAGATCGCCAAGTGTATGGCGCGGGGCATTTCCAAAAAAGTATGAGGCAAACCTGTAAAGGCATTGAAGCTCGGCGACTGCTCCCAGGTCAAAAACCCGATGTCGTGCTGCTCGGCTGCAAGACACACTTCTTCGCGCACTCCGACAAAGTCGTTCAGGTCCCAATTTCTTGCCAACTGACCGGAAACCCAGGCGTGCGCCGGCTGGCTGATGGCAATTACGCCTTCCTCATCTTTCCTGAGCAACATGAAGCAGCGTAGCACACCGCTTGTGATGTGGATAGGTTCTCGGGATAGTTGCGGAAACTGGAAGGCTGCCCACGGAGCAATGGAATTGTCAAAAACCGGACTTTTCTTCCGGTCTAGGTCTCGCCCGTTGGTGGCGTGTTGGTGCGAAGCCAGTAGAGGTCGATCGTTTTGGCGAGGGTAATCAGCGCGTCGAGTTCGAGCGGCTTGACGAGGTATGAGTTGGCGCCGAAATCATAAGCGCGATTGATATCCGACGGTAATACCGAGGAGGTAAGCATGACTACCGGAAGTCTTTTGAGCCCAGATTGGCTGCGAATCCATTTCAAGACTTCGAACCCGGAGATGCTGGGGAGCTTGACATCCAATAATACACACGCTGGTGGCGAGTTGAGATTGCTTTGCAGTGCGGCTAAAGCCTTTTCTCCGTCGGTAGCAACCTCCAGTTGGACTGCCGACAGGGCCTTTCTAAAGGCCAGTCCGACCAGCATTACATCATCGGGGTTGTCTTCGACATGAAGAATTCTAGGTTCCATCTGAACTCGCCGGCTTTTCAGGAAGTTCGACCCAGAACCTGCTGCCTTGTCCGGGTACCGATTCGACTCCTACGCGACCGCCCATGCGTTCGGCTCCCTTCTTGACTAATGCCAATCCGACGCCGGTGCCAGGATATTTTTGAGCGTCTGCGAGTCGCTGGAACAAGCCGAAAATCCTCTCATGATGCTCGGGGGCAATGCCAATACCATTGTCCTCGACCCAGATCCTGACAAACCCCGCCTCGCGCGTGGTGGATATTCGCAGGAAGGGGCTGCGGTCCGGAGCGGTGAACTTCAGGGCATTACCGACCAGATTCGAGAGAACTTGTTTGAGCGTGGGGGCGTGCGCATAGACGGGCCCTAAAGGACCAACGACCTCGATCTTGATGCCGGCCTCTTGCGTCTCTTTTTCAAGCAGGGAAAGCAGTTCCGTGATCGGCTCCTCCAGGACAACCATCTTCGGTGAAACCTCAGCTTTAGTCAGCCGGCTGTAAGTCAGCATGTCGAGCAGCAGCGCATCCATGAATTTTGCCGAATGCGCAATGCGACGGGTATAATCGAGGCCGGTAGCACTGAGGTTGCCAGTCTCGTCCTGGAGCAGGGCCTTCGAAAAGCCCATCATCGCACGGAGCGGAGCTCGAAGGTCGTGAGCAATGGAGTAATTGAACGCTTCCAGCTCCACGTTCGCTACCGTAAGGTCCGCCACGCGCTGCTCCAGTTCTTTGGTCAACAGCATGACTTGGGATTCAGCGTTCTTTCTGGCTGTAACGTCCCGCGCGAAAATGTAAATAAGCTTCTCCGACGGGAAAGGTGTTGCCGTCCATTGCAACCATCGCCAACCACCTTGCTTATGCCTGTAGCGTCCTTCGAAATCAGCAATGGTTGTCCCTTGCTTGAGTGCCTCCATTTTGTCGGCCATTGCGCTGCGCTCTTCCGGGTGCACCAGATCGACACCTGCGACATTCTTGAGCTCATCCGGGTGAAAACCGAGCACCCGTTCCCAGGCCGGATTGAGTTGTAGCAAGCGGCCGTCAAAATCCGCAATTCCAAGCAAATCTATTGCGAGCGTGAAAAACCGGTTGCGTCTCGTTTCGATTTCTAATCGGTCGGCGACCTCGGCCAGTTCACGTTGATGTCGGGTTTCTTCGTTTCGCCTCAATTGTTCAGCCTGGAGCTTCACCAATTCGCTCTTTTTGTGCAGCTCGACAAAGACCGAGACTTTCGAACGAAGGACTTCGGGGACAATAGGCGTAAGAAGATAATCGACGGCTCCGAGGGAATAACCGCGGGAGACGTGATTGTCGGTCGTGCCGATGGAAGTAATGAAGATGATCGGCGTGTGTTCCGAGCTCAGGCGCTGCCGGATGAGGGACGCGGTCTCAAAGCCGTCCATGCCCGGCATCGAAACATCGAGCAGGATTACAGCAAAATCCTGATGCAATAACCGCCGCAGCGCATCTTTTCCGGACATGGCCCGGACCAGGTTCTGACCAAGCGTTTCCAAAACCACCTCGAGCGCCAACAGCTTATCGGGGCGATCATCGACCAGCAGAATATTGGCCTTTAATTCAGGACCCAAACGTTTCGGAGTTCCATTGGACCCAGCCGGCACGGCTCTAGCGGTTGCCACAGTCCTTTGGCCGGAGAGTTCCTTGGTATTCATCAGCCAGTTTCAGTGGTGCAGCCAAAGGCGTAGTGTGGAGCGCAACTGCTCGGCTTCTACTGGTTTGCAGAGATAATCCGACGCGCCGGCAGTGATGCATTTCTCCCGGTCACCTTTCATCGCCTTCGCCGTTACGGCGATAATGGGCAGCTCACCAAATTGGGAGATCTCTCGAATGGCTCGAATGGTGGTGTAGCCGTCCATCATGGGTAGCATAATATCCATCAGCACAATGTCGATATCTTGCTGCTCCATGAGCATTTGGATTGCGTCCTTGCCGTTCTCGGCGGATACGACCCGCATCTTGAACCGCTCCAGCACGCTGGTCATGGCAAAGATATTGCGGATGTCGTCATCTACTACCAGCACTTTCCTGCCCTCCAGCACGCCATGGTGCAAGTGCTCCAGCATCTTGCGCTGGCGCTCTGGCAGCTTCGCTACGTTGCGATGCAGCAAGAGCGCCGTCTCATCCAGCAAGCGATCGGGTGAGCGAACATCTTTCACCAGGATGGATTCCGCCAGCTGTTTCAGCTTGGAGGATTCCTCCTCAAGCAATTCGCGGGCGGTATAGATGATCACGGGCAAGGTGCGGAATGTCGATGAGTTCTTGATCTGTTCCAATAACTCGGTCCCAGACATATCCGGCAAGCCAAGATCCAGAATGACACAATCATATCTTTCGGCTTGGATCGCTGCCAGGGCGTCTTTGCCAGTGCCAACCACCGTGGTCTTCACATCCCCGTTGCCGATCAGCTCTTTGATGCTCAAGGTCTGGATCTCATCGTCTTCAATCAGCAGCAGATTCTTCACGGGCCGATCGATGAACTGGTTGAGCTCGTCGAAGGCTCGTTGCAGGTGTTGGCGGTTCTCGGTCTTGGTGACAAACCCCAGCGCTCCCTGCGACAGCATCGGAGCGGAGTCTTCTTCGACGCTGATGATGTGGACAGGGATGTGGCGTGTCGCCAGGTCCACCTTTAAACGGTCCAGGATTCGCCAGCCGTCTACATCCGGCAGGTGCAAATCGAGGGTGACCGCGGCGGGCTTGAAGTCGCGCACCATGGCCAAAGCGGTCGTGCCGCGCTGCGCGACGACACCCTTGAAGCCATTTTCGTGCGCCAAGTCCAGTAAGACGCGGGCATACGCCGGATCGTCCTCGACGATCAGAAGCACTTTATCTCCAACGGCGATAGAAGCCCGGTCGTCGTCAAACACCACCTCGACCGGAGCTGGTTCCGATTCGGTGGCGATGGTGACCTCGCGTTTAATAGCAGGCGGAGCGGAAGAATCAGTGATCGTCGGTTCCTTTCGGACGGTGCGCATGGGCACATGCGTCTGCGGCAGGAACAACGTAAAGGTGCTGCCCTGGCCCAATGCGCTGGCCAGGCGAATCTCCCCACCAAGCAAGCGAGCAATTTCGCGGCTGATGGCCAGACCGAGGCCGGTGCCGCCGTATTTGCGGCTGGTGCTGCCGTCGGCCTGCTGGAACGCCTCGAAGATGATCTGCTGTTTTTCGGGCGCGATGCCAATGCCGGTGTCACTCACCGAGAAGGCAATCACCGAGCGTGCGCGGTTCAACACATCATTATCCGGATTCCATCCTTCAGTAACCGGCGCGAGGCTGAAGACCACTTGCCCGCGTTCGGTGAACTTGAAGGCGTTGGAGAGCAGGTTTCGGATAACCTGCTCCAGGCGTTGCGAATCGGTGAAGATATTCGTCGGCAGGTCGGGGTCCAAGGCGATCTGGAAGTCAAGGCTCTTGGCTTCCGCAACATGTCGGAAAGTGCGCTCGACATAATCCTGCAGGTCGCTAAAGCGGAGCGCCGCGATATCGACAGTAACAGTTCCCGATTCGATCTTGGATAGGTCGAGAATATCGTTGATGAGGCTGAGCAGGTCGTTGCCCGAGGCGTGGATAGTGCGAGCAAATTCGATTTGCTTGGGTTGCAGGTTTCCTTCGGTGTTCTGCGCCAATTGATCCGCCAGGATAAGCAGACTGTTGAGCGGCGTGCGCAGCTCGTGAGACATGTTGGCAAGGAATTCCGATTTGTACTTTGAGGTAAGGGCCAACTGCTCGGCTTTCTCTTCGAGCGCCTGGCGGGCTTGCTCCACTTCGGTGTTCTTGCGTTCCACTTCCGCGTTTTGTTCGGCCAGGAGCTTGGCCTTTTCCTGCAGTTCGAGGTTGGTCTGCTGCAATTCCTCCTGGCGGCTTTGCAGCTCTTTGGCCAGGGACTGCGATTGCTTGAGGAGATCCTCGGTGCGGGTGTTGGCCTCGATCGTGTTCAGCACGATGCCAATCGACTCGACCAGCTGATCCAGGAATGCCTGGTGCGTAGGGCTGAACCGCTCGAAAGAGGACAATTCCATGACTGCCTTGACGGCTCCTTCAAAGAGCACTGGCAGGACGATAATGTTTGTCGGCTTGGCCTGACCCAGACCAGAGGTGATTTGAACGTAGTCCTCAGGCGCATGTGTAATCAGAATGCGTTCCTTTTCGAGAGCCGCTTGGCCGACAAGACCTTCTCCCAGAGCGAACCGGTTGCCGACATTCTTTCGGTTGTGGAAGGCATAGCTGGCGAGCAGTTTGAGGTACGGTTCAGTGCCATGACCATCCGGTTCGACGGTCTCCTCCTTTGGCGTCTCCATGACATAAAAGACGCCGTGCTGCGCCGTAACGACCGGCGCGAGTTCCGACAAGATCAGTTTACCCACCGTGAGCATGTCCTTTTGGCCTTGAAGCATCCGGGTGAACTTGGCGAGGTTGGTCTTGAGCCAGTCCTGCTCGTTGTTCTTGATGGTCGTATCCTTCAGGTTACGGATCATCTCGTTGATGTTGTCCTTGAGGGCGGCGACTTCGCCGCTCGCGTCGACCTGGATGAAGCGGGTCAGGTCCCCTTTGGTGACTGCCGTCGCGACGTTGGCAATCGCTCGCACTTGGGTCGTGAGGTTGGCCGCGAGCTGGTTGACGTTGTCGGTGAGATCCTTCCAGGTTCCGGCTGCGCCGGGCACGCTGGCCTGGCCGCCCAGTTTGCCCTCGACGCCGACCTCGCGCGCGACGGTGGTGACCTGGTCGGCAAACGTCGCCAGCGTCTCGATCATGCTGTTGATCGTATCGGCCAGTTCTGCGATTTCGCCTTTGGCCTCCACCAGCAGCTTTCGTTTCAAGTCGCCGTTGGCTACGGCGGTGACAACCTTCGCAATGCCGCGCACCTGGTTAGTTAGGTTCGAAGCCATGAAGTTCACGTTGTCGGTCAAATCTTTCCAAGTGCCCGAAACACCTTTCACTTGAGCCTGCCCACCGAGTTTGCCTTCGGTTCCGACTTCACGCGCGACGCGGGTGACTTCCGACGCAAAAGAGGAGAGCTGGTCGACCATCGTATTGACGGTGTTTTTCAGCTCGAGGATTTCGCCTTTGACGTCCACGGTGATTTTCTTCGTAAGGTCGCCGTTGGCAACCGCAGTGGTAACTGCGGCGATGTTACGCACCTGTGTCGTCAGGTTCGAGGCCATGAAGTTGACATTATCAGTGAGGTCTTTCCACACACCCGCTAGTCCGCGAACGTCCGCCTGGCCGCCCAGTTTCCCTTCGCTGCCGACCTCGCGGGCGACGCGTGTGACTTCCGAGGCGAACGAACGCAGTTGGTCCACCATCGTATTAATGGTGTCCTTGAGCTCGAGAATTTCACCTTTGACGTCGACCGTGATCTTCTTGGACAAGTCGCCAGTTGCGACGGCGGTGGTGACGGCGGCAATGTTGCGGACCTGCCCCGTCAGGTTCGAGGCCATCGAGTTGACTGAATCGGTGAGGTCTTTCCAGGTGCCGGCGACACCTTTGACTTCGGCTTGACCGCCGAGTTTGCCCTCGGTACCAACTTCACGCGCGACGCGCGTCACCTCGGCTGCGAATGAAGAGAGTTGGTCGACCATCGTATTGACGGTGTTCTTGAGCTCGAGGATCTCGCCTTTAACGTCGACGGTGATCTTCTTCGAAAGGTCGCCCGTAGCCACTGCGGTAGTCACAGCAGCGATGTTGCGGACCTGGCCCGTAAGGTTTGACGCCATCGAATTGACCGAATCGGTCAAGTCCTTCCAGGTGCCGGCCACGCCACGAACCTCGGCTTGACCGCCAAGCTTGCCTTCAGTGCCGACCTCGCGCGCGACGCGGGTCACTTCGGCCGCAAAGGAGGAGAGTTGGTCCACCATGGTATTGATGGTGTCCTTGAGCTGCAAAATTTCACCACGAACATCGACGGTGATCTTTTTCGAAAGGTCACCATTGGCGACAGCGGTGGTAACTTCGGCGATGTTACGAACCTGGGCGGTAAGATTGCTCGCCATGGAATTGACCGAGTCGGTCAAGTCTTTCCAGGTGCCGGCGACACCTCGCACTTGAGCCTGGCCACCGAGTTTACCTTCGGTGCCGACTTCACGCGCGACACGCGTCACCTCGGCGGCAAACGAGCGGAGCTGGTCGACCATCGTATTGATGGTGTCCTTGAGCTGCAGGATTTCTCCTTTGACGTCGACGGTGATCTTTTTCGAAAGGTCGCCATTGGCGACCGCTGTTGTCACGTCAGCAATGTTGCGCACCTGGGCGGTGAGATTGCCGGCCATCGAGTTGACCGAGTCGGTCAGGTCTTTCCAGGTGCCGGCGACACCCTTCACTTCGGCCTGGCCGCCGAGTTTGCCTTCGGTGCCGACCTCGCGCGCGACGCGTGTTACCTCCGACGCAAACGACCGCAATTGATCCACCATGGTGTTCATGGTGTTTTTCAACTCGAGAATTTCGCCTTTGACATCGACTGTGATTTTCTTCGAGAGGTCGCCGTTGGCCACGGCGGTAGTGACTTCGGCGATGTTACGCACCTGCGCGGTGAGGTTGCCCGCCATTGAGTTGACCGAATCGGTCAAATCTTTCCACGTCCCGGCCACGCCTCGAACTTCGGCCTGGCCGCCGAGTTTGCCTTCGGTGCCGACCTCGCGCGCGACACGCGTCACTTCTGCGGCAAACGACGAGAGCTGGTCCACCATGGTGTTGATCGTGTTTTTCAGCTCAAGAATCTCGCCGCGTACATTGACCGTGATTTTCTTCGATAAATCGCCATTGGCCACCGCGGTGGTCACTTCAGCAATATTGCGCACTTGCGAGGTGAGATTGCCGGCCATGAAATTGACGTTGTCGGTCAAGTCTTTCCAGGTGCCGGCGACGCCTTTGACCTCCGCTTGTCCGCCGAGTTTGCCTTCGGTGCCGACCTCGCGCGCGACACGCGTCACTTCTGCGGCAAACGACGAGAGCTGGTCCACCATGGTGTTGATGACGTTCTTGATCTGCAGAATTTCGCCGCGCACATCGACCGTGATTTTTTGAGTCAGATCGCCATTAGCAATCGCAGTGGCTACTTTCGACACGTCGCGCAGCTGCACGGTCAAATTGCTCGCCATGAAATTGACGTTGTCGGTGAGGTCTTTCCAGGTACCGGCGACGCCTTTGACCTCCGCCTGTCCTCCGAGCTTGCCTTCGGTGCCAACCTCGCGCGCGACGCGGGTTACTTCCGAAGCAAACGAGCGCAGTTGATCGACCATCGTGTTGATGGTGTCTTTGAGCTGCAGAATTTCGCCTTTGACGTCGACGGTGATCTTCTTCGACAGGTCGCCATTGGCAACCGCGGTAGTTACGTCAGCAATATTGCGCACCTGGGCGGTCAGATTGCCGGCCATCGAGTTGACTGAGTCGGTGAGGTCTTTCCAGGTGCCGGCGACGCCTTTGACTTCCGCCTGGCCGCCGAGTTTGCCTTCGGTGCCGACCTCGCGCGCGACACGTGTTACTTCCGCAGCAAAGGAAGAAAGCTGATCCACCATCGTGTTGATGGTATTCTTCAACTCGAGTATTTCTCCTTTGACATCGACGGTGATCTTCTTGGAAAGGTCGCCATTGGCGACCGCGGTGGTCACGGCGGCAATGTTACGCACCTGGGAGGTAAGATTGCCGGCCATGAAATTGACGTTATCGGTGAGGTCTTTCCAGGTACCGGAGACGCCTTCGACTTTGGCCTGTCCGCCGAGTTTGCCTTCCGTTCCGACTTCGCGCGCGACGCGGGTAACTTCTGAAGCGAACGAGCGCAGTTGGTCCACCATCGTATTGATCGTATCTTTTAACTCGAGGAACTCACCGCGGACGTCGACGGTGATCTTCTTCGTTAAATCGCCGTTGGCGACCGCTGTCGTCACCGTTGCCACGTTACGGACCTGTGAAGTGAGGTTTGAAGCCATCAGATTGACGTTGTCGGTCAAGTCTTTCCATGTCCCCGCGACGCCTTTAACTTTGGCCTGGCCACCTAGTTTGCCCTCCGTACCGACCTCGCGCGCGACGCGGTTGACTTCCGAGGCGAACGCATTCAGTTGGTTCACCATCGTATTAACCGTTTTGGCCGTGCGAAGGAACTCGCCCTCGAGTTTGCGGCCATCCATTTCCAGGGCCATACTTTGAGAAAGATCCCCTTTGGCCACGGCACCGATGACCCGCGCGGTTTCGCTGACGGGGTGGGCCAGGCAATCGATCAAAGTATTGACGGAGTTGACTCGTTCAGCCCAGGCGCCCGGCGTGTGTCCGATAGTCAACCGTTCATTAATTCTCCCCTCCTGACCCACCACTCGGCTGATGCGGCTCAACTCGTTCGTGGAACGCGACATTAAGTCGGCTACCTCATTGAAAGTGTCAGCGACTTTGCCGGCAATGCCGGTCCAGGCCACCGGTAACCGCACTCGGAAATCGCCTTGGCGTAAAGCCATCAACGCCGCGAGCATTTGTTCAGCATCTAAAGGGCCCCCGGTTGCCCGCTCACTGCCGCTCGTTAATCCGGTGCCTCCGTTGGCCGGCGCCATGCCGCGTCGCGAGGGTATCGACCCTGTTTGCCTGCCAGTCGCAACCGACGATTGTATGCTAAGGGCTTCGGTTTTGAGCCTGGTGCCGGTCGGGGGAGAGGTGACGGGGGTGGATTCTTTCTTCATAGAAGCTTTCGCTCAAGAGGTTCCTGCGCGCGGACATACGTTGGCGGCTGACGGTTTGATCGCCGAGCCACACAACCACTTTTGGCCTGCGAGCAGCAAGATATGATGCTGCCCAGTGTCATTCAGCCGCGTTATACCTGATATAGGGTGTTCACCCTATTTCATTGCACTTGAAATTCGCATTTCATTCAAAACTTAGACTTGAGTTGGGTTAGACGTGGGGTGGCGTTCCCCCCCCAATAAGTTAAAGGTAGACTGAAGTAAAGAGCTATCTAGCAGCCTCTAAGAGCGCTTGTGCATGCTTGCGTGCGGCGGTGGTCTGTCCACCCAGCATTCGCGCCAATTCTGTCACCCGTTCAGCGCCGCTCTCCAAGCGCGTGATTTGGGAAACCGTGCGCTCTCCGATGATCTGTTTAGCCGCGACATAGTGAGCCGATGCGGGTGCGGCGACTTGCGGCAGGTGCGTGATGCAGAGCACCTGCCGTTTGCTGGCGACTTGCCGCATTTTGTCCCCAACCGCATTGGCCGTTTCGCCCCCGACATTGGCGTCGACCTCATCAAACACCAGAACGGGGACCTGGTCTTCAGCAGCCAGGACCGTCTTAAGGGCGAGCATCACTCGCGCAAGCTCGCCGGAGGAGGCAATGGCTCGCAATGGCTTGGGCGGCTCACCAGGATTGGGGGCGAATTGGAAATCGACGGTATCGAAGCCCGAAGCGGTGAATTGCAGTCCGCGTTTGGGGCTCGTCAAGTCTTCACTTGCTGCCTGCTCTTGTGTGGTCAGGGTGATTTCAAAATGGCTCTGCCTAAATCCAAGATCGGAGAGTTGCTTGGTCACTGCCCGGCTAAGGTGCGGAATGGCTTTGCGGCGTTTGGCCGAAAGCTCACGGCCCGCATTTAATAATTTGCCCTGGAGTTGGTTTAGTTCGGTGTTGAGACGCGCGAGCTCCTCGTCGCGGCTCTCAAGATTTTGGAGCTTAAGGCGCGCTTCGTCGCCGAAGGCAATGACTTCACCTAAGCTGGGCCCGTATTTGCGTTTCAGTGACTGGATGCGATTGAGGTGCTCTTCGAGTTGGGCGAGCCGTTCCGGATCCAAATCAATCTTATCGGCGTAGCGCGACAATTCGTTTTGCAAATCGCGCCACAGGCCCAGACAGTTTTCATGCAAGACCAGCAGGGAGGCGGCTGATGCATCCAGCCGCTGCAATTCCTGCAAAGTTCGACCCAGCACTCCTGCCTGGGTCAGGAGTGCAGTTTCATTTTCGGCGAGCAGATCCATCGCCGCACGGCTGAGTTGCAGCAGGCGCGCCGCGTTGCTGGCGCGGCGATGCTCACGCTCGACTTCTTCGTCCATGGTCGGGTGCAGTCCTGCGCCGGCAATCTCTGCAACCTGGAATCGCAACAGGTCCAATTGCTGCGCATACATTGTTTCATCCACTATCAAGCCCGCTTTTTCATTTTCGAGCGCTACCCGGCGGCCAACCAAAGCGCCAAAAGTCTCGCGCGGTTCCTCCAGTTTTGCGAACGCGTCAAGAATTGCGAGCTGACGGGCAGGATGCAGCAGGGATTGATGTTCGTGCGGTCCGTGGATATCGATCAACCATTCGCCGAGCGTGGCGAGTGTATTGAGCGGGATGGGAGAACCGTTCACAAACTGGCGATTGACCCCCGACGTTGCCAAGCTGCGCTTTACTACCAGTTGGTGATCTTCGCAAGGCTCAATCCCATTCTGCTCGAGAAATTCTTTGAGGGGAGTCCGCAGGCTGGAGATGTCAAATATTGCTTCCACCAGGCAGGAATCTGAGCCGGTTCGAATGAGTGAGCGGTCGGCGCGTTCACCCAGGATGAGGTTCAACGCGCCGATGAGAATGGACTTGCCCGCGCCCGTTTCCCCGGTGATCACGTTATAGCCGGGGCCTAATTCAATCGTGAGATCGGCGACGAGTGCGAGATTCTTGATGCGCAACGTTGTCAGCATGCTGCGTGTGCCTTCTGAATCTGTCTGGCTGGGAACCTTTCGGCAAAAGAAAAGTGGCGTTTGTGGCTCCGGCTTGCCGCAGGTTTGCCCTGAAGTTAAGCTGAGCGCCGACGATGGCGTTTTCTTTTATCTTTTTAGGGTCGGGAACCTCGCAGGGCGTGCCCATTATCGGAAAAGAATATCCTCCAGAATTTCTCGCCAACCCCAAGAATCATCGAACTCGTCCTTCGATTTACGTCGCCACGGGCCAGGTCAAGCTGGTGGTCGATACGACGCCCGAGTTTCGGTTACAGATGTTGCGGGAGAAACTCGGCTACCTCGACGCGGTGCTTTTCACGCATTCTCACGCGGACCATATCATGGGCCTGGACGATTGCCGGCGCGTTTGCGATGCGCGGGGCGGCACGGCCTTGCCGATCTATGCCAACGCCGAAACAATGAAAGATTTGCGGCGGGTCTTTGCCTATGCCTTTCACAACGGTCCCTGGCCCAAAGGTTATTTCATTCCTGAACCGCGGCTAATCGAGGGACCTTTCCGGCTCGGTGACCTCGAGATTGTGCCGTTGGCTTTGCCGCATGGCCGGACGGAGACGTTGGGTTTTCTCTTTGCGCAAAACGGGCAGAAGCGCCTGGCTTACCTGAGCGATTGCAAAGCCGTACCGCCAAATGTGGTAGAGCAAGTCCGTGGCGTGAATGTCTCTGTCCTTGATGCGTTGCGGCGCGATCCGCATCCGACCCACATGTGCCTGGACGAGGCGCTCACGGCCGCGCGTCGCATTGGTGCCGGGCAGACCTATTTCACGCATTTAACCCACGACTACGACCACGACCTCGCCCAGGTCGAACTGCCGGAGGGGGTTGCCCTCGCGTATGACGGGCTAAGAATAGAGCTGTAGGGGTGGCCGGGCTGTGGACGAATCCGGCGGCTTTCACGTGACTTGAGCTGCGATGGCGGTAAAATCCCGGTTTGAGTTGATGACAGCGAAGACCTTGATTTTGGGTGTAATTCTGTTGTCCCTCGGGATGACCGTGATGGCGGGGGCGAATCCCGGTGAAGAAGTTGTCGTCGTGTATAACAGCCGTGTGCCGGTTTCCAAGGCAGTGGCGGAGTTTTACGCTGCGCAGCGCCACGTGCCAAAACAGCAAGTGCTCGGTTTCGATTTAACCTCCAGCGAGGACATCTCGCGCGCGGAATTTCGGGACTCGCTTCAGAAGCCGTTGGCGAAAGCGCTCTCTTCCAAAAAACTCTGGCGGATTGGTCCACAAAAGGTGAGTGCAGGGAAAGACCAGCCCGAGCGGGTAGAATCGAGAGTGGTCGAATCCAAAGTTCGCTACGCGGTGCTCTGTTATGGTATTCCTTTGCGCATCGAAGCGGACCCTGGTTTGAAGGAGCAGTCGACCGAAGGACTACGTCCAGAACTGCGTCGCAATGAAGCCTGCGTCGACAGCGAGTTGGCGTTATTGCCCGAGATTGAACAGAAGTTACCCTTATCAGGACCATTGCGGAATCCGGCTTATGGCGTCACCAATGAAACCCTTTTGCACCCGACAAACGGTGTGCTGATGGTAACGCGTTTGGACGGGATCGGGCCCGAGATTGCACGCGGTCTGGTTGCCAAGGCGATTCAAACAGAAAATGACGGGCTCTGGGGACGAGTTTACATTGACGTGCGAAACACGCCTGATCCCGATTACAAACTAGGCGACGACTGGATTCGGAATGCTGGCGAGATATGCCGTCGCCTCGGTTTTGAGACGATAGTGGATGAAAATCCCGGAACCTTTCCTGTGGGATTTCCGATGAGCCACATCGCTCTCTACCTGGGATGGTACACTGAAAATGTAGATGGGCCATTCGCCGAGCCCGAGGTAGAATTCATGCCTGGGGCTTTTGCCTATCACTTACATTCACTGAGCGCTTCGACGTTGCGCAGCAAGACACAGGGTTGGGCGGGACCACTCCTGGCCAAAGGCGCGACGGCCACTATGGGTTG
This sequence comes from Candidatus Limnocylindrales bacterium, assembly GCA_035495315.1. Classification (GTDB taxonomy): domain Bacteria; phylum Verrucomicrobiota; class Verrucomicrobiia; order Limisphaerales; family UBA8199; genus DATJGF01. Next base: position 27,701 of record DATJGF010000199.1, read on the forward strand.
CGTTAATGAGCCTTACCTCACAGGCACTCCCGACCTTGCGGTGTTTGTTGCGCGATGGTTATACAGCGCGTTTAGCTTCGGCGAAGCCGCCTATGCGAGCCAGCCGGCCTTATCGTGGCAAACCACCGTCGTGGGCGATCCGCTTTACCGGCCGTTCGCGAAAAATCCGGAACTGCTGCAGCAGCAATTGCGAGAGCGTCACAGCCCTCTACTCCCCTGGGGCTACCTGCGGGTGCTGGATCTCAACCTGGCCAATGGAGCGAAGGTACCAGATGCCGTCGCGTTCCTGGAACAACTGGAACTTACAAAGCAAAACGCAGTGTTAATGGAGAAACTGGCAGACTTATATAGCGCACAGGGCAAGCCTTCTTCCGCCGCCCACTCTTATGCTGAAGCTCTCAAGTTGCAACCGTCGCCCCAGCAGCGGATTCGCCTCGAACTCACCCTGGGCGAGAAGTTGCTGGCCTTGGACCGCCAGCCGGAGGCTTACGCGACGTATCAACGCCTCCTCGAAGAAAATCCTAACTATCCAGATAAGGTCGCCATCCTTCGCAAACTTCTAAGCCTGGCGCAAAAGCTGCAAAAAACGCAGGACGCACAAAAATACGAGGCGGCGATCAGCGGCCAAAACGGCGCAGCGAAGTAAAGCAGTCATTTAAATGGGTAGAATGGTGACCGTAACGAGGTCACTCGCGACTTTGGAAGGATGCATAAAGTCGCAGGCCTTCGCGCAATGACTTCATTCGCAGCAAGAGACCGCCTGCCAAACCGGCAAAGAGCATCAAGCTGACAAATTGCCAGGGGTTACGACGTATCACCGCACCGGGCATTGAACCGCGGGCCGTTGGTTCAAGGGCGGGCTGAAGCTGAGGCTGTCCTGGACGGTTACTTTGTCGAGATGGTTCCTTGTGTGGAATACCCTGTTCGGCTCGCGCTTCCGCGGTGACGGGTTCGGCGTATTGGGAGGGTAGGACGCGAGCGCCGGTGCGTTTGGCGTAGACTTGAGTAAATTCGGCGCCAAGAAACAAAATTACCGAGGCATAATAAACCCACATCAGGATCACTATCACCGAGCCGGCGGCGCCATAAGCCGAAGCGGTGCTCTCCCGGCCCAGATACAGCGCCAAAAGATATTTGCCCGCCGTGAAGAGCAAGGCCGTAACGATCGCGCCGACCCAGACCTTGCGGAACGGTATTCTTACATCAGGCAGGTATTTAAAAATCATCGCGAAGAGCAGCGAAATGACGCCGAATGAAATGGTGGCGTTAAGGATGTGAGCCAGGGCAGCGGGAATCGGCAAATATTCCCCAAGGGAACCTGTCGCGGCGCTCAGAAAAGTGGTGATAACCATCGAGACGAGCAACAAAAAGCCCACGCCCAGCACCATGGTGAAAGAAAGAAATCGTGTTCGGACAAGTCCCCAAATTCCGGTGCCCGGTTTTGGCTTAACTTCCCAGATCGTATTAAGCGCATCCTGGAGTTGTCCAAACACTCCTCCGGCCCCGAACAACAACGCGATGACGCCGAGGATGGTTGTGAGCAGACCCGTCCCGTGCTTCTGAGCGGCCATCATCGAAGTGATAGTTTTTTCGGCATTTTGTCCCAGAATGCTTTGCAGTTGTTGTTCGACATTGTGCCGGACAGAGTTTTCTCCAAAGGCCAAACCGGCGACACCGACGACGATGACGAGGAGGGGGCCAATCGAAAACATTGCGTAGTACGCAAGCGCCGCGCTGAGGCGCAAGACATTATCTTCATTAAACTCCTTAAATATGTCCTTCAGGATGGACCCGATCGTGTTTACGCTCATAGTGTGAATTGATCGCCTTGGCGCATCTTGCTACAGCTTAATGCAAAGCCGCGCGCTACGCGACGCGGTTGCCGCGCGCTAAGATGGGGTCTTTCCCGCGGGCGCATTATCGAACTGAAGCGTGTGGTGGTTAGTATGTTGAGATTGAATAATTGGAGGCGTGACCTGCGGACGCAGACCTGATAACTGAACAGCCGCAAGATTTAATGAAAACTGTTTTATTTAACAATACCGTGCTCCGAGACGGTCATCAGTCGATGGCCGCGACTCGCATGACGACGGCCCAAATGCTGCCCGCCGCCCCTATCCTTGATGAAATGGAGTTTCATGGCCTGGAGACTTGGGGCGGCGCAACGATCGATTCGTGTCTGCGATATCTCAACGAGAACCCTTTCGATCGGCTCCGCACATTGAAGCGGATCGCGCCGAAAACCCCGCAGTTAATGCTGCTGCGCGGCCAGAACATAGTTCAGTATGCCAGTTTTCCCGATGATGTGGTGGAGGGCTTCGTGCGGTGCATGTGCCGCAATGGAATGGATATTGTGCGGATTTTTGATGCGTTAAATGATCTGCGGAATTTGGGCACCGCGATCAAGGCAGTGCGGGATTGCGGCAAACACGCTCGTGGCGAACTTTGTTATACTATTAGCCCCGTCCACACGGTGGAAAACTTTGTCGCGATGGGTGTGGACCTGGAAAAAATGGGGTGCCATTCGCTCGGTATCAAGGACATGTCGGGCATTATTCAACCGCAGGTGGCCTATCGCATGGTTAAAGAGCTCAAGGCGCGCGTAGCAATCCCAATTACGCTCCACACCCACGACACCGCTGGCCTTGGAGCTTCAAGTTACCTCGCGGCCATTGAGGCCGGGGTCGATTGCGTAGAGGTTTCGATCACTCCCTTCGCCAACGGTACAGCCCAACCGGACACGCAGCGCATGCTGGCCCTTTTGGAAGGGCACCCGCGTTGCCCGAAATTCGATCCCGGAAAACTCGCTCAACTGCGGGACTACTTCGAAGGAGTCTATAAAGAATTGGCAACCTACACGAGTCCCGCCAACGAACGAGTTGATAGTGACATTCTCATTTACCAGGTCCCGGGCGGTATGCTCTCAAATTTTCGCACGCAGCTCAAAGAACAGGGAATGACCGAAAAATTTGACGAGGTGCTGAAGGAAATCCCGATTGTGCGCGAGGCGCTCGGTTGGATTCCGCTCGTTACGCCCACGTCCCAGATCGTCGGCACGCAGGCGATGATGAATGTGAAGTTCGGCCGATGGAAAATGATTTGCCAACCGGCGCAGGACATTGCTTTGGGCAAATATGGCAAAACCCCGGGGCCAATCGCGGCGGATGTCCTTGCCAAGGTCGAAAAGCAGACCGGCAAAAAGACTGTGACGGATCGCCCTGCTGATCTGCTGGAGCCCGGTATGGAAAAATACCGCCGTCAATGCGCGGACAAAGGCCTTCCCACAGACGATGAGACTGTAGTCTTATTCGCTATGTTTCCTCAGCAGGTGGAGGCCCTCTTTAAATCTAAAACGCCGTCTCCGGTTAAACCTGCCACCACGGAGGCTACAGCATCTCCCGCCGCCGCGCCCTCTGCGCCCGCCATATCCGCCCGTCCAGCCAATGACCAGGCAAGAAGGATGTTCGTTACCGTTGAGGGGCGGCGTCACGAGGTCACTGTCGAAACGCTCGAAGGATAATCTATTATGAGTGCTGCAACGGGAGCCGGGAAGTTGCTATCTGAATTCCCATCGGTCAGTTACGACGATTGGCGCAAGCAGGTTGAGGCAGAGCTCAAAGGTGCGCCGTTTGACCAGAAGATGTTCACCTCGACTCCCGAGGGTATCACTCTGCGCCCGATTTATCGTCGGGAAGATGTCTCGGGCCTGACTCATCTCAATTCGTTCCCGGGATTTGCCCCGTTTGTGCGCGGTTCAACCGCCAGCGGTATTGTTGGCAAGTCCTGGGACATTTCCCAGGAACTGGCTTTCTCGAGTCCCACTGAATTTAATCACGCCGCTCGCAACTCGATCAGCCGCGGCCTTAACGCGCTCAATATCGTGCTCGATAAGGCGACCCGCGACGGACACGATCCCGATTGGGCGCAACCGGAGGACGTTGGCCTGGGAGGCCTTTCGGTTGCGACACTCGGCGATTTGGACCGGGCGTTGGATGGAATCGACATCGAGCAAACGTTCCTACTGATTCGCTCCGGTGCTTCGGCGATGCCCTTCGGAGCTCTGCTGGTTGCGCTGGCGCGCAAGCGTAAGAAAACTCTGACCGGCCTTCGTGGCTGCATTGAGATGGATCCGCTGGGCGTGCTTTCTCACGAGGGCAAACTGCCGCAGTCGCTTGAAGGGGCTTACGATGAAATGGCGGCCTTGACTCATTGGTGTGCCGAGCGCGCGCCGCACCTTCAGACTATTTGTATCCACAGCCGTGCCTGGCACGAGTCCGGCGCGAGTGCCGTTCAGGAGTTGGCGTTTGTGCTTGCTACTGCCGTCGAATACTTGCGCGAGATGAACCAGCGCGGGGTCGGAGTGGACGTGGTGGCGCAGCGCACGAGGTTCGCCATAACCGTTGGCGAGCAGTTCTTCATGGAACTCTCCAAGCTCAGGGCCTTGCGGATGCTGTGGGCCCGTGCAGTTTCAGTGCTCGGTGGCAATGCCGATTCGCAAAGACTGAGATTGCATGTCCGCACGTCGCAATGGAACAAAACCGTCTATGATCCGTATAATAATTTGCTGCGCGCGACGGTCGAAGCATTTGCGGGTGTGCTTGGCGGTTGTGACAGCATGCAGGTCGGGGCATTTGATGAGGTCATACGTCAGCCCGATGATTTCAGCCGCCGTTTGGCACGCAACACGCAACTAGTGCTCCAGAAGGAATGCCATTTGGAACACGTGCTGGACCCGGCAGGTGGTTCGTGGTTTGTCGAAAACCTCACCGCCGAGTTGGCCAATCATGCCTGGGGGCTGTTTCAGGAAGTTTGGAAACTGGGAGGAATGCAAAGCGCCCTACGAGCCGGCTTTCCTCAAAAAACGATCGCAGCGACAGCCAGTGAGAAACTCAAAGCTGTCGCGCGGCGGCGTGATTCCATCATCGGGGTAAATCAGTACGCGAATGCCAAAGAAAAACCGCTCGAGCGACCGGTCGTCGATGCGAAAGCATTTCACAAACGAAGAGTGCAACAGGTGGTCGCTCACCGCACTTCAATGGAAGAAGCCGAAAGTGAGGTTGTGCTCGAAAAATTGGCACAAGTGGTTGAAGCGAAAGGGGGCGCGCAATTCGAAGCATGCGTCGAGGCAGTCGCCGCGGGCGCGACGATAGGTGAGATCACTCGTGCGGTCCGAATCAATGACAGCCCGTGTCAGCCGATTGTTCCGGTATGTATTACGCGCGCGGCAGTCGCTTTTGAGCAGTTACGCGAAGCGATGGATCGTTACGCGGGCAGGACCGGAAAGCCGGCCGAAGTGTTCCTTTGTAACATGGGTCCGCTGCGTGAACATAAAGCACGGGCTGATTTTTCCAGCGGGTTCTTTGCCGCGGGTGGCTACGACGTCATTTCTCCGGCTGGCTTCAAGACGGCGGCTGAGGCCGCGGCCGCATTTGCTGGCTCGCGTGCACACCTGGTGGTGATTTGTTCGACCGATGACAAGTATCCCGCTGTGGTGCCGCCGTTAGTGCAGGAACTTCGATCAAAGCGACCGGATATTTTCATCGTGCTGGCGGGTTACCCACAGGACCAAATTGAGGCGCACAAATCTGCCGGCGTGAACGAATTCATCCATATTCGCGCCGATGCGGTTGAAATTCTGAAGAAATGCCACGCTCAAATTGGAATTAAATCATGAGCAAATTCCCGGATTTTTCACAGGTTCCGTTTGAGGCCAAGCCGGCTGCCGTCACCTTTGATGATTGGAAGGTGCGGTTTGAAGAAGAGACCGGCAAGTCACTCGACGATTGGGCGTATCAAACCCTTGAACAGATCGAGCTCAAGCCGCTCTACACCGCCAATGATTTGGCTAATTGCGAGCACCTCGATACCATGCCCGGTTTGCCGCCCTATCTTCGAGGGCCGTATGGTTCAATGTATGTAAGTAGAGCCTGGACCGTTCGACAATACGCGGGCTTTTCGACTGCAGAGGAAAGCAACGCGTTTTATCGGAGAAACATCGCTGCTGGCCAGCAGGGGTTGTCCGTCGCGTTCGATCTACCAAGTCATCGCGGCTATGATTCGGATCATCCGCGCGCGTTTGCTGACGTCGGCAAGGCCGGCGTGGCCGTCGATTCAATCCTCGACATGAAGGTGCTCTTCGACGGCATTCCGCTGGATCGCATCTCTGTTTCGATGACGATGAACGGCGCGGTGTTGCCAGTGATGGCGTTTTATATCGCCGCCGCGGAGGAGCAAGGGGTCAAACTGGAACAACTTTCCGGCACCATTCAAAACGACATTCTGAAAGAATACATGGTGCGCAACACTTATATCTATCCGCCGGGGCCTTCGATGCGCATCATCGCCGATATCTTTGCGTTCACTTCGAAGCAGATGCCCAAATTTAATTCGATTTCCATTTCCGGCTATCACATGCAGGAAGCCGGTGCGCCGGCTGATTTGGAAATGGCGTATACATTGGCCGACGGCCTGGAGTATATCCGCACCGGCATCAAAGCCGGGATTGACATCGATGCCTTCGCTCCGCGGCTCTCTTTCTTCTGGGCCCAAGGAAAGAATTTCTTTATGGAAGTCGCCAAGATGCGTGCTGCACGCGCGCTTTGGGCAAAGCTCGTCAAGCAGTTCGGGCCGAAGAATCCCAAATCGATGGCGCTGAGGACCCACTCGCAGACCTCGGGCTGGACGCTGACCGAACAGGACCCGTTTAACAATGTCGCCCGGACTTGCATTGAGGCGATGGCGGCGGCGTTGGGTCACACCCAATCGCTCCACACCAATTCGCTCGATGAGGCGATTGCGCTGCCGACCGATTTCTCGGCGCGTATCGCGCGCAATACGCAACTGCTGCTTCAAGAGGAAACCGGCATTGGCAAAGTGATCGATCCATGGGCCGGGTCGTTTTTCGTCGAGACACTCACCGATGCGTTAATGCGCCGTGCCTGGGGTCATATCCAGGAGGTGGAAGCCCTCGGTGGAATGGCCAAGGCCATAGAAACCGGCTTACCTAAGCTCCGTATTGAAGAAGCGGCTGCTCGTCGCCAGGCGCAAATCGATTCAGGCAAGGAAAGCATCGTCGGCGTAAATACATTGCGTCTTGAAAAAATAGAGCAACTCGAGGTGCGTGAGGTCGACAATACCGCCGTGCGGGAAGCGCAAATCAAGCGTCTGCATCAGCTCAAAAAAGAACGCGACCACAGCAAAGTTCAGTCGGCCCTGGAAGCGCTTACACGCGCCGCCGAAAGCGGGCAGGGCAACCTGTTGGCCTTAACGCTCGATGCGGCCCGGGCGCGCGCAACCCTCGGCGAAGTCTCCTTTGCTTTAGAGAAAGTATTTACACGGCACAAGGCCAGCGTTCGTTCCGTGTCGGGCGTCTATGCTTCGGAGTATGGCTTGAGCCCGGAAACTGAGCAGGTGCGGCAATCGGCGGATCAGTTTGCCGCGAAACAGGGCCGCCGTCCGCGCATCCTCATCGCCAAAATGGGCCAGGACGGGCATGACCGCGGGGCGAAGGTTGTCGCGACGGCCTATGCAGACCTGGGGTTTGATGTTGATATGGGCCCGCTGTTTCAGCAACCGGACGAGGTGGCACGCATGGCGTCTGAAAATGATGTCCACGTGGTTGGAATCAGTTCCCTGGCCGGAGGTCATAAAACCTTGCTGGTGCAACTGGTCGAGGAACTGAGGAAGATTGGCCGTGACGATATTGTCGTTGTGGTTGGCGGGGTTATTCCACCCCAGGACTATGATTTTCTGACGCGAAATGGAGCCGATGCGGTATTTGGGCCGGGCACGTTTATTCCTGACGCGGCGAAGCAGATTTTGACCGAACTGAACCAGCGGTTTGGCTAAGGCTGAGGGTGGGTAGCAGTGGAAGCCGACCAACCAAAATCAACCGGATCGCCTCGAACCCGGGCGGGGCTCTTGGTTGACGATTATGTCGAGGGCGTTCTGGCCGGCAACCGCGCGACGCTGGCACGCGCCATCACCCTGATCGAGAGTAACTCCCCGTTGCACGAGCACCAAGCCCAGGAAGTCCTCCGGCTGCTGCTGCCCCATACCGGCAAGGCCAAACGTGTCGGGATCACCGGTGTGCCCGGGGTCGGCAAAAGCACTTTCATCGAATCCTTTGGAACCATGCTGGTTCGGGCCAGGCACAAGCTCGCGGTTCTGGCCATCGACCCTACCAGTACACGCTCCGGGGGGAGCATACTCGGCGACAAGACGCGGATGGAAAGACTGAGCCGTGAACCCAATGCGTTCATTCGCCCCTCGCCCGCGGGTGCCAACCTTGGGGGCGTTGCCCGTCGCACGCGTGAAGCGATGCTGTTTTGTGAAGCAGCCGGCTTCGACATTATTCTGATCGAGACTGTCGGTGTGGGGCAAAGCGAGACGGCCTTGCGGTCGATGGTCGATTTTTTTCTGCTGCTACAACTGCCGGGCGCCGGGGATGAGTTACAGGCGATGAAGAAAGGGATTGTCGAAATGGCGGACCTGGTCCTCATCAACAAGGCCGATGGCGATAACCGCCCGCGGGCGGAGTTGGCGCGCGCTGAGCAGGATGCCACGCTGCACTACCTGCAACCGGTGACGCCTGAGTGGAAAACCGCGGTCAGGCTCTCCTCCGGTTTAACTGGTGAAGGCGTCACCGAGGCTTGGGAGATCATCGAACGATTTTATCGACAGCTCGAACCGAAGGGAATCCTCGCCCGGCGCAGACAACAACAGGCGCTGGACTGGCTGGGCGACTTGATTCAGGATGAACTCCGGCGAAGCTTTTACCACGACCCACGGGTCACCGAGCAATTGCCAGCAACTCAAGCTGCACTCTTGCGCGGTGAGTTGACCGCGGTCCAAGCCGCCAGAAAATTGTTGGCTACGCATGCCGGCGCTATGCCGCCGCCAACTCAATAGAATTATGCTTACGAAAATTGATCATCTGGGAATCGCTGTGCGGTCATTGGACGAAGCGGTTCCATATTACGAAAAGGCGCTTGGCCTCAAGTGTGAACACCGCGAAGAAGTGCCCTCTCAAAAAGTGCGCACGGCTTTTTTCCACGTTGGTGAGGTTCATTTGGAACTACTCGAGCCGACCGATCCAGAGAGCTCGATCGCCAAGTTTTTAGAAAAGAGTCCGGGTGGAGGCATTCATCACATCGCGTTTGCGACTGACAACATCGAGGGCCAACTGAAACAAGCCTCCGCCGCCGGAGTCCGATTGATTCACGATCAACCTTTCGAAGGCGCGGCGAACAAGCTTGTGGCGTTTTTACACCCCAAATCGACCTTCGGCGTGCTGACCGAGTTTTGCGCGCCTAAAAGCAAGACGACTTAAGGAAAGCAACCCCGATCATGGCCATTCCCAAAGCAGCATTGGACGAACTGGAGAAGCGCCGATCGACCGCGCGTGCCGGTGGTGGCGAAGATAAACTGGCAGCGCGCCGCAAAAGCGGGTTGCTCACCGCTCGCGATCGGCTCGATAAGCTTTTCCAACCAGGAACATTCCAAGAATGGGGACTGCATGCCGACCACGACTGCCACCATTTCGGCATGGAAAAGAAAAGTCTGCCTGGGGACGGTGTCGTCACCGGCACAGGGATGGTTGATGGCCGTCTGGTAGCCGCCTTCAGCCAGGATTTCACTGTCAGTGGTGGTTCGCTGGGTCGGATCCATGCAAAAAAAATCTGCGACCTGATGGATTACGCCTTAAAGGTCGGTTGTCCGCTGCTGGGCTTCAACGATTCTGGCGGCGCTCGCATTCAGGAAGGGGACAATTCGCTTTCGGGTTACGGCCAGGTATTTTTCAGAAATGTGCTGGTCTCCGGTGTTTTGCCTCAGATAGCGATCGTAGCCGGGCCCTGCGCCGGTGGTGCTGCTTACTCTCCGGCCCTGATGGATTTCATTATCATGGTGAAGGGTACCTCCAATATGTTCATTTGCGGGCCCGAAGTCATTCAGGCCGTCACCGGTCAGAAAACCACGATGGACGAAATCGGAAGCCCGCAAACCAACGCCGGTGTCAGTGGCAATGTCCATTTCGTTGCGGAGAATGACGTTCAGGCGATTGAGATCGCTCGAAAACTTCTGTCATTCGTCCCCGCGAACAATCTGCTCGATCCGCCGCATCGCCCGACACCGCAACTCGATCTCGCTCCAGATCCTGAACTGGGCAAGCTGGTGCCCGAAGGGGCCAAAGACCCGATGGATGTCACTAAGATTATTTTGCGGTTGGTGGATGGCGGTGATTTTCTGGAGGTTCACCAGGCGTGGGCGCGGAATATAATTGTGGGTTTAGCCCGTTTGCAGGGCCTTGTAGTCGGCGTTATTGCCAACAATTCTGCCGTCAAGGCCGGCACACTCGATATCGATGCTTCTGATAAGGCGGCACGCTTCATCCGATTTTGTAACGTGTTCAACATCCCCTTGCTCACCCTGGTCGATGTCCCCGGCTTTATGCCCGGCGTTCAACAAGAGCGCGGCGGGATCATCCGGCACGGCGCTAAAATGCTCTTTGCCTACGCCGCGGCCACCGTTCCAAAAGTCACGCTGATCATGCGCAAAGCCTACGGTGGGGCTTACCTGGCGATGTGCAGCGCCGATATGGGCGCGGATTTTGTTTATGCGTGGCCGACAGCCGAGATCGCAGTCATGGGCGCCGAAGGAGCAGTTAAAATCCTCTACAAGCGCGAAATCACCGCCGCGAAGGATCCTAAAGTCAAAGAGGCTGAACTGGTGGCTAATTACCGGGAAAAATTCTGTTCGCCGTACGAAGCGGCACGCAATGCGATGATCACCGATGTGATCACTCCGGCTGAAACCCGCGCGACCATTTCACTCGCTTTGCGCAACTCACTGACCAAACGCGAGACCCGTCCACCCAAGAAGCACGGAACAATCCCGCTGTAACACGCATGAGCAAATCAGGTCCAAGTTCGGAGTTAGGCCCGGCGGAAGCCGATCTCGGCCACGCGCTGGTCTTGATTCAGCGCGTGTTGCAGCGCTTGGAAGAACCAGCGCGCGTCGCCGAGGTGCAAGCCGCTTTACGTCGGGCAGCCGAATGTGTCGAATCGGCGCGCAGGGCGCACGAAAAAGATTTCGCGCCTCCGGTACTGACGGGGGCCCAGCGGGTCGCTACCAATATTCGACCCGAAATCGCTGCGGTCATTGCAGCGGCGATCGCTGTCACCTTCGATCGGCCGCATCGGCTCGTCTCGGTTCAGCCGGTCCAAACTCCTGTGCCTTACCTTAATGTTTGGGCACTCGAAGGCCGCACGCAGATATTCCAGTCTCACAAGATTCGGTAAACCATCGCCATGATAAAGAAACTTCGGGTCACGGTGGACGGCAATACGTACGACGTCACGGTCGAACTGGCAGACGAAGCCGCCGCTCCGACGGCTGCAGCTCCTCCTCCGCCTCCGCCTGCGGTCGCAGCTCCGCCTGTTTCAGCCCCTGCAGCTCTGCCGACCCAAGCTGCACCATTGCCTCAAGTTGCTGCTGGTCCGGGTGAAGTGCCAAGTCCTCTTGCCGGCCGCGTCACAGCGGTTGTCGTCGCCGTCGACCAGGAGGTAAAGCAGGGAGACCATTTGTTAACTCTGGAGGCGATGAAGATGAACACGTTTGTTTTCGCTCCTGGCCCCGGAAAGGTCGCACAAATAAAAGTCGCCGTAGGTGATGCGGTCCAGGAAGGGCAGACGCTCGTCACGATTCGATAGTGATTTTTATGAGGAGTGAGGTTTCGCTGCCGAACTTCAATGCCGTAGCAGCTATGCTCACGGGCGCTAAAGTCTTCGAACTTGGCGGTTGGACCATCCATGAGTTGGACGCAGTCAATTCGACGAACCTGGTTGCAGGGACTTTACCGGTATGGCATGCCCTCCGCGCGGAAACGCAAACAGCCGGCCGCGGTCGTTTTGAGCGCCCGTGGATTTCGGACAGAGGTGGACTTTGGCTGTCTGCAGTGGTGCCGGCACCGTCGGTCGCTTCTGCCAAAGAGGGATTGCCGTTGGTGGCGGGATTGGCCGTTTGCACAGCATTGACCGAGTTCGGCATAAAGGCATTGCGCCTGCGTTGGCCAAACGATGTGCTGGTGCATGACCGCAAATTGGCCGGCGTGCTCGTGGATCAATTCGTCCCGGATCGGTTCGTTATCGGCATTGGCCTCAACGTAAACAACCGACCCGAAGTTCACGATGTCAAGCTCAGGAACCACACGGCGCGCCTGGCAGAATCGCTTCAATCAATACCCCCGCTTACGAAGATTATTGAGGTTATGCTGGCCTGGTTGCATCGGCTGATCGTCGAGTTGAATGATCATGGATTCGTCTCAATGCAACCAAGGATCAACATGCTCTGGGGCAAATCGCGTCGCGTCGAACTGGCGCTGGACAGCGCTGCGGTTTGCGGAGTTTTCAGCGGTGTCGACGAGCATGGGCGCTTACTCCTATGCGACGACGCCGGCGCTATTGTCGCGTATAATGCTGCGCAGGTGCGTCATCTCCAAGAAATCGAATGAGCTCTTTCCCCACCATCTCTGCGGCCGAAGCGGCGAGTCATATCATCAATGGCCAGACAGTGGCGTTCAGCGGCTTCACACCCGCCGGCGCGGCCAAAGCGGTTCCCAAGGCCATTGCCGACAAAGCTACCACCCTGCACAAGGCGGGCGACGAGTTTCGGATTGGTGTCATGTCAGGCGCCTCGACCAGTCGGTCGTTGGACGGCGCATTGGCGCAGGCCGATGCGGTGCTGTTCCGCACGCCGTATCAGGCCGACCCGGATTTGCGCAAGAGCATCAATCAAGGGCGCACTTCGTTTTTCGATATGCACCTCTCGATGTTGCCGCAGGCGGTCCGCTATGGATTCCTGGGCCCGGTCCATTTTGCAGTCATCGAGGCCTGCGATGTGAACGATTCCGGCGAGATCACGCTGACTTCATCGGTGGGGGCGTCCCCGACGTTTTGCCACAAGGCCGAGAAAATCATTATCGAGTTGAATCGGTTTCACCCCGCCGCATTGCGAGGGTTCCACGATATTTATGAGCCTGAGGATCCGCCGTATCGCAACCCGCTGCCGATATTCAGGCCCTCAGACCGGATCGGCTCGCCCACCGTCAAGGTCGACCCGAAAAAGATTTTCGGCGTGGTTCTGAATGATGCGCCTGACGAAGCGGGTTCTTTCAGCGAACCTGCCGATGCGACACGGAGAATCGGCGAGAATGTAGCTAACTTCCTCAGCGACGAAAGGCGCCGCGGGTTGATTCCAAAGACTTTTCTCCCGATTCAGTCCGGCGTCGGGGATACCGCCAACGCCATTCTCCACGCAATGGGCCAGCACAAGGACATCCCCGCGTTCGATATGTACACGGAGGTGATCCAGGACGCGGTGATCGCTTTGATCAAACAAGACAAGGTGCGTTTTGCCAGCGGCTGTTCCCTGACCGTAACGAATCCTCTGTTGCGGGAAATCTACGACCACATCCACGAATTCCGTTCTCGGCTGCTGCTGCGCCCGCAGGAAATCACCAACAGTCCCGAAATTGTCCGTCGTTTGGGCATTCTGTCGGTCAATACCGCGATCGAGGTGGATATTGCCGGCAATGTGAACAGCACGCACGTATTGGGCCGCAGCATGATGAATGGAATCGGCGGTTCGGGTGATTTCGCCCGTAACGCCTTCCTCTCGATCTTTACCTGCCCATCGACCGCCAAAGGCGACAAGATCAGCACTATTGTTCCGCTCGTGAGTCATCTCGATCATAGTGAACACTCGGTCCAGGTAGTGATCACTGAGCAGGGTGTTGCGGACCTTCGGGGCAAGAGCCCTCCCGCGCGGGCACGCACTATTATAGAGCATTGCGCCCATCCTGATTATCGCCAGATTTTGACCGACTACCTTGCGTTGTCGGGAGGCTCACATTCACCCCAAACGTTATCTGCGGCCTTTGGAATGCACCTCGCCTTCGAGCGCAAAGGCGACATGCGCCAGGTGCGGTGGAGCGATTTCACCTGACGGCTTAAGGCGGGACTTGCGTGGGAATGGAACCGAAACGAGGTTTACGTTGGTGGCCGGCTGGCCTCATTCTTGGTCTCGCCGCTGTGATCGTTATTTGGATCCGCACTCAGGGAGAATGGTCGTTTCAAGAACGGAATATCGGGACGCTCTCCACAGTCATGGGGGTCGTGCTTCTCCTGTTTGTCTGGTGGCTGGCCCTCTCGCGAGCCCCGTGGCGGCTCCGGGTAGCTGTCGCGGGTATGGTCATCGGGATGATCGCGGTAACAACGGCACTATTTCGGTTTCAAGGTGTTAGCGGCGATCTTCGACCTATCCTGAACACGCGCTGGAGTTCGCGCCGAACTTCACAATCCGCAAATCCTTCTCGGGATAATGCGACAAGGGCTCAAATCATTCACGGCGGGGATTTTCCGCAGTTTCTTGGGCCTGATCGGAACGCGCAACTGGCCCGCCCCATTCTCAAGCTCGATTGGATCGCTACACCGCCGACAATTGTCTGGCGACACGCAATCGGGGCGGGCTGGTCAGGCTGGGCAATTGTTAGTGCCCGCGCCTTCACTCAGGAACAAGAAGGCGAGAACGAGTGCAGTACGTGTTATGACCTGCACACCGGACAGCGGTTGTGGACGCATGCGGAGCCCGTGCACTATGCCAACGCGTTAGCTGGTGAGGGACCTCGTTGCACACCGACGGTCGCAAGTAATCGCGTGGTCACACTTGGCGCGACGGGGGTGCTCGACTGTCTGGATCTGGCGACAGGTAATCAACTCTGGTCCCGCAACATTGTTGACGATGCTCACAGCAAGGTGCCCGAGTGGGGCTTTGCCGGCTCGCCGTTGGTCTACGATGGCAAAGTGATTGTCAGCGCGGGCGGGGCAGCCGAGCGTTCATTGTTAGCCTATGATCTCACCAGCGGCGGATTGCTTTGGCATGCCGGTAATCGGCGGACAAGTTACGGGTCGCCCTTTCTTGCCACATTGAGCGGAGTGCGCCAAGTGCTCGCGTTCAACTCGCGGTATATCACCTCGCATGATGCCGGTTCAGGCCATGTGCTGTGGGAATATCAATGGGGCAGGGGAGAGCCGCAGGTAGCCGTGCCGGTGGTGGTCGCCAGCAACCAAGTTTTGTTTTCAAGCGGTTATGGAATTGGCAGTGAGCTGCTGGAAATCCAATCCGGCCCTGAAGGTCGTCTGTCGGCGACGCAAGTGTGGCGCTCGCTCAAAATGAAAGCCAAGTTTGCCAGCCTGGTTCAGCGTGAGGGCTTCCTGTACGGCCTGGATGACGGTGTCCTGGCGTGCCTCGATCTCAAAGACGGTTCACAACGCTGGAAAGAAGGCCGGTACGGCCACGGTCAAGGACTGCTCGTCGGCGATGTCTTCCTCCTCATGGCTGAGAACGGTGAATTAGTCCTCTTGCAGCTGTCTCCCCAGGCCCCTAAGGAGCTTCATCGTTTTCGCGTATTTAACGCAAAGACGTGGAATCCGATCGCTTTATCCGGTGAGCTGTTGCTGGCTCGCAATGATCAGGAAGCTGCCTGCGTACGCTTGCCGATTGAGCCGAGCTCGGCGCAACCCTCGGGCGCTCCGTAAAATTTCTCATTGCGCGGTGGCTTCGTTAGGCGCTGTTTTATAATGTGGCGGCAGGCGATTTAAGGGAAGCAAACCATCGCGACACTCAAGCAGTTTACTTTTTTAGTGAACATGGGCATATCCAACCTCCGGATTATGCGTTCTCACAACGCGAGCAAGAGGGAATGGTCGGCAGCCCAAGTCGGTAATGCGGTGTTCCCGAGTTGGCGCTCGAGGGCCGTAGACCGAACGAGCGGGCATTCGAAGAGGTAGTGAGACGGTTTTCGAGCCTGGTCGCGCGATGTCCGGACCGCTAGCTTCTTCCAGATTTACTGTCCTGGGGACGCTGCCAGGCCGGGGGCGACCATATGCTCGGCTTCCCAGGGTTCAAAGTTGCCATCGTTTGCTTTGTGGATTTCGGAATGTCCATCGGCAAAGCCGTAGGCCCTATGCCATCCGCCATCCATGGACTGCATTGCTTGTTTTTCACGAATGACGATGAGGTGACTTGCGGGCATGGGAAGCTCCTTGAGTGAACCTTGATAGACGATTTCGAATTGGTCAGGGGTCAAGTTGAATTGATCCGTTCCATTAGTTGACCAGAAGGCGGCGGCCTGTTCGAAATTCGTGGGACAAAGTCCCTGGTTTTGCGCGGCATATTCAGTGAAGGCGAGCATCCACTGCTTCGAGAAATTCAGCCTCGCTATGGCCATCTCACGCTGCTGCTCAGTAGAGTCCGCGGCGGGCTGGTTGCGGGATGGTTGCAGTTGTTTATCGCGCGCGAACGTGGCGACCTCAGCGAGTTGCCGTTTCAGCGTGCCTACCTCGCCCCGAAGCCGTAGCAGTTCCGCCATCTCCTGTGGCGTGGCTGATCGTTCAGCCCGGGCCGCCTGATTGGAACGTTGCGCGGTTTCGGCCAGTTGCTGATTGAGCTGTTCCGTTTGCTGCCTGAGCGACCGATTTTCTTCGCGCAATTTGAGTGTTGCTCGATATTGCAGGATCGATGGAATCGCCGCTCCTGTTACTACCAGGGCAGTGATAATTCCGTATTTGAGTTTCAGCATAGTGAGAACTTTGAAGAAGGTTAAAGTCGATCCAGCCGCTGCCGCGCTGGATAACGCAGCCGATGCCAATCCTGTCGCCAACCCGGGTGGCGCTGCCGTGACCGCTCCCGCCGCGAGGGCTCCTGCGAGGGCGGTTGCTGAAAGCGCGGCACCGCGTTTCGTTATTAATGAGTGCAGCCTCTCGAGGGCGCGATTAACTCTCATACGGGCTGCATTCTCGCTGATTCCCAGCGCACTACCCACTGAGCGCAAGTCGCGTTGTTCGAAGAAACGCAGGATGATAGCCGAACGGTCGGCTGCGCCCAGGCTGTCAACGGCTTCATCGATGACAGGAGAGACCAGGGACAAGTCAGTTTTGGGTTCGTTTTGCAACGTGCTCATTTCAACGGCCTGCCTTTCTCTCGCCCTCCGACGACGCTCGCTCCGCAACAAGTTGGCGGCGACGAACCGAGTATGGCGATGCAGCCAGCCCCCGAGCATTACTGAGCGCGGCAGGTTCCGCGCTGTCCTGGCCAGGTCAATAAATACGGTTTGTGCCACCTCCTGAGCGAGTTGTGTATCACCGCTGACCAACCTTATAGCTGTCGAATAAACCAGGTCGGTATAGCCGGTGACCAGGGCACGGAATGCGACTTCTGACCCCGTAGCGGCGTATTCGGCGAGCAATGTCTGGCCTTCGGTCATCTCGTTTCAATATAAAGAGCCGCTGCAAGGAGGAACCGCACAAAATTTATGCATTTTTCGTCTCATAGCGGACGATAGTAGAAAGTGCTTGTTTTTTTGAGCTCGTAGCTTTGACTGGCCTTTGGCAACCCATGGACCATTGTGCCAATTCAGTAGCTGTTTTTGACAAGCTGGCGGATGGCTATCGGGAGAAATTCATGGATCTGACGATGTACGACGATTTTTACCGCCAGTTCTGTGAATTGTTGCCGCGCGGCCCCGGCCGGGTCCTGGATGCTGCGTGCGGCCCCGGCAATGTGTCGCGCTACCTGCTGGCGAAAAGACCGGACCTGGATTTACTGGGCATTGACTTGGCTCCGCGGATGGTGGAACTGGCGCGTATAGCGGTTCCTGGCGCACGGTTTGCCGTTCATGATTGCAGAAAACTGGCTCACCTGAACCAGCGTTTCGAAGGTATAATTTGCGCCTTTGGCCTCCCTTACCTTTCGTCGGAGGAGGCGGCGGCCTTTGTCAGGGTTGCTAGTAATATGTTGGAGCCGGAGGGGATGCTTTATCTGAGCGCGATATTGGGGAGGAGCGAGGACTCAGGATTCGAGCGTTGCAGCACGGGAGATCAGGTCTACATAAATTATCACAGTGAAGGGCAGGTCGTGTCTTACCTTCGCGAGTGTGGCTTTGCAGTCCTCAAGCAGTGGCAACTTCCCAGCCCCAGCGCCGCCTTTAAAAAGACAACCGACCTGATTGTTATCTCTAAGAAAGTCGTACGATCGTGCGGAGTGTGAGGCTGAACTGTCTAGTATCATGCAATGAGTACGAATTTGCCCGATAGGACTGTCGAGCCTCGCTGGCTGACGTATACGCAAGCTATTATCTTTACGTTGCCTTCCCTTGTGGCTTGGGGATTCGCTTGCATTTTTCTGGTGCCGAAGGCGCAGGAGATTTCACTGCTGGCGGGTTTTGATTCTTCGGAATTGAGCTGGTTATGGCCGATGACTTTTTTATTTGTTCGATGGGGAGGCACAATTTTAGTGGCAGTCATATTGATGTTCGTCCTCCTGGAATTTGTCGCTCCCTGGTTGCGGCGCTGGCGTAAGCTTACAGTCAGCATCGGCGTCTGGATGGCAAACGCTAGCGTGCTTTTGGGGCTGACCATCTTGCTCTTGATTGTCCTTATTGCGGCTCCGGCCTTGGCGCACCCGCAATGAGCAGCACGACGACTGGTGGCAAAACGACAGTCGCTGTGAATGGCCATCACCCCCCCTCCATCTCACCTCTGCGGCCGCTGAGGTTGGTGGAGCATGTTGCTCAGCCGTTGGCTATTCGCTAGCCGCGTCTGGCTTGCGAAATGACGGGCAGTTTTCCTTCTGGATTTTGTGCAAATTCAGGCGAGAATAAATGCAAATTGTACCTCTCGCCCATGGCGCGTTGTATCGACCAGGCATTGTTTGATGCGGCCAACACCGAATTGACTGAGCAGCAGCGCGTCCGTAGAGAAGTTGCGCGTTCCTTCGGGTGGAAACCCGTAGCTGTGCGGGTTCTCAACCGAGGAGTCTGTTTTGTCACGGTTCGGGAAAGCTTCAGTTGCCCAGTGGAGTTCTTATTTGCCGAGGGGCTCTTAGTGGGTGTCCCGCCGAAGAAGCGATGGGGATTTTGAGATTTCAGTCGGCAAGCTTTTTTATTTCATTACCTTGGGCCGGTAGAAAAATCTGCAAGCAGGTTGAAAACCTGCGGTACAGCAGGCTGTAAGCCTGCGCTACCTGATAGCCCACGCGGTTGCAGACAGTATAGCGCTCGTGTGGCACCGTGGCCGTTTGCGCGCACAGAATTTGTTTATGCACCCCGGCCTTCGCCAATCGCCGCGCCTTCACTCGCAGCGAGAAGGAGATCGTTTGCGCTTCGCTGAAAAGTAAGTAGCCCAGAACCGAGAAAGCACTTTCTATCGGAAACCGAAACCCCAAAACCCACAAACAAATATAGAGGCTAACAGTTAATAGTGAATAGTCAGCGTGACCGAAGATCTGGTGCTTAGTGGCAGGTTGACTGTTTCCTCGCCGGGATCGAACTGATTCCAAGCTTTGCCATTGAGAGTCACCGAGTGAATCGTATTGGATAGTGGTGCCCGCAGGCGGAGCTTAATGGCTCCAGGTGTTTCCCGCGACGGGAGCGTGACGTTGCAATCAATGCGGCGTTCGCGCAGGTGTGACTCCAGCCTGAAGGCGACCGTTCCCCAACGCGTTGGTGCGTTCGTTACGGCAATTCTCTGGCCGTCTTCAAGCCAGGAGCGCGGCGTAGCTTTCGCGAGCCAAAGCGTATCGGCGGCAGGATCTTCAAACACCACCATCCAGCGGGTCAGCAGAGGGACCACCATTTGTGCCGGCGTGCAGTACGGGGCAGCGAATTGTTTCGGATTGAGCAGGCGGGTTTCGGGAGCTGTCCAGGTGCCACGCGTATATTGGTGGGCCATGAGACTGTACAGTGTGAGTAGATACTCGCGGATAAAATCGATCTGCAGCAGGCCATAGGCGTGGCCGTAACTGAGAAAACCCGCGAGTTCATGGGTATTAAGGCCGTAGCAGGTCGGAATGCCCAGAATTGTGTCGTGATGTGCGGCCCGATAATTGGCGATCATTTCGACCTGATGGCGACTCAGGTTGCCTGAATAGAGCATTTCCATATAAGCACGATACGAGCGAAATTGTGGGTCCAGTTTGTCGCGTGCCACGGCGACATGGAAGGGGTCTTTGACCCCGGCAATGGCCGGCAGGCAAGGCGGCTCGGTGTTTGTAAGAACAGAGCGCGTGATAGCCCGTTGAAGGTCGTTGTCGAGGAGCCGGGCTTCTTGTTGCAGTCGATTGCCCCAAGCCGAGAGTTCGCGCAGGTGTTTTGCATGTCCTATTTTCTCCCAGACCTGGCCGAGGTCCCGGAAACCGCGTTCGGCCTCGGTCGAGTTGGAGAAATAGGATTGCATGTAGCGGGCTGGTTCCGGGTCGAGGCACGCGTCGGCTTCACTCCATCCGGCGATCATGCCATAAGCGGGATCCGTGGGGGGAAGTCGCAAGGCCTTGGCGCGCAAGTCGAGCAGAAGTTTGGCAACGGCATCGATGCGGCGGCGATGTTTCAGCAGGAGGTTGTAGTCGCCAGTGTAATTTGCGTATTGGGCTGTCACCGTCAGCATCCGGCCGAACTGGCCTGTTTCCGGGCCACGATAAAGGATTGAGCCGTCGTCGCGGACAAAAAAGGTGAAATAATTATCGAGATATTGGTCAGCCAGATCGAAGAGACCCCACTCCAACATAGCGGTCGTGTCAGCATTGAAGGTATCTGGAAAGCCATCGTGCTCGCTGCCACCGTAGCCACGATCGAACACACCATACTTGGGAAAGGCGCCAATGCGCGTGATCATGTCTCGCACGAGCGAATGACGTGCGAGATCTGCAAGGTGTTGGTCGGGAATGTCGATCTTCATACCGGCGGTCAACGCGCGTTCCCAACCCGACCGCATGGCCAGCAGCTCTTCGTAAAATTGTGAAGCGGATTGCTCCGAGCGAGGCGGGAATGGGTGATAGGAATCGAAATAGCGAACCCATTGCAGCGAGTTGCTTTCAATTCTGCTCATCCGATAGCACACCGGCTGCACACGTTGATTGCCGTTTTCGAGGCGCATTGGCGCGAAAGCAACTAATTCCGACCAGTTCCCCGATGATTCCGGATAAACAAAACGGAGCGCAGGCAACCAGCCGCCGACCAGGCCATCCCAGACGTGACCTTCTTCCCGGATTTTGTTGATGGCGGGCACATACGCGGCGGGGTCAAAATTCGGTGTGCTTCCACCATAGAACACCCCAACTTTCTCAAAGCAATCATGCGTGCCGAGGAAGGTATAGACATACATCTTGGAAATTGGAGGAAAGCACCCGGCCACTTCGTCGTAATTCGGGTCATCAGGTTTGGCCAGGATCTCTTGTGCCAACAGGTCACGGTCATCGCTGAAGATCTCCTCTAACTTGTGTCCACGGTACAAGCTTGCTGGCTCAGCGAAGGTCGGTTCTAAAGATTTAGGCATCTCCCGCGTATGTCCACTAAGGCCGGCAAAGACGATCCTCCCTTTGGTCTGGGTGAAGTCTTCAAATACGGCCGTTTGATTCTTGGGATTGGATCCGAGCACCGCCATCAACGTCCATTTTCCTGAGCGCTGCCCTAATGTGAGTTCCGCGTTTTGGTCCTGAAATCGCGCGACAATCTTCTGCGGTCCAACAATGCTTCTTAGCTCAGGAACGGGTTCCGGTTCGCGGGCAACAAGCGTGCCGCAACTTAGCAAACCAAACAACAACGACCACGGTCGTGGAAGCCAGGGTGGAAGACGCAAACGGCGGGGCATGAGCAAGGGTGTGGGTGAGTGCCGAACAAGTCAACCTGGAGATGCGGCCTTAGCGCGTTACGATTGACGACAGCATTGTCTTGCATTCAATGATCGACGAAGGCGAAGGGAGTGATGATCTGGAACTTGTCTTTGGTTCAATTCTCTGAACACGCCAACAGTTCGCGAATCCAGGTACTCTTCGCACAATCGCGCACGGTTTTTCCGCCG
Source organism: Candidatus Limnocylindrales bacterium (assembly GCA_035495315.1). Classification (GTDB taxonomy): domain Bacteria; phylum Verrucomicrobiota; class Verrucomicrobiia; order Limisphaerales; family UBA8199; genus DATJGF01. The sequence goes on from DATJGF010000199.1 coordinate 49,612, forward strand.
CTGGTTTTAAGTTCGGGGCTTAAGCCGAAAGAAAGAAACTCGTTGATGATTTCGCGCTGGGCAGCCACGGCCTGTGGCGCGCCACTTCCGCCACGACCGGTATTTTGCACGGCGAGATGAAAAGGGGCCGAGCCGGGTTTGTTTTTCAACAGTGGGTCAGCCCCCGCTTTGAGCAAGTAGCGCACCGCCTCAACACATCGTGTTCGCGTAGCCCGGTGCAACGGGGTCGCACCGTTCATGTCCTGACCGTTAATATCCGCCCCTGCGTCCAGTAGACATTCGATCGTGCTGAGCTGCCGTTTGGCATTCCAAACTGGCCCGGTAATGTAACCATCGGCCGCATAGTGCAATGGGCTGCTGCGACGATGATTTGACCGGGCGCTCGGATCAGCGCCGGCGCGCAGGAGCAACCGGGCAATCTCGACCCGATATCCGGCTGCCGCCAAATGCAATGCCGTGTCGCCGGCGTAAAGCCAGTGAAAGATCTTCGCTTGATAGAGTTTCGGCCTGCTGACCAATCGGGCGGCGAGGCTGGGGTTGCCGGCCAGCATCACTTCTACCCCATTGCGATCGTCGTCGACTATTGCCCTCAGCAAGGCTTCCATTGTGGTTGTCTCCAGGCCGCGAGCTTTCGTTCTGCGGCGCGCCGGAAAATGTCTCACGTCCTCACGAGTCTCGTCAATCGGGATCAGGATGCGCACCCCAATCGCTTCTCGTTCTGGCAACTGCTGCCTTGATTTCGGTGGGTCAAACTCGGATAGCGCTAAATCGGTCGTTGCCAAAGGACATTTGGAGGTAATCTGCGAGAATCGAAAGTTGCCGAGCCCAGTGGCAAAAAACTTTTAAATCGCTTTGCCACACAACGAAGGAGACTCGTGAAGCCCCTCCTGCTTAAGAATGAGATCCTGGAGACGTGGCCTGGTCAGCAATTCAAGAATCTGGTCGCAGCATAATTGCTTGTTAAAATGCTTTTGGGCGAATGATCGCGCCGCGCGCCCGCGCTTTCGACGTTCACTGGGATTGAGCGCCTGCTCAACGGCGCGAAGCAGACCTTTTATGTCGCCCTGGTCCACGACCCAGCCGCCGCCTGCGTTGAGAATCCATGATGCAATTTCACAATCGCGTCCCCCAACATAGAGAACAGGCCGCCCGACGGCGAAGCTGCCCTGAAGTTTGCTCGGGACCATCATACCCTGCCATGCCGAATCAAGGCTCGCGAGGTGGACATCCCCGGCGCACAAATGCTCGCGCAGCTGCTGTTGCGGAACATAATCCAGAAACTCAATTCGCGCGCGAGGCTGGGCTCGCGCGGTCGACTCGAGTTCGTGACGCCGTTTTCCGCCTCCTGAAAAGACCCAAAGAGGTCCTGAACCTGCGAGGTGTTCGGCCGCCTGAAAAAACTCCGTGAATCGGTGTCCCCTTCCCATATTGCCCGAATAGAGAAACACGACATCATTTGCCGGCCAGCCGCGCTGCTTGCGCAAAGGATTCGATTGGTCAGCAGGCCAGGGTAGAAGTTCCGAGTCACTCCAGAGCGGGAGCCAATCAACGGGATGGTTCGTATAACTCGAAAGGTTGTCGGCCACTGTTGGGCCCAGGGTTAGGACACGGGCGGCATCGGCCAATTGAAAGCGGGTGAGCTTGCTCAACAGACGAAAGACCGCCCTCTTTTCCCTGACTATTCCATGCGCGGAAAGGATGTCAGGATAAAGATCCATGATCCAATGGGCGTGACGACACGCGTATCTCTTTGCAGCGAGTTTACCCAGTAACCCAAGGTAAGGCGGCGTGGTGAGCGAGAGGATCAGGTCGGGCCGGTGGTCAGCAAAACCGAGCGCATAGACCAGGGCAGAGTAGTAGGAGGCGTAATCGACGATTTTGCCAATCGTGCCGATGCGGCCAAAGGCGGTCGAAGGCAGGCGCGCGATTTCGACCCCATCCCGGATTTCGCGCGCGGGATGGTGCCCTTTACCGTCATAGCAGCGCTTCGAGCAGATTACTTTGACCTGGTGCCCCGATTGGATAAGGGCACGGGCCAAGTCGTGCAGGTAATTGCCGGTCGGCGCGATGTCAGGCGGGTAATACTGGTTTAAGAGAAGAAACCGCATTGTTTATTGCATCGCCACAAAAGGCACAAAGAACACGAAAAGGGGCTGTTGCCCAAATGCTTTTTCGGAAGGCCGAGCGTCCACGAGGCCCAAATATCTCTAGGGGCATTTGGGGCCTCGCGGGAGCTCCGTCTTTGATGCGTTCCCTCTGTGCCACTTTGTGGCGATTCCCTTTCAAAATTCATTGCGGCGAATTTTGATCTTTATCGCATCTGCGATGACGGCCTCACTTACCAGGATCAGATACCCTCCGCCGCCCGCGCCCGACAGTTTCCAGCCCAAAGCTTTGGCTTGATAACGCGCAATCGTAGCGCGGATCGAATCGTCGACCATTCTCGGGAACATCGCCACCTGCGCCCTGAACGATTCGCGGAAGCACCGGCCGAAGACTTTCAAATCACGTTGCAGGATCGCGCGCCAGCATTGGTCGGCGGCCTGCGCCAGCGCTTTGGCGCCTTCGGCAGTGATTTGGGTTTTGGTAAGGACATCGTAGTCGGTCTGGCGCGGCCCGAGCGTAACGAGGTAAAGGTGTTGTTGGAGCCATTCAAGGATCCGTTCGTCGTTGTTTGAGGTGATGCAGTCTGGCCAATAATCCCCTACGTAATCCAGTCGGTTCAAGGCCGGAAAGACAATGCCGATGGCGTCCTGGGACCCCGAAAACTGGGTTGTACCAGGTGGGTTTTCGTAAGAGAACAAAATCCGTGCAATCTTTTCGCGGTCGCCGTGGGGCAGTTCGGTATGCCAGAGCTCGATCGCGCGTTTGCGCGAGCTCGTCGCCATGCCGCTACGTTCCGTGAACTCGAATGTCGGCTCGATCGAGATAGTCAGGACCGGGCCAGGGGCGAGTTTGCCGACGAACGGCTGATCCAGCCAGCCGCCGGCAAGATCAATGCGGTACGGGATTTGGGTTTGCTGGAGCCCGGACGTCGAGTGAACCCCAAAATGCCCACGCGTCACTGGTTGCAGCACGACATATTGAATGCCGAGCTGGGCGCAGAGCCGTTTTTTGCCCAGGGTGTTGGCGTCGGCATTGACTACAAAGACGTCAGGCCGGAGCGCTTTGAGCTGCTCGCTGAAATCCATGATGCCTGAACCGCTATTTATGAAACAGGCTTTGACGTGACGCACGGCTTCTACTAGGTATTTTCGCTCGCGTTGAGTGTTGACGGGGCAACGCCCCCTGAGCATTTTCACCGTTTCGTCCGATCCTATGCCGACATATAAATCCCCGTAGGTGGCGGCCGCTTCGAGAAATTGCACATGCTCGCTGTGCAACGTCTCGAAGCACCCGCTGACGAAAACTTTCTTTGCGGTCCCGTGGTTGCAGTTCATTTGATAGCCCAGCAGCTCGAACTTCCCAAACGCGCATAATGGGCGCATAAACTGACATGATTGTCAATCAATTTATGTAGGTCCTGACGACTGTCCGAGGCCGGGCCGTCTCCGCGCGCTCTTGGGACAGCTTGCTGGGAACATGAACAGTAAAAACACAAGCTTGCCGCCCGTGGGGGCAGGAAATAATGTCAGCCAATTGCCGAAAAAAGCGTCATGCGATCCGCACAGACTCACCGCTACATTCATGGTTCCAAACCGAAGGAGCAGAAACGACTCTCGCTGTTGAACGAGTTGCTGAATCGAGCGTGCCTGGTGGAGCTGCAGCTTAAAGGCAACGAGGTCGTGCTCGATGTCGGCAGTGGGCTCGGACAATTTACGCGGGACATTGCGCGTGAGGTTTGCCCCGGCGGGCGCGTAGTTGGCATCGAGCGGGACAAGCAACAATTGAAGGAAGCTCAGCGTCAGGCTGACGAGGCGGGTGAAAGTGGTTTGGTGGAATGGCGTCGTGGTGACGCGCTGCAGCTCCCGCTGACGCGTCGCGAGTGGGGAACCTTTGACGTTGTCCACGCCCGGTTTGTGCTGGAGCATCTAAGGGAGCCAGAACGGGCCGTCGGGCAAATGGTGTCTGCGGTGCGACGCGGCGGCCGGGTTGTGCTTGCGGACGATGATCATCCGCTGCTGCATCTGTGGCCGGAGGTCCCGGATTTCGTCGAACTTTGGCAGGCGTACATGCGCGCCTATGAGCATTTAGGATGTGACCCATTGGTTGGTCGACGCCTGGTGTCGCTCTTGCACGAGGCGGGCGCCCGATCGCTACGCAATCATTGGATTTTCTTTGGATCCTGCGCAGGCGCTGCCGAGTTTCCGGCATTTATGGACAACCTGATTGGCGTCATCGAGACTGCGCGCGAGGTGATGACGGGACCGGTCGGTTTCGATGAAAAACAATTCAATCGAGCTTTGCGCGCCGTGCGCCAATGGGCTGGCCGTTCCGATTCCGCTCTTTGGCACGGCCTGAGTTGGGCGGAGGCTGTGCGTCCGTAAGTTTCCTTAGCGTAAGATCGCTAAACATTTGGCGGTTGTTGGGCGGCGCTAATGCTGCTGGACAGTCGCCCGATTTCGGGCAACGAATTGTTCACATGAATGTGATTGTTGATTTGTGCATCATTCCACTCGGCGTCGGTGTATCGTTATCTCCGTATGTGGCGGCCTGCGAGAAGGTGTTGGCCGAGGCTGGGCTTAAGACAATGCTGCATGCGAATGGAACCAACATCGAAGGAGACTGGGACAAGGTGTTTGGCGCAATTAAGCAGTGCCACGAAGTTGTCCACGGTATGGGAGCTCCACGGATTTCTACCATCATCAAGCTCGGTACACGAACCGACCGAGCCCAAACAATGGACCAGAAGGTGGCAAGTGTGCAGGCGAAATTAACAGGCCGGTAATCCTGTTAAAAATAGTTTTCGTGGTCAGGAAGGCGTATTGGCGACTCCTGCCAAGGGGAATTTGATGGTTCCGCCCCGTGTAGGTGAGATTCGTTTCGTGCCGCCCTGCGGAAGGTGCACTACGACCGCTGTGCAGTTCGCGGCCAGGGGCTTCAAGGTAAGCGTCGCCAAACCAGCTTGGCGGTCAACTTGCAACCTCATGTTCAACGGCCCGAAAGGCGTTGCTATGCCATTGAGACGGGTGAGCATGCCCGCTCCAGTCCAGGAGGGTGGCAAGCCTTCAAGCAGATGGAGTTCGCTTCCCCGGTCTAATGCTAATAGATGGACGACGAGCCGGATGAACTCCGCGCTGGCCCAGTTGTGGGGCATATCGCCGACTTTTTTGAACGGCTGACCTTGCAATGATTGTTCTTCACGCCAAATCAGAGTCGGCGCCGCATGATTGGCGAACGCGGTCAGGACTTGGGCAGCCTTGCGGCCGTTACCCTGCCACAGCAAGGCGTGGCCGTAAAAAGAGGCAAAGTAATTCCAAATGCCGGTCGCATCCCAACCGGTTCCGTAAACCATTCCTTCCCGCTCAGTGTTCTGTAACATCGCCAGCATGTTTGCAACCAGCGGGTCGGATCGGGCAAAGATTTGGCCTGGGTAAACGGCCTGGCAGAAGGCCCATTGGCCCCTTTGTGGGAGATCCTGACCGTCCATCCGGGCTGGCAGGTAGCGATGGCCCGAGGAATCGGTCCGCAGATCGCGTTGCGAGGCACGGTGAAAAGCGTCCATGAAGGCATCATATTCCTTCTGCCAGGTCGCTGCCGTATCGCGTTTGCCAAGCCAATGCGCGGCTTGAATGAAGGCATGAAGACCAGCCAGGTTCCAATAGGGATTGGTATATTCGTCGATTACTCCCCCGATGCCGCCATCCGGAAAGCCCGCCGGAAGCAGCCCGTCATCCAGCGGCGAAGCGTTGGTCAAAGTCTGGCCACGCAGCGCACGGATGTACTCCGCGATACGTTCGAGTTGCGGCCAAAGTGTTTCCAGCCAGGCCTTATCCTGGGTTAGCTGCGCGTGTCGCACGCACGTCCAGAGGACTATGCCGTTCTCCTTCGAATAATTGTCCATCACATGAATACTGCCATCCGGCCGCTGGTAGGTGAGTTCGTAAGCGACGCCGCTGCGGGCTTCCTTGCCTGCGCCGAGCATAGCCGCAGCTTCAAGCAGGAATGCCCCATCCACGATCCACAGGCCGCGATAGCAGGTCGGCCCCACCTGAAATGCCGGCAACCCTTTCTTGATCTCTCGCGCCTGCCAAATATTGCGAATGGACGAATCCACCAACGCTTGAACATTAGGGTCCGGGACTTCAATCCGCCCGTACGGCAGAGCCGCCTTCTCCCAATACTCTATGGCACGCCGCCGGCTTGCAACGGCTTGCTCGACAGTGCAGGGAGCCTCTAGGGAGTTGGGAGCCTCTGCGTATTGCACCCAGAACTTAGCGAAGCCACCCGCGGCTACAACAACTTCTGCCAATTCGATCGTCCGTTGAGAGGCTGAGGTTGAGGTTAAACCGGCAATGTGCAGTGATGACGTGATCGCTTCTTTTTCCCCAACGTGCAGCTTTTGCTCTTCGGTATTAATCCTGAATGGCAAAGTGGTGTCGATGATCAACTGCGGATGCAAGGCGCGAGCACTCGCAGTGGTATTCCTCACGTGGACCAGCATCAAGTCCTTGCGTCCCGTCGGGGCACCGCTGGCCATGTCAACGCGGTCCGGTTCGACATTAGGAACCGCGAATGCTTCCTGTTCGATTTCGAGCCCGTCGGCCGAGAACTTTGTCCGCACAATCGGTACCCGTGGTGAATGCAGGTCCTGATGTTGCCATGGGGCATTGGTAACCACTCGCAGGGAGAGACGGGTGGCAAATTCGCGCTGGCCGCCAACGTAGTGGTAGAGGAGTTCACCACTCCGATCCACGAGCGTCTTGCTCGAGTCGTCTGGAAAGCAGATCGCAGTCTGCCATTCGGGCGGAGAGTTGTGAAAATCAACAGTGCTGTGGGCCCTTTCAGATGCCAGAGCGGTCGCGAACCAAAGCACGCCTAACGTCATCGTGCTGAGTGTTAAGGTGAATGTTTTTGAATTCGAAGAATTGACTTTCATAAACGTCAGCGCTCGACCGAACTGCCCCATGCTACTCCCGGCCTGTGATGCTGTGAACGCGAAAAACTGCAAGAAAAGCGCACGCCCGCGCTCGTGTTCAAGTCCGCACGTACGCTTTAACGGTTGCCAATTCGGTTTGGGTGGCCGAGTTGGTCGGGCGAACAATGTACCGTCCAACCGCAGCTGGAATTATGAACGTTTCGGCATAATGAACCGGGAAGGGATCAAAGGCCCCATCAGGACTTTCCACCACCGCCTCGTGCCCCTGGACGAGGTTGAGGACATTTACGCCACTAGCGGTGTCATGCGGGACTGGTTTTGTGAACCAGTGCCGGCGTGTCTCAATGAATTCCAATTGATGCAATCCGGTCCGCTCTTCGCGCCACCCATTGCCGCTGCGGAGGTTGTGAATCTGATTAATCAGTTCTCGGCGAGCCCACTCCGTATCCCGCTCCCAGCAAATAACTTTTCGGCCGTGATTAAGATGAATAGGGCGCGGCTTGCCATCCAACCCCAAGCGCCCCCAGTCCCAGAGCTTGAAGGTGAAGATGTAGGGGGTAGCACTGATTTCCAGGACCATGGAATTGGCCCCTGAGCAATGCACTGTTCCTGCCGGAATCAAAAAATGGTCGTGTTTTTGAGCCGGCCAGCAATTGGCATATCGATCGGCATTGAATGGCTTGCCGCCGGTTTCGGCTGCCTCGAGTTCGCCAAGCATAGCTGCCGGTTGGACGCCGGTCTTAAGTCCTAAATAAACATTAGCACCGGGCGCGGCATCCAAGAGGTAATAGCTCTCATCCTGAGTGTAAGCCATCCCAAACGTCCTGCGGATGTACTCAGTACTGGGATGCACCTGAAAAGAGAGATTGCCGCCACCCATTGTGTCCAGAAAATCAAACCGAATGGGGAACTCTGCTCCGAACCGGCGTTCGACCGCCTCTCCGAGCAAAGCGCGAGTCTGATTGAACACCAGGTCAAGCGCGGGTATCTCGACACGCACGCCTGCGAGATCCAGCAGCAAGCTGTTCTCCTCAGGCACACAATCGAAACACCAGCCGTAGTTTGGAGCCTCACCGTCCACGGCGCACACTTCCTTCATCCATTGCCCACCCCATGGAGCCGGATCAAAGAATGGAACCACCCGGAAAGGGCGCGTGACGGCCTGGCGCAATCCGCGGCGAACTGCTTCCCCGTCTGCCAACTTTGGTTCGGTGGAATTCGTGTCCAGCAGGAAATCCCATCTGCTGATCAGTGGCTGTTTCCAGCGGTCGCAGACGCGCCAATCGACGAAAAAGGCCTGCTTGTATTGCAGGTTAGGCGGCGCTTTGAGGTTCTCGAAACCAAGATTGCTGGCGTGCCCGCGGCGGAATCGATTTTGTGCCTCCCACCGCGCGAGATCGGCGTAGACCAAAAGGTTACCGGGCGCGATCAACGTCGCGCCGACACCCACCACGAGGACCAGTCCCTGAGTCGGGCTATGTGCGCGCTGCCGCAGTTGCTCGATTTTTTGGGCATCGAAAAACTGCGGCAACGTCAAGTCGCTCATGAAGCCAAACACCGGATCATCGCCTCCCAAAAATGGGGCGATGAGGCCTTCAATTCGCTCGGGAGGTAGCAGGGCATCTTTCGCCCGAACGGTGACGACGGGAGAAAGCCTCCGCGCCAATTCCGCAGTGATTTGGTCCTCCGCCGCGCCGCAGTAGCACTCAACTACCAGGACGGTCTTTGCAGCACCGCGTTCGGCGACTGCTCGACGAAGGCGCTCAGCGATCCGTTCCCAGCCGGTTACGCAAACACCGTAGCTATCGGTAACCGCGATGACTGGGCTTTTGTCGTAATTTGATTCTCTCATCCGGTGAGAATTGTCATGGAGCTAAGGCCAACGAGGCGTTGCCGGCCGTCGTCTATACTTGCGAGCATCTTCATCCGTTTTGCCGCCAGGCCAGTTCAATCTCTTCCAAGGTCCGTCCTTTGGTTTCCGGCACGACGAAGAGCACGAACAAAAACGTCAGCAAACTGACTACACCGTAAGTCCAGAAGGTCAGCACTGGGCCGATCACCTTGCTGTCATTGAGCATCGGGAAAGTCTGCGCCACAATGTAGCAGCTCGTCCAAATGGTGAAGGTGGCAATCGCCATTGCTCGACCGCGTACTTTGTTCGGGAAGATTTCCGAACAAAGGATCCAGGTAATCGGTCCCATCGCCATCGCGAACGCGGCAATGAAGAGGAGGATGCAAGCCAGCAGCGGCATGCCGTTCTGACCGGTCCGGAACATCCAGCCGATCAAACCCAACGCCACGGCTTGCACACCGGCGCCAATCAGCAGGAGTGGCTTGCGCCCCGCTCGATCCACAAAGGCGATCGCAACAAAAGTAAACAGTAGATTGATTAGCCCGATCCATACGGTCGAGGTAAACGCCGCATTTTTTACCGCGCCGGCTGATTCGAAGATCTTGGTCGAGTAATAGATGATCGCATTAATGCCGCAGAATTGGGAGCAGGCCATCAGCACTACGGCGATGAGCACTGGCTTGAAGTAAGCGTGCGTGAACAACTCAGCAAAGCGCCCTTCCTGCTGGGCCAATGCGGCGCGAATCGAAGCTAATTCCCTCGCGGCATGCTCCTGACCTCCAATCCGGGTGAGCACTTCCTGAGCTGCCTCTTGCCGGCCTTTGGCGGTGAGCCAGCGAGGGCTTTCCGGAACTGAAAAGAGCAGTGCGGCAAACAGTACGGCTGGGGCAACCTCCATCGCCAGCATCCATCGCCAGCCTGAATTTGTGTTCCAGGCCTCGTCACCAAACCCCTGAATAAGTTTGTTGATGAATAACGTAAGAAAAATCCCGCTTACGATCCCGAGTTGGAAGAGCGAGCCCAACCTTCCCCGCCATTTTTCAGGAGAGATCTCCGCGATGTAAACCGGGCAAATCATTGAGGAGGCGCCGATCGCCAGCCCGCTCAAGAAGCGCGCCAGCAGGAATTCGGTGAAGGTGCGTGGGAGGGCCGAGAGCAACCCGGACCCGGCGTAGAGTAGGGCGCAAGCAAAGAGGAGTCGCTTGCGTCCAAGGCGGTCGCTCAGAAAGCCCGCGGCGGTGGCGCCGGGGATGCAGCCGAGGATTGCGCTGGCGCCGGCCATGCCTTCCTGAACCGGCGACAGGGCAAAATAGTTTTTTAAGTAGGTATTCGCGCCGTTGATGACGGCGGTATCGTAGCCAAAAAGAAATCCGCCGATCGCAGCTACCCCGGTCGCCAAGAGGACAAATGCCAAGGATCCTTCGGGCATAGTCCGCACCGGGGTAGTGAGTGTGGTTGCTGTGCGCATTATATTTTCAGGTTTTAGTTTCCGTATTCTAAGGGATCTAAACGCGGGTGCCGAACTTAATCGAATCGGGGTTGCCGGATCCGGTGCCGACAACCCCATTTAGCCATGGCCCAAGCCCGCGCTACTGGCAGGGCGTAAATCGATCAGCGTTGCAGACGATAGAATTTTTTGGCGGCCGTTATCGGAATGGGCGTCCCCGACACGACACTGGTGGCAGGCGTCCACGGTCCGGTGAGCACATCAGCCTGATACAGGTTCCATGGTGTGGACCAGGTAAGTGTTAAGCCGGCGGACGAGACCGACCAATTCAACGTGGTAGGCGGGACAAATTGACCGAGAGCGGCATTATAAATATTGGCAATGTCGCTTGTAGAGAGCGATCGGTTGAAGAAGGCGACATCATCGATCAGCCCATTGAACACTCGCGTATTGTTGCCGCTATCGCAGCCGATGTAGCTGGTGCCTGCAAAGCTCAGCGCGGGATTATCCAATACGTCCGTGCTGTTGGTTAATTCACCGCCAGTCCCCAAATAGACGGTCGTACTAGTGGGCGCGATCACCATCCCGATTAAACTCCACTGATCACTGGGAACCAGCACGCCCGAGTCCCAGCCGAACACGTCCCACTGGAAACTAAGAGTTGCCCCATCTGCATTGTAATTCAGTGTGGCATAACCGCCGGACCGGTTGGCAAACAAGCTCGCATAGGCACCTTGCAAACCGCTGGGCTTTACCCACATTAGAATGGTCGCAGTGTTCGCGTTGAGATTCAGAGCGGGGACCGCGATAGTGGAATTGCCGTCTCCGGCGGTGGTCAACAGCGCGGTATTGGTGCTGGTAAATCCGGGGAACTCCGGTGACTGCGGTCCAATGTTGCCTAAAGACGCATTGGGCAGGTAAGTGCCGTCGAACCCGCCCCAGTAATCGACCGCGGTACCGGCTCCTTGCGCCTCATTCAGCTGCCAATAAGCCAGTGGCTTATAAGTTAGAATAGCGGCATCGTAACCGGTCGTGGGTGCTGGAATCACCGTCAGCGTCGCCGGCGAGCTGGTTTGCGGCGAGCCCAGCGAATTGGAGACGGTGCAAGAATAATTGCCGGCATCGGCTGCAGCTATATTGACGATGGTCAAACTCGGAGTATGAGATCCAGAAATGTTTCCGCCGTCCGATAATGGGGTCGAGCCCTTTTTCCACTGGTATTGCGGGCTGGAGCCACTCGCAATGATGCTGAAGCGGGCAGTGCCGCCCGCATAGTTGGTCCGGCTTACCGGCTGCTCAGAAATAGAGACGGGGACCTGGCCCACACCGGCGGCATAAATCTCCTGAATTTGTTGCGCAGTTAACGAAGAGGCGAAGAAGGCGACGTCGTCAATTTGACCATTGAACACACGCGACAGGCTGTCACACCCGATGTACATACTGCTGTCAAAGGCGCCCGGAAGATTGGTGTTGCTGTTTGGGCTGACATAGTTGTTCACGGCGCCATTGGCGCCGAGGTACAGAGTGACATTGGAGGAGCTGACCACCATGGCCGCCATACTCCATTGGTCGGTAGGAATCGGGAGGCCCGAATCTTCGTACCAGCCGTAGTCCCTCCAGATATAACTTAGGGTGTTGGGTTTGCCGGGTGATGGCTGATAAGCCAGCAGGCCGTAGGCGGCGCTGCCACGCCATACGATCAACGACGCGTATTGGTCTTGGATGCCGGTCGGCTTGATCCAGGCGATTATCGTCAGCGCATTGGTGTTCAGGTTGAGCGGCGGTACTGTAACCACTGAAGTCGGATCACCAAGAATCGTTCCCAGTGCGGCGTTGGTGGCGGAAAAGCCCGGGAAAGCGGGTGATTGAGGTCCCGGATTTCCGAGACTGGAGTCGACGCCGTAGGCTGCATCGAAACCACCTGCAAAATCAGAAGCGACGGTTGCCCCAGCGCTCTCGTCGAACCGCCAATAGGCGTAAGGATTATTGGACCAAATCAATCCGGCCACACCTGAGGTTGGCGCAGTCAGCACAGTTAACGTCGCTGCTGTGCTGGTGGCCTTACCCGCAACATTCGTCACCGTACAGGAGTAGTTTCCATTGTCCGATACCGCGAGGTTTGCAATCACGAGGTTCGGTGCGGTCGCGCCGATGATCCGGGAATTGTCGTTTAACGCGGTGCTGCCTTTGTACCATTGGTAGGTCATGGGCGCCGTGTTACCGTCATCGGCCACCACTGAGAAGCGGGCCGTGCCTCCGCTGAACAGCGTGTGGTTGCTTGGCATTTGTGATAGTGTGGGAACCTGGATACTCGGAACCATTCCGCCGAGGCGGAGTTCGCTGCCACCCGGGTTGCAGCAGTTTCCGTTGGTTTGGACAAATTCAACCAGAAAAAATTGCCCGGTGATCGTTCCTGACAGCGGGTATTCGGCCCAAGCCCGAGTCCCATCCGCGCTGCTCAAAACGATTTGGGAATCGGGAGTCGTTTGTGGCGGATTATTTGGGTCGAACGGAGTGGATTGACTTACCCACAGACTGGCCAGGTTCATTTGATCCGTGTCCGGCCGGCCGCCGGAATCTCGCTGGGCAAAATAAAGCGAGCTCACCGCGTAAACTGTGTCGAGCTGAAACGCGACATACCCGGTCAAGACACCTGCGGTGGCCCATTCGGCCGTGTCCGATAAGGCAGTTCCCGGAGAAGCCGAGGCGACGTTGAAATTGAAAAGATTGTTGGGTCCGTAGCTGTCGTTGAACGAAGAGTTCGCGGACACGCCCGTGTAATTGGCTCCGGTTGGGCCAATCACTGGCGCGGCGTGGGTTGAAGCGGTTGCCAGCCCAAACAGGAGAGCGAGCAAAAAACTCGACCCGGGCCATGAGAGAACTTTCA
>DATJGF010000200.1:0-7152 GCA_035495315.1 Candidatus Limnocylindrales bacterium
TCGTCCGTTCAAAGAACGAACGTGTCGGTGTCAGAAGACAGATTGTCAGTGAACTTAACAAGACAGACATTCAGTGATCCTGCCGGTGCAGTCCTCCCCACTTAAGTTTCCTTGAGCAGACACGACCTTATGAACCAGAACAGGCTATTTGTCGGCAATCTTTCCTATCAAACGATGGAAAATGATCTCCAGGATTACTTCTCTCAGGCCGGTGTCGTGACCTCGGTCAATCTCATGTTGGATAAGGTGACAGGCAAATCCCGCGGCTTTGCTTTCATCGAATTCGCAACCGCGGAGGAAGCTAACAAAGCAGTCGAACAGTTTCACAATAAGGACTTTCAAGGGCGCGCCTTGACCGTCAATGTGGCGCGACCACGAGAAGAGCGCGCGCCCCGTTGGAGTGGGGGTCGCCAGGAATCACGCACTGAACGTCGGTGAGCGGCGTCAGTCGACGCGATTAATTAGTTTAAGATCAAGGGAGCCCAACTGCGGATTCTGAATATCAATTTGACACTCCGGGGCTCCCATTTTAGGCTGAAGTCAAGTTAACGTTATGCCTGAAAACATCCCGAATGTGCCGAGTGGCGCAGTGCCACCGAAAAAGGAAACCGGCAAGGTTCAGCCCAAGAAGGAGACCGTGCGGATTAATTTGCCGCCCAAACCGTCCGCGGCTCCAACAATCAAATTGCCGACCCTTCCGCCAGGGGCTGCCCCCGCCCCGGGTGCAGTACCTGCCCCGGCGGCTGCAGCGCCTGCCCATGTGGCTGGCGCTCCTGCAGCTCCGCGAGCCGCTGCCGCCCCAGCTGCTGGTGCAGCGGCCCCTCGCCCAGCTGTGGCACAAGTCCCTGCGGCCGCCTCACGTCCGGCGCCTGCGGTGATGACTGAGATCAGGTCGATCAGCACAATGGATCAAATCCTTGCGATCGCGGCTGCAGTGGTTGGTTTGGTCGCCGCAGGCAGCACCGCCTACGTAATTTGGATGCTCCCTAACTAAGAACGTCCGCTCGTTTCAAGTTCGCCAGGTAATTGGGCGACAATCTATCTTTTATGGGCTCTGCTAATATCGTCACATTCACACAACAAAATTTCCAACAGGAAGTCCTGCAATCGACGCAGCCTGTGCTCGTTGATTTCTGGGCCGAATGGTGCGGTCCCTGCAAAATGCTGGGACCTATCCTCGACGAATTGGCTGAGGAGTACCACGGCCGGCTCAAAATCGGGAAGGTGAATATCGACGAGCATCAAGAACTCGCCGTGCAATACGGAATTCGGTCAATCCCGACCTTGCTGATGTTCCAACAAGGCCAAGTCACCGATCAGATGGTCGGTGCGAAGAGCAAGCGCGATCTTAAAATCGCCTTTGATCGCGTGACCGCCCCATCCGCCTCCCCATAGCGCCTTCGACGCCTCGCAGTCAAACGGCGACATAAACCGCTGCGTTTACATGCGCGCCACTCTGGTTCTGGGTATTGGGTTGCGCAAATGATGTCGCCCAAATGGCTTTTATCATTACTCCAGGGCAACTTAGCCGGCGCGCCGAATTCTACCATCAGCTCGCGCAGTTGACTGCCGCCGGGATCGGGCTGCCAGCCGCATTGGAAGAACTTCAACGACACCCGCCAGCATTGTCTTACGCGCGTCCGATCCAAAACCTGACTCGGGAACTCACCCAAGGATTCACGCTAAGCGAAGCGCTGCAACGGCTGGGCTCCTGGCTGCCTGAGTTCGATATTGCGTTGCTGCATGCCGGCGAACAGAGCGGTCGATTGGACGCCTGCTTCCGTTTGCTATCGGAGTACTATAGCGACCGAGCGCGCATGGCGCGTCAGATCATCGCGGACCTGCTTTATCCTGCGTTTCTGTTTCATTTTGCCATTTTTATTCTCCCGTTCGCCCAATTCTTCCAGTCTGGCAATTGGGTTCGTTATCTGGCTCAAACTGTCGGCGTGCTGCTGCCTATCTATTTGGTGATCGGGCTGATTATTTACGCTGCTCAAGGCCGGCATGGTGAAACCTGGCGCGCCGTCATGGAGTCGCTCCTCCATCCGATTCCTGGTCTTGGAACTGCTCGGCGGTATTTGGCACTCGGGCGTCTCGCCGCGGCGCTCGAAGCGCTGTTGAACGCCGGTGTGAACATCATCCAGGCCTGGGAATTGGCCGGCGCGGCGTGCGGTTCGCCCGCGTTGGACCGCACGATCCTCGCCTGGAGGCCTTTGCTGGACGCCGGGCAAACTCCGGCGGAGGTTGTCACGGCTTCGTCACAGTTTCCGCAGATGTTCGCCAGCCAATATCACACTGGGGAGGTAAGCGGCAAACTTGATGAAACACTTCGACTATTGCACCGTTTTTATCAGGAGGAAGGGTCGCGCAAGCTCCACACGATTGCGCAGTGGACTCCCCGGGCGGTTTATCTCTGTATTGCCCTCATGATTGGTTACCGGGTCATCCATTTCTGGACAGATTACTTCCATCAGGTCAGCGCCGCCGGCGGGTTCTAGGATTGGAACAGCAATGCCAATCCCCCAATGGTTTGAAAGCGAATCGATTTAGCCTTCTACGTCGTCTCCTGCAACGCTGCTTAAGCTGCGGATTGAACTTCCATTTACATCGTTTACCTTGCGCCGATGACTTTACCTGAAATCCTCACCAACGAGGAGTTACGCCGCTACGAGTTCCCCGTCGTGAAGGAGAAGATTTTTCTGGCGCATGGTGGGGATTGTCCGTTACCTCGTCGGGTTGCCGAAGCGGTCTCAAGCTATGCCGCCCGAGCTACGACTGGCGACCAGGAACAGGTTGTTTACCCCGCAATCCTGAGCCATGGCCGCGCTCAAGCGGCCAAACTGCTGCAGTGTCAACCGGAGGAGATCGCGTTTGTCGGCCCAACTTCGCTGGCCTTAAGTTTTATCGCCAGCGGTCTGGCAATTCGCAAAGGAGACAATATTCTAATCTATTTCGAAGATTATCCCTCGAATGTTTATCCGTGGATGGCACTGACCGCCCGAGGCGTGGAAGTGCGCCTTATGAATATTCGCGGTTTGGGCGCCATTCGCCCAATAGACGTTATCGGCCAGATCGATGAAAATACGCGCCTGGTAGCTTTGGCTTCCTGCCATTTCATCAGTGGTTATCGGATTGATTATCAAGCCATCGGCAAAGTCCTCCAGGCTCGAGATATTCTTTTTTGCCTCGATGCCATCCAGACCGTAGGTGCCTTTCCCATGGACGCTGCGTCCGTGGATTTCCTGGCCGCCGACGCCCACAAATGGCTCCTGGGACCTTGCGGCGCCGGGCTCATGTACATCCGAGCTGGGCGCCAGGAAAAACTCAATCCACCAATTTACGGCTGGCATAATGTGCGCTCGCCGGACTTCGTTGCGCAGGAGCAGATCACCATGCGGAACGGTGCCGCCAAGTACGAAGCGGGAACCCATAACCTGCTTGGGTTGGTGGGTTTGCTGGCCGGCATCGAATTAATCCTGGAAGTCGGAGTCGACAACATCGCTGCCGAACTCTTGCGGAAACGCGCATGGCTGGTTCCGGCGCTTCTTGACAAAGGCTACGCTGTCCTGCATGCAGAGGCGGGCGCGGAAAACCTCAGCGGCATCACCTCGTTTTATTTGCCCGGCAAGGACCTTGGCCCAGCGCATCAGAAACTGCTGGCCTCCAACATCATCACCTCGTTGCGCGTTGACCGCTCTGGCCAAAAATATATTCGTCTTTCGCCACATTTTTATAATACGGATGCCGAATTGCAGCGGGTATTGGCACTCCTATAACCGTGTCGGCCGTTCACTCGATGAGACCCATTGACCTTCAACATATCGGTGACGAACTCGCCATTAAATGGGACGACGATACCGAAAGCTTCATTTCCCTTGAAAACCTTCGACGCGCCTGTCCTTGCGCCGAATGCAAAGGTGAAATGGATGTGATGGGCAATCTATACAAGGGGCCGGAACGGGCGCTAACGCCGGCGGCATTTCAACTTCAGCGCATCACCTTAGTTGGTACCTATGCCGTGCAGCCGGTCTGGGCCGACGGCCACAGTTCCGGACTTTATTCATTCGATTATTTGCGGCGCATCGCCCCACCGCCCCAGTAACGAACAAAGCGGCGCATTCCCGAAGGAATGCGCCGCAAGAGCGCAGCACTTTAGCTGAGAATCTATTGGGCTACGCGCACCCGATAGAAGCGGACATTGCCGCCAGTTGTTTCATGAAACTCCATATCAATCCCGCTGCCGATATTGGTCGAGACCGGAATCCAGCTCGGCGCAAAGAGGTCGGCGGAACGTTCAATGATATATTGTTTTCCGGCAACGCTGGGCCAACGCACGCCGCAATCCAACGCTGCTTGCGAGGTTCCGGTGATACCAGAGACGTGCAAATAAGATTTGGCATCAGTCGGATCTGTGCCGGCGATAAATTCCTGCCAATTATCGACGCCATCGCCGTCGGCATCGGCGTTGGCTTCCGAGAGCAGGTTGTTAACGGTGCCGAAGTAGCGCAAGCGCCAGGCATCGGGAATCCCGTCGTTAAGGGACGAAGTAGACCGATCCGCCAAAGTGATCAGGCCGGTCGTGGTTTGTTTCGGGAATGAAGCAATGCCGTTCGGCGAAGCCGACGCGTGGTCGAAATGGACTGCATAGGCTGAGAACGGAGTCGCATTCGTCGGTATTTGCACTTTCAGGTATCCCAGCGTGGGTGAGCCCTTCAACCCGGCGATGGTGCTATTCAACCAGCTTGCCGCGTAGTTGCCGTTGCCAGTCGAGCCAACAAGCACCGGTTGCCCCAGTGCCGGATTGGGCGTGAACTGAACCGGCACGGTCAAAGCCGGGGAGCCGTCCAGCGGAACCACAGTTAGATTGAGCATCATCACGCGCAACGGGAATGAGCCATAGATATTGGCATTAATAGGAATCATCAGGCTCTGCCCAGGCGAGGCCATTGAATCACCCGCGCGAAATACGACCGCAGCTCCCTGAGAGGAGAACAACGGCTGCGGGTTCTGGTCGTCCAAACCACCCGGCTTCACCAACAGCGCACCTGGCTGGTTCGCGGCGAATTCGGCGCCCAGAACCCCATTCGTCCAGAACCGGCGGAACCAGGTCAGGCTGGGATCCAACGAGCGCCGGAAGGTGACATAGACGTCGCAGACATCCAGGATGCCGTCGCCAAAGGCGATTTGGTTGATGGTCTGGTCGTTGCCGTTAAATAGGAGGTCCAAGTTCGTACCGGTAACAGTGCCGCTCTTCACGAAATAACCTTGGGGGCTCGTCGTGTACAGTGCGCCACAGGAATCCATCACATCGAAGAAGTCGCTGCCAGCGGGCGGGTAGTTCCCATAGTAGATAGCGGATTGGAATACTTGCTCAACGTCACTGTTATTGAGATTAGTATTGCCGAAATCACCCGCATTAAACCAGCGGAAGGGAGCGCAATCGCCGACGACGTACTTGAATTGTCCGGCAGTAACCCACTTGAGCGCGTTGACCGAGCCGGCCCCCATCGCACCATTGGTCGGCGCCAGCATCACAACGTCTGCGCCGGGCATACCAATGCCATCCGATGTCGCCGATGGGCGGCCAATCTGGATTTGGTAAGTTTGTCCCGGTTGAGCAGTAACAGGAATTTGGAAGCCATAGCCACCTAACACAACCTTTCCATCAGCCTCATCAAAGAGGGTATCGTGAGGCTGCGAGTATTTGATCAGGTCCTGCTTGGTCGTATCGTATAGATTCGTCATCGTAAACCGCTCGAGCCAACCGATGCCCAGGAGGTTTTCCGATGAGTTTGTGAAGCTCAGGTTCACGAAGGGCGACCCATCATACATTACGATCTGGCCAGGAGGTGGCGGATTTTGCTGATAACCTGAGAACATTAAGGGCGGGATTCGCTCGTAAACCGGCGGGGAGATACCGGGTATAGGCTTTTCCAGAAATGATTGGAACGCGAATCCGCCCGGTGTTACCGCGGGACCCGGGTTGGGGCCGGCATTGGTCACAGTAACATTGAACTGGAGGCTGTAGATTTTGGTGCCGGACACGACGTTCAGCGTCACCGGGGCATAGAAGAGCTGGCCCGGCGCACCGACAAAATCACTTGAGGCTTCGCCAGAGCTAAAGCCGAACGTGACGCTATTGGGAATAAACGCGTCCGTGCTAAAGGTCTTGCTGACAATGTCGCTGGGCTGGTAATTGTCACGGAAGGCCCGGATCTTGAAGTTTACAGCCGAGCTTGCGTTGAGCGAGATGGTCGAACCCGTCGTGATCGGCCCGATGCTCGGAGCGGCCGGTGTCGGGTCTGTCCCGTCAGTCGTATACCACATGACGGCGTTGGTGGTTTGCTCAGTCACGGTAAACAAAGCGGCATTGTCCCCCGTGATTAACGGATTGCCACACTTGAATTGGAACCGCGCAGCGACGACGAGGCTGGGGGAGCGCTCAGGTGCCGTCCCGATGGCCTTAACCGTTACATCGGGCATAATCTCGGGTAGGATCGAAGGCGGGACATCGATAGGATAAACACCATCACGATACGGAGGTGGCGTCGCACCATAGGAGGCGGACGGGTCGGGAATAGTATCCACCCCCAGCGGAGTCGGGCCGAAGGTGAAATGAGTTTCGGCCCCATCGGTCCCCATGATGGCGATTTTGACATCGTTGTTGAAAATGAATGGCTGATTGGTTCTCAGAATGGAGACGCTGAATGGCGGAAGGGTAAAGTCGACCCAACCAATCACGGGTGCGGGCACTGGGGGCGGCGGCGGCGGCGGCTGAGGCAACCCAGTAGCCGTAACCTTGCGGATCACGTGATAGTAATCCTCAGTAGTGTAAACATTGCCCTCGGGGGCAAAGAACACCCCGGCCGGCAACCGTGCTTCGACACAGCCAAACGAGTTGTAGTCCACATTGCCGGCACACACGGTGCCGTCAGCCCAACCGGGATAAGTCCCGGCACCAGTCACCCAGAACGAGGAATTCACGCCATACAGGTTGGTTACGGTTCCACCGGAATCGACAACCTTGACGCGATTATTGCCGTAGTCTGCTACCACGAGCATTCCGCCACCAGTGGCGGCAACACCCATGGGTTGGTTAAATTTCGCAAACGCCTTGGTTCCAAAATGGTCTCCGGCGCCATTAAAACCGGT
>DATJGF010000201.1:0-9155 GCA_035495315.1 Candidatus Limnocylindrales bacterium
GGCCGGCGGCGCGTCTCCCTCTCCCTCCGGGAGAGGGTCGGGGTGAGGGGCATCGGATTTTTATCGCCTCAGTCAGGTGGGGCGGTTTCGCGGAAACCGCCATTGCCCGGCCGCCTCGGCGAGGCGGCCCTACCAACTGAGGCAATACTCGGATTTTGAAGTTCAGCATTTCTTTTCCTGGTTGCCGAGTTTGAGACGTTAAAGGTCCATCCCTTCTCCATTTCTGAGAGTGCGGAATGGCTGGTCCAGGCGGCGGCATTCGCATTCAAATTCATCAGGCGATTCGGTGTTGAAGGCAAACATGTCAAAATGGTGAGGGATGACGAGACGAGCCCCAATTGCCTTGGCGAGCCGGGCGGCTTCGATCCCATTAAGATTGCCGGCCACACGGCGTTCCGGTTTGTTTCCATTGATGGGTAGCAATGCCAAGTCAATCGCCAATGGCTTCAACGCTGGCAGCAAGCCCTCATGCATTAACGTATCACCGCTGTGGTACACCCGAAGTGAGCCGATTCGAATGACGTACCCGAGAAATCGGCACCACCCATGCTCGTCGCGCTCTACTGTATTGTGCGCAGAAGGGATCCCGACGAATTCGAGATCCCCTGCCGTCGTGGTTTCGCCCGCATCAATTTGAATTACACGAGGAGCAACAGGACAAAGTCGTTCGAGCACAAATGCGAGATTGGCTCGCCCAATCAGCAGCTTCGCCTCAGGATTGGTGTTCAAGAGTGGCAACAACGTTTCGGCGTCGAGATGATCCGTATGATTATGACTGCTGGTAATTAGATCGATGCCAGTCAAGCGGTCCGGCGCAACCACACGCTCGGTCAGTCGGGTATGAGGTTTGTCGGTCCCCTCATATTTTTTCGTCAATGAATCGGAAAGATAAGGATCGAAGAGAATGCTATGCCTCGCGCTTTGCAGGAGAAAGCCGCTCTGGCCAAGCCACCAGAGCCTGGTCGCATTTCGGGAGCGGGCCGAAGTAAAATCGGCAACGAAAGCGTCGTCCTTTTGAAAGGCGGATTTCATCAGTGCGCGCTCAAATTCAACTCGCGCCGCACAAGCTCGACTCCCGCGACCATATTGATCAATTTCTGCCGCGCAGCCCAGCGCGCCGTCTGGCTCAGACCACAATCAGGGGCGAAGACAAGCCGATCGGCCGCAGCGTACTTAAGGCAGCGCCGCACGCGTTCGGCAACATCGCCAGGTGTCTCAATGAAATAGCTTTTGACGTCGATTATCCCCACCGCGACGTCCCTGCGCGCCGCAATCTTCGAAATGATTTCAACTTCAGCAAATTCGCGACTGGCCATTTCGAGATGCATTTCGTCGCACTTGAACTCCAAAAACGCCGGGAACATGGGAGCGAGCCGGCGTGGTCCAACAGCCCGTGCCTTATAATTGCCGAAGCAAAGATGCGTGCAAATGCGAGCACGACCGCTGACGGCTTCAACCGTGCGATTGAAAATATCAACGAAGCGTTTGGTATCCTCACGGTAAGAGTAACAACTCATCGAAGGTTCATCGACACTAAGCTCCCGGCAGCCCGCACTCACCAGGTCCTCCAGTTCCTTTCGCACAATCGGCAAGAGGGCTTCGGTAAGAGCCCAGCGATCTTTGTATTGGCTGTTTGGCGCCAACCGACCGCTGAGTGTATAAGGCCCGGGCACACTAGCTTTAAGGATGGTTCGGCGCTGTGCTCGCGCAGGCTCTGCTGCGAAAAGACGTTGGAGGCGTTTGAATTCTTCGACGGCGCCGAGTCCGCGCAAGGCCCGAATTTCACCGGTTACCTTATGTTTGCCTCTTTGGTCGTGGGCAGGGGGACCGAAGCGGCGCGGCGACGCGCCTTCAAGCTCGATCCCCTCGAGGTGTCCATAAAAGGACAAATTAAAATCGAGCCGAGTCTGCTCGCCGTCGGTGATCACATCTAAACCCGCTGCCAATTGATCGTGGATGGCAGCGATAACCGCATCATCCTGGAGTTCAGCCCGGTCGTCAGCGCCGAATTGGTCCAAGTGTTGACACGCGAACTCAAGCCAGCCTGGAAACGGGTAGCTGCCGATAACAGTGGTGCGAAGCGGATAGTCGGTCATGTCGTTGCTAAGTTTCTTAGTTAACCAGGCTAAATCTAATTCCCCTCACTTACCCTTTCCCGAAGGGAGAGGGAACAGGCTGCGCGTGCCGCAATGAAATTCGAACAACTCGGTTTCACCAACTGGCTGGCGGCGAGTCTCCCTCTCCCGCCGGGAGAGGGTCGGGGTGAGGGGAATTGCATTGGAGCGCCCTTGGCTCTGGCATTACTCCGACTGTGCGTCATGTCTGGTCAGCTCGCGTCCCATGATTCGAATTCGCCATTCGGAATTCTTTCGTCATTCGTCATTCATTTCACGTCCCGGCTTCCGCATAGAGCCGCGCTATTCTGTGCGCGTGCTCATCGTAGGCGGCTTCAAAAATCTGGGCAGCGCGCTCGGCACCCACAATCGCAGCACCACTGAGCACCTTGGGCGGGTAACCCGCGTTGGTTAAACGTTCCGCGACTTCAGCTTTAATTGCATTGACGAGCAAACAGCCTCCCACGGTTGAACCGGGTGAGACCGGCGATTCCAGGCCGCGAATTCGCACCATCGCGTCTCCCGGAGGCGCGCCGGTATCAAGCGCGAGATCGGCAAAATCCTGCAGCTTTTTTCCGCTGGCGTGCTTCGAAGGACTTGCCTCTGAATGGCGCCGACTGATAATGACGACCACCTTCAAGCCGCGCGCTTGAAAGCCTTGCGCCATTTCGATGGGCACCAAATTGCAGCCGCTCGAAGAGATCACCAACGCGGAGTCTTCCGGCCTCAGCGCAAAATTGCGAAGGATGCGTTCGGCCAAACCGGAAGCGTTCTCCAGAAACATCGCCTGGCGCTGGCCGTTGGCTCCCACCACCAGGTTATGGAAGCTCAACGAAAGCTCGACAATCGGGTTGAATCCCGGAAACGAGCCATAGCGCGGCCACATTTCCTCGACCATGATCCGGCTG
The DNA here is from genome assembly GCA_035495315.1 of Candidatus Limnocylindrales bacterium. GTDB lineage: Bacteria > Verrucomicrobiota > Verrucomicrobiia > Limisphaerales > UBA8199 > DATJGF01. The sequence goes on from DATJGF010000201.1 coordinate 3,023, forward strand.
TGGCCCGAGCCGAAGATGTGAACCATTCGGCCGGCCAGAATGCTCTTGGCGAACCAGTCGGCGGCCTGCTGGATCTGGGGAATCTGCGCCTCGACGATGTCAACCAGGCCGCGTGAAAGCTGCAGGTAACTGTGAGCTGGAGATGGGTCGTTCATGGAAATTCAGTGCTGTATCAAATAGCGCAATCACGTTGTCGGGCGGCACGTTGGTCTGAATATTGTGAATTGGTGCACAAACATAGCCACTGCCTTGAGTAAAAACAGCCAGATTCTTCTCCGTTTCGGCGGCAACTTCTCGCGGTGTCCCATAGACAAACGTGCTCTGCGGGTCACATGAGCCACCCCAAAATACCAGGCGCGACCCAAATTCACGCTTCAAGTGCTCCGGATTCATGCCGGCGGCCGAGGTCTGCACTGGGTTAAGGATGTCGACCCCCATTTCGATAATCGACGGCAATAACGGCACCAAGGCACCGTCCGAGTGCAGCAGGACCTTCCAGGGGGTATGTCCATGGATCCAGTCCAAAGCGCGCTTATAGGCCGGCAGGAGTCGTTCTCGAAACATTTTTGCAGAAAGAAAGGGTGCGTGTTGCGTGCCGAAATCATCGCAGATTTGAATAATTTGAACGCGATCGCCGACGGCGGCATGAAAAGCCACGAGGTTCTGCAGCCAGGCCTCGACCAACTCCGCATACAGCTCGTTTACGTATTCCGGCTCAGAGGCAAACGTCAGCATCCATTGCTCAAACCCGCCCTGCCCAATCCCGTTGAAGAGCTCGTAAGGCGGACCGAGCGCGGCGATAACAGCTTTATCCGTGCCGGTGAACAGCAACTCGGCCTGAACGTGAAAATGTTCGAGCGTCAATTCGTCCAGACGCGGAACGCGCCATGTCGCTAAATCCGGATGAGTTGCACCAGGATATTTTTCCAGTCGATCAAAATAAAAGCCACCGGCAGGCATCGCAGCGATTGCCTGGCCGTCGCGCCTGAGCACCCAGCCGCCTTCGCCATCGGGTTCAGGATTGAATCCGCCGGGGACCTCGGCCCGGAGCCCTTCGAATTCAAAGATCTTCCAATTCTCGTTGCGGATGCCAAAGGCAATCGCGGGCCGGTTCAACGCGACGCAATCTGCCCCGAACCTATCGGCAACGTCCTGTTCGATCTCCGCCAGCATTTGGTAGGTGTCGAAAATCCTGGCGGGTCTCCGCAAGGCCAATCCCAACCGCTCGCGTAGACGGATGTAGGCCCAGGCGGAAATGCCGGACTGACGAGTCCCGCCAAAATCGATCGGCACGCGGTCGACCGGCAGGTGATTAACCGCCGCCAGGATGCGTTCGCGCGAGGTCATGACGGTCTCTTGCAGTGAGTCAAGCTAAGTCCATTTTGCAATGGAGCCTTGTGCGGAACTGTAAACGAGACGAGCATTCCCTTTCTCGTCCATCGTCGTCCAATTCTCCCGGTCGCCACAGCATTCCCAACAAGCTGGATGCGATTCTCCCTCTCCCCTGCCAAGGGGAGAGGGTCTGAGGGGTTTCTTTTTTTCTGGCACCAACCCAAATTGGAGTCTCCTCACGTCGACTGCTACAATCAACGCAAATGGAGTCTCCTTACGTCGACTGCTACAAGGGAAGGTCATTTGGCCTCAAAGTGTATCGCGTTCCACGCGGCTCCGAACGCCCCAGCGCGGCCGCCGAGTTGTGCTGGGACTATGCGAGCTCGTGCGCCGCCCGGGCGCCACTCGAACTGATCAAGGAATTGTTTCAAGGGCCGAAACAATGCCGGACCAGCCTGTACGATGCCTCCGCCGATGATGACTGTTTCCGGATCGAGAATATTGACGAGCGAGGCGACCGCGGCAGCCAATGCTTGTAAAGACTCCCGCCAGACCCGCTTGGCTTCGACATCCCCACGACGGCTGGCAGCTACCAAAGCTCGAGTCGAACTGAATCTCCCTTTTGAACGTTTTCTCACAGTGGAATCTCCTATCGCGTCTTCGAGACTGCCGGGCGTGCCGGTAATGTCGGGCGGCCCCAGGGGATCAAGTGAAAGATGCCCAAAATGCCCGGCGCGGCCAATATGGCCATGCAAAAGTCTGCCATCGACTAAGGCTGCCCCACCGACACCGGTGCCGAGTGTCAGCAGGATCACATTGGAACCGCCTTTGGCGGCCCCCCGCCAGACTTCGCCGAGTAAAGCAGCGTGCGCGTCGTTCAACACAGGCACAGGGTGACTCACATCAAAGTACTCTTGCCAAACCAGGTTCTCCAATCCCTGAAGCCGCTCCGGCATAAAGGCAATCGACCGATGATCGCGCGCCGCCAGGCCAGGCGCGGCTAAGCCGATAAAGTCAGGCTCACGTCCGACGCGCTTCCGCAAATGCGCACGCACTTGTTCAACGTTCCGCATCCATTTGCCATCGCCTTTGTCAGCCGTCGGCAGAGCCGTTTCGGCAAGCACTTTGCCTTTCATGGTGACGGCAAGGCCCTTTACGTTGGTGCCTCCCAGATCTAAACCTATCGCGTAACTCATGACTTTGAACCGAACTGACCCTCGCTAACACACCAGCCACCGTCCACCGACAGAATCTGTCCGGTAGTAAACCGCGAGGCATCAGAGAGGAAATACACTGCGGCCGCATCCAGATCCTCCGGTTGTCCTATGCGGCCGCCATCGAGCGGCTGTTTGGTTTTTGTGAATGCCATAATTTCAGGATTACCGGCGGCCCGTTCGGCCATGCGGGTCTCGACCAAGCCCGGCGCCAACGCGTTGAACCGGATGCCTTGCGACGCGTACATTGCCGCACAGGATCGCGTCAGGCCGATTATTGCAGCTTTTGCGGCAGCGTACGCCTGCGTCGCGAAGTACGTCGGCGAGGGTGCCATCGCCAACACGCTTGCCAGATTGAGAATACTGCCGCCGGTCTTTTGCGCCAGAAACTGTCGTACCGCAGCGCGGTTGGAAAAAAACACCGAAGTAAGATTCAGGTCGATGGTCTTGTGCCATCCTTCATCCGAAATTTCGTGAAGGGGCCCATCTCCCCAGCGCCGTCCAGATCCACCGGCAACGTGGTAGAGCCCATCAAACCCGCCGAACTGTGTGAGGCATTGCTCAATTGCCTTGGTAGCGCTGCCTGGGTCAGTAGCTTCTGCGAGAAGTATCGATATCGAGCTTGGCGTTCCGGGCTCCAACTCTTCGGACTCTTCGGCTGCCAAGCCAAGTGCAACCACCTTCGCGCCAGCGGCGACAAACGCCTTGGCAGCCGAAAGCCCCAGCCCGGCCGTCCCGCCGATGATGACGAGACGTTTCCCTGCCAGCAGAGCTGGATTCTGAGCCATGCGCGAAATCGTTGAGCCCCAAAAGGAAATCGTCAACTGGAATCGAGGCTGCGCAGCAGAAGCTGCAAATTGTCGGTGTGTATTTGACCACAGAGACGCGATAAAAATGGCGTAATTTAGCGTAATATAGCGTAATTCAGCGTAAGACAGCGTAATGCGAGGAGCGTGTTGAGGGAGTCCGAAAGCGGGCCAATGTGGACAAGGACAGGCGCGGTGAGTTTTGGCGAGGGAACTGCCGGCGTGGGCAAACCTGATTTGCATGAAGCGAGATTTATTTTCAATCACGAGGAAAGAGTACCGCCGCGCGGGGCCAGAGTCTTCTTAGCCGAAAGGAGCTTATTTTAAGAAGGTTGAATGAACGGGTTACGGAGAAACCTGCGAAAGGGCGAGTTTGATGAGAGAATATTAGGAAGGTTGTCCCAGTGCCTTTGGTCCCTCTGTAACAAGGTTCTTCGAGGTAAACCGGGGGCCGTTTGGCAAGCCAGGAGTAATTGTAGAAAATTAAAATTTAGATCCGACCCTTCATTTCGAATTTGGATCGGCATTGGAATCGAAGTTTCAGTTCGCGATGGAAGTGCAGGAACTGTAATTGGGCGTAATCAAGTGAAATTAACTGAAAGGAACTGAAAGTTCGCGAAGAGTTTTGGGGGAGCGGCGGGTGAGAGCGGCACTTGGGTTCCAACCGGTTCCAATTGGTTCCAACCGGTGCGAACCGGTTAAAGGAGGACCGAGAGGGAGAATGAGGAGGAGCAAGAGTCAAGAGCGATTGAGGATTGGGGTTGAGGTTACTGGAATTGTGTGGCGAGAACGCTGGCCCAGACCTGTCGCACTGGTTGGCTGTCGGTAGTTGGTGCTGATTGTTCATAGTCTCATCGTTGCAGTTCACCCTATATGGGTGGACAAACCGTGTCTCAGGAGGGACAAACCGTGTCCCACGGGGCAGAAAAGTGGCCAACAGACGCTTTGCGGGCCGGCCCAGGCAGGTCGTAGTGCCTGGATGCCGGTAGTTGGTGCTGATTGGTTCATTAGGTCTCATCGTTGCAGTTTGTATGGTCCGACAAACCGTGTCGGAGCTCCGACAAATCGTGTCGGAGAGCGAAAAAGTTCTGGCCTGGTGGATGGGTTCAGAAGGGGTCAAACCGTAGGCTGGAACTCTATAGCTGAGTGGCCGGACCAACCTACGGTTTGACCCCTTCGCCGTAGCGTGATCTGGAGCTGAAGCGACGTGAGTTCCCCGCCTCCTGACGTCGGGGGCTACAACCTCGTTACGTCGGCGGCTACAACTTGTGGTGGTGCAGTTGCAACTTGACCTGTAGATTAGAGTTTGTTCATGAGCAGACCTAAAAGCTGGCCACCTAATCTGCTGGTGTGGTTGAGGTATATCGGGATTTGGGTTCTGCTGATGATCGTTTGCGCGCCGCAATTGTACTGGGACGTTCCGAATCAGACGTGGTCCAGCGTGTTCTGGAAGGAGTTCGTATATTGGTCCTCCTGGGGAATGGTTTCGCTGCCGGTGTTTTGGCTGTGCCGGCGACTGTACGAAGGCCCGCGGACGTGGAAGCGATATGTGATTGGGCTTTTGCTGGGAGCGGTTGGGGTTTCGTTGTTACAGCCGCTTATCGATGAACGTTGCGTTTCAGGCGCCGGCCGAGCGCGACCGGAGGGAGCACGAAGGACGGTCGCCTGCAAGCGCGGTTAGGTTGTCACCTTTTTCAGTTTTAGCTGCATCCGTTGGCCCAACAACTCTGCGCCTGGACGTATGGGCTGAGGTTGGCCTACAGCCTCAAAACCGGCGCGTGTATAGAGCCGCATGGCTGGAGTGTCGCCGCGCGTGACGCCCAATTCAAGGAAATGGGCTTGTTTGCCTGTCGCCCAGGTCGTGACCGCTTCCAGTAACAGCTGTCCAGCTCCAAGACGCCGGTAGTTTGGATAGACCCACACCTGATAAAGGTTCGCCACGGTGGGATTGGATTCTTCGATGCGGCCCCAAGCCAGGCCAATGGGCTGACGGTCTATTTCAGCCACGATCGGAAAATCCCAAGATGAGTTGACGCCCGAAGTGAGCCGGTTAGCCCATTCGGCATCGGAGCGTTGTGCTTCTTTGGCGAACGTGCTCCCAAAAGCATCTGGCGACTCGGCCAGCGCGGCCAGCCGCAGGTCTTTATAGATCGCCCACTCGTGCTCTGCCAAGCAACGGATTTTGGGTGCCAAGGTCATGTGCTTCTGTGGCAGCCTAACTGTTCCGGCCAGCGACTCCGCGCCACTGACCGACGATTTGCAAAACCAGCGCAGTCGCGGAGTTCGCTGCGGCGGAATGGTTATACCTCCCGAATTGTGTAGCCATGGTGCCGCAGTAATTCGAGGGCCTTCTCGAAAGGCACAGTCTGCTCCGTACTTGGGGAAATGCCCAAATTCAGCAAGTCGGCGACCACCTTGAATGGCTCTACGTTTAGGACCATGGCCAAGAACTTGACTCTGACCTTTTCAGGACAAGGCTCTGTGACCATCCACCCACGCTGACCGTCGGGCCTCTGAGGTAGCGGTGGGTCTACGTTATATAGAATCCGTGCGCCAAGACCAACCGGCGGGGGTTCTCCGGCGAATGAAACCTTGACGTACGCGACAGGCTTGTTGCGAGTCAATTCTCTCATGGCACCAATGTAAGCACGGCGGTATAACGACGAAAATAAGCGACCGCCGCCGAGAACAAACGCAAAGCGTTTGAAAGCCGTGCGAACATTCCAGTTTGGATGAGCGGATACTGATGGCGGCGGTTCGTCTTCATTGACTGGTTAGCGA
>DATJGF010000202.1:0-10343 GCA_035495315.1 Candidatus Limnocylindrales bacterium
GCCCCCGGACCCTGCGGCCAACCCGTATTTGGCCTTTGCGGCGCTACTGATGGCCGGGTTGGATGGGATCCAGAACAAGATCGAGCCGGGTGAACCGCTGGACAAGAACATTTACGAGTTGCCGCCGGAGGAATTGAAGAAAGTGCCGAACGTGGCGGGGAGTTTGGGTGAGGCGTTGGATTGCCTGGAGAAGGATCACGAATTCCTGCTAAAAGGGGATGTGTTTACTTCGGACTTTCTGGATATGTGGATATCGTCCAAGCGCAAGGAGCATGATGCGCTGCGTTTGCGACCGCATCCATATGAATTCTTCCTCTACTACGATGTATAAGGAACCGATTGAACGCCGGTATTGGGGCAGTACTTTTTGCGTGAAAAACTTGAAGAAAATGGCTGGTTTTCGTGCGAAAAACCGCCTGTGAATAACTCGTGAACAAGAGTTAATATGTTGTCCTAGCAACTTATGTCCGAATTGCCGTAAAAAACTGACTGCACAGCGCGCCATTCTCAAGAGTCCAGGTCCGCAGGACCCTTGCACGGCAGAGCCGGCCGAGTTTTATCTGTAAGTATCTGACTTTGAATATCTTGTAAGTGTACGAAAACGATTGACGCACTTCATTCAAAAAATGGTCATGGAATTTGTTGGCACAGAGTCACTTCAAAGGGCGGGCAAAGGTCTGAAAGGCCTTGTTAAAGTGCGGTAAGTAGCCAGGTGAATAAATGCCCGAAAATGGGCTTTTTTTGGAAAGAAAATGCAAGCTTCCGCCGATAAGATTTGGGCTGCAGCACAGCAGCAGTTGCGCTCGATGTTGAGTGCCGATACCTACAATCTGTGGTTTGCTCCATTGCATGTTTGCGATGACGATCACAACGCAATCGTGTTGGAGGTAGCGAATGATTTTTGTGAGGTTTGGCTGAAGGATAATTATATGGGGTTGTTGCAGGACGTGGTAGCACTAGCGGCTGGCCGCCAATTGCCAGTGAGATTTAAAGTTGGGGCGACGGCACCCTCAAAGCCGGCGACGCCGATCCCAAGCGAGAAAGCCAAGGCCGTCGAACCGGCGCTTGAGCGAGGCGCAGTTACCATTGAAGTCAGTTTTAATCCCAAAAACACCTTCGAGACGTTCGTGGTTGGGAACAACAACAACTTCGCTTATGCTGCAGCCCAAGCGGTCGCGCAGTCGCCAGGCAAATCATACAACCCGCTGTTCCTTTACGGCGGTGTGGGGTTGGGCAAGACGCACCTGCTGCATGCTATCGGGCAGTATGTTACCAGCCACAGGAAGGGAGCTCGGGTAGCTTACGTCTCGTCGGAGAAATTCACCAACGAGTACATCGACGGAATTCAGAACAATCAATTGGTTCGGTTCAGAAAGAAATATCGGCAGACGGACGTCCTTTTGATTGATGATATCCAATTCCTGGCGGGCAAGGAGCGCATTCAGGAGGAATTCTTCCATACGTTCAACGCGCTGCATGAGGCGCATAAGCAAATCGTGCTAACGTGTGACCGCCCCGCCAGCGAGATTCAGAACCTTGAGCAACGCCTGGTTTCGCGTTTCGAATGGGGTCTGGTGACTGATTTGCAGCCGCCCGATGTCGAAATGCGGCTGGCGATTCTAAATAAGAAAGCCCAGTTGATGGGAGTCCACCTCCCGGAAGAAATCCTCAATTTTCTCGCGAATCGCATTCGAACCAACATTCGCCGCCTGGAGGGGGCCCTGATTCGGGTGGCTTCTTATGCTTCGTTGACGGGCAAAAAGCTTAGCCTGGAAGTCATTGAGGGGCTCTTGCGTGAAATCCTTCACGAGGAAGGGCGCTATTCCATCAGCATCGAGACGATCCAAAAGAAAGTCGCAGAACATTTCGACATTCGCCTGGCCGACATGACCAGCAAGAGGCGTCCGGAAAATATCGCGTTCCCAAGGCAAGTCGCGATGTTTCTATCGCGGCAAATGACCGAAAGCTCCTTAAGCGCGATCGGCGAGGCCTTTGGCGGCCGCGACCATGGGACGGTTCTTCACGCCTGCCGAATGGTCAAAGACCGCATGGAGATCGACCCCAACGTCCGTCAGGTCGTCAGTTACCTCGAAAAGCAGCTACTGCGCTAAAGACGGCGCGAGTTGGATCTTCTAGGTCCCCGCCGAGGTGAGGAGTTGACGCGCCAACCGGCTGGCTTTCCTGCCGGAAACTCGCAATCGAAGGCGTGACCGCAGAAAGTCCGGGTGGCCCTCGTTAAAAAGATAGAAATTGTTAATATCTGTTCTGGCCTCTTCCCAGTCTGTAGCCGCACCCAGGTACTGAATGAAGTTCAAATCTTTTTCGAAGAAACGAGGTTTCAAGCTCCGCAGCAATGGTTCCAAAAGCCGGGCGTGCCAATATAAGCAGCGACGCAGTGCGCGTTGTTCGTATTCACCGTTTGGGCAGTGGAATCGGTTACAGAACAGGGTTTGGAACTGCTGCATCGGCACCGTGGAACTATAAAAAGTTCCCATCTAAGTGTCACACCCAAATGGGTTAAGGCACAAAGATGGTTTGCTCACGGCCCGGTCCGACCGAAGCAATTGTCAGTTTAGCACCGGTAAGCTCGGCCAGGGCTTTGAGATACGAACGCGTCTTGGCAGGCAGTTCTTTCCAGGAACGGGCTTCGTGGGTAGGACTGCGCCAACCCCGAAATTCAGCATAGACCGGCTGACAGCGTGCGAGCAGTTCAATATCGTTCGGCACGTAATCGAAGCGCTGGCGACCGTCTCGGTAACCGATGCAAACTTTGATAGTTTCGACCGAATCCAAACCATCGATATTGGTTACCGCCAATTCATCAATGCCGTTGACCATGCAGGCATGGCGTGTCGCGACGGAATCAAACCACCCGCAGCGGCGCGGCCGTCCTGTGGTCGCGCCGAATTCGCGCCCCATCGCGTGCAACATGTCAGCAATTTCGGCGTTTTCTGTGGGCAACGGCCCTTCGCCGACGCGCGTCGTATAGGCTTTCATAACGCCCACGACCCGGTCTATGCGATGTGGTGGAATCCCCGACCCGGTGCATGAACCGCCGGCGGTGGTGTTGGAGGAGGTAACGAATGGATAAGTCCCGTGATCGATGTCGAGGAATGTGCCTTGCGCCCCTTCGAAAAGGATGTCGTCGCCACGGCGCACCGCTTCATGGAGGAGGATTACGGTGTTAGTGACAAACGGCGCGAGGTAATCGCCCGCCGCGCGGTACTCGGCCAATACCTTTTTGAAAGAAAGGGGCTGGGCACCGAAAGCGCGAAGGATTTCGTTGTTTTCCTTGATCTTCAACTCGAGCAATTGTTTGAAACGCTTGGGATTGACCAGGTCAATTACACGCAGGCCGGTGCGCGCGGCTTTGTCGCCGTAGGCGGGACCAATTCCGCGTTTGGTGGTGCCGATCTTGTTTTTGCCCTTCAGGATCTCCCGCTGAGCATCCAGCTCTCTGTGATATGGAAGAACAACGTGCGCCGTCTCGCTCAAAAAGAGATTGCCGCCGATCCGGATGCCGAGCTGTTTCAGGACTCTGATCTCCTCGACCAGGCTCACGGGATCCACCACGACGCCGTTTCCAATGACGCAAATCTTCTTTTTTCGCAAAATACCTGAAGGGACCAGATGCAGGATGTACTTCTGGCCACGAATATGAACGGTGTGGCCAGCGTTGTTGCCGCCCTGGGTGCGGACCACAATGTCCGCACTTTCGGTCAGCACATCGATGATCTTGCCCTTTCCTTCATCACCCCATTGGGCGCCGACGAGTATGGTGTTGGCCATATAGGTTCAATAAAAATCCCCGAACGTGAATTCGGGGGCAAAGCGTTCTGGCGTTGCGGGCAGAAGGTAAAAAACCGGACGCGCGGCTGTCAACGTTCGATTGGAGCTAACGTTTTTCGGACAACGACGCGAGAGGAGGAGGAGGAGGAGAACGATTGATTGGCAGCCCCGTTAGTGGCCGGCCAGCAGCTCCAGGCAAGCCCCTTCTTTCGTGCTGCGGACATATGGGATACAATGATCTGGATTTCATGTTCAGATGAGGCCGAAGGGTGTAGGCATTGGACCGGGAAGACAAGGCTGAGTATGTGAGAAAGATAGCAGGTTTCGCGTGACGGCAAAACAACAGACTTGTCAACTCCTCTCAGCTTTGTTGATCCAATAGCTGGCCGATGATCTTTTTGCCGATAGTTGATCGAGAGCTCCGCGTTGCCTCCCGCCGGCACAGCACCTACTGGGTCAGGCTCGTAGTCGCCATGGCGGCGATCTTAATCGGTTTCTTTTTGTACATTGCCAACGCTCGCACCCCTCGGCAAAGAGTCGCACAACAGATTTTTAGCAGCCTGTCGTTCGTCGCGTTGATCTATTGCCTGGCATCGGGGCGGCGATCGACAGCCGATTGTCTGAGCGAGGAAAAGCGAGAAGGCACATTGGGTTTGCTGTTCCTGACGGATTTAAAAGGATATGACGTTGTTCTGGGCAAGTTGGCAGCCACTTCAGTCAATGCGTTTTATGGGTTAATGGCGATGTTCCCCGTGCTGGCCATTCCCATATTGCTGGGAGGAATCACGCAAGGCGAATTTTGGCGAGTGTTATTATTGCTGGTAAATACATTCCTTTTTTCATTGGCGATCGGGGTATTCGTTTCCGTGTTTAGCTGGGACGCCCGCCAGGCCGCCGGAGCTAATCTGCTCCTGCTTCTGGTTTTGATCGGCATCCCGCCAGCAGCCGTCGGCGCAATCGCCTATTTCACAACCAATAATCTTGTCGTCCATCCGCTGTTTTTCTCGTGCCCGTTTTACACGTTATTTAACTGCTTCGACATCTATTACCGATTGGATCCGACCCGATTCTGGTGGTCGTCAGCCACTATTCACATTTTGACGTGGCTCTTGGTCGCGTTGGCGAGTTGGAGGGCACCCCATTCATGGCAGGACCACCCTGCAACTCAGAATAAGGAGTTGTGGCGCGACCGTTGGCGGCGCTGGGCGTACGGCACGCCGGCGAAGCGCCAGGCGTTGCGCCGCCTCCTTCTGCCGGTCAACGCGTTTTGCTGGCTGGCCTCCCGGGCGCGGTGGAAGCCGACGATGGTGTGGGTGTTTCTTGTTTTCGTCGCTGGCTGGTGGTTCTACCTGCGACTGCAAACCGAAATCAATTGGTGGGACGAATCGCTTGGACTGACGACCACCTTGATGCTTAACTCGGTATTCAAGCTTTGGATCGCGATTGAGGCAGGTCAACGGCTGGCCGAGGAGCAGAAAATGGGAACATTGGAACTGTTGCTTTCTACTCCACTAGGCGCACGGGATATTGTAAAGGGCCAATTGCTCGCTTTGCAGCGCCAGTTTCTGAAACCTCTTTTGGTCTGCATCGTTGTGCAAATAATCCTGATTACCGCCATTTCCCAGCACAGTACCGACAACCCTCCCTTGATAATGCGGCTGGGGATAGCAGGAATTGTTCTGCTGATTGCCGACACGACGGCTTTGATATGGGTCAGTATGTCCGCCGCGTTAACCTCACGTACTCCCAATCTTGCCAGTATCAGCACGATTTCACGCGTGATGATTTTGCCGTGGGTAATCTATGGAGCCGTCGCAGCCCTGGCGACGCTGTCGACGGCGGGGGGACCGCCGCCAGGTTGGAATTTCTTCCTGTATTTGTGGTTTTGGTTGGGCATTGCCGCGGACGTCGGCTTTGGTCTGCCGGCGTGGTGGCAAGTGCAAACTCGCTTCCGTGAACTTGCCCTGCAGCGTTACAGCCGGACCACGCAAGCTGGGAAGTAAGGCACAATCAGTGCTGAAACGAGTTGCCCCAGTAGTAGCACAGAGTTCTACTTTGTTTTACCGCAGTTTTTTCAATCTGCAATCGTTTGTAAAGGCCTGTGCGAGTGATGGTTTTGAGAGCAGGCCGAGTGGAACTCGGCGGTACAGCAGAGTGAAACTCTGCATTACGGGAGCATTTTGCGGCTTTACTATTCGGTGCGCTCGGCTTAGCATTTCTAAGCATGGTTAGCTCACATATGAATGTATTGTTCGGCCTGTTTAACCTCGGTGGAGGCGAGATTATTCTTATTCTCGCCCTGGTGCTGATTTTGTTCGGGGCCAAGAAGCTGCCAGAGCTGGCCAAAGGATTGGGTACCGGTATTAAGGAATTTAAGAAGGCAACGCGGGAAGTGACGGAGGAGGTTTCGAATGCAATGGATGAAACTTCGCCGCCACCTAAGCGCCTGCCGCCTACCACCAACCCTTCTGTCTCCACCGAGACGCCGCACGTCGAGACCAATCAAACTGTTCCCCAGTCTTCTACCAGTCCAAAGGTTTGAAGTCGCTGAGGGGTTCCAATCATGGTGGATGAACCCGAAGCGCAACCGCTTGAGGCACTAGAGGACGAAGAGGGCGGACCGGTAAAGTCGTTCCTCGAACACCTCGAGGATCTGCGGTGGGTACTCATTAAAAGCCTTTCCGCCGGCGGAGTCGCGATGCTCATTTGCCTGCTCGGGGGTAATTACATGATGCGCATCCTCGAGTGGCCGTTGCGACGTGCGCCGGCGCGTCACCACGAGGGTGGCCAAACCATCCGAGTTACTTTCGGCACTAACCAGGTTGGCCACTTCATCGTCGCGACTAACGAGGCTTGGAGTTCCGTACTGGGAACCAACTCCAACGTCCAGCTCGAGATTGTGCCGGTTCTAAGCGGCACGAACCTCACTTTGGGGCTTAAGATCGCGCCGGATGCCGAAGCGGACTCGGGCAAACGGGAGAGGCTCGCAATAGAAATCATCAATCTCAGTCCTGCCGGTTCTTTCATCGTCGCGACTAAAGTGGCTTTCTATGGCGGTCTGGTGGTGGCTGCCCCATTCATCTTCTACTTTGTAGCATGCTTCGTATTTCCGGCGTTGAAAATGCGGGAGAAAAAGTATGTCTATCGTGGACTGGCCTTTGGCGCTGGCCTGTTTCTGACAGGCGTAAGCTTTTGCTATTTTGTCTTGATGCCGGTGGCCTTGGCGGCTTCAGCGCAATATGCCGAATGGCTCGGACTGGCCGTGAATCAGTGGCGGGCCGAGGATTACATCGGGTTTGTCTGCAAATTCATGCTGGGTATGGGGCTGGGTTTTGAATTGCCAGTCGTAGTCCTAACCCTGGTTAAGATTGGAGTGCTCAATTATGCGATACTTTCCAAGGCGCGGCGTTACGTCATTGTCATCAATGTCATTCTGGGCGCAGTTTTGACGACGCCGGAAGTTATCACCCAAATCCTGATGGCAGTACCGCTGCAAATCCTCTACGAGGTCAGTGTCTGGATTGCCTGGTACTGGGAACGCCAGGAGAAGAAGCGGGTGGCCGCTGAAGAAAGCGCCGCCGCTGCGTAGTCCCGGAAATCCTTTCAGCGACAAGGATTCTCCGGACAATCCTCAAAATCTCTTTACAACTTGTGCGAGCAGGGGTTATGTTGTCGGCCAGAAAAGAAATCTACCGGTTAATGAACCAAACCTTATGTGTAAGAGCTTTCTCCTCCTGGCGGTGTTAGGTCTGCTGGCGACAGGCTGCGCCAATGTTGAAAATAAATTCGGCCGCGGGATGACCAACGTCATGGAGCCATTGCGGATGGGTGAAATACGCCGCTCCATGGAACAGACGGCCCTCTTTGACAGTCCAGACGCTGCCTACGCGACCGGTTTCATTCGCGGTTTGAATCGTACCTTGGCACGCACAGGCATCGGCGTCTATGAGATGGTTACGGCCCCGTTCCCGCCCTACGACCCCGTCGCTACGGACTATTTGTCGCCCGGCCCCGTTTACCCGGATAGCTACGCACCCACCCTGGTTGAAGATTCCGCATTCTCAACCGACACAAACCTCGGTTTTGCGGGCGGCGACGTTCACCCGCTCATGCCGGGCAGCCGCTTTCGTATCTTCGATACACACTGATCGTCGGCATACCCTGTCGGTTTTTAGTTAGCTTTTGCTCGACGGTCCAGCTACTAGATAGCGCTCATGGCGCTGGAAAAGCTGTCGCCCTGTAAAGTTAACCTGCTGCTCAATATCCTCGGCAAGCGTCCCGATGGTTTCCATGACCTCGAGACGGTCATGTACCCCGTCCGCATTTACGACCGGCTGCGCTTTTCTATCGGCGGCAAGGGAATTCAATTGAAGTGCAACGAACCTTCGTTGCCGACCGATTCAGCGAATCTGGTTTATCGCGCCGCGGCTTCGTTCCTTGAGTCTGCAAAGATTGCCGAGGGCGTCCAATTGGAATTGGAGAAAAGCATTCCCATGGCAGCTGGCCTGGGAGGAGGCAGTGCGAATGCCGCGACCACATTGTTGGGACTTAACGAACTTTTTGGATCTCCGCTGGCTCCAGCGCGTCTGCACGAACTGGCAGCGTCGCTGGGCTCGGACGTCCCCTTTTTCCTCCACAATAAACCGGCGCTGGGCACCGGCCGCGGTGAGAAGATTGAACCCCTGGAAATGTTTGCATGCCTCAACGGCTGCGCGCTGCTGCTGATTTATCCGGGATTCGGCATTGCGACTGCGTGGGCGTATCAGCAGTTGGCTCGTTTTCCCGAGGCGCTGAATGGCCGGGCTGGCCGGGCCAAGCAGCTCATCTCGCTGCTTCAATCCTCTGATTTGAAGACTGCCGCGTCGCAATTTTACAATTCTCTTGAAGCGCCGGCTTTCTGGAAATTCCCTTTGCTCGTGTTGTTCCAGGAGTTTCTGCGCACAAACGGCGCCATTGCGACATTGATGTCCGGCAGCGGCTCTACGAGTTTCGCCCTGGTGCAATCTCAGTCGGCGGCGGAAACCCTGGCAGAAAGATTTAAAGTGAAGTTCGGTGACAACAATTGGATCGCGGTGGTGCCCGCGTAACCAGATTGCGCCGGGTTTCGCGAAAACGTTCCAAATCCGAGGGCCTTGCTGTTCGGATTTCTCGAAGTGGCTGCCCGCTACGGCTAGCCTGTTGTCTCAATGTCTTGGCGACTCTAGCTTCGACGCTTCTTCGACTTTCTTCGTGAAAGCCTCCAATTGCGCGTCCCACTCTTTCCAACTGGCGCTCCACTCGGGGCTTTTCAGTTTTTCGCGCGCCTTGGGCCAAATCGCCTGCGCGGCGGCCAACTCGCGGCGCGCCTGGGTCCGGTCGCCCCATTTGAGGCAGCTGTCGATGAGGTCGAGGCGGTTTTCGGGATACTCAGGAGCGAGCTCGATAGCGCGCTGCAAATGCTGCCTGGCCTTGGAACGGCTGCCAATGCTGATGAGAGAAGGCGCATCGCGATACAACAGGCCGAGGCTGCGATCAGCTCCGGCAAAATCAAAATTCTTATCGAGGTCCGCTGCGGCCGTCAATTCACGCTCCATTTGGGTGACAATTTTGAGAGCGCCAACGCTCTTGGTGCGGGCCAATTCGCCCAGATTCAGAGCGAGGTAATAGTGGGCTGGAGCACAATTGGCATTAGTGACGAGGGCCTTTTGGCAGGCGGCAATCGCGCGTTCGGCGATTTCAGCTCGCTCGGTGTTATTGGTCGCCAACTCCCCCAAATCGAAACTGGCACGACCGAATTGCCAGGCCGCCTCCGCATGGCCTGGTTGCTCCTGGTATGTTTTGGCTTTCTCCTGATAAACCCGCTCGGCTTGTGCCCGAGGAGATGACTCGGCCGCATGTCCTGGACCCGATAAAGCCGTCGCAAATAACAAGACTAGACACGAGCAGACGCTTATCCTGGGGAAGAGACTAAGAATTCCCAAGCCTGAACATCGAACATCGAACATTGAACGCTGAACGCTGAACAGGGAACTCCTATGTCGCGTGCGAGGTGTTTCCTCTACCGGTAACCGTTCCGAATTTCGATGTTCAATGTTCAATGTTCGATTGTTCGACGTTCCAGATACGACTGCATTCGCGCTTTTGATGCTGCTCTACGCCAGAGACGCCGTCTCCTTACGTCGTCGGCTACAAAATCTCCTGCCATCAGCTCCAGAATTAGGTGTTGCACCCGGCATATCCTGCATTTATACTTTGGTTTAGTGAGATTACAGTGGAAAGTACTGCGGGTAGCCGCATGCGCAAGCTTTCTGACGCTCCTCGCCGGTTGCGGCGGTTTTAGCGCCAGCCATAGCGTGTCGCCTGCGTCTTTCTTCCTGCCCGGGTTGCTTAAAGCGGACCCACCGCCTGCTGCCCCGGACCAAGAACTTCCCGCAGCTGAGCTCGGCACCAAGGTCGCTCAACGCTAAACCCTCATTCCCCCATTCTAAATCCAAAAATGTAATTATGCGATTTCCCTTCGCATTATCGGTGAAGATTGCGCGTCACATCGTGAAGCACAAAATGCGGCACACGCC
>DATJGF010000203.1:0-17618 GCA_035495315.1 Candidatus Limnocylindrales bacterium
CGCACTGCATCTCACGCAAAGAGAGGACTACACCATGAATACTCAAATAAAAACCAGCAACGGGACAATGATGGAAACCGCTAAAATCGGACCAACCAACCCATCGACAGACACATCAATCCCGCTACCTGCGTGCCCGGGTTGCGCCATGATCAAGAACGAGTGGCCCGGCGAAGGATATACGCACGAAGGAGAAACCTATTGCTGCCAGGGTTGTGCTGAAGGCACCGGCTGCACCTGCGGCAGCCTGGCGCACAAGGGCTTCTCCCGCGAAGGGCAGGAACTTACGCGGGCCGAAACACGGCCTGGCGAACAGCGAGCGGGGGCTCTTGCGCCCCAGGGTGAACTCAGCGGGGAGCGGGACATCCGCGGCACAGGAGAGGCTATTGATAACCCCGACTGCAGCAGTAATGTGGCAAACCTCGCATAACTGTCAGGAGATTCACTCGAAAGATGGGTCGCGGCGGCCGTAAAACGAGAGGTTTTGTCGGAAATTACATTAATTGTAATTATGCATATCTTAACCACCAAATACGAGGCGAGGGTGACATCTAAGCCACCCATCGACTTATACATTTGGAGGGTTTCGAGAACGGGCTTGCTGTTGTCAGCTACGCCTTGTCGACTCTTCTTTTGAGCGTAATCTCTGATCAGGAGAATCGAGATCCATTAGGCTGGGGCCTCACCGGGGGATTATCTTTCCGTTGCCTCATCTATGCGGCATTTCTGCCCCGCCTTTGCTCGAAATGCAAAGGCGGGGGCAAGCGAAGGAACTGCCCGATTTGTGACACTGCGCTGGGAAAAATCGTGCAGCCCCTCCGACAGACCACGCGTCGAATGCAGCATGCCGACAACTAGCCATTTTGTTTTGAACGCTTTGTCCCGGAAGATGGGTTTGGAAGCCTTGCTTAGCCGAGTGACGGAGCGTGGGCAGGCGCTCAGCTTCGCCAATGACCAGCCTCTGCGCGCGGAGGTGTTCAGTCTCGAACAACTGGTCCACCATGCCAAAGCCCTGGCAGAAAACCACCTAGTCGTGGCCCAGCGGGGCTCCAACCGATTGCTCACGCGGTTGGATGAAAATGAACAGATACTCAGAGCCTACAACCGCGCGACTCAAGCCGTGGACCAAACGCGCCGCGTCACCCACGCCGCCGAATGGTTGCTCGACAATTTCTACCTGATTGAAGAGCAAATCCAGATGGCCCGCCGGCATCTGCCGCGGCGTTACAGCCGCGAACTGCCTCGTCTCCTGGTGGGTCCTTCCGCCGGGCTTCCGCGCGTTTATGACCTCGCGCTTGAATTGATTTCGCATGTGGATGCTCAGATTGATGCTGAACCGCTGCGCGCTTTCGTCGCCGCGTACCAAACGGTATCTGCCTTGAAACTAGGCGAGTTGTGGGCCATCCCAATCATGCTGCGGTTGGCCTTGATTGAAAATCTACGACGGGTCACTTCTCGTCTGAGGATCGCCCGGCACGATCGCGACTTGGCTGACCTGTGGATCGAGCGCTTGCAGGACATGGCCGAGAAGCATCCCTCTCACCTCGTTGTCGTGGTGGCCGACATGGCGCGGTCCACGCTGCCATTGTCTAGCGCCTTCGTGGCGGAGTTCTCTCAACGCTTGTCTCGCCAACGCTCGGTGATGTACTTGGCGCGGACTTGGCTTGAGCAGAGACTCACCGACCAAGGGCTTTCTATGGAGAACCTGGTCCGCCTCGAGAGCCAAAACCAGGCCGCCGAGCAGGTCTCCGTCAGTCACACGATCAACAGTCTGCGCTTCCTCGGCGCGATGGACTGGCGCGAGTTCGTCGAGGACATGAGTCAGGTCGAACAGATGCTGCGGCTTGATCCCACAGGCGTTTACGGGAAAATGGATTTTTTCACCCGCGATCGCTATCGCCATTCAGTCGAAACCATTTCCCGTCACAGCCAATTGTTGGAATCGGACGTGGCGAGAAAGGCCATTCAAATGGCCGAAGCGAGTGCTCGGGAAAAAGGAATTCAAGACCGGACCGCCCATGTGGGTTTTTACCTGATCGACAAAGGCCTGGTCGCGCTGGAACGCGCGGCAGAAATGCGCCGGCCCTGGCGTAAAGCCATCGAACAGCGCATCCACCAATTTCCGCTGGCCTTCTACGGCGGCGGCGTTTTTTTGCTCACTGCCTTGGAAACTCTTGGGTTGATCCAACGAGCACAGGCGCTGGAGGTGCACGGTTGGAAGCTGACTTGCTTCACGCTCGTATTCCTCGTTTGTTCCAGTCAACTGGCCGTCGCGTTGATGAATTGGCTCTCCACCTTTTTGGTCAAACCCTGCCTGCTCCCCCGCTTGGATTACTCCACCGGCATCGCGCCGGAGTGCCGCACCATGGTGGTCGTGCCGACCATGTTGACCAATTCCGGGGCGGTCGCCCGGCTGGTCGAAAGTTTGGAGATTCACTATTTGGCGAACCGGGACAAGCATCTGTATTTCGCCTTGCTGACCGATTTGCCTGACGCAACGGAGGAGACCCGGCCGGAAGACCAATCGCCGTTGCGGCTGGCGCGGGCTGGAGTTCAAATGCTCAATGACAAATACCAGTCCGACCGGCCCGACATCTTTTTTCTGTTCCACCGACCCCGCCGTTGGAACCCAGTCGAAGGATTGTGGATGGGCTATGAGCGCAAGCGAGGCAAGCTCACCGAGTTCAACGCCCTGCTCCGTGGCGGGTCCAGAGACTGCTTTTCCGAAATCGTGGGCGACACCTCGATTCTGCTGGCCATCAAATTTGTTATCACCCTCGACACGGACACGCAGCTTTCTCGCGATGCCGCCCGCCAGCTCGTCGGGACTATCGCTCACCCGTTGAACCGGCCGCAATTCGATCCGGTAAAGGGCGTCGTGACGGAAGGCTACGGCATCTTGCAGCCGCGCGTCGGCGTGACCCTTCCTAGCGCATCCCGTTCCTGGTTTGCCAAACTCTTTGCCGGCGACGTCGGGATTGATCCTTACACGCGCGCGGTTTCAGATGTCTATCAGGATCTGTTCCAGGAAGGGTCTTTTATAGGCAAGGGTATCTATGATGTGGATGCGTTTCAACGAGCCGTCGCCGGCCGATTTCCGGAAAACACCGTACTGAGCCATGATCTGATTGAATCCTGCCATGCCCGCTCTGCGCTGGTCAGCGACGTCGAGTTGTACGAGGAATATCCTTCCCGTTACAGCACCGACATCAATCGACGGCACCGTTGGATTCGCGGCGATTGGCAAATCGCCCAGTGGCTGTTGCCCCGCGTCCCGGGCCCTGATGCCCGGCGCATCGCCAATCCGCTTTCCGGCTTGTCGCAGTGGAAGATCCTCGACAATCTCCGGCGCAGCCTGGTCCCCGCCGCCCTACTGCTGCTGCTGCTGGGCAACTGGATGCTGCTCCCGGACCTCGGTGGCATCGGCCCCCTGTTGGTGCTCACAATCATCACCCTGCCGGCATGCTTGTCGGTAAGCGTCGAACTTTTCCGCAAGCCGCCGGAAGTCTCGCTGACGTTGCACCTCCGCGGGCTGGTCGGCTCCTCGGGACGCCAACTCGGCCAAGCCCTGCTCACCTTGGTATTCCTGCCTTACGACGCCTTTATCAGCCTCGATGCCATCAGTCGAACTCTGGTGCGCTTGCTCTTTTCGGGCAAAAGGCTTTTGGAATGGCAAACCGCCAGCGATGCCGAGCGGGCCGCCCGCGACGGCACTGCGGGATTCTATGCGACCATGTGGATCGCACCGGTAGTCGCTCTGATTTGCGGTTCTTTCCTGGTTTTGACGCAGCGTTCTCAGTTGTCGGTGGCCGCACCTCTCCTGGGCCTTTGGTTGGCTGCGCCTTGGATCGCCTGGCGCATCAGCCAGCCCATCGAACCTTTGGCGGCGCCGGAGTTAAAGCCCAGGCAATTAGCCTTGCTTCGGCGAACGGCACGCAAGACATGGCGTTATTTTGAAACCTTCGTCACGGCGCAAGAACACTGGTTGCCTCCAGATAATTTTCAGGAAGAACCCGTTCCCGTGGTCGCTTCTCGCACTTCCCCCACCAACATGGGATTAGCCCTGTTGGCCAACCTGGCCGCGTGCGACTTCGGCTACCTGTCGGTTGGCCAATTCCTGCGGCGCACACAAGATGCACTGCGCGCCATGCAAAACCTCGAACGATACCGCGGCCACTTCTTCAATTGGTATGATACACGCACCCTCAAACCCTTGATGCCCCTCTATGTCTCCAGTGTCGACAGCGGCAACCTCGCCGGTCATCTGCTGACCCTTGGCCCTGGCCTGGTGGAATTGCAGGATCAAACAATCCTCACTCCTCAAGTTTTCGCTGGTCTGTTCGACACGGTGAGCATTCTGCACGAATTGACGGGCAAAAGGACCGAATTGGAGCACCTCGAAGCGGACCTGGCGCAGCCACCCCCAACCTTACGTGCAGGATTTGATTTACTGCAACGGGCGACCGCTATGGCGGCATCATTGGCTGCCGGGCTTGATGTGGGAGCCGGGAAGGAATTGAGATGGTGGACTCAGTCGCTAGAACGAAACTGCAGGAACCATTTGGAAGATTTGCTTTCCCTGGCACCTTGGCTGGCGTTAGTACCTGACTCAACAGGCTCGGTTTTTGGGAAGCTCGCCGCACTCGACCAGGTGCCGCCCACTTTGCGCCAGGTGTCAGAATTAGATCAATCCCTCTGCCCATTGATGGAAGCGGCGCTGCAAGCCCTCTCCCTGGAACCAACCTCACCCCGGAAAACAGAGGAGGAAGCGCGCCTGGCCCAATGGTTGCGCTGTCTGCGGGACGCCAGCACTCGCGCCGGCCAGCGCATCCTCGCTCTGGAAACCCTGGCTCGGCAAACCGCCGAGTTGGCCGAGATGGATTTCACCTTTTTGTTCGATCCGGCACGCGAACTCTTCTCCATCGGCTTCAACGCCACCGAGAGCCGCCTTGATGCCAGCTTTTACGACCTGCTGGCTTCCGAAGCCCGTTTGTGCAGCTATGTCGTTATCGCCCAGGGCCAAGTTTCGCAGGACCATTGGTTCTCGCTGGGCCGTCTGCTCGTCGCTTTGCGGGGGGACCTCGTATTGGCTTCCTGGAGCGGGTCGATGTTCGAGTACTTGATGCCGCTGCTGGTCATGCCAAATTATGAAAACACCTTGCTGGATCACACATGCAAAGGTGCCGTCCGGCAACAAATCAAGTACGGCCAATCGCGCGGCGTTCCCTGGGGGGTTTCCGAATCTGGCTACAACCGGACCGACGTCCATCTGAATTACCAGTACCGCGCCTTTGGAGTGCCGGGCCTGGGTTTAAAGCGGGGTTTGGCGGAGGACCTCGTGATTGCTCCTTATGCCACGGCAATGGCGCTGATGGTTACACCCCGGGAAGCCTGCGACAACCTCGAACAACTCGCCTCCGAAGGACGCGAAGGGCCTTACGGGTTTTACGAGGCGGTGGATTATACCCCTTCACGTCTGCCCCCTGGCCAGTCCAGCGTCACTATCCGCTCGTTCATGGCTCATCATCAAGGAATGAGCTTGCTCGCCCTGGCGTTTCGGGTCCTGGACCGTCCCATGCAAAGGCGTTTCCTGTCGTGTCCGTCGTTCCGAGCTACTGACTTGCTCTTGCAGGAGCGTGTGCCCAACACCACTGCCAAGGTGCTCTCCGAGGAGTTTGAATTGGTTAAATCGCGGAAATTTGCCGTTGATGGCGAGGGCCTCATGCGCGTTTTCACCAATCCCGATCTACGCGCGCCCGAAGTCCACCTCTTGTCCAACGGTCGTTATCATGTCGTCGTCAGCAACGCAGGTGGCGGCTACAGCTGCTGGCGGGACCTTGCCGTCACGCGCTGGCGTGAGGATGCCACGCGTGATTGTTGGGGCACTTTTATCTATGTGCGCGATCTTGCTACCGGTGAATTCTGGTCCGCCGCTCATCAACCTTGCCGGCGCGTAACCAAACGTTGCGAAGCCATCTTCACTCAAGCCCGGGCCGAGTTTCGTCAGCACCATGCCGGCTTCGAGGTCCACACCGAAATCTGCGTCTCCCCCGAAGACGACGTCGAATTGCGCCGGTTGACTCTCACCAACCATTCCAGCGCCCGGCGGGTTATCGAACTGACCACTTATGCCGAAGTTGTAATCGCGCTCCCTGCGGCGGACGCTTCCCATCCCGCATTCAGCAATCTGTTCGTGCAAACCGAGTTCCTAAGTCCGCGCCCTGCCGTTCTTTGCACTCGCCGCCCTCGCTCCGAAGGCGAAAAACCACCTTGGTTCTTGAACTTCATGGTGGGTCAGGGTGGCAATCAGGGCGAAGTCTCCTGCGAAACCGACCGCAGCAGGTTTATCGGCCGCGGCCGTACCCTCGCCGAACCAGCCGCTCTGTTGAGTAGCTCACCGCTGTCCAATACAACCGGTTCGGTTTTGGATCCCATCAGCTCACTACGGCGCACCGTCACCTTGGCACCCCACGAAACCGCCCGTGTTGACCTCGTCATGGGAATGGCAGACAGCCGGGAGGCAGCGCTGTCGCTGGTGGAAAAATACTACAACCCGCGCATGGCCGACCGGGCCTTGGACCTCGCTTGGACCCACAGCCAGGTCACTCTCCGCCAACTCAATGCCTCCGAAGAGGATGCTCAACTGTATGCCTGCCTGGCAGGCGCCGTGATATATGCCAATCCCGCCCGGCGTGCCACCGCGAGTGTGTTGCTCAATAACCGGCGTGGCCAAAACGGACTGTGGGCCTATGGTATCTCCGGCGACGGGCCGATCGCCCTGCTCCGTATCAGCGACTCCACCCGGATCGAACTCGTCCAACAACTCCTTCAGGCCCATGCTTACTGGCGGATGAAAGGGCTGTCGGTCGACTTGGTCATTCTCAATGAAGACGTTTCCGTGTATCGCCAGCCGCTACATGACCAGATTCTCAGTTTGATTGCTTCGGGCACCGAAGCCCAAATGCTCGATCATCCCGGTGGCATTTTCGTTCGACGTCTCGAACAGCTCTCCGTTGAAGATGGATTACTGCTACAGTCGGTCGCTCGCCTGGTCCTGGCGGATGAAAATGGAACATTGGCCGAGCAACTGAAACGACCTGGCCCTTCACCTCCGATAATTCCGTTGCTCGCGCCTGCCCGCTCCCCAGCGCGCGATTCGCCCAAGCCGCTCCCTCCGCGGGAATTGATTTTCCATAATGGACTGGGCGGCTTTACTCCTGATGGCCGAGAATACGTCATCATCTTGTCGGCCGACCAGGTGACTCCCGCTCCCTGGGTCAACGTCCTCGCCAATCCGCAGTTTGGGACCGTCGTTTCCGAGAGCGGCAGCGCCTACACCTGGGTCGAGAATTCCCACGAGTTTCGCCTGACGCCCTGGAACAATGATCCGGTCATCGACTCCAGTGGTGAAGCCTTCTACCTTCGGGATGAGCAGACTGGGCAATTCTGGTCTCCTACCCCGCTGCCGACGCGCGGCGCAACACCCTACGTCATCCGTCACGGCTTCGGCTATTCGGTCTTTGAACACACCGAGTACGGCATCACCTCCGAGTTGACTATTTATGTGGCCATGGACGCCCCCGTGAAGTTTGCAGTCATGAAACTGCTCAACGTCTCGGGACGACCGCGCCGTTTGTCTATCACCGGCTACTGGGAGTGGGTGCTGGGAGAGTTGCGCCAAAAAAGCTCGCTGCACGTGCAGACCGAGGAGGACTCCAAAACCGGCGCGCTGCTGGCACGCAATCCTTTCAATACAGAGTTCGCCGAACGTATTGCCTTCGTGGACGTGAGTGATCCCACACGAACCTTCACAGGCGATCGAAACGAGTTTCTCGGCCGCAACGGGAGTCTCGCTAATCCAAAAGCCCTCAAGCAGATTCGGCTTTCGGGTAAAGCAGGAGCGGGCTTGGACCCTTGCGGGGCGGTTCAGGTAATGATTGATTTGCCCGCCGGGCAAGAGCGGGAAACGAGCTTCCGTCTTGGAGTAGGGCGGAACCTCGTTGACGTGCAGACGCTGATACGCCGCTTCCGCACCATCGAGGCCAGCCGTTACGCCCTCGAAGGAGTCTGGCAATACTGGAATCAAACGCTCGGAGCAGTGCAGATCGAAAGCCCCGATCCCTCTGTTAATGTGCTGGCCAACGGTTGGTTGGTCTATCAGACCTTGAGCAGCCGTCTATGGGCTCGCACCGGTTTCTATCAATCCGGCGGAGCTTACGGATTCCGCGACCAGTTACAGGATGTGATGGCCTTGGTGCATGCCGAGCCCGCCCTCACCCGCGAACACCTCCTGCGCGCCGCCGGGCATCAGTTCCTCGAAGGGGACGTGCAGCACTGGTGGCATCCCCTTGCTAGCCGCGGCGTACGCACGCATTGCGCCGACGATTATCTGTGGCTGCCTTACGCCACCTGCCGCTACGTCGCGTGCGTTGCCGACACCGGCGTGCTCGACGAGTCAGTTCCCTTTCTCGAAGGCCGTTCCCTCAAGCCGAATGAGGAATCTTACTATGACTTGCCCAATCGCTCGGAAGCGTCGGCTACGTTGTATCAGCATTGTGTTCGCGCCATCGAACACGGCTTTGTATTCGGTCAACATGGCCTTCCCCTCATCGGTTGCGGGGATTGGAACGACGGGATGAATCTGGTGGGCAAGGAGGGCCGCGGCGAGAGCGTCTGGCTGGCTTTTTTCCTCTACGACGTACTAATCCAATTTGCCGAACTGGCCCGCCGGCGCAACGACACTGCTTTTGCCGAGCGTTGCCTGGCCCAAGCTCAGCAACTGCAGCAAAATATCGAGCAGAACGCCTGGGATGGCCAATGGTATTGTCGCGCGTACTTCGACAGCGGAGAACCGCTGGGCTCCCGCTCCAATCCCGAATGCCAAATTGATTCTCTGCCGCAAAGCTGGGCAGTGATCAGCCGCGCCGCTGACCCTCAACGCGCACGACAGGCGATGCACGCAGTCGTTGAGCGTCTCATCCGCCACGACGCCGGATTGATCGAGCTTTTCGCTCCCCCTTTCGATCACTCCTCCCTCAATCCGGGCTACATCAAAGGCTATATGCCCGGCGTGCGCGAAAATGGCGGCCAATACACTCATGGCGCTGTTTGGACCACCATGGCTCTTGCGTTGATGGGCGATACCGACCGGGCTTGGGATGCCTTCGCCCTGCTCAATCCCCTTCACCACGGTGCGACTCCCAGTCAAATCGCGACCTACAAAGTTGAGCCCTACGTCATGGCCGCTGATGTCTATGCCGTCGCTCCACACACCGGCCGCGGCGGTTGGACTTGGTACACCGGCTCCGCCGGTTGGATGTACCGGCTCCTGCTCGAAACCCTCCTCGGTGTGAATCTGGAAGGCAATCAACTGCGCCTGACCCCCAGCCTTCCGAAGACGTGGAGCAAGTTCACTGTGCACTATCGCTATCGGCAAACCACTTACCACATTCGCATCACCAGGAGCGTGCCTCCTGGAGAGAGCCGACTAACTCTCGACGGCCGGGCGCTCGTTGGCAATAGCATCTCTTTGCTGGACGACCACTGTGATCATACCGTGGAAATGGAACTAGGTTAATGCGCTAATTAAAAAAAGCATCTTCCTGAGGGTCGAGAGTTGCCAACTGGTGGAATCTTGAATTTTGCACGGCCGCCGGGTAGCGCCCAGTGCAGTTTGCACGCCCGGCAAGGGCCGGATCCGACTTCAAAAGGCGAGCCTCAGCTCATCACGGCGCTTTCCCGGGTTGGTCTGAATTGCTCCGCAGGTGATTACTGGCGGGACGGTTGTGGAGCTTTCGATGTTGGCCGCTTCGCACTGAATGGGCGCTGCTTGCCATCGCGTAGCTTCCGTGGCACGTGCCAAGCTTTGGAGTACCCGAAACATGATGGTGAACAAATTGCCATCAAAAACGAAAGACACACTATGTTACTATTATCTGCACCATTTCTTGCCAGCGCTCTCTATATTGGTGGCGGCACGGTTGGCCTGCTTCTCGTCATCATCGTTGTAGTTTTGTTGCTTCGCCGCTAGCCGTTCCCCCGAAGAAAACAGATCGGAGATTTCGGAATGAACATCATTGCAGTCAACCTGGTTGCACTAGGCGTCGTAGTGCTCGCTTTCTCGGGCACGTTCTTCTCGACTCCGGGACAACCTGTGAACTTCCCTGGAATGCATTTGGAGACCACAGCAAGTCACGTCATCTCCCTCGTCGTTGGAGCGCTCATGATCGTCAGCGGGATGGCGTCGCTGATTGTGAATACCAAGCGGCCCGCCTGAGCAGGGTCGAAGTCCATACAGTCAATTTGCAGCGCCTTGCTGCCGAGTTCTTACGTCCTGCTTTTCGTCCCGTTGCGCCGCCCGCCTGCCGGTCTTGGCCTTGATACCGGGCACGCTCCTCTTGAGCCGTTTCTGCATAATCGGCGCCCTCTTACTTTGGTCCGCTGACCTTGACTGAATAGTTCCTGCCTTCCGAGCGCTTAGCTTCTTTCCAGAGAAGGTGAACTCGATCACTGCACCGTCCGGGGAGCGCTCCGTGGGCAGATCGGCGATACAGAGCGCTGTTATGAGCCGTGTCCACCCGGTTGGTGCTCACCCAATTATCGGCTGACCAGGCGACGGTCGCGTCTACCGCAACGACGAGGCGCAGGAGTTTGCCAGGAGACATTCGGCTAAGCGGGTGGCGGAAGCTCCAAATCTCATGCTGGCTCGCTACCGGGTGGACGACATAACGCTGGAAGGCCGGTTCGATTCGATCAAAACAGACGCCGTCGTGAGCGCTGCGCACCAGCGAGACATAATCCGCATGCGCCCAGCACAGCGGCATGGCCGCACCCGTCGGCAGCCCGCGCCTCATTCCCCCCAGATCTTCGGCGTTCCACAACTGCTCGCTGATCATCCCCCCTTCATTGGCAAATTTTTCCATGGAGACAATAAACAGCATGGGATCGCGCCGGATGGAATTTCTACCCGCTGCTTGTGGCCGGTGGCCAGCACCTTCACATGCGTGCCGCCGACGTCGATGACCAGAGTTCTCATGCGGTTGACGAATTCTTTCCCTTTTTCTTGCGCTGTCCCACCAATTCAGTGGGCAGAGGCCAACTGTGTCCTTGAGCCAAGA
The DNA here is from genome assembly GCA_035495315.1 of Candidatus Limnocylindrales bacterium. Taxonomy (GTDB): domain Bacteria; phylum Verrucomicrobiota; class Verrucomicrobiia; order Limisphaerales; family UBA8199; genus DATJGF01. The sequence continues at coordinate 11,118 of DATJGF010000203.1, forward strand.
GACCCTGAGCGTCCTCGGGTCCCCAGGTGCCAGCGGCGTAATTGGGGAAATCACTCGGCGGAGCCACTGCCCAGACATCAAGCACCGGCATCAACAGCCGCCAGGCGGCCTCCACCTGATCGGCGCGCATGAACAAGGTGGCATCATTCTTCATTACGTCCCAGAGCAACGTTTCATAAGCGTCAGGCGACCGAACGTCGAAGCCGTCCTGGTAATTGAACTGCATCTCCACCGAGCGCAGGTGCATTTTTGGCCCGGGGTGCTTGGCCTGGAAGCGCAGCCCGATGCCTTCGTCGGGCTGGATACAGATCACCAGCCGGGACGACTGCCAATCCAGCGTGGACTCCACCGGAAACGACTGATGCGGCACTCCGCGAAACTGGATCGTAATCTCCGAGGCCTGCCGGGTGAGCCGCTTACCGGTGCGGAGGTAGATAGGCACGCCCTGCCAGCGCCAGTTATCGATGAACAGCCGGAGCGCGACAAACGTCTCGGTTTGGGAATCAGCCAGCACCCCGTCTTCTTCGCGGTAACCAGGAACCTTTTTCCCGCCGACCCAACCCGGGCCGTATTGCCCGCGCACCACGCATTGGTGGACGGCGTCTCGGGGAATCGCACGAACAGCGTGGAGGACGTCCACCTTCTTGTTCCGAATCTCGTCGGCTTCGAAGGAGACCATCGGTTCCATCGCCACCAGACAAAGCAGTTGCATCAGGTGATTCTGAACCATGTCACGCAGGGCTCCGGCGTGGTCGTAATACCCGCCGCGATGTTCGACCCCGACCGCTTCGACCGCGGTGATGGTGACGCACTCCACATAACGCCGGTTCCAGATCGGCTCGAAGAGGGGATTGGCAAAACGGAAGGCCAGAATGTTCTGCACTGTTTCCTTGCCGAGATAATGGTCGATGCGGAAGATCTGGGATTCCTCGAAATTAGCAGCGAGGATGGCATTCAAGGTGCGGGCGGATTCCAGGTCATAGCCGATCGGTTTCTCGACCACAATCCGCGCCCAGTCCCGGTCACGCGTCAGTCCGGCTTTGCCGAGGTATTTTGGGATTTCGCCGAACATGCTCGGCGGCGTGGCCATGTAGAAGACCCGGTGGACTTTGGCGCCCCATTCCTTTTCCAGTTCCGCGCATTGTTCGCCCAGGGCCCTATAGGTTTGCAGCTTCTTGAAATCGCCCTGCTGGTAGCGGATATGCCTGGCAAACTCGCCCCATTCGGTGGCTTTCACCATTCCTTGACGCGAGAATTTCTTGACGCCGTCGTGGAGACGCCGTCGCAGCTTCTCGTCGCTGAAGTCAACGCGATCGACCGCGATGATCGAAAAGTGAGCGGGCATGCTTCGGTCCTGGGAGAGGTCAAACAAGGCCGGCACGAGTTTCCGCCAGGTCAGGTCACCGGCTCCGCCAAAAATGACGAACACCGTCGGTTCTAGCTGGTCAGTGGGTTTCGTTCTCATTCCTTCTCCCATTCCGTGTGAAACGTGCCCTTGGCATCGATCCGCTCATAGGTGTGGGCTCCGAAATAGTCGCGCTGGGCCTGGATGAGGTTGGCCGGCAGCCAGGAGCTGCGATAGGCGTCGAGATAACCCAATGAAACCATCAGCCCCGGGACCGGCACCCCGGACTCGGCCGCCTGGCATACCACCTGGCGCAAATCTTCCTGATGCTCCATGACCTTGCGCGACAACTTCGGATCCAGCAGCAAATTGGGCAGGTCAGGTCGCGCGTGAAACGCCGCGCAGATGTCTTCCAGCAACGCGGCGCGGATGATGCAGCCACCTCGCCAGATCCGCGCCACGGCTTCAAGATCAAGGTGATAGTCGTATTGGTCTGAAGCAACCGCCAGAAGCGCCAGGCCTTGGGCGTAGATAATAATCATCCCGGCGAAAAGCGCGTGGCTCAATTGCGAGAGGAACGTGTCACGGCCGTGGTTGAACTGTCGGATGGATCGCTGATAGATCGCGCTGGACTGCTCCCGTTCCTTCGCGAATACGGACAAGTCGCGCATCGCAACCGCCACGTCGATGGTCGGAATCGGGACTTGGAGTTCCATCGCGCTCTGCGAGGTCCACATGCCGGTGCCTTTCTGCTTGGCCACGGCGAGGATTTCGTCGATCAGCCGCCGGCCGGTGCTCTCATCCACTTTGCCGAAAATGTGACTGCTGATTTCCATAAGATAACCGTTCAGTTCACCGGTGTTCCACTTGCTATACACGTCACGCAGTTGGTCATCGTTCAAAGCAAGGCCGCGTTTCATCAGGTCGTAGGTTTCAGCGATAAGCTGCATCATCCCGTACTCGATCCCGTTGTGGACCATCTTCACGAAATGCCCGGCCGAAGCGGGACCGAGATAAGTCACGCACGGATACCCGCTCACCCTGGCAGCGACGGCTTCCAGCACGGAACGGACGCGCTCGTAAGCCTCTTTCGGCCCGCCCGGCATGATGCTCGGTCCATGCCGCGCGCCTTCTTCTCCTCCCGACACGCCGACGCCGAGGAATTGGATGCCTTTCGCCGCCAAGTTGCGGAGGCGCACGTCCGTGTCTTTGAAGTAGGAGTTGCCGGCATCAATGATGAGATCGCCCGGTTGGAGGTGCGCGAGCAGATCGTTGATGACCGAATCCACGGGCGGGCCTGCGGGAACAAGCATCATCACCGCGCGCGGTTTGCGAAGCAAGGTGATGAACTCCTTTATATCCGTCGCGCCGTGGATATCGCGGTTCTCCGCCTCCTGGCGCAACGCCGCCACTTTGGCGGCATCCTTGTCGTAACCGGCCACAGAATGTCCGTGGTCGGCCATATTCAACAAGAGATTGCGCCCCATGACGCCCAAGCCAACCATGCCGATTTCAAATTCCTGTGCCTTCATTTTATACTGATTCCTTCAGCATCATTTCTTCTTCGGGTGTGCTAACCGTTTCGGTGATGCCTGGTCGCTCTGGACGAGTTTCTTGAGAGCCGCGCCTTTGTGCATGGCCATGTGGTCAGTCTTGTCGCTCTTGATCAAATATTGCGGCTCCTCCTCCGTGGCGCGGACGGTGTAGGTTTTAAATTTGGTGGCGGAGGTGACCTTCTTCTTGATCGTTCCCCGGACGTGGCCCGCTTCCGAGTTCCACCCCACGTGCTCCCCAACTTTGAATTCGTGTTTCATCCGTATGATCTCCTGTAGGTCCGTTGCGTCAGTGTGGCGGCCGTGGCCTGCCTGTGGCTGCGATGCTCATGACTCCGGTTTCGAGCTTGAAGTCTTTAGTCGGCAACCGCCAGGATCCTGGCGCACTTTCTGATCATGCAATTTACCATCTTTCAAAGCGTTGAACATTGCACTTTGCGCTAGGGCTGCCGGTGGCAGGGGGCACCTTCCTCGCGGATACGTATTCGGTCACCGTCAGTACTTGCGCTTCCAGCTTTTTGCCATCGAGCGCTAGCATCGCCGCTCGCGCACCTTGTGGCGTAGCCATTGTGACGATGGCGAAGCAGCGCGACCGGCCGCTTTCGCGTTCAACCGGAAGATTGACCTCGGCGATATTGCCGTGAGGGGAAAATAAGACCTGCAGATCCCTTTCGGTAGCAGTTGGGGCGAGATTGGCTACGTGTAGTTTAGTGTTCATAATCTTGACGGCAGCCTGCCGGCTATCCTGGCCTGGTGTCCGCGGAGAATTGCCTGGCAAAGGCGAGAAGATGATCAGCTATTTCCTGATTGGCGCGCTCTTTGGTTATTTCGTCTCGAGCAAAGCGCTCAAAATATGTGGCGATCATGGACGCTGAGCGAATGGAATTTGAGGAAGCGACAGATACCGCGTTGTTCAGGCTCATGCACCAGGGCGTGAGGGCCATCGCCTCCAGCAGATCGGTTGCCGCCAGGTACGCATCGATCTTTGTTTTGTCTTGCTCATCCGCTTCGAAGATCTTCGCGCCGCAGGGCTTCCCCCCGAACTGCGCGTTGAACTTGTCGAGCCGATTCCTGACCTGTGCTTCCTCCGCTGCGGGCGATCCCATGAAGGCCCGTTCGAGACGCCTGAAGGAGTGAAAGGCCTCGCAGTAATCACGGTTTTGCAGCATATGCTCGAAAATGGGTATGCCAAAAAGGCCTTGTTCCATCATGAAGGACATCAGGTTATCGCGTTCGATTTCCGCTCCCAAAATGAACAAAGCGGTAGAGAGGAACGATCGACCATGCTCCTTGCTGCCTATCAGTTCGTTTACCAATGAGACAATTCCCGGCTGGGCGTTGCATGGAGCCACAAAACCAAGCATGTGTTCAAAGAGGGCCCGAAACAACCGGCAGGTGAGCCGTGTGTTTCCTGAAAGCAGGAGTCTTAAGTTGTCCAGCGGGGTTCCCGGCTCGGGGTCTGACTGTGGCTCAGCGGTAGGTGGTTCGTCCCTCGGTTGCGAGGCGCCAACTAAAAGCGCAGCCATCGCCCCGCCCTGTTGAGGCCCAGTCGCCGATGGCGTACTCTTCTGCCCGGAGGCTGCTTTCCCCAGGTGCGCGGGGTTCATTAGCACGGTCAAAAGAAGGCGCGAGCTGTCGAAAACACGAGCGACATGATCCGTAACCGAAGGCGCTCCCCAGATCATGACGAACCTTTGGGCGCCGATCAGGGCTGCAATGGTCTGAGGGTCTTTGAACACGGACTCGTCCACGCCAACAAGTCTGCTCATTTCGTACAATCCTTCCTTTAGCGTTCTTGGGTTGGAAGACGCTGGCAGCTTCCTTTTCAGCTCCGAGGCATTCTCTAGCAGCTTCAGGTAGTTGTGCAGTGATTTAAGCGTGACGGCGGTCATAAACTCTTTCTTTGAGAGACACTGAATTGTTAGCGGTGTCGTGGCTCAGCAGGCTCAGGCTCTCCCAGGCCGCCCTCGCCTTCAAACCTATGCAGATCTTCTGGTTCGACACGGGTCAGCGCCGTGCGGTATTCCGGACGTGATTGGGCCGCGGGCTCACTCGCACGCCTCGTTGTAACGCTGCCAATTGTTCCGGCGTGAGCCAGGAGCACCTGCGTATGGGTTCGTGTCGATACGCCTGCTTTCATGAGACCTCTTTCTCGGTTTGCTAATTGGAGCGCGATAGAGTTGCCCCTATTGCGCGTGGATCCGGACGTCTACTCCAGGTTGAGAATAGTTCCTATAGTGTTTAGAATAGTTGCTGTAATGTGCGTACCCTCCATACTGCCCATGCTCATGATATTCGCCGCGGCCTCGATGGCCCGGGAAAATAAAGCCGGTGGTTGTTAGCAAGCCGACAACACTTATTGGAAGGAGGATGTGTTTCAAATGTTTTCTCGTTTTGTGATTTCCTCGAGGACTGCTCGTCAGGTGTAATCGATTCTTTTTAGCTAACCATGTGCCGTTCGAGCAGGGTCGACGCGGTGCGTTGATAGTGAGCTTGTTACAAGCTTTCGCCTTCCAGACTCAGCCTTTATGGCTCTTGTAATTTGCACCTTATGGACGCTTCAACCGTGCGTTTTGCACTGCTCTCGAAAACTCCGGCAACGAATCAGGTTCCTAACGGATCGATTCAGACGAATCTGCTGATGCTCCCAGTTTCCCAAGCCGTAGCAGCTTGAGATTGTCAAAGATGCTGTTTGATTCACTAGTTAGAAGTTCGCTGACGTGGGACATGGACGGGACGCGCTCGCAAATGACTTTAATCGAAACCAGGATTGGCACCGACAACAAAGCGCCGGGCACACCCCAAAGCCAGGTCCAGAAGATTAACGAAACGAAAATGACGACCGGGTTCAGTGTGAAGCGACGCCCCAGCAAGACCGGGGTGATGAAGTTGGCTTCCAAAAGGTGAAGCAGCAAATACCAGGCGGGTGGAAGAAGTCCTTTCCACACGGTATCGAAAGTGAGCAGGCCAACCATGGCAAGCAGGGAAATCCCGGCAGCGGGGCCGAAGTAAGGCACAAAGTTGAACAGCGCGATTAACATGCCCCACATAGCGGCGTTGGGCACCCCCAGCCAATACAGGCCGCCGCCAACGATTAGGCCAACGCCGATATTAATCACCGAAACCGAAAAGAGGTAATTGGAAATCTGTTGTTGAATCTCATGGCTGATGTCTACGGCGCGCTTCTTGTCGCTAAATGTCGGCATAACGTGGACCAGCTTTTGCAGAAACAAATCGCCCGAAGCCAGCAGCAGGTAAAGCAAAACGACCGACTCGCCCAACCCTGCCAAAAACGTCCCCGTCCAGTTAATGAAGCTGGGTACCCGGCTAGTCTTGAGTTCGACCAGGGGCGGTTTCTTTTGTTCTTCCTCAGTCGCTCCCAGGTCGTTCACGGCCGCCGCCGCCTGGCTGAAGCGCGCCAGACGAGGAAACAGTTTCTGGGCTCTGTGTCTTAACTCGATCATGTGCTGGGGCGCTTCATTCATCCACGTCACCGCTGGACGGCCGATTTGGATGAAGCCAATGGTGGTGGCCACCACCAAAAGCAAAAGCACCACCGCCGCGGAAAGAGCGGGCGGAATATGGCATTGCGACAACGAGCGA
>DATJGF010000204.1:0-6710 GCA_035495315.1 Candidatus Limnocylindrales bacterium
GAAGGCTTGATACACCGGCACCGCGGAAAGGCTTGAGTTGACTGTAAAGCCTCCATCGCTGCCAGAAGCGCACAGCTTCTCCAGTGCTCGTTCCCACAAGCGCCGAGCAATGCCCTGGCGCTGATGTGAGCGCTCGACAAAGAGATGAAAAAGGTGGGAACCATCCCGGATGGCGATGAACCCGGCAAGTTGAGAATCCGAGTAAGCGAGAACGTACAGGTAGCGTTCTGAGGCCAGGTACTTGCGCTCGGCCTGTACGGACACCGAGGCAAGATACTCCTCTGCACCCGCTCCAGACGGATCGTCGGTGAGTTCGCTCTGGAAGCTGGCGATCAAGCCCGCAATTGCTTCTGCATCTGCCGGCGAACCTGCTTGAAATTCCATGAGGCCTAACGGGACGAAGCTGAGCCACCGGTGGCGGAAGCGAGCGCGGCAGATACTGAAAACACTTTCATAAAATCAAAACGGGCGCATCGCGACGGCCAGCGATTCGCTCTAGCGATTGGTTAGGCCTATGGGAAGGCTCTCACCTGTTTCGCAGCGCATCGCAAACTTCCGGCGGTATGGGTAGACAGAGGTTGGAGAGGTCGTCTGGTGGATGTGGCACTCTCACTATGACCCCATACCTGTTAACCGTTCCTTTACTAAGCCAAAGTTCGAAGGCTTCCGGCCGCCAAAGAGCGTCCATCCCCTTGAGAGGGTGAAATATCCGCCGATTTCCCAGGAGGATGTCATCGCGATTCAGGATAAGAGTAGAGTCATTGACAGAATACGTGCCCTCGAGCGGGAGATGTCCACGCCGAACACCGGCATCTGTCCAGAACCAGTAACGGAAGTGACCATCCCGCAACTCAAGCGTCTCAGACTGATAGCCATTGTGGAGATGGTAAACACCTTCGATTGGATAGGGTGTCTCGCCTGCGAGATTCCTCCCGCAAGTGAGAATCAGAATGAGTGAGAAGAGGCGCAATAGGTAAGCCATTCGCGATACGGGTATCGGCCTAGCGAGAATTCGACTCAATTTTTGGGTTTTTCAGGAGAAATATCCAAAAATTGGATCTAATCCGCCTTGAGTTTGCAGTCCGACAGTAGAAAATCTGGCACACGGCTCCGATGTTAACGTTGCTGCTGAATCCGGACAAACTGAAACTGTTCGATCAGCAGCGCGAGCTGATACGGATAACGAGGTCTCGTTGAAGAAACGAGCATGCCGCACGGCGAAATCGCTTTTGTAACGGGTTTAACGTTGTAACCTTTGTTTGATGTCGTGCGCGAAAATCGATCCAGCCCTGCACCAGGCGCATAAGCCGCCCTGGATCAAAGTCCGGCTGCCGTCGAATCCAGTTTTCTTTTCGACCAAAGCGCTCATTTCCGATTTGCGCTTGCACACGGTTTGCGAAAGCGCGCAATGCCCGAATCGTTGGGAATGCTGGAGCCAGGGCACCGCTACTTTCATGATCGCGGGCGATCGTTGCACGCGGGCATGCGGATTTTGCGCAGTGACAACGGCGAAGCCATTCGCGCTGGAAGACGACGAACCGAAGCGTGTCGCCGAAGCCGTGCGCCGGATGAACTTGAAACATGTCGTGATAACCGCCGTGGCGCGGGACGATCTAACGGATGGCGGGGCTGATCACTTCGCGCGCACGATCACTACTATTCGCGAAATGGATCCCTCAATTATTATCGAGGTGCTGGTTCCGGATTTTCACGCACATGCCTGGTGCATTCAGACGGTGCTCAACGCTCGCCCCGACATTTACAATCACAACATGGAAACCGTCGAAAGGCTGACGCCTGTCGTGCGTTCGCGCGCAAAGTATCGGACGTCCCTGCAAGTCTTGCGGCGTGCAAAGGAGATTTCTCCCGAGGTTGTGACAAAGAGCGGAGTAATGCTGGGTCTTGGCGAAAAGGAGACCGAACTTTTTCAGACCATGGACGATCTGCGCGAGGTCGGCTGCGAAGTGTTAACCATGGGTCAGTATCTTCGTCCTAGTACGAAGCATTTGCCCGTCGTTGAATACATCACGCCCGAGCAATTCAATTATTACGGGGACATCGCACGCCGGAAAGGATTTCTCTACGTCGCTTCGGGACCGCTGGTTCGCAGCTCTTATCACGCGGCCGATTTTCATCCGGTTGTGCGGCGGTAATCGAACAGCGAGCCACTTATCTGTGCGCTTGCAATCATTGTCATTCCGAGCGAAGCGAAGCGCAGTCGAGAATGGAATGGCTGGGGAAGCCGTGACATAGACGGGAAGACCGGAGGTTGAGCGAACGGGAAGTGAGCGAATCAAACCTCTGGATTAAGTTTGAGATGTCTTCACCCTTCGCATAAAGCTACGGCTCGACAAGCGACTTCGCTCGACATGACAGAAAACATTAGATCGCAAACCGCCGCGGTTATCCCGGCGTATCAGGACGAAAAACATATCGGCGACATCGCGCGTCGAACCCGCGAGCGGCTGGATCATGTTCTCGTTGTAGATGACGGCTCAACCGATGAGACGGCGCAACGCGCGCGCGAAGCCGGCGCCGAAGTGATTGTTCACGATCAAAACCAGGGCAAAGGCGAAGCAATCAAGACCGGCCTCGCGCACTGGCTTGGCGCTGCGAATCCGTCGAGCGGCGGACAAGATCGGCAAATCACATGGGTGATCCTTCTGGATTCTGATGGTCAACATCTTCCCGAAGAGATCGATCGATTTTTGCTAGCGGCAGCCTCGGTCACGCGACCCACGTTTTTTATTGGCAACCGCATGGATGATGTTGCCCGGATGCCCCTGGCGCGGCGCATAGTTAACCGTTACATGAGCAATCAGATCAGCCACGTTTGCGGACAAAAAATTCCAGACACGCAGTGCGGTTACCGCATGCTCCATCGAGAGCTGATTCCAGACATGCTTCACGGCGCGCATCGATACGATTACGAGACTGAAGCGCTAATCATCGCCAGCCGTAAAGACTACAGGATTGAATCAGTCCGAATCACCACTGTTTACACCGACCAGGTCAGCAAAATTCACGCCGTGCGCGACTCGCTCCGTTTTTTCAAATTGATGCGGCGCTATAAGGCCAGCTGCATCTGAGATAAGGTCGCGCAGGGCGGAGCTTTAAGCAGGAAAAGTCTTGACACGTTTGTTCGTTTTCCTGTAAGGCATTCGTCCTAGGAAACCTGCCCTAACAAACATGGCAAGTGCCCCAAAACCTCCACACATTGCGCTCCATGAAAAACAAATCCGCTTCACAATCAGCCTTCTTTAATCTCCGTTTCTTAATCGGCGTTTTCGTCCTCGCGATCGGCGTCTGCCTGGCGCTGCTGGGCTTTGGCGTATTCTCTGCACAAGCGCAGCAGTATGATATTACTACCAAGTCCATCGATCCCCTGGTTCCTGCCGTCTTTGACTGTTCCCGGATTGACGAGCTTGGGATCGACAAGCAGGAAAACATGCGGGCCGGAGCCATCATGATTTTCTGCGGCAGGGCACAGGGAGGGGCACCTTCCCCAATTGGCGCCTTCTCCCAGATTGTCCAACAGCTGCTGCCAGCTCCCCTGGCCTACGGCGCCGCCGACGTCAATCTCATCACCGGCACCGAGACCTTTCCCAACGTTACCCAGTCGGAGACGTTCACTACGGCAAACCCGGATAACCCCAACCACATAGTTGTGGCCTACAACGACTCACGAGGCCGCTTCGTCAGTCCCATCAACATCTCGGGTGCATCTGTCTCTACCGACGGCGGCACCACCTTCACTCGGCTCACCGCCGCCAGCGGTCAAAGCCCATTCAGAGCCACCCTGGGCGACCCCGTTATTCTCTACAACAAGCCAACTGCTACCTGGTTCACCGTCTGGCTCGACGCCTCGACGACGGAGCCCCTAAACTGTGGCCCACAGGGCTTGGGCGGCTACAAGTCCACCACTCCCTGGGACCCGAACAGCTGGACTCATTACTGTATCCACACCGGTTCCAGTGACGATCGAGAGTCTGGCTGGGCCGATAACAATCCGGCCTCTCCGTTCTTCGGGCGGATGTACGTTTCCTGGAACGACTTTGCTCGTGGGCAGGGCATCTTTGTCCGTTACACCACTGACAACGGTCTCACCTGGACCAACGAGCGACAGCTGACCGCCAGCTTCGTCCGCAACGTCCAGATCACCGGCGACGCGGCCACAGGCGATGTGTATATCGCCGGCATGAACGAAGGCGGCGGTGGCTTCCCCCACAATGACAATAACCTGATCTACAGATCCACCGACGGCGGCAACACCTGGACTAACACCTACGTTGGACCCGCCTTTCCCGGACCTGGCGTTACCGCTGTCGGCTACTTCGCCTGCATGTTTTCCGATGGCGGTGGCTACTGGCGGCACGAGGGCTGGGGTCAACCTGCCGCCTTCAACAGCGTTGTCAGCTTAGTCTATGCCCAGCACGGCGCTGGCGCTGACGCTGGCGACGTCTACTACATCCGCTCCACGAACAAGGGGGTCACCTTTAGCGCGCCGCTCAAGTTGAACACTGATGCAACTACCCGTCCCCAGTGGCAGCCGAATCTTTCGGTGAGCTCGACTGGCAGCCTTTTGGCCACGTGGTACGACGGCCGCGAGAGCGCGAGCTGCACCCGCGGTAGCCCAGGCGTTCCGTGCTACAGGATGTGGTCTCGCAAGTCCAACGACAATGGGGTGACCTGGCTGCTTGACGATATGTTCTCGGACGTAGTGAGTCCTCTGCCGGCGCAGCCGGACTCGGGTATCCAGGCGACCTATGCGGGCGACTACGACTATGGCTCTGCGTTGGCCACCAAGCACGTTACTTCTTGGGTGGATGGGCGCGTGACCATCAGCGGCCAATCTCAACAGGATGCCTTCACCGATAGAGAGCCAGTCTCGCAGTCGCCAACTCCGACGCCGACGCCGACTGTGACGCCCACGGCGACACCTATACCTACGCCGGGACAAATCACGCTCAGTGCGATTGGCTACACGTTACACGGGCGACGGGCAGCGGACCTGTCCTGGAGCGGCGCGACTTCGAATCGTGTAGATATTTATCGCAACGGCGCGGTGATCGTCACCACCAGGAATGACGGCTTCTATACCGATCGGATCGGCGGTAGCGGCCCGGGCAGCTTCACTTACCAAGTATGCGAAGCAGGCACCGCCACTTGTTCTAATCAAGCGACGGTGACATTCTGAGCTTCTAGAATTTCACTGCCGTTCGGTTCGCAACAATTGGTGAGAATGGGGTTGTATCTAAACTTTGGGTTATTCTGACCGAATTGGGGACGATCTTATGGCAATCATCGTTTTCTTACCGACAGGGGCTTCGAGGTCTTGAGGATTTTGGGTGAGGGTGGCCGGTTTGCGGCTGAAGGTGATGCGATTCGGTTTTTTGGGCGAGCGTTTTGACAAGCTCCCTATCCCCTACGCGATTCGCTCCGCTTTTTCAAATTGATGCGGCGCTATAAGGCCAATCGCATCTGACATAAAGTCGCGTAGGGCGCAACTTTATGCAATTAAAAGTCCTTGACACGTCTGTTGATTACCTTTAAAGCCATTTCCCTTAAGAAAAAAACCCGAGTTCTTCGGTAAGCCCCCCAGAACCATGAAAAAAACATCCACTTCAAAATCCGCTTTCTTTAATCTCCGCGTTTTAATCGGCCTTTTCACAATCCTCGCTGGCGCCTCTCTGGCGCTGCTGGGCTTGGGCGCGTTCTCCGCAAATGCGGCCAGTTCAGCACAGACGAAGCAAAAGCAAAAAACTGCCACCAGGTCGGTCGACCTTAGCCTTCTGCCTCCTGGATTTGACTGTTCCACGGTTCACCAGAAGGGCATCGACAAGCAAGACAACCTGCGAGCCGGCATGATCATGATCGCGTGCGGCCTCACAGAAGGAGGTTCAGATCCCGATGAACACACATCCGACACCAGCGCAGTGTCCAGGTTGATCAAGGGACTGTTGCCAGAGCCTTTTTTCATCGGCGGCTCCGACGTAGACGTCATCCTCCCGGACAGCGCGTATCCAAAAGTGACCCAGTCAGAGAGCATGGAATGGGGCGGCCCCAACAACACGTGGGTCGTCAACTACAACGACAGCCGCAGTTCGAGCGGCTGCTACGCCGGTCTCTCCTACTCGACTGATAATGGGGCCACATGGCATGCCAGCCAGCCGCTTTGCTCCGGCCACGGCACCAACTTCGGGGATCCGATCGTGGTGTACAACGCGCGCCTGGGTATGTGGTTTGCCGGCGACCTGGCGACCGGCTGCGGCGGGCAGGGCATCGGCCTGTGGACCTCGACTAACGGTGTCAGCTGGTCCATCGGAGCCTGCGCGCACAACGGTGGCAGCGACGACCGCGAGTCGATGTGGGTCGATAATAACCCGGCCAGCCCCTTCTACGGGCGGATGTATATTTCCTATAACGACTTCAACATTGGGAGCGGCGCCCTTTACGTCGTCTACTCCGACAACGGCACTACTTGGACGCCGGTGCAACTCAACCCCGGCTTTATCCGCGACATCCAGATCACCGGCGATCTGCAAGGTAGTGGCCGGGTTTACGTCGCGGCGATGAACGAAGGCGGCGGCGGCCTGACCACCCGCCAAAACGTCATGTACCGCTCGACCAATGGCGGTGTTACTTGGACAAGCGTTAACGTCGGGCCGAGTTTCCAGGGACCGGGCCGCGCCACCAGCGGCTATTTTGCG
>DATJGF010000205.1:0-32513 GCA_035495315.1 Candidatus Limnocylindrales bacterium
GGGCGGTGCGGGCGACGCGGGGCGGGGCGGGGTTCCCCGCCGTGGCCTGCCCGGAGGTGCATTACGCGTTGCCGGCCGACCGGATGAAGTATGACATCGTGCAATCCATCCGCACGCTGACGCTGTTGCGGCAGGGGCATCCGGCCAAGCGGCTGGATTCCCGGTGGCATTTCCGTCCGCCGGCGGAAATGGTGGCGGCCTGCCGGGAGCAGCCGGACTGGCTGGCGCATTCGCTGGAGATTGCGGACCGGTGCCGGTTTGAGCTGCCCTTCGGCAAGCCGCAGTTCCCGGCCTTCGTGCCGCCGGACGGGTCGTCGCCGCGCGCCTTCCTGCACCGGTTGGTCAGCGACGGCCTGGACCGGCGCTACGGGGCGCGCGCCGCCGCCATGCGCCCGCAGATCGAACAGGAACTGCACATCATCACCGCCGTCGGCTACGAGGAATATTTCCTGGTCGTCTGGAACATCCTCCAGGACTGCCGCGCGCACGGCATCGACTGGATCACCCGCGGCAGCGCCGCCGATTCACTCGCCTGTTATTGCCTCGAAATCAGCAGCGTCTGCCCCATCCGTTTCGATCTCTATTTCCGTCGCTTTCTCAACCGAGATCGCATGGCGCTGAATAAACTCCCCGACATCGATGTCGATTTCCCTCACGACCGCAAAGATGATGTCATCGATTTGATTTTCGAAAAATACGGCCCTTCCCATGCCGCCGTAGTCGGTGGCTTTTCCACCTTTCAATCCCGCAGCGCCTTTGCCGAAGTCGCTAAAGTCCTCGGCGTCTCTGAATACCAGGTCCGTCGTCTCACCGAGCGCCTCCCCCATTTCTCCCGCGCCAGTGAATTGGTCGACGCCACCGCCGACACACTGGAATGCCGCGACCTGCCGCTGCAACAGGAGCCTTACTCAACCGCGCTCCGCATGGCGCAGTTTCTCGATGGGTTTCCGCGCTATCCCAAAATGCACCCTTGCGGCCTGGTCCTCTCGCGCCAACTGATGCAGGAAATCACCCCCTGCTTCACCTCGGCCAAAGGCTATCCCACCACTCACTTTGACATGGACTCCGTCGAAGCCGTCGGCCTCATCAAGATGGACATCCTGGCACAGGGAGGGCTCGCCGTTATGAGGGATGTGATGGAAATGGTTAATCGGAAATCCGAAATCCGAAATCCGAAATCCGAAATAAATTCAAAAGAAGCAATTTCAAACGCTCAAAACGCCGGCACGAGGGATGTTCCGCACATTTCCCATTCGGATTTCGGATTTGTTTCGGATTTCGGCATTCGGATTTCGGATTTGGGAATGCCTTCGACCAAGGGTCCTTTCGACGACCCCCGCGTCTGGGACCTCATCGCCAGCGGCAGCGCTCGCTCGGTTCATCACATCGAAAGCCCGGCCATGATTTCCCTCTGCCGAATGTGCAACGTGCGCGACATCGATACACTGATCGCTATCGTCTCCGTCATTCGCCCCGGCGCCGCCAACGAGAGCAAAAAAATGGAGTTCGCCCGCCGTTACCAGGGTCTCAGTCCGGTGCGCTATCCGCATCCTTTGCTCGAGCGTTGTCTGCGCAGCACCTACGGCCTCGTCGTGTATGAAGAGCACATCCTCCAAATCTGCGAAGCCTTTGCCGGCCTGCCCCCCGGACGCGCTGATATCCTCCGTCGCGCTCTAGGCAAAGATAAAACCGACCTGATTAATCAGATCCAAATCGAGTTCGCCCAATGCGCCCACCAACGCGGTCGCACCGAAACCGAAATCGCCGAAGTCTGGAATCTCGTCGTCGGCTTTCGCGGCTATGCCTTTTGCAAGGCGCACAGCACCGCCTATGGCGTCGAAGCCTACCAATCCGCCTGGCTCAAACTCCATTACCCCGCCGAGTTCATGGCCGCCGTGTTGACCAATGGCAAAGGTTTCTACGATCCGCTTGTTTATATCCTCGAATGCCACCGTCTCGGCATCCCCTTGCTACCCCCATCGGTTAACGAACCCGGCCCGCAATTTACTGTGCTTTGTAGGAGTCGACGTAAGGAGACTCTGTGCCCGAAGCCAAAAGGCAGAATGCAGAATACAAGCAATGATCAGAGTCTCCTTACGTCGACTCCTACAATCCGCGTCCCAGTTCTCCTCGTCAAAGGACTCACCAATCGTACCAAGGAAACTATCCTCCGCGAACGCCAACAGGGTGAATTTTCCTCCATTTCCGATTTTGTCCTGCGCGTTCATCCCCTCGCCGAAGAAATGGAAGCCCTCATTCGCGTCGGTGCCTTCGATATTTTTGGACAACCCCGCACCACCCAATACTGGCAATTCAAAGCAAACATTTCGAATGCGGAATACGGACCGCGGAGCGTTTTAAATGCAAAAGACGGAAAGAAGGCGGAATGTGAAATCGAAGAATCAGCTACCGGCTCCGCATCTCAAATCTCAAATCTCAAATCTCAAATCCCACATTCCCAACTCTGGCTCCTGCCTCCCGGCAATCTCGAGCGCCTCCCTTCCGTTCCATTAGCCGAACCCGACCGGCTCCAACGGCTCCGTGCCGAAGAGGAACTGCTCGGCTACCCCGTCAGTGGTCATCCACTCGAACTCTTTCCCGATATAGCATGGGAAACCTATTGTCCCGTCAATCGGCTCGCCGAGCATGTCGGTGAACAAGTCGTCACCTGCGGCCTGATCATCGAACAACGCCTGTTTCATCAAATCACCGGCGAACCGATGAAATTCCTGACCCTGACTGACTGGACCGGAATTGTCGAAACTGAGCTCTTCGCCAAGACCTACCAATCGTACGGCTTGAACACGATTCGTTATCGCGTGCTGGAAATCACAGCCACCGTCGAACCGTTCGAAAATGGCCGGGGTTATACCCTGCGCGTGCTGCGCGCAAATAAACCCCGTAGCGTCAGGCGTCCCGCCTGACGTAGAGGACGGCGTCTCGCCGTCTGGATAAAACGTCGGAGTAAACTTTGCCGCCCGAGCACATCAAATCAGTTGAGCCTTAGCGCTGTTTCCACTCGAGGATTCCCGTCTCTAAAGCCGCTGTGACGCTTGCCGCTACATCAGATTGGCTTGCCAGAACCTCTCTCTCAGCGTAGGAGGAACCCATGCAACGCGCGCTTGTCATGACTGTAATTGGAGAAGATCGGCCGGGCTTGGTCCAGTCAGTCGCCGCCATCGTCGCCGAACATGGCGGCAATTGGCTCGAAAGCCGTATGTCCCGTTTGGGCGGTCAATTTGCCGGGATCCTCCGCGTTGAAGTATCGACAGAACGCGAAGCCTCGCTGCTATCGGCGCTGAAACAACTCGAATCCCATGGCCTCACTCTTGTAGTTCAGCCAGACCAATCCGCCGCCACCCAGCCTAACGCGCAACTTAGCTCCCTCAACATCGTCGGACAGGATCGCCCGGGCATTGTTCGCCAAATCTCCGGCACACTTGCCCGCCACGGAGTCAACGTCGAGGAGCTGGAGACCGAATGCGCCAGCGCTCCGATGTCCGGTGAAGCCTTGTTCAAGGCCAATGCCAAGCTAAGCATTCCCGCAAATTGCGATACCGAGGCGCTTCGAGAAGACCTGGAGAAAATCGCCGCGGACTTGATTGTGGAGATCTCGCTGGCCGATTTGCGCTAACCTTAACTCCTTTCACACTTTCGACGTTCGATGTTCAAGGTTCGGTGTTCAACGCTCGTTTCTCGACGTTCCCGCCCCCGTTACACTTCGTATTTCATTCAGCGCACCTGGTAAGGTTTGGGATATGTGCTCCGCGCCGCTAATTTTTTCCAGGCTGCGCTCCCCTGGACTCCGCATTGTGAGAAGTCGATCGCTTTAAACCCGATCTTCTGCGCGGGTGTGCCGGGGCGCAGATGGAAGTCTCGCTCAACTGGATCTACAAACAAGGGATCGGCTATGAGCGACCCTTCATCCCGACCTTGTGCCCGCCACTGGTCCCAGCTTTTCCCCGCGAAATCGATCGCTTTGCCGTCGGCCCGCCAATAAATATTATTGCGGAGCACAACCTTGGCCCCGTTCTTCCAACCGTCATAACCCAGCAAATGCCCTTTGTCCCAATAAACAATGTTGTGTTCGAAAGTGAACGACAAATGCGGCTCCGCCCTGGTCAAGGCGACCTGGCCTTCATCGCTAAAGGCCAGGATGTTATTTCTAAAAATGTTCTCCTTGCCGTAATGCTGATGCACACACCCGTCGCGCACGTTGTAAACCAGATTGTTCTCGTACAAGATTCCAGTGCTGCCTTCATCCGGATACAGCCCCCAACCTCCATACCGTGTCGCATACACGTCATGAATAATATTGTTGCGAACCACTGTGCCTTCGGAAGGGCCCAGCGTGTAAACCCCGCCCATATCACTCAAGATGCCATAACCCAGGTGGTGCAGATGGTTGTAATCAATCCGGTTTCGCTTCGCCGCGCTTTCGTCGTAGCCCCACCGCCACCCCACCGAAATGGCCGTATAAAAGAAATCTCCAACGTCACAGTGGCTGATCACATTATCAGAGCTCTGGCCGATCCATACGGCGACCGTATGCGGAAGAATCCGGCCCCCGCTCTGGATGATGCAATTGCTTATCGTAATTCCTCCCGTTCGAACAGGTTCCGGCACAATGATCATTTCTCCAATTCGCACTCCCGCGATTCCCAAATCGAACATGCGTGTGCGTAGAACCGAACAATCCCGACACGCCCGCCGAAACCAGAACGCCGTCGTGCCGATATGCTCGACCGCGCAATCCTCAAACCGGATATCCGCAGCACCGTCAACCAGAATCGCCGTCGCATCCACGTTCATCGCCGCCTGCGCGGGCGGCACGCCCTCGCCAGGAATTCGAAATTCCCCGTATTGAAATTTCAGCCCCTCAAATCTTATGTGCTTTACCCACCCCTCCTGTTTATCAATGTTCCCCTGCACGGTGAGAAACCCGTCAGCTTCCGCCCCAATAGCCTCGACGCGCCCCATCTCCTCGTTGGGTCTTGGTCGGTAATACAGCCAACCTTCCCGGTCGAGAAACCATTCCCCCGGTGAATCAAGTGCGCCAAGGTAGTTTTCCAAATAAAACAGCGCTCCTTGCTCCATCATATTCCACGATTGCATCTTGACGCCGTGCGTTACGATTGACCCATTTCCAACCGAAACGCTGTCAAGCCGCTCTCGGGTTGTATCCCACTTATGAAGTACGACCAACTCCACATCGTGCAGCGCCGGCCCCTCCAGACCCCGCAACGAACCCAACACCGACGGCTCAATACTAAATGTGTGTTTCAAACCCGTTTTGGCTTCCCCGGCAGGTTCCTCGACCACTCCCTTCAAGACCCCAAATTCCCAGTAATTCGGCGCGCGCGACCGCACGGCCCTGCGACCATTTATCCACAATTGCTCGAATCGCCACGTCGCTTCGTTGTTGCCTCTCGGGTGCGCCACACGCGTCCTCCAAACACCCGGATGTTGGGCATCCGTTTGCCACCCTGTGATGTCGCGACCCCCACTGATAATTACCGATGCCCCAGGTTTCGCACGGTACACCACCGGGAGATCGGCAGACCGGCCTGAATCCTCCGGCCCAAAGCGCAGCCGCCCACGAACATGATAAACCCCGGCCTGGAACGTAACCGTAACACCCGATTCCGGATGCGCCGCCCGTTCACTGCGCACGGCTTCCTGAGCCCGCGCAAATGTGCCAAATGGTTTACTCCGGGTCCCCGGATTCGTGTCCTCACCGTTGGGAGCAACGAAAAACTCCGCGGCACAGGTACCGGCACAGCCCAATCCTACCAAGATCATTGTGAAGAGGCGCACATTCATCATGGGGCCCTTTATAGGCCCAGTTCTTTATGTTTTCCAGCCTTCTCGCACCGTAACGTAGAGTTTGCCTCTGGTAGCGCAGAGTTCCACTCCTCGTAACGCAGAGTTCCACTCTGCCGTATCGCAGGTTTTCAACCTGCACCGACTCCCGTCGGCCCTCATTTGGAGTAACCCACTGCCGACTGGAAGTCGGCGGTACAGCAGAGTGAAACTCTGCGTTACTGGTGCGCTACCCGGCGGCCCTGCCGGTAGGCCAGATCCCAAAAATCTTGAATTGACTTCTTTTCCAAAACGTCTGGATCATACGCTTTATGAATGCAACTCCTTCCAATTCTGGCACAACTCGTCGCGAATTTATCAAAACCACCGGCCGCATAGCTGCCGCTTCGGCCCTCGCCGGCGTGGCTATTCCCAGCGTGCATGCCGCGGGCAGTGACCTCGTTCAAGTGGCGCTCATCGGGTGCGGCGGCCGCGGCACCGGCGCCGCCAGTGATGCCCTTTCCACCTCGAAACTCGGTCCCATGAAGCTTGTCGCCATGGCCGATGTTTTTGAAGATCGTCTCAACGGCAGTTACGAGACCTTAAAACGCGAATGTGGTGATAATGTCGACGTTCCTCAGGATCGCAAATTCATCGGCTTCGATGCTTACAAAAAAGCAATGGACTGTCTCAAAGCAGGCGACGTTGCCATCTTTACGACGCCGTTGGCCTTCCGTTGGGTCCACTTTACTTACGCTATCGCCAAAGGCCTCAACGTTTTCATGGAAAAACCTTTGACGGCGGACGGCGCCGCCTCCAGGCGCCTGCTCAAACTTGGCGAAGAAGCCTCCGCCAAGAACCTCAAGGTGGGGGTCGGCTTGATGTCCCGCCACAGCCGGGCATTGCAGGATTTGCAGAAACGCATTCAGGACGGAGAAATCGGCGATGTCATACTGTTGCGCGGCTACCGCATGCACGGGCCGGTCGGTTCCGCCTTCTCGACCAAGTGGCCCGGTAACCCCAGCGAGCTCCTGTGGCAGATTCGTCACTTCCATAGCTTCCTTTGGGCCAGCGGCGGTTGCTTCAATGACTTCTACATCCATCACGTTGATCACCTTTGCTGGATGAAGAACGCATGGCCCATCAAAGCCCAGGCCCTCGGCGGACGTCACTACAAGGTAAGCCCCGAAGGCGCTCCCTACGTCGATCAGAATTTCGACTCCTATTCCGTCGAATACACCTTCGCCGATGGCGCCAAGATGTACATGGATGGCCGCTGTATTAACGGCTGCAACGACATCTACTCAAGCTACGCACACGGCAGCAAAGGCATCGCCGTCGTCTCTCACAGCAATGACTGCGACCCGCCCTCCCGCACCTTCAAAGGACAAAACATGTCGCGCTCCAATATGATTTGGGAATCCAAACTCAGCTCTGAAGAGCGCAACCCTTATCACAATGAATGGATGGATCTCATGACCGCCATCCGCAATGACAAACCGTACAACGAGGTCGAGCGCGGCGTGAAAGCAAGTTTGACCAGCAGTATGGGGCGCATGGCGGCGCACACCGGCCAGGAAATCACCTTCGAGGATATGCTCAACAGCGAGCACGAATTCGCTCCCGGTGTCGACCAGCTGACCATGAACTCCCCGTCACCGCTGCCGGCTGATGCCGAAGGTAAATACCCGCAGCCCATGCCCGGCATCACCCGCAAACGCGAGTATTAATTAGCTGCGATCTTCAGAGGGCCGGGAGTTCTCTCGGCCCTCTTTTTTGATTTGGCCCTGCCAAGTTCGACTTCAAACGGTTCGATCTTTAGCTCCTCAAATGATCGAAGTTCGATGTTTAACTGTTCAATGTTCAAAGTTCCCCTCCCGACTACTTTCCTGCGTTTGAAATATACTCGAGCAAATTCGCAAGATCCTGCGACGTGAGCCCCTGTTCAAGACCTTCAGGCATTAACGATTGCCCCAGGCTGCGCATGCTCTTGATATTGACCCGCGAAATAACATCTTTCTTTCCGAAAGCCTGCCCCACAGTGATCGTCGAGGTCGTCTCATTGGCGACTAACCCGATTTCACTTTCGCCGTCCTTGGTTTCAATCTCAAACGCGATATAGTTCGGGGCCACTTCCCGGTTCGGATCCAAGATGTTCGCCAAGGTCTTCTCTTTCCCGGCGCTTTTCACCGTAACCAGGTCTGGGCCGAGCGCATAACCCTGCCCATCGAGCCGATGGCACGATGAACAACGCTGCACATAAATATCCTTTCCCCGTGCAGCATCGCCACTCAGACGCAACGCATCTTTAAACGAATCAACCACCTTTTCCCGCGACCTGCTGGCGCCATCCCCCAACACTCTGAGCGCCAGATCTCGCACAACCGCGGTGCGGTGATTCCGCAAAAACCTGAGCTGCGACGTCGTTAGCTCAGTCGCCGGAATCACGCCCTGCTGGATCGCTTGCAAGAGCGCAACCGCACGCTCTGATCGGGAAAGCAACAATGAAACGGCACCGCTTTGCGCCTCCGATGTAAGTCCCGACCAATGCTCGATTACAGCGGCGGCAACTTCAGCTTCGGAGAAATGGCCCAGCGCTGTTAGTGCGGCCGACTGAATCGCCTGCGGTTTTTCACGTTCAAGCAGGCTCACCAGGGTCGCTCTCGCTTGCCCGTAGGTCGTCATGCCCAGAAGCCGAACGGCTTCCAGCCGATTCCGTTCAGTCGCTCGAGCGTCCCCCGCCACATTTTTCGCGCCTGCCATTAACCGAACCACTACCGAATCGGTCGCCAACCGTCTCAAAGAGTTGCCTGACCGTTGCAGGCCCTCACCCAGGCCCCGCAACAATACAAATGCGACCTCCTGGTTTTTCACTTGCCCGATCACAGTCACCGCTCGCTCAACCTGCTGGTTTTTAGCACCAACAATCCTCGCCAGTTCACGAAGGAACTCCAAACCGCCGGAGTCCTGGAATTGTGCAATCGTCGCCAACCGCACGAACATCTCCTCAGCATCATCCGCCAACGCACTCAGCGCTGCCGCCGGGATCCAGCGGCTATCCAGATTACGTCTAACCAGGTGTTCCAAGGCGTCAAGGCGGCCGGGATGTTTCATTTCCCCCAACGTCAACGCCAACTGATACCGAACGTTGATCGCTGCATCATTGGTCAGCGGATTGAGCGCATCCCATAAGGCCCCCGAAGGTACGCCTTCAGCCAGGAAATGCTCCGCAAAGCGCACCCCATGCTCGCGCACGTGAGCGTCCGCGTCGGCCAATGCTCCGAGCACTTGCTCTTCGCGCAGCTGTCCCAATCCGTCCAGCGCGTATAATGCGTGGAGTCGCCCGAGGGGCGACTGCGACGCCTGCGCCAGTTTCGTCAGCGCCGGGATCGCTGATTTATCCTGTCGCTGATAAAGCAACCGGGCGGCGGTGTCCCGGTGCCAACCATTGGAATGTTCCAACATCGCCACCAACTCTTCCGTGCTCGCAAGATCCAGACGCGGCAGTTTCGGCTGTTTAAAACGATCCGGCACGATCCGGTAAATTCTACCGCGATCGCTCCCACTGTTGAGGTCCAGGAATTTCTTTATGCTTTCCGGCAACGACCACGGGTGCTCAACGATCTCCCGATACATATCGATCACATACAACGTCCCGTCGGGCGCGTTCCCAAACTGCACCGGACGAAACCAGTTATCCGTTGAAGCCAAAAACTCACTGATCTGCTCTTCGGCTGGCCGTTGCGCCTTTAAACCAACGTCGTCGGGAAAAAGTTTCTTACGGTGGACCAGGTTAAACGCACATTCCCCAATGAAGGCATCTCCATGGAAATCCTGAGGGAATGCATTGCCCCGATAAATAGTTACACCCGTCGCGCCCGTGAAATAGCCCGAAGACCGACCGCCACCTTCCACGGGGCCGGTCATCACGCCAGCAATGCGCCAGCGAGTTCGGATCACCCGCCACGGTTCTTCCAGGCTAACCCGATATACCTCCGCGGCCGGCCCATCCGCCGCTATACTCTCCAATGCCGGCGGCATGTCGTAAAACGGATTGCGAATCGCATATCGCTCGTCGTACATAAACAGCCGAATATGGTCGCTGTTATTGCACGTAAAGCGCCGGCCATAATCGTCAAAGCTCAGCCCGTGTTGCCCACCGCCTGCTTCTGATGTCATCGTCATCGAGCGCGGTTCAATCGCAAAATCTCGTCCCTTCAAATCAAGCGGCGTGCGCTCAGGGTGTCGCAACGAGTGCACCTGGCCCCCTTCCCCGCTGGTCGCTCCGTGAATCCTATTATCCAAACCCCAGACCAGGCTGTTCGCAAGTTCCTGCACATTGATTCGTTCCACACCCTCCGCAAAGCCGCTGAAGACCGTCTCATGCACATCCGCTTTTCCAGTTCCTTTTGTGTCCTTCAGGTACAGAATATCGGGAGTAGCGATGACAAAGACCCCGCCATCGTAGCAGAAGACCCCCGTCGGCCATGGCAGGTTGTCGGCGTAAATACTGCTCTTGTCAAAAACGCCGTCACCATCCGTGTCTTCCAGCAACCGAATCCTGCCAAGATGCGGCACCTGGTCCCGTCGCTCCGAGTAGTCGACCATCTCAACCACGAACAGCCGACCCCGTTCGTCGAACGCCATCGCCACCGGGCTGGCGATCTGCGGCTCCGCAGCCACCAATTCCAAATGGAAACCTTGCTTGATGCGAAACGTACGAAGGGTGTCCTTCGGCTCGACCGCCGGCACCCGCGGCAAATCCGCTTCCGTGATCACCGGCTCGGACGCCTGCGTGGACAAAACAACTGCCACCAGGCTGAGTGCCGCCGAACGCAATAACCGTATGACGTTCTTCATCATCATGAGCAGATCGACTCCAGACATGGTCTGCACAATGCCTTGGAGGTGCCGCTTAGGGTAGCCAATGCGACGATAGTCGCAACCCTGCAGGATCAATCGTTGTCAGTTCCCCACGGCCACTCTACATGAGTCCGTGGGTTCATTGGCGCGTGCATAGGTAGTGCATCGTGCTACACTTGTTCGTAAGAACTATGCCGCTTTCACTTCGTCTCGACCATGAGTTGCGCGCTCTTTTGGTTGAGGGTGCGCGCCGTACTCCTTTCAATTCAGTGCGAATTGCTTCGGCTCACATTGTGCCTCCACCTCCGTGAGGTCATTGAACAGGGGCTGTTTTACCTTCGACACGGATTACTAATGTCGCGCCTTGGTCACCCGGTGCCTTGGCTCGTGCCTACAACAGGGCTGACAAAGCCTGGAAACGTATAGAAACCACGGCTAGCGCCGCGCAGGGCAGGCCCTCATTTAACGACTAATTGAAGTCCTCATGCGAGTTTGGATGTGCCCCTTTCTCGATGCTAACGAACGTGACGCGATTCCCCGCCGAATGCCGCCGGGGTTTGGCTGGACTTTAGACCGGCTCTTTACTGACTCCCCTTCTTTGGCTTACCCCACTCGGCTGCGCCCTTCGCCATTTCGTCAGGTGAAACATCCTTTGCATGTGTCGCCACGCCCCACAGATGCCCGAAGGGGTCCACGAACTTCCCGTAACGGTCTCCCCAGAACATGTCCATCGGCGGCATCAATGCTTTCGCCCCTTTCGACAACGCTTTGTTGAAGGTAGCGTCCACATTCTCCACATAAATCATAATCGCGTGCGGAGGCGGCGAAGCGTTCGCGGCTGGCGCCAGCACTCCCATTTGCGGATTCTCATCTCCCAACATCAACACGTGATTCCGAATCAGCAATTCGGCATGCGCGAGCTTCGAACTGTCGGGATAAGGCATGCGCATCTTTTCGGTCGCGCCGAAGACATCCTGATAAAATTGAATCGCTTTCGCCGCATCGCGTACAACCAGCGATGGAATCAAGGCATCGTATCCTGCAGGAATGGGTTGAGTGCTCATGAGGAGAATTAAGCCCAAGGCGGTCTCCAGGTCAAATTGCCGGTGCAAGTTCCTCGCTCAATCCTTCCAAGAGCACCAGCTTCCTATTCCACAAGCAAAAGCGCCTCGGAAATCCGTGGCGGTTCTCAAAAGTTGATCGCCTGAATACCCAGTCCTATTTCAACTTGCTCAGGGTCTCCTTCACCTTGTCGAAATTAGGCAGGTCTTTCGGCGTCGGAGTTTGTTCGCTGTATTGGACGACTCCGCTCTTGTCGATCACGAACGCCGCGCGGGCAGCCGTATCGCCAACCCCTGCCAGCATCGGAAACACAACGTCATACTTCTTAATTACCTCTTTGTTCAAATCACTGGCTAGCGTCAGGTTTATTTTCTCCTTCTGCGCCCACGCCTCCTGCGCGAATGGCGAATCCACACTAATCGCTATCACGTTTGCATTCAGCCCGGTATACCCATTCAATCCCGCCGTGATATCGCACATCTCTTTGGTGCACACACTCGTGAACGCTGCGGGAAAAAAGAGCAGCACGGTGTTCTTTTTCCCAAGATTGTCGCTCAGTTTGACGTCTACTAAACCGGACGCCTGCTTGGATTTCAGCGTGAAATCAGGTGCCTTACTGCCGACAGATATCGCCATAATACGTGTGGTTGAGGTTAAACATTAAATGTTGACGCGTTGGAGCACTCAAACTGCCATTCCATCGCTCCAACGAGCAATTCGGTGCGTCCACAGTCGCACATACACTAATAGTGTCAAATTACCGTCAGAACTCGGCTTTCTGAGAATTTGCATTCTTTCGAATTTCGGCCCTCGGATTTCTGGTTTACCCGACTTCCAGCGCCTCTAGAACTTCTTTGGCATGCTCTTGCGGCTTCACCTCAGGCCAAATCTTCTTGATCTTCCCGTCAGGTC
Organism: Candidatus Limnocylindrales bacterium; assembly: GCA_035495315.1. Lineage (GTDB taxonomy): Bacteria > Verrucomicrobiota > Verrucomicrobiia > Limisphaerales > UBA8199 > DATJGF01. The sequence continues at coordinate 12,640 of DATJGF010000205.1, forward strand.
CGATGAGAAACGTCACCCGGTGCGTGCCCATATATTTCCGCCCCATGAAGCTCTTTTGCCCCCAAACGCCATAGGCCTGCACGATTGCTTTGTCCTCGTCCGCTAATAATTCGAAAGGCAGTTTGTATTTCTCAACAAACTTTCCGTGCGACTTCACCGAATCCGTGCTCACCCCCAAAATGACGGCTCCCTTTCTGTTGAATGCGGCGAATTCGTCACGAAAAGCACACGCTTCTTTTGTGCATCCCGGCGTATCATCCTTTGGATAAAAATACAAAATGACATCCCTGCCTCTGAAGTCGGTCAATACGACCCTATTCCCTTTTTGAGTCCAAGCGGAAAATTCCGGAGCCTTATCCCCGGCCTTTAATGTAAGTTCAATAGGTTTAGCCATAGTAGACCTGCTCAGAATCAGTTGCTTGCGGTGATACCTGATCGACCCCCGTTAAGGCCGAGACAAGACCCACCCAAAATTTCTGAAATGAAGTATTGCATACAGCATCCCTTTGGGTAAAAACTATTTAAATTTTAGTTAGGCTAGGAAATGGAGGCGTGAGTCTCCTCATGAAGTGAACAATAGATCAAATATGAAATCTAATGGCGGTCTGGTTCGGCGAACCCGGCCACCAGCGGCGGAGGGGCTGTACGACCCGCAATTCGAGCACGAAGCTTGCGGCGTCGGGTTCGTGGTTAACATCAAGGGTCGCAAATCTCACGCGATCATTCAACAGGCGCTCGAGGTCCTGCTCAACCTCGATCATCGCGGCGCTTGCGGTTGTGAGGCAAATACCGGCGACGGTGCCGGCATCCTAATCCAACCACCGCACGAGTTCCTGAAACTCGTCGCCAAGGAAGGCCGCGTCAAGTTGCCCCCTGCCGGCGAATACGGCATCGGCATGCTCTTCCTGCCCAACCCGAATGCACAGCGGGCGGAATGCGAGAAAATTTTCGCCGAGATCGTTGCCGAAGAAGGCCAGCGCGTTCTCGGTTGGCGCACCATTCCCACCAATAACGGTTCGCTGGGTGCGACCGCCAAAGCCGCTGAACCCACGATGCGCCAGGTGTTCATCGCCCGCAATCGCGCACTCGGCGACGATATGGCCTTCGAGCGCAAACTTTACGTCATTCGCAAACGCGCCGAAAATGCCATTCGCTACTCCGGCAAAGTCACCGGCGGCGAATTCTTCTACATCGCCAGCCTCTCGTTTAAGACGATGGTCTACAAGGGCATGTTGCTGACCACGCAATTGCTCGAGTACTATCCCGACCTCGCTCATCCCGGCATGGAATCGGCCCTCGCCCTGGTCCATTCCCGTTTCAGCACCAATACTTTCCCCAGTTGGAACCGCGCCCATCCCTATCGTTACATGGCGCATAATGGCGAGATCAACACGCTGCGCGGCAACATCAACTGGATGCACGCCCGCCAGGCACTCTTCGAGTCCGAACTCTTCGGTGAAGATATCAAAAAAGTCCTGCCGATCGTTTGCACCGACGGCAGTGACTCCGGCATGTTCGATAATTGCCTCGAACTCCTCGTCCTCAGCGGGCGCTCATTGGCTCACGCGATGATGATGATGATCCCCGAGCCGTGGACCAAGCATGAGAGCATGAGCCCGGAGAAGAAGGCTTTCTACGAATACCATTCCTGCCTCATGGAACCTTGGGATGGTCCCGCCTCCATCGCCTTTACCGATGGCAAACGGATTGGCGCGGTTCTCGATCGCAACGGTCTGCGCCCCTCTCGTTACTACGTCACCAAGGATGACCTGGTCGTTATGGCCAGCGAAGTCGGAGTCCTAGACATCCCGCCCGATCGCGTCCTGCAGAAGGGCCGCCTTCAACCCGGGCGCATGTTCCTGATCGACACCGAAGAAGGCCGCATCGTGGCCGACGAGGAAATCAAACAAAAGATCGCCACCGAGCAGCCCTACCGAGCCTGGCTGGATGAAAATCTCATTCGCTTAGCGGATGTGCCCGACCCGGGAGTTCTGCCGGAAGCTGATCATCAAACCGTAGCTCAGCGCCAGCTCGCTTTCGGCTACACCTTCGAGGATCTTCGCATCCTCATGCTGCCGATGGCCCGCGACGCCAACGAGGCTGTCGGCTCTATGGGCACCGATACACCTTTGGCGGTCCTGTCCAACAAGCCGCAGTCGCTGTTCAATTATTTCAAACAACTCTTCGCCCAGGTCACCAATCCCCCGATTGATTGCATCCGCGAAGAACTCATCATGTCCACCGAGACCGCGATCGGCTCGGAAAGTAATCTCTTGCAGCCGGGCCCCGAACATGCCCGGCTCATCGAACTCAAATCCCCAATCCTCACCAACGAGGAGTTCGCCAAACTGAAACACCTCGACCTGCCGGGCTTTAAATCGGTCACTCTCCCCATCATCTTCCCCGTTACGGATGGCCCCAGCGGTCTCGCCAAAGCCATGGACGAGCTCTGCGCCAAAGTCAGCCAGGCGATTGCCGAGGGCTTCAATGTCGTCGTTCTCTCGGACCGCGGAGTAGGACCCGAATTCGCTCCAATCCCCTCACTGCTCGCTGTCGCCGGCGTTCACCACCATCTCATCCGCGAAGGCACACGTACCCGCGTCGGCCTCGTCCTCGAGTCCGGCGAACCGCGGGAAGTCCACCACTTCTCGTTGCTTATTGGGTACGGCTGCGGGGCGATTAACCCGTACCTTGCCTTCGAGACTCTCGATGACATGCTCCGCCAAAAACTGCTCACGGGCATGGACCACAAAACCGCCTGCAAGAATTACCTCAAGGCGGCCATGAAAGGCGTCGTCAAAGTCATCTCCAAGATGGGCATTTCCACCATCCAAAGTTATTGGGGCGCCCAGATCTTCGAAGCCGTGGGCCTCAAAAAGGAATTCATCGACAAATATTTCACCTGGACACCCTCTCGCATCGAAGGCATCGGCATCGACGTCATCGGCCAGGAAGTCCTGATCCGACATCAGCGCGCCTTCCCCGCACGCCCCGTCAATGGTCACGTCCTCGAGGCCGGCGGCCAATACCAATGGCGCGAAGATGGGGAATACCATCTCTTCAACCCCCAAACTATCCACAAACTCCAGGCGGCTGTCCGGACCGGCAGTTCCAAAGTCTTCCGCGAATACTCCACCCTCGTTAATGAGCAAAGTCGCAACATCGCAACTCTCCGCGGCTTGCTCGATTTCAAAAAGACCCGACCCGTTCCCATCGACGAGGTCGAGTCGGTTGAGAGCATCATGAAGCGGTTCAAGTCCGGCGCGATGAGCTACGGCTCAATCAGCAAAGAGGCCCACGAAACCCTCGCCATCGCTATGAACCGCATCGGTGGCAAGAGTAACACCGGCGAAGGCGGCGAAGATCCCGAGCGCTATGTCCCCTTGCCGAACGGCGATTCCAAGAACAGTGCCATCAAACAAGTCGCTTCGGGTCGCTTCGGCGTTACCAGCTTGTACCTGGTTAATGCCAAGGAACTGCAAATCAAAATGGCGCAGGGCGCCAAGCCCGGTGAAGGCGGTCAGTTGCCCGGCCAAAAGGTTTATCCGTGGATCGCCAAAGTGCGCTATTCCACCCCAGGCGTCGGCCTTATCTCACCACCGCCCCACCACGACATCTATTCCATCGAGGATCTCGCCGAGCTCATTCACGACCTTAAAAACGCCAATCACCACGCCCGCATCAGCGTTAAGCTCGTCTCCGAAGTCGGCGTCGGCACCATCGCCGCTGGGGTTGCCAAAGCACATGCGGACGTCGTCCTGATCAGCGGGTACGACGGTGGCACCGGCGCTTCCCCCCAAACCGGCATCAAACACGCCGGCATTCCCTGGGAACTCGGCTTGGCCGAGACTCACCAGACCCTCGTCCTCAACGATCTGCGCTCCCGCATCATCGTTGAAACTGATGGCCAAATGAAAACCGGCCGCGACGTCGTCATCGCCGCCTTGCTCGGCGCGGAGGAGTTCGGTTTCGCCACCGCTCCCCTTGTCGCGATGGGCTGCATCTTGATGCGCGTCTGTCACCTTAATACCTGCCCCGTAGGCGTCGCCACTCAAGACCCCGAATTACGCAAGCGCTTCGTCGGCCAACCCGAACACATCGTCAATTTCATGCGGATGATCGCCGAAGAGGTTCGCGAATTAATGGCCCAACTCGGCTTCCGCCAAATGAATAAAATGATCGGCCGCGTCGATCGCCTCGAAGTCAAAAAGGCTATCGACCACTGGAAAGCTAAGGGGCTGGACTTTACCAAGATCCTCCATCAACCCGAAGTTCCCACCAGCGTCGGGCGCTTCTGCCAAATCCCTCAGGATCACGGCTTGGAAAAGTCGCTCGACAATACCGTCCTGCGCCGCCTCTGCGATCCCGCCATCGAACGGAAAGAAAAAGTCGTCGCCGTACTGCCCATCCGCAACGTCAACCGCGTCGTCGGCACCATCGTCGGTAGCGAAATCACTCGACGCTGGGGCGCCGACGCTCTGCCGGAGGACACCATCGAAATCCACTTCACCGGCAGCGCGGGCCAAAGTTTTGGCGCCTTTATGCCAAAAGGCATGACCTTCTTCCTGGAAGGGGATTCCAACGATTATATCGGCAAAGGCCTCTCCGGCGGAAAAATCATCGTTTATCCTCCCGAGCTTTCCACCTTCGTCCCGGAAGACAACATCATTGTCGGTAACGTCGCCTTCTACGGCGCAACCAGTGGCGAGGCGTATATCCGCGGCATGGCCGGAGAACGCTTCTGCGTCCGCAACAGCGGCGTCACCGCCGTCGTCGAGTCGGTCGGCGATCATGGCTGCGAATACATGACCGGCGGAAGGGTCGTCGTCCTTGGCCCGACCGGACGCAATTTCGCCGCCGGCATGTCTGGTGGCGTAGCTTACGTCCTGGACGAAACCGGCGACTTCCCCAGCCGTTGCAACCTCCAGATGGTCGGCCTCGAGAAACTTGAGGACCCCGACGAAATCGAGCAAGTGTGGAAAATGATTCAGCGGCACCAGACCTATACCCGCAGCGCCCGCGCCGCCGTTATCCTGACCGATTGGCAACACTACACCCCCCGTTTTGTGAAAGTGATGCCCAAGGATTACCGGCGCGTCCTCCAGTCCATGAAGCGGGTTCAGGATTCAGGCCTCAGCGGTGATGACGCCGTTATGGCCGCTTTCGAGGCCAACGCCCGCGACGTCTCCCGTATCGGTGGCGGCTGATCTCGATGAACCAATTCTATCAAGGCAAAGACGCAGAGTGCGCCCGGATCCGCAGAGCCTCTCCGCTTCGTTGCGTTCCCCAGCGATTCTCTGCGCCTCTGCGTTGAAAAGAGAGCCCTAACAATAACCACCATGGGTAAACCCACCGGCTTCATCGAATATTTACGAGAACTCCCACTCGATCGCTCCGCCATCGAGCGCATCCGTGACTGGAATGAATTCCACCTTCACATGGAGGAAGACAAACTTCAGCAACAGGGCGCTCGTTGCATGGATTGTGGCATTCCTTTCTGCCACACCGGAACCCTTCTCAATGGCATGGCCTCCGGCTGCCCCATCCATAACCTCATTCCGGAATGGAACGACCTCGTCTATCGCGGTCTATGGAAGGAAGCTCTCGAACGCCTCCACAAAACCAACAATTTCCCCGAGTTCACCGGCCGCGTCTGTCCGGCGCCTTGCGAGGGCTCTTGCGTCCTCGGCATAAATGCCCCGCCGGTTACGATCAAAAATATCGAATGCACGATCATTGACAAGGCCTGGACTGAAGGCTGGGTTCTCCCCGAACCACCTAAGGCGCGCACCGGAAAGAAAGTCGCCGTCGTTGGTTCCGGTCCGGCCGGCCTTTGCGCCGCCGCCCAGCTGAATCGCGCCGGCCATTTGGTCACCGTCTTTGAAAGAGCCGATCGCGTTGGCGGACTCCTGACTTACGGCATCCCCAATATGAAGCTCGATAAGGAACAAGTCGTGTTCCGCCGCATCCAACAGATGGAAGCCGAAGGAATTCAATTTCAAACGGGTGTCGAAGTCGGCTCGAATTATCCCGCCGAAAAACTGTTGCAAGAATTTGATGCGACCGTTCTCTGCACCGGCGCGACCAAGCCGCGCGATTTGCCTGTCGAAGGCCGCAACCTCAAGGGCGTCCATTTTGCGATGGAGTTCCTTACCAGCAACACTCGCAGCATGCTGGATCGCCATCGCAACGGAAACTTCATTTCTGCCGAAGGTAAAGATGTCATCGTCATTGGTGGCGGTGATACCGGCACCGACTGCGTCGGCACCGCCCTGCGCCATGGCTGCAAGAGCCTCGTCCAAATCGAAATCCTCCCCCGCCCTCCAATCGATCGCGCCCCCGATAATCCCTGGCCCGAATGGCCCAAAATTTACCGCCTGGATTACGGCCAGGAAGAAGCCGCCGCCAAATTTGGCGCTGATCCGCGCGTCTACTTAACCACCGCGAAAAAGTTCCTTGACGGTGAACAGGGACGCGTCAAGGAAATCCTGACCGTTCAAATCCAATGGGAACGCAACGATAAAGGCCAGTTCGTGCCCGTAGAAGTTCCTGGTACCGAACGTACTCTGCCCGCCCAACTTGTACTCCTTGCCATGGGCTTTCTCGGCCCCGAACAACCCTTGCTTGATGCCCTCTGCCTGGAACGCGACCCTCGCACCAATGTCAAAGCCGACTTCGAAAAATATTCGACTAATATCAAAGGCATCTTTGCCGCCGGTGATTGTCGCCGTGGCCAGAGCTTGGTGGTTTGGGCCTTTAACGAAGGCCGCGGCGCCGCCCGTGAGTGTGATCGCTATCTCATGGGCGATACGAATTTGCCCTGACTGACGCCTCCATTCCGACAGCCGATGCGAGGCTTGAGTCAGTCGAACCCACCCCAAAGTTTTACCGAGTCGTAACACAAAACCCCTTGACAGTGGGCGCAACGTCTGTGCTACTATCCGTATCGGTTTGGGTGTCCGGTCGTTTTCTTCAGAGGGATTCCCCATCCCCACCTCCTTGGCGGCCGGACGCCCAACCAATAAGCTTCCTTCGATGGCTCACCCACTAAATTCTCGCGCTAACCAGGTTGCCACACCGCCCTCCGCTTTGCGCGTCGCTCAATAACCAGGTACAACGTCGGTAACACCATCAACGTCAGCAGCGTCGCCGAGACTAATCCACCGATAATTACGATCGCCAGGGGCCGTTGCGTTTCTGACCCAATTCCGTGCGATAATGCCATCGGCAACAACCCCAGCATCGCCAGCAATGCCGTCATTAATACCGTCCGCAGTCGCGTCGATGCGCCACGCAGCACCGCCTCGTAGCTGTCCACGCCCTCATCCTGTAACTGATTGAAATAACTCACCATTACCACTCCGTTGAGTACCGCCTGCCCAAATAACGCAATGAAACCTATCGCCGCCGAAACGCTCAACGGAATGCCCGTCAGCAGCAGCGCGAATATCCCGCCGATTAATCCCAGTGGCACATTCACCAGAATCAAAAGGGCACTCTTCACCGACTTAAACGCATCGAATAACAATACAAAAATCAGAAACGTGCTGATCGGAACAATGATGGCTAATCGCTTCATCGCCCGTTGCTGATTTTCAAATTCGCCGCTCCACGTCAGAAAATAACCTTGTGGCAACGGAATCTTCCGCACTTGGTCCTGCATGTCCGCCACGACGCTGCCCATATCGCGACCCTTGATAAAAATGCTGATCGCCGATAGCCGCGTTCCGTTTTCCCGGCTAATGTTCATGCTCCCGCTTGATTCCCTGAAGTCAGCCACCTGTTCCAGCGGTATATGCAAACCTTCTGGCGTATCCACCAGTACCTTTTTGAGCCGGGCCAAACTCCTTTCCGGCTCCGGCAAACGCACCACCACACTAAAGTGCTTCTCCCCTTCCCATAGCTCAGTTGCCGCTTTGCCAGCCAACCCGATCTCAATCACATCCTCAATGTCACCAATGTTCAATCCATATCGCCCCGCGCGATTACGATCGATCTCTATAACTGCCTGCGGGACTTCCCCTGCACGATCGATCGCCGCCGTCTGCACCCCGGGTATGGTGGCGATTGCTTGCAGCAACTCACGCGCCTTCTCACGCAATTTGGCCGAATCATCCCCAAACACCTTCAATACCACCTGCCCGTCAATTTGCGAAATGCTCTCCAGCACATTGTCACGAATCGGTTGTGAGAAGCTCGTCTCGATCCCTGGCAACGCAGCCAGGTTATGATCCATCTCCGCTATGATTTGTTCTTTGCTAAGGCCCCGCTTCCACTCCTCCGGCGGCTTAAGGTCCACAAAAATCTCCGCCATGTTGATCGGCTTTGGATCGGTCCCGTCCTCCGGCCGACCCGCTTTCGAAATTATCGACCGCACCTCAGGCGTTTGCAGTAAAATCCGCCGCAACCTCCGGCAGTACACCCGCGCCTCTTCAACCGAGATTCCCGGCGGAAGATTCGCATTGACCCAGATCGTGCCCTCATTTAATTCAGGCAGGAATTCCGTCCCCAGCTTCGGCGCCAGCGCCAGACTCACCGCAAACCCGGCAAGTGCTGACAAAATAACGGTCTTCGGGTGTCCTAGCGCCCAGCGCAGAGAAATCACATAGGGTCGCTTGATGAAACGCACCAGCGCGTTCTCCTCATGCGGAATCTTTTTGCGCAACACGAAAAAGCACAGCAACGGAACCAACGTTAATGAAAACAATAATGAACCAACCAACGCGCTGGTGACGGTCCAGGCCATTGGTGCAAAAATTCGCCCTTCATGCCGTTGCAAGGTGAAAATCGGAATATGCGCCGCAATGATAATTAGCATCGAAAAGAAAGTCGGCCGCCCCACTTCCACGGTAGCCTGTTCAATCGCCGCTCGAAATTGGTTAGGGCCTTCGTCACCACGCAACTCGCCCAGCCGTCGAAAGACATTTTCCACCACGATAACCGCCCCATCGACGATGATCCCGAAGTCCATAGCTCCCAGGGACAAAAGGTTTGCCGGAATGCCGCGCCATGACAACCCAATGAAAGTCGCCAGCAACGACAGCGGGATGATGAAAGCTACAATCGCCGCTGCCCGCAGGTTGCCTAGAAACAGGAACAGCACAAATGCCACCAACATCGCTCCTTCCGCCAAATTCTTAAATACCGTGTGCAGAGTCGTATTGATTAGCCACGTCCGGTCGTAATACGGCTTGATTCTCACCCCTTTCGGCAAAATGGTATTGTTTAACAAGGCTATCCTGGTTTTCAGGCCCGCAAGCACTTCCGACGGATTCTCCCCTTTGCGCATCACCACAATGCCAGAAACAATGTCATCCGCTTCGTCCCTCCCCATTATCCCTTCGACCGGTATGTTGCCCAGCGTTACTTCGGCAATGTCTTTGACCAGCACCGCCGTCCCGTTGTGCGCAGTGATAACTATGTTCTTTATCTCCTCAGCCGAACGCAGTAGCCCTACACCGCGGATCAAATACTGTTGAGACCCTTGTGTCACTTTGCTCCCGCCGACATTGGCGTTGCCTCGCCCCAGCGCCGTGTAGAGCTGCTGCAGAGATAACCCGTAATACCGCATCCTCGCCAGGTTCGGGTTCACCTCATAGGTCTTTACCAATCCCCCATATGGCACTACATCGGCAATCCCAGGCACCGCCCGCAGGTTGCGCTCAATTACCCAATCTTCCAAGGTGCGCAACTCTCGGGTCGTATAACCCTCTCCGGTGATCATATAACGGTAAATCTCCCCAATCGCTGTAGACAGCGGCGCCAGCTGCGGCTGCACACCTTGCGGCAGGTCAGCCGTCGTCAGGCGCTCCAATGCTTGCTGTCTTGCCTGTATGTCGGTGGTGTGATCATCAAATGTCAGCATGATGAATGACAACCCAAACTGAGTGTGAGAAAACATTCGCACCATGTGCGGTAGACCGTTCAACACCGTCTCAATCGGCATCGTCACCTGCTTTTCAACCTCCTCCGGCGCTCGACCCGGATAGAGCGTAATCACATTCACCTGAATGTCCGAAACATCCGGAAAGGCCTCGATCGGTAAATTGTGAAACGCCACCCAACCGCCTCCAGTGAAAAGGATCGCCATCAGCACAACAAACAGCGGTTGATGCAGGGCAAAGCTGACAAAACGCCTAATCATTGGAAACTCGCCGCAATCGGTCTTTCCGCACCGACACTTGGGTGCAGCTCAACCCGCCATCGTGGAACGACGGCCGCAAATGATGATCCCCAGCGCACTATTTGAGGATTTGCTGCAACAGGACGCACCCGTCCGTCACCACTCGTTGCCCTGGTTGAATCCCCGCGACTATGAACACGCTCCCATCCTGCTCCGCACCCGTCCTGACCTCCTGCCGCACAAACTGTCCCGGATGCTCCTCGACAAACACGTAATGCTTTTCTCCTTTCAGAAACACCGCCTTCGCCGGCACGCTCGTCCGGCTCTCCCCCTGCCCCGGCAAATTGACACTGACAAACATCTCCGCTTTTAACAGACGCTGTGAATTGTCCACCGCCCCCTTCACCTTAATTGTCCGCGTGCTCGGATCAATAAACGCCGATACCGTATCCACTCGTCCGGTGAAACTCTGGTCAGGGAACGCACGACTCGTGAACGTAAGCTCACAACCCTGCCGGAGAAACGGAAGATCCACCTCCGTCGCATCGATCTGAATCCAAAGCCGTGAAGGATCAGTGACCACGAACAGCGGAGCCGTATATTGCGGCATGTTCGCCAGCATTTGATCCGGCCGCACCTCCTGCCCCGGAGTGATATTTCGTTCTACCAAAACACCCTCCAGCGGGCTAGGCAATAAAAAGCCCGGATCGCTTGCCACGCCGCTCACACCATATATCGCCAAACGCGTTCGAGCTCGCTCCAGCTCAGCCTGCGCGCTCGTGTAATCCGCCTCTGCCGATTCAAGATCCTTCCGCGGCGCAGCCCCATGATCAAATAAATCCCGCAGACGCGCCAGGTTGCGCTCCGTTCGTCGGAAATCGCTCTCAGCCTTGCGTGCGTCCGACTGCGCTTGAACAAAATCCGCGGATTGTATCTCCGCTAGTGGTGTCCCCTTGCTGACCGGCTGGTTCAAATCCACGAAGAGTTTTCTCACGATCCCGGCAAACGGAGTGAATACCCGCACCGTCGCATCCTCGTCCCATATCAGCCGCCCGGCTAAAGTCACCGACGCCGGCGCTTGTAAGCGCACCGGCTCAATCGTGAGCGAGGTGAGCTGTGGAGAATTCGTCGGTATCGAGATGCTATCCTGGGAGATCGAAGTCTCGGACCCTCCGCTGGAGGTCGGTGGGGAGTTGCACCCTGTGATCAGAACTGCCGCGGCCATACACAGTCCGCAGGCTGCCCAATATTCAAATCTGTCGCGTTTCATTTTACCAATTGCTGAGGTTGAATTTCGAGGGTTGCGGCCTTGAGCGCCGCCAGCGCAACCAGCACATCGCCTTGCGCCTGCGCTGCCGCCAAGCGCACGTCGTTGTCATTTCGCTGCGTCGAGAGCAGATCCAGCAGCGAGGCCCCGCCCTTTTCGTAAGCGTAAGCCACCGTTTTGCGAATCTGGTCCGATTTCGGACGAATGTTGTCGCGGTAACTTTCCCACCGCGCACGCGCGTCAGCATAACTAAGCTCCGCCACTGCGATCTCCGCTCCCGCTTGCGCTTTGATCTTTTCGTAAGCCAGTCGCGCCTGTTCCCGAGCCGCTTCCGCTGCTAGAATATTGCCCCGATTCCGGTTCCATAACGGTAGCGGCAGACTCACTCCAACCCCTATGCTGTTCGGATTCTCCGGCGGTTCGTGCTCGTACTGCGCCAGCACCGTCGGATCCGGGATCCGATTCGCCTTCTGCAAATGCAACTCCGCCTCGGCTTTTCGCAATGCCGCTTGCGCTGCCACCACATCGGGCCGCCACGCTATCGCTACACGATTAGGTGGCACCCTACTCGTCGCCACGAGTGCGTCCAACCTGTCGACCAGGACCACTTCTCCTTTTGGCTGAGGAAAACCCAGCAATACTTCCAATGCGACCCGCGCCTGTGCCGCCGCGGATTCAGCCGTTTTTGCTTCCAGTTCAAATCGATCCGCTGTTATCTCGATCTGACTTCGGTCCGCCGTCGAAATCTCCCCCGCCTTCTGGCGCACTTCAGCTATCTTCGCTTCCTGGCTCAACATCGAAGCGGACTGCCGCAGCACCCGTACATTTTCCTCCGCCTGCGCCGCGGCGACATACGCCCGAGTGATACCCAAATCCAGCGTCCGCTTCGCATCCAGGAATTGCGCTCGCGCACTTTCAAACCCCGCTTGTGCCGACGCTTTCCGGCTGCGACGCTTACCCCCAACCTCCAACAGTTGATTGATCGCAAAGATCGTATCGTAGCTGCGTTCCCAAAGACTGTTTCCCTCCGGCGTCGAATTCGGATGATCATCCACATTGATTTTTGTCGAGGAGAATGAAAAGGTCGGATTCGGAAATTCCCGCACGACTACTTTCTGCGCGGTTGCAGCATCAACCCCCGCTGCCGCCGCCAACAAATCCCAATTCCGCTCCAAAGCTATTCGCTGGGCACGCGCCAGGGTGAATTCTTTGCCGGCTTGCGTGACCCCTTCATTGAGCTCACTTCCAACCGTCACGAGCGCCGCCGTCATAAAGCAGAAGATCGCAACGGGTTTGATTTCAAACCTGGTACGGTGTTGCCGACACATGTACTATGTTCATTTGATTTTCGACTGCCAAGGAGGCGCCTCATTAGAGCCAACCAGCGGCAAATCCTAATCCCCGCTTCAATTCAAGCCACATTCGAAGCCTTATGGAGAAGAAATGCGAATGACATTTCTTCGAACCAATCCGTAGCGCAGGCCTCCTGGCCTGCAGGTTGCGGCGGCTTCTCGCCGCCACAACCACACCCATCGAGCTAGTCTCCCTCCCTCTAAGCTAACGAAGTGCCAAACAATTACTTGCTGCAAAAATGCCCTAATTTCCGCCGGTTACGCCAACTCCGGCGCCACGCGGTTGATAAACGCGTTACCCCTTGAGGTAACAAATTAGCCTGGCTCAATCCTCCCTGACGCGCGATCGACAACCTCAATCGCTCGTTTTCTCGCCAATGCCCAATTGCCAATCCATTGAATCTAACACCCGGCAATAAAGGCCGCGGCGTTCGCACTGCCACCATACGCCACTCTGCTTGCGCTCAGCCCAATTCGTAAATCGGTAATCATACACCACTGCTCGAATCAGGCGTGGTGGCTTGCCCCGGAACGGATCTTCCCTAAGCAACTTAAGCACCGGTCTCGAACCCTCCTGCAGACGCGCCAAAAAACGCACAAACCACGGGTGTTTCTCGCAATATCCAATTGCAGCGAACCACACCTGCCAATCCAATCGCGGTTGATGCGGAGCCACAAAACGCGGCGCCTGCTTTGCGGCGCCTGGTTTCCATTTGAACTCGTACGGCCGCCAATTCTCACCGTCCTCGCTGCCTTCGATAATTATTTCTGGTCGTTCCGTGGTCATCACCGCGAAAAGCCCGTAAGCGCTAACCAGGTGAAAAGGGGACAGCCATTCGAACAATCTCTGCACCGGCCTGGGCCAGGGTAAGGGCCATAACAATGACGCACTGACCACCTCTAATGACAGCAGTGCGACTATACAACCGACCGCGTTGGTAACGCCGGTCCAGACCACCCCAGGCGTCGTTAAATCTACGTCCAATCCCCATCCTTTCAACCATACCAACACCGGTTCCAAGGCGGCGTCATCCAGGAGCAGCAGCGATAACCCTATCCCCAGCAAATTGAAAAACGCATAGTTCCCCGTAATCTCAATCATCACCATTAGTCCGATGAAAGCTCCACAAGCTACGTACCGCCCCGGTTGGGGACCAAATATGAGCACCGGAACAATCAACTCGATCAGCAAAACCAAACCGGTGGAGATCTTTTGAAACCAAAGCGGCAATTGGTACGCATACCACGCCGGCGGCGTAGGCAGCGGCTGTGTCGCATAATGATAACGCAGTGCGGTCAACCCCCGCCAACTCCTGTCCCCGCTGCGCAGTTTCACCAGGCCCGATGAGAAGATCAGCCGAAACAACAGCCACCAAAACAACCAAAGAATCAAAGGCGAAGGTGGCGTGATCGTCAGAAACCCACTCCAGATCTGAGTCGGGGCGAGGAATATTCCCAAAAAACCCGCCTCAAGCAGCAACACGTCCCATTGGTAGCCAAGGAAGACTCGCCCGACGTTGAACAAGGAAAGGTAAAACACCCAAAGGAACAGTAAAAGCACCAACGGGGCAACTCCCACTATCAACAACCCCGCCAGTACGGCTCCTCCCCAACTCAGAAACAGCAGAAACTCATCACTGCTGTTCAACCAGCACAGCGTCGGTACTTGCCAAAAACGCTTTCTCCCCGCTCGGATTTTCCCCGCCAGAAATTCCGACGCCGGCAGAATGCCTTTTTCCCCTACCAACCCTCGAACCTGAATCGCCAATGACGTAAAGGCGACCAGGTAAATGAAGCCCAGGAATCGTAGGAACAGCCAGCTTGCAAAAGCGTAGGTTTTTGGTTCCGCCATGTCAGCTTCTTCCCAGGTAGCGAGTCGACAAAAGCTGTCTTTGCTCTTAATCGCACCGCTCTCCGCAGCATGGGGACGCGGAAGGGTCGCTTATCCGAACACAATCCCTTGCGCCAGCGGTAAGTCCCCCGAGTAATTTATGGTGACGGTCTGCCGGCGCATATATGCCTTCCAGGCATCACTCCCGCTCTCGCGTCCCCCACCCGTCTCCTTCTCGCCGCCAAACGCCCCGCCAATCTCCGCGCCACTCGTGCCTATGTTCACGTTCGCTATCCCACAGTCGCTGCCGCGGCTGGCCAGAAATCGCTCGGCCTCCCGGAGGTCATTCGTAAAAATTGCCGAACTCAACCCCTGTGGCACTTCGTTTTGCCAGGCAATCGCCTCCTCAAGTGTTCGGTACGCCATTAAATACAGAATGGGCGCGAATGTCTCCTCGTGCACGATCTTCAGGTTGTGCCCCGCTTCTATAAGGCACGGCTGCACATAACAGCCACCCGGATACTCCGGTCCCTCGAGCGCCTCGCCCCCATAGAGAATCTTTGCCCCCTGCTCACGAGCCATAGTCATCGCCCTTTGCATCGCCCTCACCGCTTGCCCGTTTATCAGCGGCCCCATCACCGTCCCAGGCTCCAGCGGGTTCCCAATCCGCACCTGCCCATACGCTTTAACCAATCGACCGGTCAATTCGTCGCGAACCGATTCATGAATTATCAGCCGCCGCGTGGTCGTGCAGCGTTGCCCCGCAGTTCCTACAGCTCCGAACAGAATCGCTCGTAACGCGAGATCCAGATCCGCACTGGACGTGACGATAATCGCATTGTTTCCTCCCAATTCAAGCAGGGTGCGGCCCACCCGGCGCGCAACGGCCTCGCCGACCTGTCGGCCCATGCGTGTCGAACCCGTCGCAGAAATCAAAGGCACGCGCCGATCATTAATCAACGATTCCCCTACGGTGGATCCTTCGCCAATTACCAGGCTGACAATCGCCGGATCCAGACCGTTCGCCCGACAAACCTTCTCGGCCAGCTTCACCGACGCAATCGCGCACAATGGCGTTTCGGTCGAAGGCTTCCAAATAGTTGCATTCCCGCATACCACCGCCAACGCGCTGTTCCAGCTCCACACCGCTACCGGAAAATTGAACGCCGTGATTATACCGACTATCCCCAACGGATGCCATTGCTCTAACATCCGGTGCTCGGACCGCTCCGACGCAATCGTCAGCCCATACAGTTGCCGGGAAAGTCCTACCGCAAAATCGGAAATATCGATCATCTCCTGCACTTCCCCTTCGCCTTCTGCGACGATCTTCCCGGTCTCCAGCGTCACTAGCCGCCCAAGGTCCCGTTTCGCCTCGCGCAATGCATTACCGAATTGTCGCACTATTTCTCCTCGCTTCGGCGCAGGCACCCGTTGCCACATCTCAAAAGCAGTTCGCGCCCGCTTGATTGCGCGTTCGTAGTCGTCAAGACCGCCCGTCACGACCCGCGCCAGCACCTTGCCGTCAATGGGCGAGACACTTTCTATTTCAGGCCCGCTGGCACGCCATTCGCCGCAGAAAGCACCCGCGTTCCGAGAGTCAATCCCCAGTCGTTTCAAAACCCCGTTCGTCAGCGGCTTACCACCCGAAGCATTTCGTCGCGAAACTCCTTTTCTCTCTGATTGTGTTAGCATTTTGTTCAACTGCTCATTTCCGCGCAAACCGCATCCAACAGTCGAATGGCCCGATCGATGACGTCCGACGAAATGTCCAGCACCGGACGAAGCCGTATTGCTCGCGTCCCCGACCGCACCACCAGCGACCCCTTTTCGTAAGCCTTATGACAAAACACCTCCCGCAACTCAGGATTGGGCAGATCAAACGCCAGCATCAACCCACGCCCCCGAACCGCCTGCACCATCGGATACCGCCGCGCTAACCCGTAAAGCTCGTTCAGAAAATAATTCCCCTGCATTTCCGCATTCCTAACCAACTGTTCCTCCTGAATGATTCGCAAATAATGCGTCGAGCGCACGAAATCGGTAAAGTTCGCCCCCCACGTCGAACTAATGCGGCTCGCCAGCCGAAAACAATTGTCCTTCACTTCATCCACTCGCGGCCCGGCCATCACTCCGCACACTTGCGCCTTCTTGCCGAATGCGAGCAGATCCGGACAAACCCCGAAGTGCTCGCAACACCAGTTCCGGCCTGTAATCCCCATCCCGCATTGCACTTCATCAAAAATCAGCAGCATTTCGTTCTCGTCACAGATCCGCCGCAGCACTCGCAGAAACTCACCCCGGAAATGATTGTCCCCGCCCTCGCCCTGAATCGGTTCGACGATGATCGCCGCAATGTCAATCCCCTTTTGCTTGACCACCGCGCGTATCCGCTCCTCCGCTAGGTTCTCTTTTTCGGCCACAACCTCAGTTCGTCGCTGGGGTGCCATCGAGAAATCCAGGGTCGGCGCGGGGATTCTCGGCCAGGGGAATTTCGGAAAATAATCCGTCTTTCGCGGATCGGTATTCGTCAAACTCAGCGCGTAACCGCTGCGACCATGAAAGGCATGCTCGAAATGTATGATCTCCGTCCCCCGCTCACCCAGACCACGCCCTATGTTCTTTCGCACTTTCCAATCCATTGCCGCCTTCAACGCGTTTTCCACCGCCAGTGCACCTCCATCAATGAAAAACAATCGGTTGAGCGGTGGCAACCCCATCACCGACGCAAACGTCTTCACAAACGTTGCATACTGAATGGACCCAACATCCGAGTTGGCCACTTTAACCTTTGCCGCGCGCAGCAAATCTGCTTTGACCTCTGCACGATCGAAATACGGATGATTAAACCCAATCGGCTGCGAGGCGTAAAACCCGTACAAATCAATAAATTCACGCCCCGTCACCGCATCAACAATAAACGGCCCATGGCTTCGCTCTGCATCAAACACCAGCTTGAACCCATCCAGCAGCACATGTTGCCGCAATTCCCGAATCACCTCGTTGGCTGACACGTGCTCTAGGACAGCAGACCGCTGGTCCGAAGTAAGGTCGGCGGAAGAGACCGGGTCAGACAACTGGGCTGCGGATCGCCCTCCCGAAGAAAGTTTCGCTGCAGAAAGATCTTTGGGCGAGTGGATCGAGCCATGCCTTGGCCCGCTCTTCGATGCCTTTTCACCCGACCGGTTTTGACTGCCTGTAAGGTCGGGTTCCGGCGTGCGCATGTTAACCTATTCTACCCTCCCCACCCCGTCCCTGCAACCTCCTTGCGACTTGCTTCTGCTAAATCAGTCCGCGAATTTTGAAATCTGACATTTGCAATTCCAATAATTCCCAATTCTCAATCTGCAATTTTCAATCCGCGGAATGCGTCGGCGAAGGTGGTTGCGGTGTGGTGTGCTGCATCGCTTGTAGTGGGAAACTACTTGAGTGGCATGCGGGCGTGGAGCCAATCTCCTATGCGCGAAGCCGAAGGACTGTCCAGGTTGCACAACACGATCACCGACTGGCCCGACTCCGGATACACGCGAAGAATCGCGTTCATTCCCGGAGCGCTGCCGCCGTGGCCGTAGGTCCGCGCCTCGTCAGGCCGTCCGATCTGGAATCCGAAGCCGTAAGCGCCCGTAGTGAATTGCGGACGCGTAGCCTCGGCGAGCGTCTCGGCCTTCAATAGTTTGTTCATCATCAGCGCGTCGGCAAACTTCATCAGATCGGCCGCCGTCGTGTAACCGCCGCCCGCCGAGGTTCCTCGCCATGGCAGCGTCGGTTCGTTTGAAACCATTTCAAACTGATCTCTCATGTAACCTTTGCTTCGGTTGGCGACCACCACGTTTTCCGGCTCGGATCCCGAGTTGATCATGTCGGCGACTTTGTAGATGTTCTCGGCGACGAAGTCGTAGTACGACTTCCCCGAGACCTTCTCGATCAGCGCGCCGAGCAGCAGGAATCCGTAGTTGGAGTATTCCCACCTGGTGCCGGGCTCGAACTGGAGGTCGCGCTCACCGTACAGCTTCACGTAATCCTGAAGCGTCTTCAATTCGAGCCGATGCGCCTCAAACTCCGGACCGAAAATGTCTCCCGTACCGCCCGTGTGCGACAACAGATGCCGGACCTTTACCTTGCACGCCACATTGGTGTTCGGATAATCGGGCAGAATCTTGCCGATCGTATCGTCTAGCGACAGTTTGCCACGTTCGACCAACTGAAGCGTCGCAACCGCCGTAAACATTTTGTTCATCGAACCGATGCGGAACCGCGTTTTGAGCGTGTTGTCGATTCCGGTCTCGCGATCCGCCTTGCCCCTGGCGCCCGAAGTGATCGCGTTGCCGTTTTTGGCCCACAACCACACGCCGGAGAACTTCCCGGCGGAATCGGCTTTATCGATTTCGGCTTTCCACGCCGCGACCGCCGCCGGTTGGGTAAGTCGCTCGGGAACTGGCGCGCTGGCGGGTGGGGGAATCAGGACCAGAGTAATGTTGGTGATCACCGCCGGTTCCGCATCGGTCACGGTCACCGACATACGGTTATAGTTGCCGTTGCCTTCGCGTTCATGCAGCACCGCCTGAATGTTCAGTGTCTGCGACGATTCGATCGAATACACATCGAATCCGCCGGTATTCCACCGGAGGTCGAGCATGCGATCGAGAGCGTCCGGCCGGTCCGGCCGATGCGCCTTGACGAAAGATTCGAGCTTGTCCTTGTTACCGGAATTCAGAGCTTCGAGATAACCAGCAAGGACCTTGCCCGCTGGAGTGGATGGTAACTCAGGCGGCGCTCCCGCCAGGGCCAGGCCCAGCGAAAGAGCGGCAACAACGAGCGAGAAACTACCGCGCATGGACAGGTATGCTCAGAACCAAGCGTATTGCTTCGATCGCTGAGTGGAATATGAGCTATTCATAGTGTCAATAACCTTGATCGAGCTTCTGTCTTTACCTCCAACACAATACTCCAACCTTACAATATTCCCCCCCCAATCGGACATCCTCCTTCCTCCATGCTTTCCCCTTTCCTTCGTCGATTCCAGCCTTGCTTGAAATCATCGCCTAGTCAGCTCGGTCTCCAACTTCGCGATGCGCTCCTGCAACGGCTTGGTCGCTTCGCGAACCTCTTCTTCCGTGAAGCGTGGCGTGATGTATTGCGAGCAGTTCCAATTATAGGAAACGACCTCCACTCGGAATAGCCGCTCAACGCTCTTTAGCATGGCAGGGCCGGTCACCTGTACGGTTAGTTCCGGATCGTCCTTCACGTCAACTACACGCGCATAGCCCATGAGCTTCAGCCGCTCGCGCCGAGGATAGTCCA
>DATJGF010000206.1:0-20840 GCA_035495315.1 Candidatus Limnocylindrales bacterium
TTTGGTCAGATCGGCTAGTTTGGGCGAGCATGATTAGTTCTTTACCCAGGCCGGAGGTGATCCTTACCCACGAGAGCGATCTGGACGGCCTGATTGCGGGAGTGTTGTTGCAGCGGCTGGCGCGCAAGCTTTTTCAAGCGGATGTTCGCTTGGAGGCCTGCAATTACAATTACTGGAAACAGCGCGAGATCCGGGAGAAGTCAGGATGGATTACGGATCTGAGTTTCGAGGCGCGACTGGATCGAGCCAATTGGGTCATTATCGATCACCATGTGACGGATGCCATCCCTAAAAATGCGACGCTGATTCACGACATCAACAAATCCGCCGGCCTGCTCTGTTATGAGCTCTGCTGCAAACACGAGTTGGGTTCTCCGCGACTCGATCGGCTGGTTCACCTCAGCAATGTCGCAGACCTGTTTCTCGAAGATGACCCCGACTTTGTGCTCGCTGGCGACTATGCCAACCTGGTGAAGATCTACCAGTTTTGGAATTTGTATGCCTTGATCGATGGAGAAATTGAGCGCTTGTTGGATCACCCGCTCCTCGAAGTGATGGCCGTCAAACGCCGCATCGAGGACCCGCTCGGTTTGGCCTGGAGCAAAGCCAACATTGCGGAAATCTCGCCCGGCGTAGGTTTCGTCGATACTGTGGTTGGAAACAACAACCTGATTGTTCATCAACTGTTAGAGCAGCAATCCACCAAATATCCCGTCCTGCTCACTTTGTTTCGACGCGCCAACGGCGTAATTATTGCCAGTCTGCGCAGTCGGAACGGCGAGGCGCTCAAGATTGCCGAAAAACTCCAGGGCGGCGGTCATGCCAATGCCAGCGCCGCAACTCTGCCGCGCTCGGTCAAAACCATTCCGGATGCGGTCAATTATCTGCGTCAGACATTGAATCCCAAGAAGGAAGACGCACTGAACAGCTTGGAAAGCCTCTTTGCCGCCGTCGAGGCTGGGCAAAAATAGCGGGTTGACGGATCTTTGTGCGGTGAGACATGTCCCCGCTCCGCCTCGGCAGCCCGGTCTTTCCTGCTCGCAATTCGTATTCATCAGTCTCTATCCGCCGCTTTGTCTTCCAGGATTATTCTGACCCATTCTGAGTAATTCTGTGTGCCGGCATCTCGACGCAGCAGCAACACCTCGGCGTTCCTCCACTTCACGACTCTATTACTCCAATTCTCCATTACTGCTTCACGCCTTGCTCGAAAATCGCGATTGATTTAGGCTCACGCGAATATGGGTCAGCTTTTGCCTTTAGCAGCAACTTCGGATCAACGTGCCGATGGGCGTGCGCCCGATCAACTGCGTCCAGTTCGTTTTGTTAATCATATTGCTCCATACGCGACCGGTTCTACGCTCGTGGAATGGGGCAACACGCGCGTTATCTGCGGCGTCACGGTGGAGGAGACAGTTCCTCGCTGGATGAAAGAGCAAAACGTCCCCGGCGGTTGGATCACTGCCGAATACTCGATGCTCCCCTATTCGACTCTGCAGCGAAAACAACGCGACAGCACCAAAGGGAAGATCGACGGCCGGTCTCAGGAAATTCAACGGCTGATTGGTCGCGCGATGCGGGCTGCACTCGACCTGGAAAAACTCGGTCCACGGACGATTTGGGTCGATTGCGACGTTCTTCAGGCCGACGGCGGCACGCGGACTGCCGCCATTACAGGGGCGTATGTGGCGCTGTCTCTGGCTGTCCGGAAAATGCAAAGCGAGGGAAAGCTCTCGAGCAACCCCCTCCTCAACGCCGTCGCAGCTGTCAGTGTCGGAATCGTCGACCGAAACACACTCCTGGATCTCTGCTACACTGAGGATGCCGGTGCCTCGGTCGATTTGAACCTGGTCCTGAACTCCTCTGGCGAGTTCATCGAGCTTCAAGGCACAGGCGAAGAAGCGACTTTCAGCGAAGCGCAATTGGCGGAAATGCTGCGACTCGGCAAGGCGGGAATTGAGCAACTCCTGCGTTCTCAGCAGCAAGCCCTGGCAAAAGAATCTGCTTAATTCGAAAGCTTAGCCCTTTGAAGACCGCGTCTCGCGCTCATCATTCCTATTCGACTCTCTCGGCCTCGGTCCCGACCCGCCTTTGGCTGGTGCGTCATGCCGAAGTCGAAGAGCGATATCAGGCGGTCTTCGGCGGTTCTATTGACATGGACCTTTCGGCCCGCGGCCGCAAACAAGCTGAGTCGCTGGCTGCCTTTTTGCATCGACATCAGTTTGATGCCCTTTACGCGAGCCCGATGAAACGGGTTCAGCAAACGATGACTCCTTTTGTCGCTAACGGCGTTCCCAAGCCGGTTAATATTTCGGACCTGCGCGAGGTGGACTTTGGTGCGTGGACAGGCTTGCGGTGGGATGAGGTAGAAACCAAATTTGGAGTCAATCCGTTGAGGTGGTTGGACCAACTTGAGTGTGATGGAATTACTCGGGCCGAATCCGCCAATGCTCTGCGCGCCCGTCTGGAGCCGGTCTTGAGCAAAATTATGGCCGAACATCCCGGCCAGCAAATCGCCTTGTTCTGTCATGGCGGTGTGATCCGCATGTTATTGGCCATCCTGCTCAATTGGCCAGTTTCACAACTCGCCGCGGTCGAAATCGATTATGCGAGCCTGACGCAAGTTCTGTGCTATGCCTTTGGTGTCCGGCTACAGTTGCTCAATTTTACACCCTGGCGAGATCTTCCTGCGACGGACGAACATTCATGAGCGGGCGACGAAGGCAAGCCACGTCAAGTGGTGGAAGTCGCCGGCGCAGCAGCATGCCCCCAAATAGAGCCTCAGCCAGCTGCCGCCGAAAACCGCTTTGGCGAGTCAGCATCAAAGTTTCTCCGGAGGCCGAGGAGGCTGTTACCGAACTGTTGAGTGGAATCCTCGGCCAGTCCGTTTCTTCCTACACGGACGTCGACCTTGGTCTTGTCACCGTGGCTGCCTTTTTGCCATCGAAACGAACCTGGTCTGCGACGACAAGGCAAAAACTGAGCCGCGGAATTGAGTTTATGAGGCGTTGCGGCCTGTCCGTCGGTTTCGGGAAGTTATCATTCAACAAGATCGGGCCGCGGGATTGGGCGAACGCATGGAAACGTCATTTTAAGCCGTTGCAGATAGGTTCTGCGTTGTTAATTCGGTCCAGTTGGGCTCGGGTTCTTCGTCGCCGAGGCGAGCGAGTTGTCGTGTTGGATCCGGGTCTGAGTTTCGGGACCGGCCAGCATCCGACCACGCGATTTTGTCTCGAACAACTGGTCGCAGTTCGCCCTTTAGATCGCCGGAAGTCATTACTCGACCTAGGCACCGGTTCCGGGATTTTAGCAATTGCGGCGGCAAAACTTGGTTTTTATCCAATAAAAGCTTTGGATTTGGATACGGAGGCCGTCGCGATCGCCCGTGCCAATGCACACCGCAACCGGGTCGAAGACAAAATTGAGTTTCGCCGAGCGGATGTGGCCCGACTGCCTCTTCGGGCCTCCCAGCACTATTCGGTCATCTGCGCGAATTTGCTGACGCCGTTACTGCTTTCGCACCGGCACCGAATTGTCGCCCACCTGCAATTCCCCGGCCGGTTAGTGGTGGCGGGCATCTTAAAAACCGAATTTGCGCAAGTTCAGGCGGCGTTTCAAAGGATGGGAATGACGTTGACCGGCCAGCAGATTGAGGGGGAATGGTGTTCCGGCACTTTCGCCCGTTAAAGCGTTTCAAGGAGTTATTGCCTCCATTAGCGCGATTTAATTGTCCTCTCGACGAGTTGAATTACCCTTGACGAAGGGATAAATTACAAGGGACCTGAATGAAGGCGCGATGCAACAGGGCGGCTCATCCGGATGGTTTGGGCAAGCCGGCTGCGCTCAGCCAAAACAGAAGGCTCTGCGTTACCGCGTCAGGCGAGACGTCGCTCTGGACGCAGACGCTACTATTAAGAAAGCGAGGAACACATGATTCCGCAGATTGGCCTCGAGAACTGTCTGAGTTTCATCAATTGCCAGATTCACCCACCGCGAATTAGCCCCCATACCGAGACCGGTAAGCCGCCTCGTCGAGCGATCACCATCTCGCGCCAAAGCGGATCCGGCGGGCACTGTGTCGCTGAGAAATTGGTGGCGATCTTACGGGCGCGCGAACCCGAAGCCGAATGTGCTTGGACAGTTTTTGATCGAGAGTTAGTCGCGAAGGTTCTCGCGGATCATCATCTGCCCAGCAGGCTGGCGAGGTTTATGCCGGAAGATAAAATATCGGAGATGGCCGACACGATCGATGAGTTGTTTGGTCTGCACCCGCCTTCCTGGACGCTGGTGCACAAGAGTGCCGATACGATTTTGCATCTGGCGGAGCTCGGCAAAGTTATTCTGATTGGTCGCGGCGCCAACGTGATTACGCAGAAGCTGGATTATGTTTTCCATGTTCGATTGGTCGGTTCGCTTGAAAACCGCGTCAGGTACATGGAAAAACTGAACCAGATAACCCATCAGGAGGCGTTGGAGCTTGTGTGCTGCGAGGACCTGGGCAGGAAGCGGTACTTGAAGAAGTATTTTAGGAAGGATATCGACGACCCTTTGCTGTATCATATGGTTCTCAACACCGATATGCTCTCGCACGATGAAGCTGCTCACCTCATTGCGGATGCAATCCTCCAACCGAGAGAACCGGGTTTAAGCCACGCTGCCGCCGTGGCGGCGTGAGGTCCGCTGCCCAATTCAGGTCTAAGTGGCGTCTCGCTGGCTGAGCCCATCGCAAACGGCTCAAAGGAAGACCGGTCGAAATTGCTTTATACCCTTTGGGTTTGGTAATTACTATTCCCCTTCATCAAAATGCCGGCGCTTAAGACCTTGCTCTATGATAACCCGCCCTTTGTGACGCATTTGCCGCTGAATTACCGGTATACTCGTTCCCATTGCTGGGCCGACAAGGTAGTCGGCGGCCGTTTGCGATTCGGTTTTACACAATTCGCGGCTCGGATGCTTGGTGAAATTGTCGATTACAGTTTTGATGCGATAGCTGGAACCCCGGTTCGCCGGGGACAGGTGCTGGGCTGGGTCGAAGGCTTTAAAGGGATCTCCGATGTGATTTGTGCGGGGAATGGAGTGTTTGTCGGAGGCAATCCGGCTCTGAAGGAAAATACAGAATTAATAACTCGCTCGCCGTATGCCGGCGGGTGGCTGTACGAGATTGAAGGGGAACTTGAGTCCGGAAGTCTCGCCGCGCAGGAATACGCCGCGCACCTTGATTCTGTTATCGAACAAATTCGCGCGAAAGGTAATATACGTGGAATTGAATGAGCAGCGGCCCAATTCTCCATCCATGAACAAGGCCCGTTACATCATGATCGGCGGATTTCTCGGCGCGGGCAAAACCACGGCCGTCGCGCACCTGGCTTCATGGCTTACCGCAAAGGGTAAGCGGGTCGGGCTCATCACTAATGACCAGGGCACCGGACTCGTAGATACCACATTTCTTCGCGCCCGAGGATTTCTCACGGAAGAAATCCCGGGTGGATGTTTCTGTTGCCGGTTCAATTCGCTGCTTGATGCGGCGCGGCGATTGACTGCCAGCGCGCGTCCCGAAGTGTTTATTGCCGAGCCGGTGGGCAGCTGCACGGACCTAGTCGCGACGGTTGCCTACCCCCTCCGACGAATGTACGGCGGTGACTATAGCGTCGCTCCACTTAGCGTGTTACTCGATCCTATTCGCGCGGCGCGCATTTTGGGCTTGGAAAATGGCGGCAGGTTTTCTGAAAAAGTGGTGTACGTTTATAATAAGCAGCTGGAAGAGGCGAACCTTCTGGTTATTAACAAAGCAGATCTCATCGACGAAACCAGAGGCCAACGATTGCGCGACGCGCTGGCGAGTAGATTTCCCGGCAAAGAAATCCTGACCATATCCGCTCGGACTCGTTCCGGGCTGGAGAACTGGTTTGCGCGCCTGACGACCGGCAGCCAACCCGGTGGCGCCAGCATGGATGTCGATTATCAGACGTATGGCGAAGGCGAGGCCCTGCTCGGCTGGCTAAATGCTACAATCCGAGTCTCTGCCAGGGAAGAGGTTGATCCGAATCAGCTCCTCGCGGAGTTGGCTTCACTCATCCAAAACCGGCTGAATCAACAATCGTGCGAAGTGGCGCATCTGAAGATGACTTTCAATCCGGACGGGGGCTTGGGGGAAATTGCTGTTGTTAATGTAGTGCGCAATGACCTGGTTCCAGAGTTGTCTCTAACTTTCCCGGGCGCGGTGCGTTCAGGGCAGGTGATTATCAACCTTCGCGCCGAAGCCGCCCCGGAGCAGCTCAAAATCATGCTTGTTAACGGCCTGGTCATTTGCTCTGGCCTGCATCCCGGATTGAGCCTGGATGTGGAGCATCTGGAGTATTTTCGTCCAGGAAAACCTCAGCCCACGCATCGTGATTCAGTTCTAGCGCGCACGGGTGGTGAGTCGGGCTGATCGGCGCGTCTTTCGTTTCGGTGCGCGGCTCATCAGCCGTTCAATTTCATCAGCTTCGATGGGAATGTCGGCCATTAAATCGATATTCCCACCCTCCTGAACCACAATGTCGTTTTCGAGGCGAACGGCAAAACCCTCTTCCGGCAGATAAATGCCCGGCTCAACTGTCATCACCCAGCCTGACTGAATGGGTTCGGTCGTGAGGCCGACGTCGTGCACATCCAGCCCGAGGGGATGGCCAACCCCGTGCATGAAATACTTTTTAAGCGCGGGTTTGTCTGGATCCTGGCGGCGGACCTCAGATGGTTTTAGCAGCCCCAGTTCAAGTAATTCTGTTTGCATCACGGCTTCGGCGTCTTTTTGCCATTGCTTGGGCAGTTTTCCGGGAATGGCGGCTCGGCTCGTTGCGCGGAGCACTCGCAGCACCGCATTGTAAACTTGCCGCTGTCGGCGGGAGAACTTGCCGCTCACCGGAATGGTACGAGTCAGATCTGCATTGTAGTTGGCATAGCTTGCCGCGACATCCAGTAAGAGCAAGTCGCCGGGGCGGCACGTTTGGTCATTTTGTGTGTAATGCAGCACACATGTATTTTTGCCGCTGGCGATGATTGGCGTGTACGCGAAGTTTCCGCCGCGGCGGATAAACTCGTGTGCGAACTCGGCTTCAATTTCCGTTTCCTGGACTCCCGGTTTCACGAAATGGCAAGCACGAAGAAAACCGGCTTTGGTAATTGCGCACGCCTCGCGCAATAGATCGATTTCGATATCCGATTTGACGGCCCGCAGTCGGTGCAGCAGCCGGGCCAGGCGCTGGAAATCGTGCAGAGGATAACGTGCCTGTGTCTCCTTCACAAACCGCGCTTCGCGGGTCTCGACTTCAATAACAGCTCGTTTGTGCTCATTGGTATTAAGATAGATATGCTCGCTTTCGCACATCAATCGGTGCAACAAGGAGCGAAATTGCGACAACCACTCGACGCGTTTAATGCCGGACATTTTCGCTGCCTCCTCTTTCGTCAGCTTATGTCCTTCCCAGGTCGCCAGCAGCTCATTGGTTTCCCGTAGAAAGAGGATCTCCCGCATGTTCTCCTCATGGGCTTGAGGACAAAGCAGCAGTATGGTTTCCTCCTGATCGATCCCGCTCAGATAAAACAGATCCGAACTTTGACGAAAGGGCAGGGTCCCATCGGCGTTAGTCGGCAGGATATCATTGGCGTTCACGATCGCAAGGGAGTTTGGCAGCATCAGGCGGCTCAGGTTCGCGCGATTGTCGATGAACACTTGGGGATTGATAGGCCGATAACGCATAGTGCTCCGCTGTTAAAATGTGCTCTCTCTCTTACACCGCCTGGGCAATCCCGTCAGCCGAAAAATCTTAGACCAGAATCACGACAAACCAAGATTGTTCAAGGGTGCGCTTTGGGTTTGTCCCTGCCCTGAACGGCGCGAAGCCCATAGGGTACTCATCCCATGTTCCGAGGTGAATCGTTGTGATAGGAAAGAATGCATCTGACGAACTCGGGAGTTCACCTGCCGGGGATCGTTCAAGGATTAAAGGAGTGGCGAGTGCCAGTTGTCAGCCGTACACCATTGAAATCGAATTAAATATCAATTGAGAGAAAGGATATGAGCGCGAGAATGGAGACTGAGCCTGTGAGTTGGGAACAGACTGAGAGACGTGATCATGAATTGACACAACGGACTCTCAGTGGAATTGAAGTGGAACGCTTCGAAGCCGAGAAAGTCGCCGCACCGTCGCCAGAAGCTGAGCGCCGAGCCTCGCGACGTGAGGAACGGGCCGCACTGGAAGCGCAAGAATGGGACAAGCGCATCGACCGGCGCGAGCAAATGCGGATGGAGATTAAGCGGGGCAAGGAGCTTTTGGAACAGGTCCAAACGGAATTGGCCACGCTGCGCTCCCGCCTCGAAGAGTGGCCTGGTTACGAAACAGTCTGTGGCAAGAACCCGCTATCGGAATATATGCAGACGATAGCGGCGAAGGAGCGTATTGAGCAGTATCTTCCGGTCTGGTTGAAGCGGCGCGAAGAGGAATTGCACTCGTTGAGCCGGGAAATTGAGCGCGGTGCCTGTTAGAGAGTTATACCGCGGGGCGCCTGATCCTATGCTTGTGCTTTCCGTTGAACAGCTGCCCAAATGCAGTCGGGTCCGGAGTGCCGAGTAGCTTCTTAACCAACGGAATACGGGGCTGCGGCAAGCTCGCGTTTGCACCATTTGCCCTCGGGGGTTATATTACTGCGGGGTTATTGTGGTGGTTGTTAGGTTGGTTAGGAGGCGGTCCGGTTAAAGCCGGGCCGCCTTTATTTCGGAACGACAAGTTCGGCGAGTCTGATTTTACTCACCTCAGCAAAAAGACCAGAAGCACGAACAACATCACCGCGGCAATACACCAGTAGAACCAACGAATCCCTCGCCGTATGGGCTTTTTAGCCCCAAACTCCCGCTGGACAAAGTCCTCGTAATCAAAATGCTCGTCCGGCAAATCTAATCCATCGGTCTGCGCAGCTTCTGACCAGCCGGTGGTTTCGTCCGATCCACACTCGGGACAAGCTTTCGCATTTCGGGGAACCTCGGCTCCGCAATTGGGACAAATCTCGGGCGTCATAGCAACGAGTTCTGAGACGCTCGGCGCAGGTTGTGATTAGCCACGGGCGGGACGCCGTCTAGCCCATTCCGGCGTATTCTTCATCCGTTTTCAGGTCAAGTCCCATTAGGATGTAGTCGTGGGAAATGGCCTGCATATCTTTTACATAATCATCAAGACGGACAAGATTGCTGAATCCCAGCAGCGCGAACATCTTGATCGCGGCTTCCTGGTCGCCAATGAATTCAGCTTCTACCTTCTCAAGTCCGACGCTGCGCGCCAGGCCGACTATTTCTCTGACCAAGGCTCGCGCCAGTCCGCGGCCACGGTATTGCGGCAAGACCAACACACTGACGCGACCAATATGCCGCTTCCAGCCTCCCAATTGCTGGTGGAGGGTCGCCACCCCTGAAATTTTGTTTTCCATGAATGCCAGCAGCGGCAAGTTGCGGCCGAGGTCAATATCCTTGCACCAATCCCGGATTACCGCCGCATCGGTCACGCGGTGTTTGATGAACATCCGTTCCGGTTCCGGTACCGCCTGGAAAAACCCATGCAGGGTCTTCTCATCCTCCCGGACCAGCGGACGAAATCGAGCTCGCGAGCCGTCTTTGAGAGGGATGTCCTTCGGATACTGTTGCAGTTCGAAATCGAGCGACATAGGTGGTTTTGTAATTAGGCGCTGCAGCAAGAGTTTGCCCCGACTTGTAGCTAAATGCAAGCTGACCGCCGAAGCGGCGCCGGGGCAAATTCAAATCAGAACCGGCGCGAAGGTTCTCCCGCGATACCTGGCAAGGCCTCAAGGAAGCGGTCATCGATCCGTGCAGGATCCAGGCTCCAACGCGCCGCCAAAAGCGGCACTTTGTCGACGTTAGTGGCGATGGGATCCGGTGCGGCAAAGGATTCGCGGTCGGCTGGCTCCGCGTAGTCGTAACACTTCAGGTTCAGTTCATTCTCGGCCTGGGTGGGACGTCCTTGCCGCCATAAGGTATGTCCCGCCCACGCATACGCTCGCTGAACCTTTCCGCGATCAGCTTTAACCCACGCATGGTGTTGCAGTACGCGGCTGAAGGAGAAGAATTGGACTTGTCCCAGTTTTCGGCTCAGATCCACGACGAACCGGAAACACGCATCGACGTCTTCGCTGGGGTCCGGCAACCCTGAGCCGCACACCAGGATCCAACCCATTACCGGCGGCGCAATGAATAGCTTTTCGTCGCCGGCAAATCCCTGAATCCACGAGCACGGTTTGGGGTTATTTAACCCCAGTGCGGATTGGACGGCGGCCAAGTTGTTGCCTTTGACGGCGATCCAGCAGCCTGGCCGACGAAATACACAGCTGCGTTCGAATGGACAAGGTGCGGCTACTGTGGGCACTGGGATTGGCGTGATTCGTCGCGTGCGACGCACCACCAGCACGATGATGCTCATGCCGATGCTCAGCGCGATGCTGACCAGCAGCAGGAGCAACACCGGCATTATTTCCGACGTACTCACCTAAAGTGAATCTACGCATGACTATTACTCCTTCAAATGGGAAATTTACCGACTTTCGGCCGGGAGGATCCAGGCCAGCTAATGCTGGCTCTTGCCAGAGGAATTGCGCCGAACGGCTCTAAATGTGACTCTGCTAATGCAACAGGCATCGCTTCCACCAATCCAGGTAGCGGTGATTTCCATGCTCGATTCCGAGCACCACGAACTCCGGCGTGTCGTATGGGTGTAGTGATACGATCAACTTTTCGAGAGCCGCGACATTGCGGCCGGAAGTCTTGAAGAGGATCAACACTTCGTTCCCGCGCTCAATTTTGTCCTGCCACCAATAATGCGATTCGAGTCCGCCAATGATATTGGCGCACGCCACCAGGCGAGCTTCGAGTGAGGCGCGCGCGAGTTGCCGCGCGATCTTCCGATCGGGTGCGGTGACTAGCGCCACCAGGAAGAGGGCGTTGGTCTTTTTTGCTTTCATGCAAGCTGCTGCTGATAAACTGTCGTTATTGTTGCCTTATCGTGGGGTTATGTGAGGCCACGAGAGGGGCACCCCCTGATCTTCCAAAAGCCGTTGAAACTGTTTTAACAAGACCTTGTCCTGGTACACTGCGCGCGGCACTTTCTTGTTATGCAGGCAGAACGCTGCCAGTGCGCCCACTGATTCGCCGATATTCCATTCTACCGGGTGCAGTCGATAACAGCCATTGGAGATGTGTGTTACGCCCAGATTTTTGCAAGCGGGGAACAAGTTCTCCATTCGCTGTGGAATCAAAGAGCCCAGCGGGATTTGAAATGGCACGGAGCTAATGTCGATATAGTTGCTGCCCTTGGTGCTGGGATGCAGATCGATGCGGTAGCTGCCTATACCGACGGAATCTTCAAAACGAGCTGCCTCAACGTTCTGCTGCGTTGTCTTGGTTTCCTTCAGCCTGAATTCAGTCGAAACGTGTTGTTCGAGGACCGTGAACTCAGCTCGAATGCGGCGGCTCTCGCGGATATAAGGAAACTTCGCCAGGCCGTCTTCGGTGCCCACGACATCCGGTCGCAAACGTAATTCCTTCCAGCCAACGCCGCCGTCTGGTCGTGGCGCCTCCGTCTGCAGCCAATAGAGCAACGAAAGACTCAGTTGTTTAGCCCGAGCCAGGTGGCGTGCGGCCTCATCGCTCGGCACCTCGCAGAGATTTCCCAGCAGATAATCGTTTTGAGGCCAGTTCACCAATGAGATATCCCCTGCGTAGGTGCCGGGTATGAACTGCGACTTATCGGCGATGCGCCGATACGACCATAACCCTGCCCCGGTTTCAGGATCGGTTTCTACTCGCTTAGGCTTGAGTGTTACTGGGTCACAATATTCCCAGGCGAATAGCCGGCCGGTCCAGGGCGGGGTCAAAGTTGGAACGAATTCCCGCCAAAATATGTATTCGCCCGGTTTGTCGATCGTATGATCCGAGCCCGACAGGTAATCTATGGCAAAGCAACAGGTAAATGCCTGCATGTTCTGCGGGTCGGCCTCGGCTGGCGCGTGTGGTTCGCCGGTTTGCTTTTGTGATTCCGCGCCCGTTACATACTCGGTTTTGGTGAGCGGCAACAAGTCCCCTAATTCCGTTGCATCAGCGAAATACGGAGCGTGTAAAACCTTTTCGTTTCCTGAACCCAGGCTGCGAACGCCGATCGCTTCGACGACGTCAGCACTAACTGACGCATTGATTGGGACATAGCCATGGAGGATAGTCACCCGTCCGCTTGCGAGAAACGGCGCCAACATTTCCTGTAGCACTGCGAGGGCAACGCGAGGTTCATGACACAACCGCGAGACCCAGCCGTTGCCCGGATTGAGATACGGTTTGGCTCGTGCCTCGGCCGTGAGCGGGAAATTTCGAAAGTAATATTCACGGATTCGTTGCCGGAGGTTGAGGTAGCTGCGAGTTCCGCCAAAGGTTTCGATCCAGGGGTTTTCATCCGGTGGAACTGCCTGTGCCGTCAGTTGCCCGCCAATCCAATCTGTCTGTTCCGTCATGACCACATTGATGCCGTTGCGCGCGGCTGCGAGCGCCGTAGCGCAGCCGCCCAGACCACCACCAATAATCGCCAAATCGGCGCTTACCTCGTGACCGTGGTTAGGCTTTGAAAGGCCAGGTGCGAGGGGCGTAGATTGGGCTGAAGCTAGTGGCGAACGGGTAATGCAGGCCGGTGCAGCCAGACCCACCCACTTAAGAAATGTACGACGCCGAACTGTACCCATGCAACCTCGTTAGTCATCTGGATGCTCGCTGACAAGTGAAAATCGATCAGGGACCGAAATTCAGGCAGGGCCTGTATCGCGCCTCGGCTTGGAGATTACCAGGGCTTAGACCCTTGTACGCAAGCGAGCGAAAAAACTACACGTCCTCTCCCAACTCCACATTCCAGTAGGCGAGGTCAATGAAGTGCTTCCAACTGTCGTGCTGGTGCAGGGTGAAATTAATCTGAACAAACGGCCGCCACTTCGGTCGCTTTGGCTTGCGAATCAAGTGCATGCCGGCCTCTTGTGGGGTGCGGTTGGCTTTCAAGGTGTTGCACTCGATACACGAGCAGACAATGTTCTCCCAGGTGGTCGGTCCACCGCGATCGCGTGGCAGTACATGGTCCAGATTTAAATCCTTGCGGTCACACGTCTTACCGCAGTACTGGCAGGTGTTCCGGTCTCGCTCGAAGATGTTGTGCCGGGTGAACTTGACTTCTTTTTTGGGCACATGGTCGTAGACCATCAACAGGATGACGCGGGGCAATCGTAGTCGAAAGGAGATCGTCCGGACTGACTCGGAATGCGGTTCCTGTTGCGACAAATCCTGCCATTCGGTGAAAGTAAAGGTCTGAAACGAGCCGTCGTTGCGATTGAGGACAACCTGCGCATGTCCTTGGAACAGCAGTGTTAGTGCACGGCGGACGGTGCAGACATTCACTGCCTGCCAGAGTCGATTCAACACCAGCACGTGTTGGTTGAGCATGGTCGTCATATCTCGATCCAACTGGCGGCAAGCTACACAAAGCTCGTATCTCTGTCAACGCAACCGCTGTTAGGGCCAATAGTTTGGCATTCTTCGGGTCTTTCCTAGCTCTTGCCAGTACGCACACAGACCGACCATAATCACGCCGCGGTAACTGCGACAAGCCTGACCATGAACATTCACCATCTGGAACTATTCTACTATGTCGCCCGTTACGGAGGCATTACCGAGGCGGTGCGCAATATTCCCTATGGTATTCAACAACCGGCAGTCAGTGGTCAGGTCGCCCAATTGGAGGCCTATCTCGGGGTGAACTTGTTTCAACGGCGTCCCTTTGCGCTGACGCCCGCGGGCGAGAAGCTCTATCACTTCATTCATCCGTTCTTTGCCAACCTGGATGGAATCGCCAACGAGTTGCAAGGCGGTCAGGCCCGACAAATCCGCATTGGCGCATCGACGCTGGTCTTGCGGGATTATTTTCCCGAGTTCTTCCATAGCATACGCAAGAAGTATCCGGTCTTGAAGATGGCCTTGCGGGAGGGGTACCAGGCCGAACTGGAAAGCCTCCTGCAGAAAGAGGAATTGGATCTAGCAGTGACGCTGATCGAAAAAAAATCCGCACCCGGCATACACTCGGCGCCTTTGTTGGAGTTACCCTTAACTTTGCTGGTGGAGAAGACCTCGAATCTAACCGCCGCCGACCAATTGTGGAAACGGGATCCAATCGGGGAGCCGTTGATTTGTCTGCCGGAGGCTGAAACCATTTGTAAGCATTTTCAGCACGGGCTGAATCGCTTGGGAATTGATTGGTTTCCCAGCATCGAGGTGAGCTCCATCGACCTGATTGAGACCTACGTCGCCAACGGCCTTGGCATTGGTCTTTCGGTTCTGGTACCCAAAACGCCGGCGCCTTCAGGGGTACGCGCCTTACCGCTGCCCAAACCAGATTTTGCCCCGGTTACAGTCGGAGCCCTGTGGCGTGGGAAGTCATCGGTGCTGTTGCAGGCCTTCCTTGACGAATTGCAGTTGCGCGCCAAGCGGCTCCTCTAAGCCGAACCATTAAGCACTCGTTGGAGCCAACTGCCGCCATCCTGGGCAGGTTGTGCCTCGTGTTGAGACAATCCACTTGATTCTGCACCGTTCGTCGACGCTCAAAGGTCGGGCTCAACGCGGCCGCCTCGCCGCGTTTTGGCTGAAAAACACCTGTTAAGTGGCGCATCTAAGCCACTTTCGAGCTGACTTGCGAACAAGCTTTGGTTTTCTACGACATTCACGACGATTTCGGTACGGCCGGCCCTGGTCATGTGGCCCACAGGTTGCTTTCTGAATGGTGACTGACCCATTGTAAGTTGTCGGGTCAGAGAGAACTCAGGATAAAAGAAAGCGACTATGGCATTGCCATTCTTAAACGGTGCAGGCAAGAAGCGGGATCAGCTGCTATCGATCGACTTGGGCGGGCGAACCACCAAGGCGGTGTATCTGCAACGCAAAGGCGAAGGTTTTGTCCTTTCTCGGTATGCCTTGCTGGATGCCCCCATCTATGAACGAAACCTTTCACCGGACCTGTTGGGCGAACACCTGAAGGGGGTTTGTGACGCTCTGGAGAGCAAGACACGGGCAGTTAGCCTGGCTGTCGGCGTGGGCGACTCGATTGTCCGGCACGCAGAACTGCCGCAGATGCCGATAGGCGACATGCGGCAGGTGCTTAAAAACAATTCCAAGAATTACTTGCAGCAGGATTTACCAGGACATGTGTTCGACTGCTATATTATCCCCCCACGGGCAACACCCAAGTTGGCAGAGAAACCGAAAGTCGGTTCCGGCAGTCCCAAAAGCCGGGTCCTGGTGGCCGGGGCCAAGAAGCAATTGGTCGATGACATGCAAAACGCGGTGAAGAGCACCGGGTTTACCGCGGACAACATTGTGCCGGGACTGATCGGACCCGTGAACGCCTTCGAAATGGCGATGCCGGAAATCTTTTCACGGGAAGTCATCGCGCTGGTAGACGTGGGTTTTAAGAACACCACCATTTGCGTGCTGCAGGAAGGGGAACTGGTCCTGAGCCGCGTTGTTAATATTGGCGGCGACCGCCTGACCAATGGGCTGGCTGAATCTCTGGGGATTAGTTACGCCGAAGCCGAAGGCATTAAGGTTGGCATGCCGACCGAGGTGCAAGCCAATCTCGAATCGTTGGTCCTGCCATTGGGGCGTGAACTGCGGGCGTCGATTGATTTTTTTGAGCACCAACAAGACAAAGCCGTCAGCCAAGTATTTATCAGCGGCGGCTCGGCCCGATCCGATTTTATCGTACAAACGCTGCAAACCGAATTAATGGTGGAGTGCAAATCCTGGAACCCGCTCAGCTTCCTGGAAGTGGCATTGCCCCCGCAACAGGCTGCGGAAATCGATCACATCGCGCCACAACTCGCCGTTGCAGTTGGCGCCGCTCTGGCTGCCTTTTAATTTATGCCCATCCGAATCAACCTTCTCTCCGAAGCCCAGGCGCTCGAGGAATTGCGCCGACGCGACCCTGTCAAGCGGGCGACTTGGGGCGCGGTGTTTCTGGTTTGCCTATTACTGGCCTGGTGGAGCTCACTTTGGGCCAAAGGGGTTTGGGCCCGTACGGAACTCAACCGGCTCGAGAGCCAACTGGCGACTCGCACCAATGAGTATCAGCAGGTATTACAAAACCAACAGAAGCTCTACGACGTCGCTGCGAAACTCGAAGGGTTGCAGCAGATGGCAACCAACCGCTTGCTGTATGGCACACTGCTGAATGCCTTGCAGCAAACCATCGTTGACGACGTGCAACTGTTGCGGTTACGTGCGGAGCAAACTTACGCCTACAACGACGAAATAAAGCCTAAGACCAACGCCAACGATCGCATTATTCCCGGCAAGCCGGCCAGCGTGACCGAGAAAATAGTGGTGGTTCTTGAAGCCCGGGATAGTGGCGCCAACCCAGGCGACCAGGTCAATAAATTCAAACGCGCCGTTAACGAATCGCCTTACTTTCGAGCTGCGCTGGGCGGCACCAACGAAGTCCGCTTGGCCAGCCTCTCGCCCCCGATGTTCTCGGACGGCAAGCCGACCATCCAATTTGCCCTCGAATGCAGGTATCCGGAGAAGACGCGATGAAGAATCTTTCGAACGAAAAACGCAAGCAACTGTTGCTGGTGGTCCTGCTGACTGCCGGTGCGATGATTGGAACCGCCTACGGCCTCATTAAGCCCGAATTCGCGAAACGTGAAAAAGTCACCCAGGCGCGCCGCGGTGCTGAGCGAAGATTGCAGCAGATGAAGCAGTCTATCGAAAATGCTGACCAAATCGAGGCGCAACTCTGCGAGACCAAGAAGCGCCTGGATAAAATTGAAGAAGGAATGGCTTCCGGGGATCTTTATTCCTGGGCAATTAACACGATCCGCCAGTTTAAACTCGCTTATAAGGTGGAGATTCCCCAATTCAGCCAAATTGATGGTCCGCGAGACATGTCGATGTTGGCAGGTTTCCCTTATAAACAGGCCACCATTACGATTGCCGGGTCGGCTTCTTTTTATGATTTCGGGAAGTTTGTCTGCGATTTCGAAAATCAGTTTCCCTACACCCGCTTGCAAAATCTGACCCTCGAGCCGATCTCGAGTTCGGCGTCAGGCGACCGGGAAAAGCTCTCGTTTAAAGTCCAAATTGCCGCGCTGGTTAAGCCCAACCCCTCTCAATAGAAATCCTATGTCTGCCCGAACGTCATTCATTATATTATTGGCAGCCGCAGTGAGTTTCGCGTCGGATTTTGGCACACTCGCACGGGCCGGAAGTTCCAAACCGGCGGGTGCGTCCCATAATAACGCGGTGCCGACCGTCAGCCAGGTCGAAATTCCGCTGTCAAAATTTGATATCCCTGCGAGCCCACGCGACGGCCGCAACCCGTTCTTCCCTCAATCCGCGATCGTCGCTCCGATCGTGGCGTCCAAGCCGAATGCCGCATTGGATTTCTCCTCCATTGTTCTCAATGGAATTACCAGTCCGCCCAAGCGCACCGCAATGATCAACGGGCGCACCTTCGAGCGTGGCGAGGAAGGGGAAGTGCGTTTGCCCAGTGGCGCCAAGGTGCTCATCAAGTGCGAAGAAATCAGGGCCGATTCTGCGATCATTTTTTCCAATGGACAACGCCGAGAACTGCGCCTGAGGTTCGGACTTTAAGCGCTGGCCTGTTGTCTTCGGCCCGCGAGTGCTTCTCCTCCTCGAGAGGTTGTTATCATTTCGTTAATCTGCGCGCCCGCCAGGCGGACTGCTCGGATCACTTGCCGAACGCTT
This sequence comes from Candidatus Limnocylindrales bacterium, assembly GCA_035495315.1. Taxonomy (GTDB): domain Bacteria; phylum Verrucomicrobiota; class Verrucomicrobiia; order Limisphaerales; family UBA8199; genus DATJGF01. The sequence goes on from DATJGF010000206.1 coordinate 17,822, forward strand.
TCTCGGTAATCCCCCTCAGAATCACTCGGTTAAATATTGGGCAGCGTTGTCTTCAGATTTTTTGCTCATGCACACTGTCAAGCACGATTTGTCCAATTGGTGGACAACAAAACCACAGAATGCTCATTTTCCGCTAATTTACGGGCCGATTAACCACGATCCGTCCCTTGGCACCCTGACTGCTAAAAGTTCCGCGATGAGACATATCATCTGGTTAATGTCTGCTGAACGTCGGAAAAACCTTACACAAATGAAACTGAAACTGTGCATGCTTACGCTTGGTGGGCTGGTCGCCTGGAGTTCGGCAGCCATTGCCCAAACAAACACTCCCACTAGTGACGCTGCGGCCGCGCCCAGCACCGTCACCGCTACTAACGATGCCGCTGCAACCGCGACGGCTGCTGTGCCGGCCGAGAATACCACGACAGGTACGGCCGTCGCCGCCGCTGATGCCGCTGCTCAGCCCGCTGCAGATGCCGCTGCCCAACCGGCCACCCAGGCCGCCGCCGCTGATGCGACGGCTCAGCCGGTAGTCGAAACGGCGACACCTGATGCGGCGTCCAGCGCCGCTGCCACCAATGCGCCCGTGCAACCCGGTGGCGTCATTCCGTTAATTGTGATGGATGATGTTCCGCTCACAGATGCTATTAAGAACCTGGCGCGTCAGGCGGGCCTCAACTACATTCTCGATCCGAAGGTCGCGTTTGGCCAACCGGGACCTGATGGCCGCCCGATCCCGCAACCGAGTGTTTCGATTCGTTGGGAAAATGTGACCGCGGTCCAGGCACTGACAGCCCTTCTCGGTACTTATAATCTCCAGCTGGTCGAAGATCCGAAGAGCAAAATCGCGCGCGTGACCGTCAAAGACCCTGCAGCACCAGATCCGCTCGTCACCAAAATCATTCAGTTAAAGTATGCCGGCCCGACCAATATCCTCAGCACAGTTGCCAGCACATTGACCGACAAACGCAGCAAAGTCGTCGCCGACGTAAGGACCAGCCAACTCATCGTCGTGGCAACGGAAAAAGAAATGGTGGATGTTGACCAGCTCGTCGAGCGCCTGGATACTAAGACCAAGCAAGTTCTCATCGAAGCGCGGCTACTGGAGACCTCAATGAATCCCAGCACGAGCAAAGGCGTTGATTGGTCCGGCACCTTACAGTCTCAAAATATCACCTTCGGCAATGGTTTCATGAGCGGCCAAAGCACGACCACCATGCCCGGCGCAACGACTACCGCGACGCTCCCGAGCGGACGCACGGTCAACTCCACGGCTGACTCTACTGTCAGCACTGTCTTGAACTCGATTATTGGAGCCGGTGGCTTAGGCGCCGCGACCGGCCACGGTTTTACTCCCGGTACGTTCTTCTTAAATGCCGATGGCGTGAAAGCGGTGCTTTCATTCTTGAACAAATATGCCGATGCGAAGGTGATTTCGACTCCGAGAACCGTCACGTTGGATAACGAACCTGCGAAAATCGAAGTGACGCGCGCTTCGCCTATCATCAATATTACGCCAGGCACCGTCCAGGTCTCGGGTGGTTCGCAGGTTACCTATACCAACCTCGGTGTGATTTTGAATGTGACTCCACGCATTTCGGCCGACAGCTACGTGAATTTGAAGGTTGTGCCTGAGGTCTCTCGCGTATTTGACACCATTAAGAGACAGGTATCGACCGGTAATGGGTCCGGCTTTTATGAGGCCGACGAATATGATATTCGTAAAATTGAAACGCGCGTCATGGTTCCCAGCGGCAATACCCTGGTCCTCGGCGGCCTCGTCCAGGATGATGTTCGTAGCGGTAATACCAAGGTCCCGGTGCTGGGTGATATACCCGTCGTCGGCTATTTGTTCCGCGCCGACACCAAGTCGCGGCAGAAGTCCAATTTGTTGGTGTTCATAACCCCGACGATTGTCGAGGACGAGGATTTTCAACCGACCAAGACCGACTTCCTGAAAACGCCGGTACCGCCGAGCGACTCGGTGGAAGGCCCCTGGTCGTCCTGGGATTCTGGTAAGCCACGGGATTGGAGCAACATCGACATGGAAGCTTACCACAATGCGAAGTTTGACGACACCGTCGTGCAGCCGGCCTCGGCTCCCTCAACCCCGGCCTCGGTGAATCCTTAATCGGATCCACGCATTGGATTGAGAAATGACAGCCCTTAACATCCCTGTCCTATGAAAACCACAATTCTCAAACGGCTCCAGTCCCTCGCGCGACGAGCGTCATCGGGACGCTGGTCGATCGGGACCTCGGTCGTGGCTGCGCTGCTGCTCGCCCCCGCTAAACTGGCGGCCCTGCCCAGTGTTCAGACCATCAGTGGCGGGCCCTCTGCGGGCTACGTCAACGGCGACACGATGCAATTTGCGTTGTTCCATACGCCGATCGGTCTTGTCCTGGACCCGACGGGTAACACCCTCTATGTCGCTGATCGCGACAACAACGCCATTCGGGTCCTCAACCTCAGCGGTAATCTCACCTACTCCTTTGCCACTTACAACGTTTCTCACCCGGTAGGAGTTACCCTGGATAAAGCCGGAAACGTGTTCGTACTGAATCACGGCAACGGGAGCGACGGCTCCATCGTCGAGTTCGATACCTTCGGCAATTTCGTCGGCACACTCGCCTCGGGCCTGGCCAATGCGAACGGGTTTGTTTTTGACGGCTTGACCAACCTCTATGTAACGGTTAACGGCAATTCAGTCATCCGTATTCGTCCTGATGGTAGCACCACCACCCTGACTACTATTGATGCAGCGTCCATCCGGTTGCAGGGGATCACGGTTTTGAACAGTGGTTGGTTGGCGGTTGCTGATTCCCTTGGCAACGGAATTTGGATCATCGACCCAACTACTGGTAATCCGAGCCAACTGACCGGTTTTAATGGCGCCGGAGACCATTTTGGAACCAAGGCGTTTGCGAAATTTAACCAACCCATGGGTGTTGCCGCCACTGGTGGCGGAATGCTCGTGGTAGCAGACTACGGCAATAATCGCGTCAAGGTTGTCGATTCC
>DATJGF010000207.1:0-21284 GCA_035495315.1 Candidatus Limnocylindrales bacterium
TCCGAAGAGCCAGAGGACTAACCCAAAGACTACGCAGACCAGCAGAACGATGAGCAGGCCCGATCCAAACGCTCTCAAAACTGGGCCGTACGATATGGGCGTTCCCGGGTGCAAAAAGGTCGGGAGAATGAACCCAAGGCCGCCTGCCAACACCGCCGTTCCTAAGCCCAGGCCCCCTAGCGCAATTAGTGGATGTCGCAGAATCAGTCGAGATCTGGCCGATTGAAGGCAAGGTCGGAACTGGAGGCTCAGCACCTTTCTCTGCCTCTGAAACGACCAGGCAAAAACCAAACTTGCAGCCACCACCACTATAGTGCAGCGCACCCAATGCAGCTTCCACGGAAACGTAATGCTCGCGACTGTAAACATCAGAACAAAAGGTGCGATGGACTTCGCCGCTTTCCAAAATACCTTGCGGTCTGTTCCCGCCACTGGGCCGTCCTCCAGGGCCTCTATCAGCGTCCCCTCCTCCATGCCAATCTCTATTCTTCTTCGAACAACGTAGGTCAGCAGCACGACACCATTGGCAATATTGGCCACGAGCAACAACGCAAAGGTGATCCCAAACACCAGCGGACGATGGATAAGTTTGACAAGCACATATAATCCAATCACCAGGGACACTGCGAAAAGCGCGACCTGGAAATACGCCAATCGCACGACAAATTTTCTTTCACGCGCGGATTTGGTGTCATCAATCGCGTTTTTCCAAGAGAGCAAGAAACCGCCCAACATCGTCGCCAGGCCTCCTAATGCCGCGAATGAAAAGAGACTCTTCGTTCCGACCGTGCCTTTGGCGGCCGCCAAGCCGAGTGAAACTGCCTTGGCCGAAGTAGCCAGGATCGGCAGTGAGGCAACCACCGCAACGGTGAACGTTTTCCCGGGCGCGCTCTTCTGCAACGCCATCTCCACAAACGCCAGGACTTCCTCTTGTAAGAGCTTTCGCCCGCGCGACAGGCGCTGTTTTGCCGCATCCTCCGTTAATTCAAGATTCTGCGCTACGGCCTCGACCGATTGGTGCTCTCGGTAAAATAGCACCAGTGGCAAACGGTAGGTTTCCGGAAGGCGTTCCAGCGAACGCCATAAAATGTCCGCTTCTTCGCGGCTGATCGCGCGGTCCACTGGTAATGGCTCTGGGGACGGAGTTTCGGGTACTTGTTCCAGCGACTCGGCACGATGACTAGGCTCACGACCTTGGGCGCGACGCCAATTATTGATTAGGTTTCGCGCGATGCCGCAAAGCCAGGCGCGCAACTTGGCCGGATTCTGCAACCCGGCGAGATGTTTCCAAGCTGTGAGGAACGTTTCCTGAGCGAGGTCTTCGCTTTGGCCCAGGCTGCCTGTCGCGCTGTAAGCCAGCGAACAAACCAACGATTGATACCGTTCAACAATCTGCCCAAATGCCTCGCGATTACCCGCCAGGCTGGCATGCACCAGTTCTGCGTCGCCGCCAATTCCGGCCGCGCTCATTCCTTTCGTCATCATATCGTCGCTTCTGTGGTTGAAAAGCGCGAAGAGGTGACAGGGAATTTTTAAAGATCTGGTTCCAGCAGAACTCGGCCGTGCAGTGGCCTGAACCAGATTCTTGCTTATCCGACAAGCTTATCGCGTAGATTTTGCAGACTTTTAATCAAATAAAGACTGTGAGACGCTTCCCGCGTCGCCCTTTTGTTTATGAAAATGATGCTTGTTTTTGGACTCGCGCTGTTGCTGCCGTCGGTGGTCCGTAGCAGCACAACAGATGACGCCGATGCTTCCCGACCAACGACCAACCTCCTGGTCGTCCCCGAAGGCTGGTTGCAGCTGCCCTCCCACGAGCTGGTTCTGGATATCCAGCAAGAGTTCCTCGAGTACGACGCTCGCCAGAATGCCGGCGAATTCCTCGCCGCGATCCTCAATGTGCTTTTAGGAGTCAATTACGCCGTGCGGCTGAGTGATGAGTTTCTGCAGGGCGAAATTAAGTATTATCGCGCGAACCTCACCAGGGAGGTGCCAGTCGAGATGAGCAGCTCGATTCTGACGTGTCTCGAACGGGCGCGTGACTCGGGTGTGCTGGATTGGGATTGCTTCAAACAGGGCTTCACGCGGAGCGCGGAGATGAAAACGACCGAGCGGCATCTTCCCTGGATGGCGCCTCCATTTAGAGCCAAGGCGGTCACTTTGGCTCGAGTCAACGGCACCAACCTGGCGTGCCTGCACCTCTCGCTCAAGTGGGCTGGCCGCGCCTACGGCGGAGCCGTGCAATATTCCCGGAGGCCGGGGAGCTTGCCTGGTGAGCGAGTCATGGTGGAAGGACAACGCAAGCTCTGGGCTTTTGCAGCGGTGATGCGCTTGACCAGAGACGGGCAAACGCTTTTCGAGAAGACCTACCCCCGGGAAGAGTGGCAGAAGACGTACATTACGATTTACGATCAGCCGGTGTGGAAGACCAGCCAGGCGATCCTTCAGGACATTGCCACGGGGTTAAGGTTTAAACCCGCTCCCGCTGCCGAACCTGGCAAGACAAAGCTACGCCAACATTCGTAGCGTCAGGCGTCTCGCCTGACGTAGAGCTGGGCATCTTGCCCGGCGGGTGAACACCTCGAATGCTAGCATCAATGGCCTTCGAACCTGCGGTCACCCGAGCCCGGACGGCGAGACGCCATCTCTACCTCAGACATGCCCGAGGTTGGTTGCAGCCTCACGGTAGGTAGGATGCAATCCTTCGCTAATCGCAGCTCCCGAGATAATCAGGAACGCCGCGCCAATATTGTTCCAAAGAAACGCCGTGCGTGAGAAGCCGAGCAAAAATGGAGATATAAAGACCCATGCGGCTAAGATCATGATCAGTCCACGAAGTGCCCCAGTTCCTCTTTCGCTAACCAATGCCAGTGCGGTCACCGCGGCTCCGACACACACATTATTCCACAACGCTGCGGTGTCTCGGCTGAACCCCAGCGCAAAAGGCGACATCACCAACCAAATGCCGAGCACTACATTTATCCAGTCAGGTGGGACGGACATTCCCTCGTTTCTTTCTGTCGTTTGCATCATTCCTCCTCCTTAAATATCGCTCTAAACCTCTTTTTTTCAACAAGGTCGAAGGTGCCGCATACTTCGCAGCGCTGGAGTCTTGGACTACGGCAGTGCTCTGCCGCTTTTGCGTTGCACGAGTCCTAATCCAAGGCGCCAGGGGACTGGCGCACTCCAAGACCTGGCGGAGCTTTGCCGACCACAACATCGCCTCGCCCTGCTTCTAGTCCTGAGTTTCGATCTAATTCGACCCCAGCTGAGCAGCCGCTTTGATCCAGGCCTCGTTGATATGGGCGTGCTTGATCGACTTGGCGGCTGGGTCACCGTCAACATCCCGCGGCAGATTGCGCCGAGCCAGGTGATAGCTGTAACTCACGTGCAGAGTGGTGTCCCGTGATTGAATAATGCTGGGATAATGATAGCTCCCGGCCTCCGGGCCGGGCGCATCCTTTTCGAGGTATCGTTTCCAGGGCCAGGTGCGGCCTTCATCTTCCGAGAGTTGCACCGCGAGTTGGTAACGCCCTTTTTCAGTGTCATTGCCGATCAACACCCAGTCTCCATTTTGCAGCGCGATGATCTCGGCGCCCGACCCTGGATTCGGCAGTTGGGTGTCCATAACCGGCGACCAGGTCTCACCTTGGTCGGATGAGTCGCTTTGCTGCAAGCGATGCGGCGGGGGACCATTATCTCGCATCAAAGTGTAGAGCGAACCATCGCGACGCCGCACGATACTGGGCTGGATGTTGCCGGCTCCGACGAGAGGTCGGCTGGTGTGCCAGCTTTGACCCCAGTCGTCACTGATCGCCATTAGCGAACAGGAAAAGCCGTCATGATATAGCGGCACAATCAGACGTTTATTCTCAAGGACAAATGGGTGCGCCCTGGTCATCCAACCGAGACGCCGATACAGCTTGTCCTTCGAGTGCCGCCGCATCGCGTCCAAAAAATCTTCCGCTTGTCGGCGTTGCTGGTCCGTCAGTTGGAGGGTTGCGATCCCCGCCTCCAGATCGGGCAACCGTTTGGTCATTTCAGCGTCGAATTCAGTTCCCGGCTTAATAAGCAACAACTTGCTCGATTCCCAAACCGGTGGCTGATCGCGCAAATAATCGCGACTGATGCGAGCTTGCAGCAACGCGCTCTCCCAGGTATTGGCCAGAATAGTTGTGTGGATGAACCACAGGCGCTTTTGTGGGTCGATAAACATGCAGGGGTTGCCGTCGGGAAAATCAGGCGTGTCCGCCAACGTGAAGCGCTGGCTCCATTGGCTCGAGCCCTTCTTGAGTCGCGCGCCTTCGATTCTAACGTCATCGGCCGTGCGCTCACCCGAGCCGTGGAACCAACAGACCAACAAGTCACCATTCGGCGCTTCGACGATGCAGGAAGCATGGTTGTGCCATGTCTCCAAAGGAAAAATCAGCTCTGCTTCATACAGCGGTTTCTCAGCCGACTCGAGAGCTGGGGTGAAAAATATAGCGGAAGCGATGAGCAGCATGCCAAGCCGCTCGCGCGAAAGCATTTTTTTACACATAAGATCATGTCGAGCTGTCGCGGATGCAGCCTCTATGTTTGTCGCACGCGTGCATCCTTGACAATCATTTCCGAACTTCAGGCGGTGTTCTAATTTCTCGCCGGCTTGCCTTTACCCTCCCCGGCGAGGCCAAATGGGAGTGGTGTTTTGAAATGTGCGATAAATTGCTTGCGACTGGACTCCAGCCTTTAGTTGTCCTGCGCAATTTTCACGCAATTTTTGGGGTAATCACCCACTCTGTTAGATAAGTCGTGTACTTAAGACTTCCCGAAACGGGCCGAACACTCTGGCAGGGTTCAACGGAATGGACTTTATCCCTGCCAGCGGCCCTACAATTTCAGCAGAGGTGTTGGTCCTAAAGCCCTCGAACGAAAAAATCATGATCATCACCTGCACCAAAAAAAGGGGATGGTGGGCGCTGAGGGATTCGAACCCCCGACCTACTCGGTGTAAACGAGACGCGCTAACCACTGCGCCAAGCGCCCACAATCAGTCGATATTAACGGGAGCGAATATCGCATCCAGAACTCCCGAACTTTGCCATTGCGTCGTTTTCATTATGCCGTGGGCAACTCACGCAAACAAAGCCGGAATGTTGCCCCAAAATATCGTAGCGGAAACGTTACGTGGAAGGTGCGGGTGGGCAAGAAAAATGAATGGCAAGCAGGTCTGGACTTGTCGGCAGAGGAATCGCTGAGGTGCCCTGAACGACCCTTTTCCTTGCTCAAGATTTTCCTGGCGGGTATCCTTAGGGACCGTTACCCCGAAAGGGAATTCCTATGAATAAGCTCCGCGTCCTTATAAGTATTTGGCTAACGAGCGCGGCGCTCCTCACCTTCACTGCGACCGATGCGAGCGCGGGCACAGTTACGCAGCCGCAGGTCGACGCGTTCAAAGCGGGATTTGATTCATGGCTGGGGCAATTGCAATCCGAAATCGCCGCGCAAGTGTTCGGCGAGAACTTGCCGTTGCTAGGCAAGGCGCTCTCCGATCCGGTGAACCAGAATGCGCCGGCGCTCAATCACATCACTGCGATCCGAGGCATGATGGCTTCGGCGATGAACACCCTGTCCGGTTCGGCGACCTACACCGAGGCGCAGTTTGAAAGCGCGATTAACAGCGCGTTCTCCTCCGGCGCGATCAACAGCTACACGGTTGATCTGGACACCACCAATCCTGACGACCTGAAGCTGACGGTTTCGACGCATGAACCGGTCGCGACGCTGGTCACGGGACTCGATGCCGGCCTGGGCCTTCCAGGGGTGGGGATGCATACCAGCGGAAATGCGCAAACGGAACTGACGTATCATCTTTATTTTTCATTCGGCCTCGACGGGCAAGGCTTCTACATCAACACCGCCAACAACGCGTCACGCGCGCAGATCGATTACAATATCACGACGCCGGGACTCGATGTCAGCGCGAATCTTTCGCGTCTCCGTTTCCACATGCGCGATGGGCTGGCGCAAGGGGGCTCGACCAGTTTTGCGGGCAATTTCGGGATCAACCTGAAGGACGTCAGTGGCGGCGATAACAAGCTGCGTTCCGAAGATTTAAGCGCCGACATCATCGACGCGTTCCTCAACGGCCGCGCATACGTCAACCTGCGACTCGACAGCGACCTGGGCAGCGCCCAGTTTCCGGCGGTCGGCGCGGATTTTTTGTTCGACTGGTCTTTCTCCAGCAGCGCGATAGATCCCACCGACGACAACCACTCGTTCGGCGGCCGCCCGACCGTGAGATTCTCCCGAGTCGCCCTCGACCTGGGTAGTTTCTTCACGGACTTCGCCAAACCGGTGCTCGAGAAAGTGCGCGATATCAGCGCGCCGATCCAGCCGGTGCTGGATGCGCTGAAACAACCGATACCCTTGCTGCAAACGTTGAAGGACGAGAGCGGAGTGGATGTGCCGACGAGTTTACTGGAATATCTCCAGCTGCGCGGCGTGATCTCGCAAGCGGATGTCGATCGCATCAATCTGCTGGATAAAATCATCGAACTGGCCAATTCCGTTCCGAGCGACGGCGGCGGGGCCAAGATCGATCTGGGCGATTTCGATCTAGGCTCAGCGGATCCGCGTGCGCCAAATTTTCTGCTCGCACAAACTGCCGCGAACGCCACCCGCAATGCGATCGCCGCCGTGCAGCAAAGTGCGATCCTCAAAACATTTATCGACAAGAAGAATGCGTTGCCCTCCGCCGGGATGCAGTTTCCCATTGTCGAAAATCCGAGCTCAGCGTTCGCGCTGTTGTTAGGCAAAGATGTCGATTTCTTCACTTACGACGCACCCGATTTTGCGCTCGATCCCCCGCCGGAGCTGGATGAGTTTTTCCGCCTGGCCGGTCCGCTCGGCATTCGGCTGAAGGGAATAATCAACGCGGTGGCGAAGCTCGATTTCGGTTACGATTCACGCGGCCTCATCGACTATGCGACGGGTGGGTTCAACGATCCGACACTGATTTTCAACGGCCTGTACGTTGTCGATCAACCGGGCCCGGAAGCGATGCTCGATACGTCGATCGACCCTTATCTGGCGCTGAATGTCATCATCGCTGAAACGGGTGTGGGCGGGGGAATCAAGGGGCACGCCGAAGCGCAGCTCAACGACCCGACGCCTAACGACGGCAAAGTGCGCGCAAATGAAATCATCGCGCAGTTGCAGACCGGCTGCCTGTTTTCATTGAGCGGCCACGTCGATGCGTCGCTGAATGCGTATGTGAGCATTGGGTATGACCCATTCTCGCACGAATTCGATTTTGATGGGCCCAGCTCCCAATTGGTGAATCTCGACGGACTGTCGTGTCAAAATAACGACGGCACAATTCCGCCGACGCTGGCGCGCGAATCGGGTGATGATGTCATTTTGCACGTCGGGCCGGAAGCGTTTCGGCGTGTGAAGGCCCCCGCAACGGACACAGCCGAGGCGTTGAATGTCAGTTTCGGTGGGCTCGCCGGCACGCGCTTTGCCTTGAACGTGAGCGGATTTGGCGTTGGGCCGCAGACCTACACCGCCGGACCGACGGGGCAGATCATCGCGAATGGCGGTGAATTCGACGACCTTTTGTCGGTCGACGCAGATGTCCCGACAGCGGCGACGCTTGCGGGTGGCAATGGGAACGACACCTTGCGCGGCGGACAAAATGCCGACACGCTGACCGGCGACGCCGGAGCGGATACTTTGATCGGCAACGGCGGCAACGATCACCTCGATGGTGGGCCGGACAATGATTACCTCGACGGCGGACCGGGCGATGACACTTTGTTGGGGGGCACCGGCAACGATCTGTTGATCGGTGGACCAGGTGCCGATCATCTCGACGGGGGCCCGGGCAATGACGCCGCCAGTTACGTCACCAGCACCTCAGGCATTACGCTGGATTTGGAGAATCCGGCGGCCAGTACCGGGGACGCCGCTGGCGACACCTTCACCAACATCGAGCGATTTTTCGGTTCGCCATACGACGACACCATGCTCGGCACGGAAGGCAGTGATTATCTCGCGGGCGGTGCGGGTAACGACACGCTACGCGGCCGTGGCGGAGATGATTTGTTGATCGGCGGCCTGGGTGCGGACGTTCTTGATGGTGGCAGCGGCACAGATGCAGTGAGCTACCTTGGGGCGAGTTCCGGTGTGACGCTGAGTTTGTTAACCGGCGGCACTGGCGGGGAAGCAGCCGGTGACTCGTTCATCAGCATCGAGAATATTGAAGGCTCGGAGTACGACGATGTGCTCGAAGGTGATAATGGGCCGAACTGGATTCGCGGGCACGGCGGGAACAACACGTTGCGGGGCCTCGGCGGAAACGACATTCTCGATGGCGCCAAGGGAAACGACTTCCTCGATGGCGGTGACGGCGATGACCTGCTCCGGGGCGATATCGATGGAGCATCGACGATTGTATCGACAAACGGGACTACTCCAGGCACTGGCCCGGCGGGAGGCGATGACATCCTGCTCGGCGGAAATGGAAACGATATTTTAGACGGCGGCCCGGGAAATGACTTTCTTGACGGCGGAGCGGACAACGACCTGCTCCTCGGCGGCCCGGGTAATGATCAGCTTTTCGGCGGCCCCGGAAATGATGAATTACACGGAGGCGATGATAACGACATGCTAGACGGCGGCGACGGCGATGATGTGCTTTATGGCGACGCCGGTAACGATGTGCTTAATGGCGGGAACGGAAATGATTTCCTGTATGGCGGCACGGGCAACGACACGCTGTCGGGCGGTGCCGGCTCGGACTGGCTCGATGGGGGTGAAGGCGACGATGATCTGACGGTCGGTTCGCTACGCGGCGGTGTGCAGGATACAAACCGGCTGGATCACCTCTTCGGCGGTCCCGGGGTCGATTCGATCAGCGCAGATTTTTCCAACCAAACCGTGCCGATCGCCGTTACCAACGGTCCGACGCAAACTCTGGTTTTCGCCGACGGCACCGAAGCGCACGACTTCGAGCTGATTCATGATCTTGCCACCGGGTCGGGCGATGATACGATTCGCCTCGACGGCCCGCTTGACGACAACTTCGGCAATTACATCCGCAGCAATGAGGGCAATGACGTTATCTTTTCCGGCGGCGGTAATGACAATGTCGATGCCGGACCGGGAGATGATTACGTCAACGGCGGCAATACGAGCGTGCAGCTAATCTATAGTGGTTCGGCTGTCGTCGGCGCGAATACGACCGCGGACATTCTCGCCGGCGGACCGGGCAACGACACCGTCGCGTTCGATCAACTCCGCTATTTTTTCGATGCGTATCAGTTCGGGATCCAGCCGATGGGTGTGGTTGTCGATCTGGCGAGCAATATCACGGGCAATGCCGCGTCCGGCATCGTCATCAGCGGCTTCGAGAACGTTGTTGGCACCGACGGCGCCGATGACATCAAAGGTGATGACGGTCCCAACATTATCAACCCGTTACGCGGCGGTGGATTTTTTACTCGCACGGAAAGCGGGCCGGATCGGGTGGACGGACGCGGCGGCGAAGACACGCTCGTGATCGATTTTTCGCGGGAAGATTTGCCCGATTCGGGCGGCATTTACATGAGCGGGCCGCCGGGCAGCCTGACCAATCCCTACGGCAGTTACACGCGCCTGACGCCGAGTGCGCAGTACAACAATGACACGGTCTCGTTCATCAACATGGAGCACGCCATCATCACCGGCGCGAGCAAGAACGACGACATCAGCGCGGTGAACTTCGGTTACTCGGACACGCTCATCGGCAATGGCGGCAATGACCTGCTCTGGGGTCTTGGCGGCAGCGACACGCTGATCGGCGGCGATGGTGACGACCAGCTCTTCGGGTTCGACAAATTCATGGGCCGGCAAGGAACGCCGGTCGCCGCACCTGCCGCCGACGGTATTGACTTTTTCGATGGCGGACCGGGCAACGATTACATTGAAGACATTTTCCTCCCCGGCGGGACGGGGGTTTCCTCCGCCAATATCGAACCCCGTCTTGCGCCTGGCTCGCGTTTTCAGTTGGATGGCGGCCCGGGGTTCGACATTCTCTCGGCTGATTTTGGAGATCAAACGATCCCGATCATTTGGGATAGTCAAAACCCGACCGACATGATTTTCCCCGATGGCGCTTACGCGAAGAATTTCGAGCAGATTCGCTATTTCCGCAGTGGCTCCGGCAATGACGCGATCACCCAGCGCGGGCGGATCGACAATGTCATATTCACTGGCGCGGGTGATGACGTCATTCGACCTGGGCTGGGCAATGACTCAGTCAACGGCGGTCCCGGCAATGATCTGATTATCCTGGACTATTCAGAGGGCGATGATCCCAGCTACACCGGCCTGACGGGGTATGGCGGCGCGACTCTTTCCCTCCAACGAAATCAACCGGGCGGGCCAATCGATTATCTCAACGCTTTTAACGTCGAGCGAATGGAGCTCGTGTGCACGTCGCACGACGACAATGTCGCGGACTTGGTTGGCGACGACGTGATCTATGGCGGTGACGGTAACGACACCATCAACGGCACGCTCGGCGGGAACAACCAACTGTTCGGCGAAGCCGGCAACGACACCCTCAACGGTGGTCCTGGTGACGAGCGATTGTACGGCGGCACCGGCAACGACACGCTACGGGGCAATGGAGGCAATGATGTGCTCGATGGCGGCGGCACCGATGCAAATGAGATCGACAGGCTCAGTGGCGGCACCGGCGCGGATATTTTTGTTCTCGGTAACAAAAACGGACCACTTTACGACGACAAAGTCGTCAACAATCCCGGCCTAACGAATTACGCCGTCATCGAAGATTTTCATCCTTCCGAAGGCGATCGCCTCCGCCTCTACGGAAATACCAACGAGTATTTCCTTGGCCCTTCTCCGGTGGCAGACAGCGGCACCGCGCTTTACTACGACAGCGATGGCAATGGCTCCCTCAATACCGCCGTCGATGAACTGATCGCCATCCTCCAATCCAACGAAGCCCTCACTGTTGCCAACACCATCGCCACCGCTCTGCCGCCGGAGTCGGCCAGCTCGATCACGGCGCAATTTACCCAGCCGAAGATCACGTTGAACCCGAACGGCACAATTGATATCAAATTCTCGGCTCCACCTGCTCTTCCACCAGGCTACAGCGTCGAGATGCAATCGAGCACCAGCCTCGGCTTAACTGATCCGTGGACAGCCATCGCGACATGGAACGGCAAGCCGACCTGGACCGGCTCAGCGATAGTGCTGATCGCGCCGGGTAGTGGCGGAAGCGATTCGATAACTGTCCTGGTTCAGCCCACTGGCGAACCGAAGAGATTCTTCCGTCTCGTCATCATATCGATGTGACCGCGTCGCCGGCGATTTAGTCGGACGAGAGCTAACGCGGTCGGCAGCAGGCGGGAGGTCCGAAACCGCCGACAGCGCTCCAAGGTGACAAAACAAGGGTTCTACCCGGTCGCTGAGTTTTCCAAACCGGACACCGCTTTCCTGGCAGGCGAGACCTCCTTGAACTCGAGCGCGCGCGTTTTGAGAACCGTCAACCTCTCCATTAATATTGGTTGACTCTGATGTCGATCTCAACGGAACAGAAAGTCGGGAACATTTACGGCCATGAGACCTCATACACGTGGCAGTTGCTTAGATTATGAGGCGGAGGGCCATTACCAATGATTGTGCTGTACCCACTGGCGATTACCGCCGGGTGTTAGGGTGGCTAGCGCTTTCGATTTCCGCGCTGACGGGCATACTTTCGCCCCTCTCCTGCCACGCCGGCACCACGAATTTCGTCGTACGGGGAGTCTTGAAGGAGGTTCGGCAGGAAGAGCATCAGGTCGTAATCAGCCATGAGGATATACCCCATTTTATGAAGGCCATGACGATGCCATTCAGCGTGAAAGACGATGCGATGCTGACGAATGCGGCGATCGGGGACAAGATTGCCTTTCAATTGCACGTCACCCAAAGCGACAGTTGGGTAGACCACATTGAGCCATTGGCGGTCGTAGAAAGGACAGCAGGAAACCTCGCCGCGTTGCCCAACAGGAGTGTGGTTTCCGAAGCAGGACTCCCGCCCATCAGCAACACCTCAAACCCGTTGGCAGACTACAAGTTCACCAATGAGCTCGGCGAGCCTGTTAGCCTGGCCGAATTCCGGGGACAGGCCATCGCGTTGACGTTCTTCTTCACGCGTTGCCCCATCCCGCAGTACTGCCCGCGCCTCTCTCGGAATTTCGAGGAAGTGCAACGCAAGCTCAGCGCCATGGCCAACGCGCCTACAAATTGGCACCTGGTGTCCATCACTTTTGATCCGGGCCATGACACCCCAGAGGTGCTGAGAGCTTATGCGACGTCGTACCACTACGACCACGCGCATTGGAGTTTCCTGACGGGGCCCGCCGACAAAATTGCGGAACTGGCCCGGCTCTGTGATGTGAAAGTTCAGGCGGAGAGCGGGTTCTTCAACCATAACTTTCGCACGCTTATTATCGACGCATCCAATCGCCTGCGAATGGTTTTCCCCACGAGCGGCGACCTATCCGATGCCATTGTTCAGGAGCTGCTGAAGGGCGCAGCAACCACCAACCAAGGAACGCCGAGCCTGGCGAGCCGCAGCCGCACCGAAGCCAATCAATAGCCCATGCTTTTTGAGTTCTATCGAAAAAGGGCCGTGGACAAAGTGCGGGACCGACCCGTTTTGCGTTTTGCACCCCACCCGCAGGACACCCCCGTTTTGGAACCATCTGACGCAAGAACCGTCGACAACTATTGCAGGAGCCGCAGAAAAATTATGAAACCACGCGCTGATGTTACGTTCACAAGCTCTGCCTTTTTGAAGACTGCCGCCTCGATAAGAAGGTTCTGTCTGGGATTGCTGCCATTGCTGATACCGACCGCATTGGTTGCGGCGACGGCCAACGTGGAGATTGATCCATTTGCATTTAACCCGAACACGGTGAATATCAATGTCAACGACCAGGTGGTGTGGACTTGGGTGTCAAACTTTCATACCTCAACCAGCGCTACCGGGCTATGGGATTCAGGCCTATTCAACACAGGTCACGTCTTCACCAATACCTTTACGGCGGCCGGTTCATTCCCCTACCTCTGCACGTTTCATGGCTTTACCGGGACGGTCAACGTCCAGGGTAGTGGGGGTGGTAGTAACAATCCGCCCACTGTCGCCATCACTTCCCCGCCTAACAACGCTTCCTTTGATGCCCCCGCCAACATTTCCATCATGGCCACGGCTGCGGACTCGGACGGCACGGTTACAAACGTGGCGTTCTATGACGGCGCATCGCTGCTGGGCGCAACAAACAATACGCCCTATACGGTAACTGCCACTTTCGACTCGGGGAACCACGCGCTTACCGCGGTCGCCACGGACGACGGCGGCCTCTCCACGACGTCCGCAGTCGTGAATATACTGGTTAGCTCCGGCCATCTGCCGCCGAGTGTGACCATCACTTCACCCACCAACAATGCTTCCTTTGATGCCCCCGCCACCGTTCCCATCCTGGCCACTGCGGCGGACTCCGGTGGCACGGTTACAAACGTGGCGTTCTATGACGGCGCAACCCTGCTGGGCGCAACAAACAATACGCCCTACACGGTGACGGCCACGTTCGACGCCGGGAACCACACGCTTACCGCAGTCGCCACGGACGACGGCGGGCTCTCTACAACGAGCGCAGCCGTGAATATAGTTGTGGTCAGCTCTGTACATCAGCCGCCGAGTGTGACCATCACCAATCCGCCGGACGGCTCGGTTTTCGGCAATACCGACGGCATTAATATTGGTGCGTCGGCCAGCGGCACGGGGGCCAGCGTGACGAACGTGCAGTTCTTTGACGGAGCGACTCTGCTGCGCAGCGTTTCCGCGGCGCCGTTCAACATCGTCACCGGTCCGTTCGCCTTCGCGCTGGGCACGCATACTCTGACGGCTGTCGCCTTGGACGACCTTGGCTCGATGGGCACGTCCGGGCCTGTTCACCTGACCATAGCCCGGTACACCCCGGAAGTGACCAATGGCGCCTTCTCCGTTTTCCTCATACCGGTGGCCACCAACCTGTCCGCCCCCCTGTACGGCATCAGTCCGCCGGCGGACAGTCACCGCCTTTTCGTGCTGGAGCAGAACGGACTGGTGCGCATCATCTGGGATGGGGTTCTGCTGCCCACGCCGGCTTTGGATCTTCAAAGCCTGGTCCAGCCGCCGCTCAACGCGACCAACGCGAATGACGAACGTGGCCTGCTCGGAGTGGCGTTTCATCCTGGTTTCAACGACCCGGCAAGCCCCGGCTATCAAACCCTATACACTTACAACAGCGAATTGATACCAACCAACACGCTGCCGACTTATCCTCTGTCGGGTGGCGCGACCAATAATTACAAGAACGCCATCAACGAATGGAAGATCTCGAGCACAGACACCAATATCGTCGATCCTTCTACGCGCCGGGAGGTCATCTCTTTTGGCAAGAACGCACAGAATCATAACGGGGGCACTTGCACGTTCGGACCGGACGGCTACCTGTACCTCGCTTTGGGTGACGGCGGCAATGCCAACGACGTTGGACCCGGCCACATCGTGCCTGGTGGCAACGCCCAGAATCTAACCGTTCCATTGGGCAAAATGTTACGGTTTGATCCACTGAACCCCGCGCTCAACCCAACGAGCCCGGATCCGATCAGCACAAACGGACAATACCGCATCCCGACGAATAACCCGTACCAGGGGCCGGGCCAGGTGCCCGAGATCTACGCCTATGGTTTCCGAAATCCTTACCGCTTTTCATTTGATTCTCTCACCGGCGACTTAATCGAGGCCGATGTCGGCCAGAACAACATTGAGGAGATTAACCGCATCACCCGCGGTGGCAACTACGGCTGGGCGATCAAGGAAGGAGACTTTCTTTTCAACATGACGAACGGTCCCGCCGGTCCTGCCGGCACCATCGGCGCACCGCCGGGAAACTTCAGCCCGGGCGCGCCCGCGGATCTAATCGACCCCATCACCGGCCCGATGGGTATCCTGGAATACGACCACAACAACGGAATCTCCATCAGCGGCGGGTTCGTCTATCGCGGCAGCGCGATGCCCGAGCTCTATGGCAAGTATATCTTTGGCGATTTGGCGCTGGTCCCCAGCCCCGTGCGGATTAATGGGCGACTCTTTTACGCCGACCTTCAGCTTGGCACCATTAACGTCTTTACCCTGCCGCAATTTGGCTCGGAAATCCTGCCCAGCGGCCAGACCGTGCATGGCTTTGGTCAAGACGCCAGCGGCGAGCTTTACGCGATGGCCACTGACACTCCTTCCAATGGAAACGGTGGGGTGGTTTATAAGCTGGCTTCAGTGCGTCTGGCGGCCACGCTGGCGGGCAATACGATTGACCTCTCCTGGCCAGTCGCGTCCGGGCACTTGCAGGCACAGACCAATATACTTGGCGCAACCTGGACCGATGTGCCCAAC
This sequence comes from Candidatus Limnocylindrales bacterium, assembly GCA_035495315.1. GTDB lineage: Bacteria > Verrucomicrobiota > Verrucomicrobiia > Limisphaerales > UBA8199 > DATJGF01. Next base: position 15,476 of record DATJGF010000207.1, read on the forward strand.
TCGGCAGGCACCAATCATATGATAATCCCAATTGACCCGGCCAACCCGAGCGTGTTTTACCGCCTGACTGTGCCCTAAGCGAACGTGGCGAAGATTGTAAGACGGAAGTTTTTGCGGTTGAGCAAATGAGATGCGAAACTTTTGACGCCCCATTTATTGGCACTCACCACTTCATCGGCTTCTTCCAAATTGGCACGACGCGTTTCATTTCGTCGATGAGCCATTGGCAGGCGGCGAAGGCTTCGCCCCGATGCGGAGCAACGACTTCCACCCAGAGCGATGGTTCGTTCGCCTTGACCAGACCGACCCGATGCACCAGCCGGATCGACTCGACCGGCCACCGTTTCTCGATTTCGTCGAACAGCAAGCTGAACTGGTGCTCGGCCATTTGCTCAAAAACTTCGTAATCCAAAGCGCTAATACGCTGGCCGGCTTCAGTGTCGCGCACAACCCCTAGAAAGCACACCACCGCGCCCATTCCTGACGAGGTCGACCGCCCGGCGAGAAGCGTGGGTTCGTCAATAGGTTGTTTGGTGATGGCAAAGTGGCGGAGCATGTTTGTCAGTGGTCAGGGTTTCGTTGTTAGCCACCCTGGACTGGTGGGAAGAGCGAGACAACATCTCCCTCTTTCAAAATGTAATTGCGGCTCTGGTAATCGAGCCCGACGGCGACAAGCATTGACTTCTCCATCGGCTCCAGTTTTGGAAAGCGGACATTTAATTTCGGCAGAAGATCGCCCAGCGTGCTGCCATCCGGCAGCTCTTGGCTGGTTTCCTTGCAGCCGGTCAAATCCTTGAAATACGAATAAAAAGAGACCGTGACACGCATGGTTCAAGGCGATTGTGTCTGCCGATATACCTCGGGACGCAACACACCCAGGAACGGCAGATTGCGATAGCGTTCGGCGAAATCCAAGCCATAGCCGATGACAAAAAAGTCGGGGATCTCGAACCCGACATAATCGGCTTGTATCTTTTCCACCCGCCGAGAGGCTTTATTAAGCAGGACACAGGTCTTTATGCCTCTGGGTTGCAACGGGCCCAATTTCTCCAGCACACGCACCATCGTCTTACCCGTATCCAAAATATCGTCCACCAGCAACACATCCCGCCCGCGCACGTCCAGCCGCAACTCTTTTGTAAAGACGATTTCGCCGGGCCGGGTGCCTGCGCCGTAGCTGGAGACCCCGATAAAATCAAGCCGAAGCGGCACTGTCAGGTGGCGGATTAAGTCCGCCAGAAACATCACCGTGCCATTTAACAGCGAAACCATGACCAATTCACGTCCGGCAAAATCGCGCTGGATTTCACGGGCCATTTCACGCAGACGCCGCTCGATCTGCTCCTCGCTGATGAGGACGCGCTCGACCTCCTTGCTCCAGGGTGTCGGTACCCGGGCGGCTTTTTCGGTTCCGGCGATCAAAACAGCTTTGCTCACAGGATCAATTCGAAGAACAACGCGTACTCGCTGGGGTTATCGTAATACGGCGGTATTTTCTGGAATCCGAGAGATTCATAGAGCGCAATCGCCTCCCGCATGATCGCCAGCGTATCCAGCCGCATCAGACTGTAACCCATGCTGCGTGCCACCTCAATTGCCGACTGTGCCAGGAAACGGCCGAGCCCCTTGCGGCGAAAAGCTGGCCGGACGTATAGCCGTTTCATTTCGGCAATCCCTGGACCGATCGCACGGACCCCGACGCAACCGGCTATGGTTTGTTCCTCTTTTGCCAAAAGCAAACAGCCGGCGGGCGGCGCGTACTTGCCAGGCAACGTCGCCAGTTCCTCCCGGAAATTCTGAAAACAAAGATCTATCTTGAGCGAGTCGGCGTACTCTTGAAACAGCTCGCGGACAACCGGCAGATCGTTGGGCGAATGAGCCGAGATGACCTGCACGCAACCGCTCTCGGTCACTGGCTCAGCCGGTAGAATAGCCGGGTGCCAGTCGGGTTGATAACGGCTGTCACCTGGCCGTTGGCGGTGATAGTATTGACGGCGGCGTTTGTCCAGCTAACCGGTGGCTTGAGATTACCGGTTGCCTGCAATACAAAATTGCCCGAATCGGGCCATGAAATCGTTAAGGTCTTCCCAATGACGCTGACATTCATCTTCGGTGCCCCAATTACGGTCGCAATAATCGAATTGGTTACCGAGACCCCTGCCGTATCTGTGGCGACAGCGGAAAGCACATAGTTGCCCGCTGCCAGATTCGTCACGTTGATGCTATAAGGTCTGTTCGTGTCCACTCCCAAAGAAGTGTTGTTTGCCAGGAATTCGACCTGGGCAATCGGCCCAGCCATTTCGTAGGCCGTTGCCTGCATTTTGAAATTGGCCGGTTCAACAAACGTTGAATTATTCACAGGACTGGTTAAAGCGACAAAGGGGACAACATTGGTGGGATAGAGCTGACTCTGCGGGATGAAGTCTATGACGGTAGACGGGCTGCCCCAGCCGAGCTCTGCGACGGCGCCACCGCCTCCCTGGAAATAGGCCATCTGAATGTTGTATCGGTGTCCGGCAAGGAGCGGGATCGTGCCATAGGACTCCGTCGGCGCTTGGTATACCCATTGGTCGATGACGAGCTGATTATCCACCCAGAGCCTCACGCCATCGTCGGTTATGGCATAGAACGTGTACGGCTCCGAGAATTGTGCTTGCACCTGGCCCGACCAGACGACGGAGAAATTAAACTGGGATACACTTGGATCTGGTTGGATGCCGCTCCAATCGAAGCTGATGGTCGGATCGACACGTACGAGAGCAGGGATGCCATTGGTGTTCTGAACAGCATTAAAATATTTGCCGGTCAGGCCAGCGCCTGTACCGATGGCATTCCGGTTGAGGAAGGTTGCCGAGATGACCGCACTATCCACCAGGTTGGTCTTGATGGCGAAGGCCTTTACGGCGGCCGAATTGGTAATGTAGAAGGGGCCCGTGTAGCGGGTTGAAAGTTCTGAGGGCGTCGAACCGTCCAGCGTGTAGTAAATTACCGCGCCGGTCGTCGTACAGGAGATGGTGATTTGTTGGAAGTTGGTGAAAACGCCCGCGGCGGGGGCAATGGTCGGAATGGCTGTCCAGCCCGGAGCAAGTCCAAGGGCGGAAACCTGGTACTGAGAGCCAACGTAGACCTTGCCATTTGCCACCGTGGGCACCGTAAATTTTACTGCTCCGCCGAGTTGATCGCGCAGACCCATGATCGAGCTGTTGTACAACTCGCGAAGGAGGTTGGTGGTGGCGTAGGCGTGAAGGATGGCGGGGTCACCGCTACCATAGCCGTCATTCTGCAAAACCCAGGCGATGCCGTTGGCGCTGGAATTGGCTGAAATTACAGGCGTCGCGCTGGGGAAACCAATGGTATTCAGGCTTTCTGAAGTGGGGCCTGATATTACCGCATTGGAAATGCTAAACGCTTTCAAGGTGTCAAAGATACCCTGGTAATAAATCTGACCTTTGAAGAACGCCGGCGAACTCCAGGTGCCGCCGACGGCGTTCGGCAGTGATTGCACGATCTGGCTATCATCGGCCGCGTTGAATTTTCCCATGTTATCCCGGTCGAGCAGGTAAATTTTGCCTTCCTTCCCGCAGCCGACCAGCAGGTGTCTGTGGATGGCGCTTCCGACCGAGTCCGGCAGAACCAGGCAACCGCCCGACCCGAGGTCTTCGTCGACGCTATTCAGCGCGTCCTGGTTAAACGGGGTAAAATAATCGGCTACCTGCAGGCCATTGGCGGTCGTGAGCTTAATGAAGCTGTCGCCCAGGCTGAAGGTTGACGGATTCGAGGGGGTGGTATCGAAAGTTCCATTCCCGGTTTCAAAATAGATGTTGCCGGCGGCGTCGGCGGCGGGGCCTGTGCCGCTTTGCCATATCCCTGCCAACCCACCATTAGCACACGTATTGTAGACGGCGACGTACTGCAGACTTTGGGCATTATAGCCCAGGACCCAACCGTGGTAAGGGCCGTTGTCGCCGTGGGAGGCGAATGCGATATAAATGACATTATTGAGCAGGAGCAGGCCTGGCCGGTTCATCTGCCGCAAGGCATTGAAATGAAGCACGCCACCGGAAGATCCATCCCCTGTGCCGGCGATTGTCGGTCCGGACAAGTAAGTGTAAGTATTGTTGTTGTATCCTGTTTTGGCGATCACGATTGGTCCGCCGAATTTTTCAGCCCCAGAGCTCACATCAAGCGCATGCAAGCGCTGCACGTAGTTGGTGCCGTTATTGATCTCTTTCGTCTTGGCAACGACATACATTGTGCCGCTGGACTGGTCGATCACCGGGGTGCTCACGATCCCAATTTCGGGGACGATATCTTCTGACCCGACATCCTGACTCGGCACCGTTGTGACTCCGTTGGCCGGATCAATGAAGCTGAGGTACCACAACGGCGCCGCATTTGTGCCCTTGGCATAATCAGCATCAAACGCAAAAACGCTGTCATGCTGCGTTACGATATAAATCACGTTGTGTGTGCCTTTGTTGGGAATAGTCACGTTCGGCAGATAAAGCGGTTGGGCAAATACATACCCGTCTACGGGGTAGGTGAAGAGTTTGCCGAACGTGTTCGTATTCACGTTGGCAAAAGTCAGCGTCGTCTCGTTGGTGTTGGCGCTCGAGCGCACGTTGTCGTACTGCTGTGTCCAAACTGATACTGGCGCCGCGTCCAATTGGCAAAGGGTCAATGCCGCGAGCAACGCGATCAAAAAGATACTCAGGGTCGGGCGCGGGCGAATGTTTAAACCACCGCAAGCGCTCAGTCTTCGGGATTGCATGACGCAAGAGTAGCATATGAGGTTTGTTTGACAAGCGTCTCTTGAAACGGATTAGAGTGTTGCTGCTTCCTGCAGTAACTGAGGCTTATTTGGCAAGAATTTGGCCGCTTGCCAGCAATCGAGTTGCCGTAATACTCTATTAAACCAGACGCCTGAGTTGCTTGTTCGAAGCCACGCGCGCCGTCACGAAATGATACATTCTCTCCTCGATCGTTCCTTATCGAGCCGCGGCCTTTTTCCGCTCGTTTTTCTTCACCAGTTCCGATCCTGCCTGGCGCTCGCATTAATTTGCTGTGGTTGGATGTCGATTTTGCCCACTCGTCTCCACGCCGAATTGTATTCGTTCGATACGTTAGCGGGGAAGCCTGGCGTGACCGGAACCAATGACGGTGTCAGCGACAGCGCCCATTTCAGTTTTCCGGTCGGGGTGGTGCCGGATCCAGCCGGGAACCTGTATATCGCGGATTTCCTGAATCACGCGATTCGCAAAATGACCCTCGTTGGGACCAATTGGACGGTGACTGCGATTGCTGGACTCCCTGGCGTTGCCGATTACGCCGATGGCACGAATAGTGACGCGAGGTTCAACCGCCCGGCCGGTATTACCATTGACAGTGCGGGGAACCTCTTTGTCGCGGAGCGCTACAATCATGTCATCAGAAAGTTAACGCCTTCCGGCACGAATTGGGTGGTCAGCACCATCGCGGGGTTGCATGGAGCTATGGGTGGAGACGATGGCACGAATGACCAGGCACGGTTTTACTTGCCCAGCGGCATTGCCGTCGACTCTTCCAACGTGGTCTACGTCGCTGACACGGCCAACTTTACGATTAGACAATTAACGCCCGTCGGCACCAATTGGGCCGTCACTACTATCGCCGGTTCCGTATTGAACTTCGGTTTCGCCGATGGTCTCAACAATGGAGCCTTGTTTAATTATCCGTATGGTATCGCGGCAAGTAGTGAGGGAAAGCTGTATGTCGCTGACTCAGGAAATAACGCCATCCGCGAGATCTCGCACGCCGGATTGGACTGGAC
>DATJGF010000208.1:0-5070 GCA_035495315.1 Candidatus Limnocylindrales bacterium
GCGGCTTCGAGATGAAGCCGCCTCCGTGAGCACGGGCGGCATACTCATTATTGAGATTAGCCGTGGCGAAATGGTTGGTCAACCGAGGCGGTCGCAACGGACCTCAATCGCCCGAGTCATTTGTGTAACATCTCTAAGCGCGAACGATTACCCTTGGCCGAAGGTAATGGGTAACCGTCCATTCGCCGATGCTGATGCCCGCTTGCAAGCCGTCTTCGTTTGCGAAGCGGAAGTAAATGGCACCGTAGAGATGGCTGACGGCAGCTTTACCACAAAACGTCACTGTCCATTGGGCGAACTCTCAAACAACCCCGTGCGGGGCAACTCAGCGGGACAGAAAACTCAGGAACTGATCGAGAGGCATCAGCAGGCCCGCCGGTTTGCTCAACGCGACACGCCCTAGGGCCGACACGAGACGCCATCGATCTTCCAGATGTCTCCGGTGAGGGTGAGGACGTACGCCCTGTTCCCGATGAACTCGAGCGAGGTCGGCCGATCCAAGGGGTGTGTGATAACGGTGAAGGTGCCGTCTCCGTTGACCTTGACGAGCGAGCCGGTGTTCGGCAATGCCGGAGAACCCGGAGGGCCGCCCGACCAATCGCCCTGTGAAAGCGCGTAGAGACGGTTGGCGGAACCAAATTCCACGTCAACGAGGAGAGGTGCGCCGGAGGCTACCTCCGTGGGGGTGGGCGACCTCGGATGGAACGATACAACCTTGCCGTCCTGAGGCAGGAAGGGGACAGGGCCGGCCTCAGCCATGTACACCGTATTGCCCCTCACCTCCAGCCCTGTCGGGACGATATTGTCGAACTGGATCAACACGCCGACCTCACCGTCCAGTGTGACTCGCAACACCCGGTTGAGGTGCCCATCGGTGACCAGGAAGCCACCACGGTAGGATTGCAGCGCGTACTGGAGTCCGGTCGGGACGTCGAACGGAGTGGGCGGCGGATTGGCCAAGTTGAACTCGCCAATGTCTGCAACGACCGTGAAGCTGTCTGGGCCGTCTACTCGGTAAATGCCGTCAACATTGCTGCCGCCGACGTCGGGGCTGACGAGGGTGACCAGTGCATAAGCGACGTTGTCGATGAACGCGACGTCGATCGCCCCACCGATGAACGCCCCACCGATGCTAATGATGGCAGGCGGCAGGCCACTGGCGAACGTTGTCGTCTCGCCAGTCTGCGGATCGACGCGCGAGATCCTGCCGGCTACGCCTTCCGTGACGTAAAGCGCACCATCGGGGCCGACGGTGCTGCCCTTGGCACTCTCCACTCCGCTATCCAGTCCCGTAGCTAGCTGAGTGACGGTGGCCCCCGCGCATGGCGGACGGGCGCTCGCCGCGGACGGCATGATTATCGCGATGAGGGTCGCCGCCAACAACAGCACGATGGCGACACTGACTGATTTCGTCACGCGCGCCGGTTTTAGAGCGAGCGCGAGAATGTTTTGTTTATTCATGATTTAATTGCCTTCATTGTTTGGCCTTCTTTAAATCCTCGTTTTGAGAAGTTATTTTTGGCCGTTCACTGGTGTACTGTCCGAAATCCGGCGCGAGGTTACGCGGAAAGTTTGGGAGTCGTTGAATCGTTGAATCGGGCCGATGTAACGATGTAATCTTAACGAATCGGCGCGGGTAGACCGGAAGCTCGAGATTGCGATCCAATGATAGACGCGGTTGACCCCAATCCGCCAAGGCGATTGCAGTCAATCGCCCTACCTATTTACCATTTCTTTCGGCGCGAGGGAGGCACGATTTTTCGAAACGCGGATCGCCCCGCAGCGGATCCCAGTCGGGGCTCGAGACGGAGGTTGCCGTAGGATAGATCGCTCGGGATCTTCGCGAGAGTCTCGAGTTGATTTGACGGACAGAGGGCTGGGGTGGTTAGGCCGCCCATTGGACTTCATACACTTGAATGGCACGCTCAAAACCTTTTGGTGTTATTTCGCCCAAGCCTGAGAACAACTGTTTCCTGCCGGGGTATTGATCCCTCACCACCTGCGCGACGAGAATCTGACCGGGTTCAGCATGGACACAAATGCGCGCCGCCAGTTGGACCGCATTACCGAACAGATCGCCGTGTTCCTCTATGGGTTCACCGGCGCTGATGCCAATACGTAGATGCATTGGGGCGTCAGGGTTGGATTGGTTATGCGCCGCGAACGCCTTCTGAATGGTGATGGCGCACTCGACCGCATCGAGCACACAAGCAAAGGACGCCATAACACCATCCCCCGTAAGTTTGACCTCGCGGCCATGATGGTCTCGGAGCGCATTACGGGTTAGCGCATTCTGGATATGGACCAAATGGAGTGCCTTGGTGTCTCCAAACATCGTCGTCATGTGCGTGGAATCTTTCAGGTCCGTAAACATGATCGCCCGGAAAGCAGCATCTATTAGAGACTCTACTCCCTTTCCGGGTGACGTATCCCCTGGGGTAGGATCCTGTACACGACCTAGGAAGGCCTCCACAATACTGGGATCCACTTCAATGATTTCGTTCGGCACCAGTCCATGGGCTTCATCATGGGCTTTCTGGACCGTCTCTTTGTCAGGAGACACGATCAGGCAAAATGCTGTGCAGCGTGGCTCATCAAACCAGTATGTCAAAAACTGGACTTTGTATTTCTCTTGAACAGCCAGATCTAGTTGGTGAGCATGCGCGACGGCGCTTCGAGTCGCTCCTTCAACGTAATGACGATCCATATACAGAGGCATAGTCTTTATCTCCTTCGGGAAAATTGAGTCAATGGGCCGCGGCGAACAGCAGCACAACACCGACACCGGCTGATTTCGTCATGCGCATCGCCGCTTTTAGAGCGAGCGAGAATGTTTGGTTTATTCATAATTCAATTTCCTTTTGTCGTTTTAGCCTTTTTTGAATGCTCGTTTTGGGAAGTCATTTCTGGCCGTTCACAGGTGTACTGTCCGAAAACTCGCGCGAGGTTACGCGGAAGAATGCGGAAATCTTTTCCGCCACCGATGAACACAGATTGACCCACACGCCGAAGGCGTTTGCCTCTAAAACAGGCGGAATGACGTTAACATTTCCAAAAAATTCAGAGTTAAGCCTCCAAGGGCAAATCAGTGCAATTAGCCGCGCACAGACTGTAGAGCCAGCCGTGTCGGCTGCTGCTTTCGCTAAAATGCAGGCGGCACGCCTGCCACTACAGCCGTTGTTCAGCAGAATTAGCTCGGCCCGCGGCGGCGATGTTGTTCCAGCTAGGCTAGAATCTCTTTTTTAACTGCACGTACCAGAAGCGACCTTTGATGGTTGTGAGTGATTCGTCGTAACCGTTCTCAAAATTGCCGGCCACGAATGGCGGGTCTTCATCGAACACGTTCTGCAAGCCAGCGCTGATGGTGACATTGTTGAGCCACCATCTCCAATTGCTGCAGCCGTACTCAGCTGTTGACACCGGGAGGACGTTTTTCTCCTTGCCATCCTTCGTCTTCACGTTTTTACCTCCATCCTTGGCAAAGCCGGGCACCTCAACCGGTGCGGGTAGCGGCAGGTTGAACGTGTACGATGCAATCAGGTCGAGCGTGGTCCACGCAGACACTTTCCGGGCACGTATTTCACCAAAATCAGGGAACCCGCCGCTCCGAGGCTCGTTGAGCCTTGTAGCTCCTGTTAGACTGGCATTGTCGTCCTCATACTGACCGGTCCAGTGAACTACCGCGCCAACATCGAGACCAGCCATCCACGTGTTAGCGGGGCCGTCGTAGAACAGACTGAAATTGGCCCGATTCCATGGCAGCGAGCTGGTCAGGCTGAGGGTGGGCGGCAAAAACTCGCCGGCAATACCGAACCGTTTCGTATCAGGCGTAACCTGAAGCTCAGCCCGGGAGAGCCAGGTGCCGTTGACAGTGGTCGTCAGCCTGCCGTAATCCCCATGGCCAAACATCGAAGAGTCCAGAATATAGATTGCTTTGTAGTCGAGACCCTCGAAGATTGCGCCGCTAAGGTTTTGGTTGGGATCGATAACGAGCACGACTGGCCCGGGCTCACCAGGAATTGCAGTAGGACCACGAAAAACCAAGGGCCCGTTCTGCTGAACACCCGGGGTCGGTGGATTATTCTCGATGATGAACTGCGCACCGAGGAACGAAACGATCGATCGCATATCAATATGCCACCAATCCGCGCTGAGCGTCAGGCCCTTGATCCACTTCGGGCTGTAAACGACCCCGTAAGACCATTCATAGGCCACTTCCGGGTGTAGATTGGGATTTCCTATGACGCGTTCCTCCACTACCGTGTTCCTGTGTCCCGGTATTCCCTCGGCGTTCTGACTCGAAAATGGATCGGAGACCGACGCGAAGTTCTGAGAGGAAGCGGGCGAAATCTCCGATAGGGCCGGAACATGAAACGCTTCGGTGTAGCTGCCACGCAAGGTGAGGGCGCCGATATACTTGGGATCAAGCGGCTGCCAGCGCACCGAGACCTTTGGCTTCTGCGCGTTATACTGGCTATGGGCCGCCGGCTGAAATGGGAAGGCTCCAGAAGGTAGGACTGCAGAGGTGTTCTGGCTGTACCATTCCTCCCGCTCGGCAAAGTCAACCTCGAAGCTATAGAATCCGGGGAAATTCCACGTTGGGCTGGTAAAAGGAACCCGCACTTCCTGGTAGATAGACCAAACATCCCGATTCACCCGTGCGCCTCCCCCATCCGTCGAGCCAATGCTTTGAAAGGTTGTGTTGAGCGCGTCGCGGTCGAGCGTCCACCTCGGCGCGTCATACTCACCGCCGAGAGCAAAGGAGACAGGCCCGGCGGGAAGGTTGAACAGGTCGCCGTTTAAGGTGAGATAACCTAACGGCAACTCAAACTCGCCGGAGTTATGCAGGGTAACATAAACTCTGGCCCTGGCCGCCTTGGTGTTATGAGCAGTGAAGTTCAGGAACGGATCAAATGCCGTGGCCGGGTTCGTATCCAAAAGTGCTTCGCGTAATCCAGGCTGGCTGACTTCGCCGATGGACACGTCCTGCCCCTCGTTCCGAGCATAACGGAAACCTAGCTCCCAGTTCCACGTCTTGAAATAATTGCCAAATTCGCCCATTTCACCACG
>DATJGF010000209.1:0-3728 GCA_035495315.1 Candidatus Limnocylindrales bacterium
TAGAACCGATAATTTCAATTAAGTCGTTATGGCCCGCTCCGCGGAAAAGTTCGCCGCCCCCTCATTGCTTGAGACGCTTAAAGTAACACCAACCTGTGTTGTCTCTCTCAATGAAAATCCAGCCATCTTTCGCCATGTCATTCAAGAATGGCTCTAGTGCCTGACGAGTATTGTTAGGATTACCCTGAGGCTCGGCAACCTTGTACTCCCATTGCGCGGCGTGTCGAGCTGTGCAACAGCCAGTGAACAGGAGGATTGCCAGGATTGCGGAAGCCAAGTGCTTGGATATGTGTTTTATAATCATATGGAGATGGGGCACGAGCTGGTCTGCGGGCCACGCGTAGCATGTCCTCGCGCGCGCCATTTGACGGGTTCCACGGCGCCGACCAGGAACACGAACATGATGGCGCCGGTCAGCACTACTGCCCCGCTCACCACAAAGGCCCAGAAGAACTGGCCCGTTCGCTGCACCACTAGCCCGGTCAGGGCAGGAGCAACCACCCCAGCCAGATTACCGACGCCGTTTTGGATGCCCGTCCATTTTCCAGCCGCCAATGGACCCGCGAGCGTCTGGGTGATAGCCCAATGACTGCAACTGAAGATGCCATAACACGCGCATACAAAGAACAGCAGCAACACCGAAATCGTGGGATCCGCAATGACCGCGACCGGGAGGATCAGCGTGGAGAAAGCCAAACCGCTTCCGGCAAAAGTCTTGCGCACGCACGTAGGGCTGGCACCCGACCGAATCCACCGGTCCGCCGCGCAGCCGCAGAAGCTGGTCGAGACGGCGATGGTCAAATAGGCGATTGCACCCAAGGTCGCCATTGATTCCATCGAGAAGTGCCGCTCGCGCACGAGGTAGAACGGGAGCCAGGTGAGCAGGAAATACCAGAAATAATTGGCGCAGAACAAACCGGCAATGGTGCCCCAGGCGGAACGTTCCCGCAGGATTTCCATGACACTGGGCGCCTCATTGGATGTCGTCAAGTCACTGGTCCGGCCCTCCGGTTTCCACCGGCTCCATGGCAGGAGCCAGAATAGGCTCATTAGACCCAGCACGACAAAAAACGGCCGCCAGCCAAATCGCGCCATCAGTACCCCTCCGAAGAGCGTGCCCAAGCCTGGTCCGGATCGGCAGCCGGCGTCGATCAGGGCGTTTGCCAAGCCGCGGTGATGCTCCGCAAAATCCCGCGCGAGAATCTTGGAGTAAGAGGGATAGGCCACCGATTCTCCAATCCCCAGGATCAAGCGCAGCACGAACAGCATGGTGAACCCGTGCACGAGCCCCGTGGCCGCAGTGGCCACCGACCACAGGAAAAAGCCCCCGGCGAGAACCCAGGTCACCTCGAACCGGTCCACCAACCAGCCCGAGACAATCTGGAAAGGCGCATATGTCCAGAAAAATGCCGAGAGCAGAAGCCCCAATTCAGCAGGCGAAAGCCCCAGTTCATCCTTGAGCAGCGGTGCCGCGATCGAAAGACTGCCCCGATCAATGTAATTGATGAATACGGACACCACCAGCAGGCTCAGAACACGCCACAGCGCGCCCGAGAGCTTGAAGTGCCTCGCTGGTAGTGCCAACGCCGTGGCCATAAGGGATGGCTTATTCTAAACGGTACCCGGCTGAATCGCGAGCCGGAATCGCAACACGAAAATCCGTGACAATAAGAAGTATTACGCAGTCCGAGAATAGGCCAGCTTTGTATATTTTGCGGCGTCTGTAGCGTTGTCCAGCCTCAACAACCCAGGCATTTCAGCTTTCTGTAATGTAAAACCTTACAGCTCGAATAGTGGTTTCCCCGACAGACGCGGACCGAGCAGGAGCGGTAAAATGCGCAGAAACCAAATGAACGTTCAAGGACCATGCCGCCTGGATGTGCCTTATCCTGTTGAGAAAAGCCGGCCTTCGTTTAGAAATCTCTTTGCCTCCATAGGTGCGCTGGTTTTGGCGGCCGGATTGAGCGCGGCGGCGAAGGATTACTTTTACACATTCAATCCGCCCAACGGCAATCCTGCCTTGCAGGGTTTAACCTTGTGGGGACTAAATTACACTAACTGCTGGCACACGAACAACGGGGCCAGCGGCGGCGCTACCGATGGCTTTCTGGAAATCAATTCGCCGATGAATTTTCAGAATCTCGGCGTTTTGTTTCCCTGGGAGCCTTACACGAATAGCGACGGATCGGTGATCGCGGTGCCGCTCAACGGGTTCCTTATCGAGGGCGATGTGCGCATGGGCAACGGGGTCGGCAACAACGGGCGCCCGGCCGATGGATTTAGCGTCAGCTATGCCGACCCGACCGATCCCGCCATCTACTGGGCTACTAACGCAGGTCAGTTCCGTGGGTGGGCTGGCGGCGACGGGGCGAGCGAGGCGCTTCAGCCCAGCAGCTTCGATTATTCGGTGGGTATCGGCAAGATGGACCCGCTGGCCTGTGACGCCGGCGACGCGGAGAACGGCACCAAAACAGGTCTTTCAGTTCAATTCGACGCCTGGGCAGGGAACACAATCATTGATGAGACTGGCTCGTCGACCAATCAAAACGATAACGCAGGATGGCGCGTACACTACAAAGGTAAAATGCTGGAGCGGGTCATTGCCCAGCCGCCAACCGGGTCGCTCGGCAAGAACAGTCCGGACGGCGATAACGATCTGAACGGTCTGGCGGTGTGCCCCGCGTTCAATTCCGGGTTCGATCAGAATCCGTCATGCAAAGCCGTCGTATGCGCCGACCCTTATACCCTCCAGACCGGTCCCTACAACTCACTTTACAATGGGTCCGTCGCCAACCTGTGTTGGGCCCATTTCAGTATCGAACTTTCCACCGGCACACCCCATGAGCTCACCGTCTTCTACAAGGGCCGACCAGTCATCGATCACCTCACCCTGACTAATTATGTGCCTTTCACCGGACAATTCGTGCTCGGCGGCCGAACTGCCGTCGCCAACCAGAACTGTGACCTGGATAACTTGCACATCGTGACCTATCCCGCCCTGCAGCCTGTTTTTAAAGGAATTACCAGCACTTCCTCTTTTGTGAACGACTTCACTTTGTCTATGGCCAATGTTGGGCCGGCCAAAGTAACTGCCGTCACCCAGGTCACGCTTGACGGAAAGGATATCACAGCTCCGACCAACACAGTGATCCTCATAGCAGACCCGCGCTCTACCGCGACTTTCCATTCACCTACCAACCTCCCGCCGGGGCTTCACTCGGCGGGAATAACTTTTAAGGACACCTACGGAACCGTGCAAACATTCAGTGCCGCTTTCAAGGTGCTGCCGTCGTTTGTGCTGCCGGCCAGCCTGGCCGTGCCCGTCGCCGACACCAGTGCCGCAAATCAAGGTTTTCGCATTCGGGCGCACCAAACTCTCCAAAAAGAGCCCAACCGGCTCTATTGGGCCGACGAAGAGTTAATGGGCATGCACGGGACCAACCTCATCGACTTCTCGGCCGTCAACGGCTACGACCCCGCTTCTGGAGAAATCGCCCGGCAAGGCCGCGCGTTCCTCTATCGTTCTCCCTTTGGCAGCACCGATCCGGTTGATTTTTCTGCTTTGGGCATTGCCGGGACCTACGCCAAGACCAACGCGCCGTATGACAATTTTGCCTTGGCCTGTGAGACCTACCTCTATTTCCCGACGAACGGAATTTATATCATGGGACTTAACAGTGACGACGGCGCGCGCGTCACGGTTGCCGGGAACTCGCATGACCTGCTGG
>DATJGF010000210.1:0-66662 GCA_035495315.1 Candidatus Limnocylindrales bacterium
AATCCCGCACAAATTTGCCCGTTCCCCCTTCGTTGTGGAACAGGAGGAGCGTGTTATATCCCGTCACGATCAGGTCCAGGTAACCGTCTCCATCGTAATCAGCCCAGGCGGCGGCCATGCCGTGGATGCGGAGCTCCGGAAATCCGTCCACTTTTTGGAATGTACCGTCCCCCAGATTTTCGTAGAGTTCGCTGAGGGCGAGTTTTTCAGCTGAGGCGTTCAGGGGTCCTCCAGCACTTACCAAAAAAACGTCATCATAACCGTCGTTATTAAAATCGCCCCAGGCAATGCCGGCGCCCATATCTTCAGGCAGTTGCGAGGTTCGCGCCCCAAGGAACGTGCGAAACGAGGCAAGCCGGGCGTCGCGAGTCACATCGGTAAAAACCGGCTTCGGAGCCTCCTTGGGCAGATTTCGCGCCAGGCTGCTGGTGATATCCGCCATTTTCTCGTCAGGCCGGTATTCTTTGGGTCGGTTCCGATAGTAGGCAATGGACCCGACTAGAAGAGCCAACAGACTGACGCCAACCAGAATACCGATCGTCCTGTAAAGTCGCCGGCGACGAGGACTAAGCGGCAGTCTGGCTTTGCCGACGTGGCTGCATGTGATTGACCTTTGCCGTAATTCGTCCTTGGGATTCACGTGCTAATTGAGTGATTCTTCGAGCGCCCGAATCACCTATCCTGGTTGACCAGGGCAGTCGCCGCCTGCATTCCATTTGGTGATCCCATACTAGCGGAGGCTTGCGCTTTCGACTTCAGCTCTACCGTTGCCGTAGCGCGGTCGATTTCCGTCACCGGTGAGGTGATTTTGGTCTCTTCTCCGAAAACGTAGTTCAGGAGGAACTGATCCACCTTTCGATATTGCAGAATGGCGGTGATCTGGAAGCGGCTGGAACCCGTTAGTGGCGGCACATCGACTAGATTTGTCTGGCTGTGTCCAGGCATCGATGCCGCGTGACCATCTGCAACGGAAGCTGTGCAGGGAATGGAAAACTGAACCGTGTCCGAGTAACCCGGAAAAATAGAACGCCGAAAGCGCACGCCCACCATTTCCCAAAGGTTGTGTCGATCGATCAGGTTTCCGTTCTGATCGACAGGTTCGGCTTTGAACAGAAACGTTCCCGGGGTAAGGAAATTCTTTGCGTTCCTCTTCCCGGAACTGAAGACTTCCTTGCCCGCTTCGTCCGTCACGGAAACCTCGAGCCAACTTTGGATCAAATCCAGGGGACCGGTTGGATAATCATGGCCGACTTTGTTGGAGGCCATAATCACGCGCAGCGGAATCGGGTCCCCCGGGCTAACCGTTGGCGGCACGTCTAATGTCACTTTTACTATCGGTCCGGCCGACCATTTATCGGCAATCTCCGGAACCTCCTGTTTGCCCTGCAGCCAGCGATCCGTCAGTTCCACCTGTTTTTCTGCACCTTCGAGTTTGAGGGCTTGCGGCATTAACTGGTTGGAAGCAATAAAGCGATGGCTGCGGTGCTTGCCGTCGTTCGGCTTGCGGTTGTAGTCGCTGTCATCGCCCGCGGCAGGGTCGGTCGAATCCACTAGCGGCATATGGCACTCGCGGCATTCGACTGTTTTCTTCGCATCTCCCTTATGGTTCCAATGGCTGGCCGCCCAATTATCGTATTGGTTTTGCAATTGCACCCAGCCAACGCGATTTACTTCCTGGTCGATGAACTGCTTGTGGCACGCGGCGCAATACTCGGGTTTCTTAAACATCCGTTTGCTCAGCTTGGCGTGCTCTTGCGGATAAGTGCGGATAAGAAAATCACGCGCGATATGCCCCAAACCCTGCGTGCTCCATTGCCACAGATATTGGGAGGGTTGGGTCATGGTGTAATTAGCATTGCCCTTCAGGTCAGTCTCACGAATGGCGTGACAGGAAAGGCAGGAAATACCCTCCTGATAACCAGGCAAACTAGTCAGATTCTCCGCAAAGATGTTCTTGGTCCCCGAAAAGAGGGAGATCGGGTCATGGCAGCCGCCGCAGTAGCGGGTAGACTCGGGACCATTTTGTTTCGCCATGACGTTTTGGATCCCCTGAAACACTGTGTCCATAGCCGCGTAACGGTGAGCGCTGGGTTTCCATTCCTCGACAATCTGACTATGGCACCCTGATGTCCCGCAACTGGCCGACCCGGACAGTGACCGGTCATCAAAGGCACTCCCGGTGTCGGTGCGCGCCAGACTGGGAGCAAAGGGTCGGTTCGTGCCGTAAATGTAGCTATATTCTTTAGGCAACCGATTATTGAACCGTGTTCCCGAGTAGAACAAGGTCAGGCCGATCATGAAAACCAGGCCAATCGCGTTAACTGCCAGCACTTGTTTAAAGTAGCGAGTACTCCCTGCAGGCTTATGACCCTCGCGTCGCACGCGCAGGTAGGAGAACACAACATGCGGCAAAAGCGCCCCAATGGTCGCCAACGTGGAAAACAGATGGATCTTACGCCATACCACCTCTGTTCGGATGCCGAGGATCCCTTGCCAGGTCAGCCACAGCCCGGAAAATGCACAGACCACGAGGGCAACAACCCCCACATCACCCAACAGAGTAATATGTGACACGGCGTAAGACCGGTATTCGCGCCAGTGGCTCGCAACATACCAAGATAAAGGCACCAACGCCAAAACGCCCACGACCGTGTGCACAAGGATACTCCATTGCACGGTGGAATGAAAAGGCAGCACTGTAATAGCCAGCCCGCTGATAGCTTCAAAAATCAACGCCGCCATGCTTAACCGAGCAAGTTTCGATACCCACCCGGACTCATGTTCGCGCTTAATACTTTTGGCTGATTCAGTCATAACCTTCTTTCACATTCGAATGGGGGCGCTGCCGATGGGCATCGGATTTCGGAGTTGCATTTCGTCAGGATAAGAAGTCTTCGCAGGTGATTCTTTGACCTAAGTCAAGCCTCCTGGAGGCGGGTTCGCAGTTAACGAACACCACAAAAAGGAGGAAAATCCGGTCCGGATTTGTCGAAACAAGAGTCCCTCGTTCGTCTTATATTAAAAGAAACTATATGAATCCAAAACCAATCACGAATGAAGGTCCTTTCCTGCCGCCGATTGAAAAGCCCAATGGGCTGATTATGAAGTTGGCGTATTACTTTACGCGCCGGCAATTCGGCAAGGTGCTTACACCTCTCAAAGTGCACTCGGCCCGGCTGCCAGCCGCGTTTGGCTTCTTCTATGGAAAAGTTGCCAAGCTCGACAAAAAACTGTCGCTTTCCTCGGAGACAGTTCTGCTCATTCGCGAACAGGTGGCGCGTATCAATGTCTGCCTGTTCTGCATAGACATCGGCCGATCGTTCACAATCAAGGCATCAATGAACCAGGCCAAATTTGATTCCCTGAAGCAATACCGCACGAGCAGTCTTTTTACGGCAGCGGAGCGCGCATTGTTGGACTATGTAACGGAGTTGACCGTGGATAAAGTGGTCAATCCGGAGACCTTTGCGCGTTTAGCTTCCCATTATTCCGAACGAGAGATTTGCGAAATCGTTTGGATCGTCGCCAGCGAACACCTTTACAACATGACCAACATCGGTCTGAACATTCATGCCGATATGCTCTGCGACATCTCCAAAAGGAAAGAAGCTGCGTGAACTGACAGGCTTTGCGAGGCGACGCTTTCGGCTTAAAGGTGTTCGAAAAATTTGTAGGCGCCGACGTCAGGCGGCCAAATATTAGGACGTTTCCGCGATAAATCAAAGCCTCCTTACGTCGTCTCCTACAATTCTAGTCTGCAGCGCGAGGGTTGCAACTTGACGATGTAGCAACTGC
Source organism: Candidatus Limnocylindrales bacterium (assembly GCA_035495315.1). Classification (GTDB taxonomy): domain Bacteria; phylum Verrucomicrobiota; class Verrucomicrobiia; order Limisphaerales; family UBA8199; genus DATJGF01. Next base: position 3,796 of record DATJGF010000210.1, read on the forward strand.
TGAATGTTCGGACATAGTCGATGGGGATGACCAGGCGTTGAAACAGGTCTCGAATCACGGCCTCGTTTCGATATGGCTGCTTTTCGGGTGCAGTTTTAATCAACGAAGCAGGGTCAGCCATGCGCCTGAAGATCTGTTGCATTTTGAACATCGCAACCTTTTCCTGCATCGTTGAAAGCGCCCAGGCTCGAACCAATAGGCACACCCCGTGAAGGCGATTGACCCCTGCTCGCTTGGCAACCCAGGCCACAGTCTGTCGGGGACTCAACAGATAACTCTCCAGGGCCTCTCGTTGGCACACAACGTCCTGCCCGAGCAGGCCCACCCTTCGTGAGAACTCTTGCAACGCAAAACTAATTCTGTAGAAGGCAACGAAAATGGCGCCGGACTCTTTTACCACCCGCTTGGCTTCGGTCAGCATCGCTCTGATCTCCCCTTCATCGCCCATAAAATCAATCACACCTGTCGCGAAAATAATGGTTGAGTAGCTACCATTTTCAAATGGCATCCTCCTGGCGTCTGCCTGCACGAGTGTAAGGCCACGACGAATCTTTGCGTAACGGATCATCTCCGTGCTGAAATCGACGCCATCGCAGCGAAGACCCTTCTTCTGAAGTTCTGCCACAATCAGGCCCTGACCGGCCCCGACGACCAAAACGGGTTCCTTAATCTCATCAGCGATGCGACGCAGACTCGCTCGATCGAGGTAGTTGTCCTCAATTGCGGCGTGATGCGGTGCCAGGGCATTCCAAAAGTCAGTTGAAAGAGGGCGTATGGTCGGAGATTCTATGGCCCAGCTCAGCAAACTGCAAGCGGCGGAAGACAACGCTGGTGGCAATTTAATTAATCAAAACCAGTCTACCCTGAGTTTCACATCTGCGTTCTTCCACGCCGCGTCGAATTCGCGTTGCACCATCGCCGCACTCTCGCTTTGCCCTGGTCTCGCAGCGCTTGTTCCAAACCAAGCAAGGCCCAACCATTACGTGGCCAGCGGCACAGGTCTTCACGAAACACCTTGGCGGGTTGCTCTCCAGCAAAGTCCACCTCTGTTTCACTGGACGACCAGAGTTTAAGGGTCTCCTTGTGAAGCGGATGGGTGCGGTGGCCAATCCTCGACGTCGTTATGGGACGCCTCTCCAGAACCTGTCTCGGAAACTCGAATGGCTGCGCGGCGTTGACTGGCCTCCAGTTCGGTGGTATCGAGATTTATGCAAAAATCTCACCGTTGGGTCGTTGCACTTTCCTTTTCCCTCTTCATGACAGTCTGTGCTGGCGAGTTCTCGGATTCCTGGACCTGGGACGACGATAGCAAGCTCCGCAGCGAGCATGCAGCTCTGGAGGGCAAACCAATGCCCGCGCTCGATTTGGCAGGGTGGATAAACGGCCAAATCAAACCCGCAGATATGAAAGGGAAGGTTGTAGTAGTGGATTTTTACGCGACTTGGTGCGGTCCGTGCATGGCGGCGATCCCGCACAACAACGAGTTGCTCAAACGGTATGCGGATAAAGGGTTAGTCATTGTCGGAGTGTGCACCAGCAAACAGGGCCAGGAGAAAATGGGCCAAATTGTAAAGGACAAGGGCATCGAGTACCCGACCGCGAGGGACCCCGGGCTTAAATCACAAACCGCCTGGGCAGTCCATTATTATCCGACATATGCCGTCATTGACCGCAAGGGCATTGTTCGCATCATTGGCCTGCAGCCAGAATACGTAGAAAAGGTTGTTCAAAAATTGCTGGATTCCAAGCCTTCCTGATTTGCCTATCAAAACGGCAGGCTGATTATTAATTGGCCGCAGTAGAAAGGGCTGCCATTGGTGAATTCCTCAGTTCTCTTGGCATGCTTCCGTCGCAGGAATTTGAGCTGCTCGTCCGCGCCCTGGCTAAATTATCCGTGCTGCCGCTCATCTGACCTTCTGACGCTCCCACCGCAGAGCGCATCCCCGCTTTAGGGGAGTAGTAAGGGACTCCACGAGTACCTATAACTTACCGGTGTTCGGCAGAATGCAGCCCCGCGAGATAACATATGGATCGGGGCGGAAGTTCGTTTATGGCGAAGAAACCAAAGAACCCTCAATTATAGTCAATCAATGAAGATAACCGCTTTAACCACGAGTTTAATGATAGCAGCAGTCTGTGCTAATGCCCAGACGACGGCCGTCTGGAATCCGGCCGCCAATCCCTCCAGCGATGGATGCTGGAGTGATGGTGCCAACTGGACCAGCGGAACGGTTCCCGACAACACCGTCAAGGTGGTGTTCAACGTTTCCGGTGCGATTCCCTGTTTACTAACCAATGCCGCGCTTGCCGGACGAATGGTCTCCGGCGACAACGGGCCCGGGGGCACGCTGATTTTAACCAATGGCGCCGTTCTGACGGTGGGAGACCTCGATTGGTCGGCGGTCGGCTATAACAATAGCAGTACGTTGGTGGTTGAGAGTGGAACGTCGGCGACGTTCGGGCATCATTTATGGATTGGCTTCGAGCCTGGATCGGACGGCGTGTTGATCATGAATGGTGGCTCGGTATCGGTTGCCCAAATGACGGGCCTGGGTTGGAATGGCGGGAAAGGAACGGCACACATCAACGGCGGCACCTTGAACCTTGCCCAATTGAACCCAACCCAGTCGATCCGCGGCAATTCCGTTTTGGATATTGGGGCGGGGACGGTAATCATCGCTGGCGATCAACTTGCCGCGGTAAATAACTACATTAACAGCGGCAAGATCACCGGCTATGGAGGGGCGGGGTCAGTGCTGGCGAATTATGACACCAGCAATCCCGGGAAGACGACGATTACTGCCGTGACCAACGAGCTGCCGCCGGTGGAGGTGGTTTGGAATCCGGCAGCCAATCCGTCAGGCACCGGTAAGTGGAACGAAAGCGCCAACTGGACCGGTGGCCGACGTCCCGGCAACACTACCAAAGTGATATTCAATGTCTCTGGAGCGATTGCGTGCGAGATCACCAATGCATCTACGGCGGGTCGCATAGTGTCGGGCGACGGCGGGCCTGGAGGCACGCTGATCCTGACGAATGGTGCTGGCCTGGTCGTGGGAGGATCCGACTGGTCGGCCATCGGGTACAACAATACCGGTATGCTACTGGTTGAAAGCGGCGCGTCGGCGAGCTTTGGCAATCATTTGTGGGTTGGCTTCGACCCTACCGCGGACGGCGTATTGACAATAAATGGTGGGACGGTGTCAGTGACCGGCATGTTCGGTTTGGGTTGGAATAGCGGGAAAGGCACCGCCCACATTAATGGCGGCAGCTTGAATCTTGCGCAATGGGACTCGACGTTATCAATCCAAGGGGCTTCGGTCCTGGACGTTTCCGGTAAAGGCAAGGTGTTGATTACCGGCGATTATTACGATTCAGTGAGCGCCTATGTCAGTACCGGGAAGATCACAGCCAATGGCGGGACCAACGTGTTTTATCTGTATGAGTCGGCCACCGATAGAACCATCATCGCCGCGGAATACATCCCGCCGGTGCAAGTGGTTTGGAATCCCGCAGCCAACCCGGACAATACCGGTGTATGGAACGATGATGCCAACTGGACTGGCGGGCGCCATCCCGGCGACACTACCAAGGTGGTGTTCAATGTCTCCGGCGCGTCCGATTGCACCGTGACCAATGCAGTCTCGGCGGGCCGGGTGGTTTCTGGTGACGGCGGGCCGGGGGGCACTCTTATCCTGGCCAGCAACGCGGTCCTGACAGTTGGAGACCTCGATTGGTCCGCGATCGGCTACAACAATACGAGTGCGTTGGTAGTTGAAAACGGAGCCTCAGCAACTTTTGGACATCATCTATGGATAGGCTTTAATGCAGGGGCGGACGGCGTATTGACCATGAATGGCGGCTCGGTATCGGTCGCGCAAATGACTGGCTTGGGTTGGAACGGCGGGAAAGGAACAGCACACATTAACGGCGGCACCTTGAACCTTGCCCAATTGCACCCGACGCAGTCGATCCTGGGAGATTCGGTTTTGGACGTTGCCGGCACTGGTAAGGTCCTGATTTCAGGTGATCATTACACAGCCGTCAGGGATTATGCCAACGGCGGCAAAATCACGGCCAATGGCGGTCCGAATGTGTATTATTATTATGACTCAGGCATCGACAAAACGGTCATCACCGCGGTAATGCCTCCACAGAAGATCACAGGAATCGCCGTGGATGGCGGCAACGTGACGCTTACGTATCAGACATTTGTTGGAAAAACATACCATCTGGAAAGCACCCCAACTCTGTCTGCCGCCACATGGATACCGGTGCCGGGGAGCACAAACACGGCGTCAGGACCCGCGGCGACCTTCACGTTCCCTGCGGGTGCAGGCGCTCTGAAATTCTATCGAGCGGTCTCCCCTTGATAGGACGCAGGCAGACGTAGTCATTCAGCGGGATTGCCTCTCCTGCCCTGGCGGGGCAATCCCGTAGCAGTTTTTCGAAGGATCTATAGCAAATTAGGTTTCCAAAACCTTCGCAAAGCGCTCAAAATTATCCGAGATCTCTCGATGCGATCCTGCCGCTTTACACTGGCTACGGTATATCTTGTCTCGGCAATCATTTGCGCCGAGGCCCAACCAACCATCAGTGTTTGGAATCCTGCGGCCAATCCGTTCGGCACCAACCTCGTGGTCTCCTGGCCGACATCGGCTGGTCGTTATACGTTGCAGGACACCACCAACCTTGGAGCCGTGCCCATTGTCTGGTCGGCGTTGACCAACAGCCCCGCCACGAATAATGCCGTTACTTACGTGACGTTAAGCCAGCCCAGCGAGCCGACGTTTTACCGCCTGGTGAAGGGTATTGATCGATCGAGCATCGACCACAAATTACTGATGGGCTACCAAGGCTGGTTTGCCTGTCCAGGCGATGGCTCGGCCGTAAACAGCTGGGTGCATTGGTTTGGGAACAACACTCCCACGGCGGCTAACGCCAACTTCGATTTCTGGCCTGACACTTCCGAACTCGACCCCGACGAGCTGTTCACGACAAGCCTGACTTATTCAAACGGCTCCCCGGCAAAACTCTATTCCGCCTACAAACAAAAGACCGTGTTGCGTCATTTCAAATGGATGCAGGATAATCACCTTGACGGGGTTTTCTTCCAACGGTTTCTGACGGACCTTCCCGGCGGGAACTTTTCGGCTCTGCGCAACCAGGTAGCCGTCAATGTTCGAGTCGGGGCTGAAACCTACGGCCGGGTGTTCGCGATCATGTATGACATTTCAGGCTATCCCACCAATAGCCTCGTGAATAAGTTGACTAACGACTGGCTGTACCTCCTCAACACGCAACACGTGACCAACAGTTCCGCGTACCTTTATCACAACGGCAAACCCGTTGTGGCTATCTGGGGCTTTGGCTTTTCAGGCCGGCCCGACACGCCGCAGCAGGCGCAGCAGGCCATCGACTGGTTCAAGTCCACCGGATGCACCGTCATGGGAGGGGTGCCCACCAACTGGCGCACTTTGACTGGCGATGCTCAGACCAATCCTTCCTGGAGCAACGCGTTCCGCGCCTTCAACATCATCAGCCCGTGGTCCGTCGGGCGCTACGCCAACAACTCGGGGGCGGACAGTTATCGCACGAGCGTCACGGTGCCGGACCTGGCCGATTGCAAGAGTCATGGAATCGAATATTTGCCAGTGATTTTCCCGGGGTTTTCGTGGAGCAACCTGAACAATGGTCCCCTCAACCAAATTCCTCGCAACGGCGGCAACTTTTACTGGCGGCAGGCCTACAATGCCGTCCGTTCCGGCTGCACGATGATATACGGCGCGATGTTCGATGAAGTCGATGAAGGCACCGCCATGTACAAGCTGGCACCCACAGCCGCCCAACTGCCCGCGCAAGGCGCGTTCGTGCCGCTGAACATCGACGGCTACAATTTGAATAGCGACTGGTACTTGCGGCTGGCTGACCAGGCGGGAAAGATGTTGCGCGGCGACATTCCTCTGACCAGCTCAATACCCATGACGCCGCCATGAGGTGATTTTTAATTTGGCTCGCAGATTTGGGCCGGCTCCTTGAAACTATTGCCGGGTTCCATGCAGTTTTGGAAGAATCCAATTTGCGCGAAAACGAGTTGGTGCTACGGCCAGACCTGGGCAGGAATCATGGCCTTGCTGAGCATTGCTGCCCCAGGTCAGGTTCCAGCGCAAATTTTGCGTGGCGGTGAGACCAACAGCGCGCTGGAAATCCGTTCGTTGGTGGTGAATGGGGCATCGGTGTCCTTGAAACCTGGGGTAAAGTTGCAGCTTCCGCCGCAACCCCACACGGTGCTTTTTGCATTCGGCCCTTCGACAAATGCTGGCGCGGATCCGGTGCGGTTCCGTTTCAAGCTTGATGGCTATGAAGAGGAGTGGCGGGAGTACGACGGGTCGATGCGCCTGTGCATCCGCTTTCTTGATGCAACCGGAGATCAAGTCGGCGAGACGGTTTTCAAGGTGGTTGGTCAGAGCCCAGGTTGGACTGGAAACCTCGAAACCGCAGCATTCCTGCAGCGATGGGAGAGCATAGTGGTACCACCGAGGGCCACGAGTTACTGGGTGGTGATGTCATCGGCCGGACCGCCCGCTACGGTAGGCGTTTATGCGATCACGAATCTGGTGATTAAAAACCAGCCGGCGAACGACTCCCTCTCGACCGTCTCCTTGCCTTGCGCATTTGATCTGGCCGCCAGCAACTCCTTTGCAGCCGCCGCACCAACGGGTTGGATGCGGGACGGTTTGCGGCCCAGCATGGCGACCATTTTCGAGAGCGGCTCGACGCCTCGGAAAATGGGTTTCGCGATCATCGACGATGACCTGAACGGACACGCGGAATGGCACACGATTAAGGAAATGGCCAAGCCGGTCACCCCCGGCGACCGCCTGCTGGTGCAGTGGAGCGAGGCCTACAGCTTCGGGCTGGCCGAGCAGGTGCAGACGGCGTATCAGGCTTTGCCGGCTGGATATTACCGTTTTCGCCTCAATCAACTCTCCATCTTAGGAATCCCAACGGAAACGGAAGCATCGCTCGCCTTCGAGGTGCCCCTGGTGTTCTGGCGCACGCCGTGGTTCTGGGTTTCCTTTGTGACCACGATCCTGGCGGTGAGTGCAGGCGGTTGGCGCATCCTGGTCTGGCGCCGGATGCGGCACGAATTGCAGTGCCTCGAGCAACAGCGCGCGGTGGATTGCGAGCGTTTGCGCATCGCCCAGGACATTCACGACGATCTCGGCGCACGCGTCACTCAGATTTCGCTCCTGAGCGCAGTGGCTCAGGGCAAAGCGTCGTTGCCGGAAGAAGCCCGGTCGGAGTTCGGCAAGGTTTCTCAAATGACGCGGGACCTGGTCTCCGCCCTTTACGAAACGGTCTGGGCGGTCAATCCGGAAAACGACAACCTTGATGCGCTGGCCAATTTTCTTTGCCAGATGTGCAACCAGCTTTGCGCTCAGGCGCAATTGCGATGCCGACTCGAAGTGCCGAACACATTACCCCACATTGCGTTGAGCAGCCAGGTGCGACACAACTTCATCATGGCGGTGAAGGAAGCGGTGCACAATGTCCTCAAACACGCCCGCGCCACCGAAGTCCGCCTTCGCATCGGGTTGGAGGCTTCCGTGCTGCGCGTCTATATTCAAGATGACGGCCGCGGCTTCGACCCCGCAGCGTGTGCACCGGGAAACGGGTTGTGCAATCTGGAACGACGGATGAAAGACATTGGTGGGAGGTTCACCCTCGAAAGCCGGCTGGGGGCGGGCACGGTCGTCTGCCTGCAACTGCCGGCGTTGAAAGCGGCATGAGTTCCGCGGGCCGCGTCCCCGGTTTCGGGGATGGTTTTAGATCCGCGGAGAGGACATCATTGAAGCGGATCGAGTTATTGTGATTAAAAAAGTGGCCATTGTGGAAGATGACCGAGGCTTGCGCGAGCAACTCGGCCAAATCCTCGGCGCGGCGCGTGACGTCCGCTTTGTCGGTGCGTGCGCATCCGGCGAAGAAGCGCTGGCTCGAATTCACGTTCTGCAACCCGACGTTATGCTGATGGATATCAAACTGCCGGGCATGTCGGGAATCGAATGCGTCGCGCATCTCAAACGCGTCCTGCCCTCGCTACAAATTATCATGCTGACGGTTTACGAGGACAGCGAGAGCATCTTTCGAGCGCTCAAGGCCGGCGCCGACGGCTACCTGCTGAAGTCAAGCCCGCCGGAGGTGCTGCTGGAGGCCATCGATGACGTCCGGCAGGGCGGTTCTCCCATGTCCAGCCACATCGCACGCAAGGTCGTGCGGCATTTTCACCTCGTCGGCCCTTCGCCCGAGGAATCCGAAAACCTTTCACCGCGCGAGCAGGAGGTGCTCAATCTGCTCTCCGCCGGATACATCTACAAGGAGATCAGTCAGCAGTTGGGGATCGGGACCGAGACGGTGCGGACTTACGTGAAAAACATCTGCGAGAAGATGCACGTCCGCAACCGTATCGAAGCAGTCGCCAGACATGGAGGCAAAACCTTCTGATCGTTTCATGAACCGCCACTTCTGCGTTTCTGATTAGAGCGTCCACTAGAAGCACCGGTTTTCTTAGGACGGACGCCGTTTCCGTGAGGGGCGCCGTCGGGTGTGCCTGGTTAGCAGCTTCTCTGTCAGTGAGGGTTGCCGAGGTGAGAATTGGGAAAAAGCAGCGAACAGGTATGGCCGGAACTGGTGAGCGGCATAGCGAACATAACCGGTTTCACGAATACGTTTGAGCGTCGTTCGGTAGTCCTCCAGAAGAACGTTGGCAACGGTGGCGCCCGCCTTGCGCGCCGCTGACCGGGCCGAGGCCGACAACCAGCGGGCTTTTTGAGGCACGTTGGTTATGGCTGACATAGCCATGAGTGATGCGACCTGAAATACCGTCCGATTTTGTTTATGGGCTTCGTCTTGCATTTCACCCCAGAGATGGCCAAGCGCCTGCACGCTGGGAAGCTGTTTCGGGGGAATCCTCGACAAATCACGACGCAGAGCCTTCCATTCCTTGCGCAGGGTGGCGACATCAAGCGGCGGCGTATTGACGGTTGCCGCCATCCGACCCGCAGAGGCTTCCAGTCCATCCAGCATCTCATCTACGCCGCTGAACTCCGCCCTAGGATCCAGCAGCCCCTCCTCCTTAAGCGAAGAGGCGATTTCACGGATGAGATACCGGCCAGCTCCCGACGCATCAGCAAGGGCCGCCAGGACCCACACCGGAGAGGCCCGGAAAGCGAGAATTCCCACCAACTCGATCCCATTACCGGCTGCACGGCGAACCAGGAAATCCTTCGAAAGCTTTTCTTCGTCCGGATATACGCCTTTTACCTGCCCAACCTGCTCGATCAAAAATCGCAGTGTGGCTTCGACGAGGTTTCCATAGAGCCGGCTCCGGCGGACGGTTTGAGGGATTGAGACCTCGCCCACTTCGCGCAACAAACCAGCAGCAAGGGCGCTGACCGACCTCACTCCGCGTTCCGGCAGCGAAAGCAGAAAATTACGTAATTTTGGCTTCACGGCCGATTACTGGCTGTTGCGAGCGGTTGCGATGGGGTCGCAAAGGTCCACTTTCTAAGTTAAGCGATGCGTCAAGCTCCGACAAAGTAGCGGCGGGCATGTCGCCTGCCATAGAGGACGGCGTCCTGCCGCCCGTGCGCGAAATTGGTCTTTTTGAAATTCCAGCCCGACCCGCCGGGCGGGACGCCCGGCTCCACGCCAGGCGAGACGCATACCGCTACTTCGGCGGCTTGTGTGCCATACGCTTCGGACGCATATCCGCGCCGGTCACGCGTTTGACCTCAGTGATTGAATCGTAACGAAGGTGAACTGCTTCATGAGCTTTGCGGATCGATTCCTCGTCCGGTCCGCACATAAAACAGAAGGCTTTTCCTTCCTTCAGATTGACATGCGCCGCATGCGCAAAGACGCCAAAAGTCGGGGCGACCTTTTCCAATTCGTCGAATTGCGCGAGAAACTGTTCTTCGGTCAATTCGCCAACGGGAAAACTCCCCTTGGTTTTGTCATGTGTATCGATGAAGTATTTCATAGGACTCTATCACTGTTTATTGGTTAACGGTTTCTTTTGGATGCAAAGGTTTCGCTGGTTTGATCTGGATAGGAGGCGTGCTCCCTCGCGGCGAGGGCGGCTGCACTTCGGTTTGCTTATACTCGCGCTGCGCCACCCCGAGGGAGAACGCGGAGTTTTTATACCTTCTGGAGAGCTTTGCTGAATCCGCCATCCACCACGAAATCAGCTCCTAAAACATAGTTGGATTCATCACTGGCCAGATAGACTGCGCAATTGGCAATGTCCCTGGCGCTCCCGAACCGGCCTAAAGGAATTTTCGGGATAACACACTCAGTCAGTTGTTTCAGCTTGGCTTCCTCCAACCCGAGTCGGCCGTAGAGGGGAGTTGCAATTGCCCCGGGACTGAGACAATTGACCCGAATTTTCTTCTCCAGCAGGGCCGCAGAGAAGGTTCGCGCAAAATTTCTAACAGCCGCTTTCGTCGCTGAGACAACACTTAGCAGCGGAGCGCCAAATTCTGTCAGCCACGCGCCGCTTAAAATGATCGAACCGCCGTTGTCTGGAAAGTAGGGGATGGCGGATTGAACGGAAAGAAAGACACTTTTCACGTTGGTTTCAAACAAACGGCTTAGTTGTTCCTCCGTTGTGCTGCCGAGCGGCGTCAACTCCGCAATGCCGGCATTTAAGAAAAGGACGTCAAGACGGCCTTGCTCCTTGCGAATCCGCTTCAGCACCTGAACGAATCCCGGTGCGTCATTCGAATCACAACGGATTCCTGTTAATTTCTTAGGACTGAGGGTGTTTATCGTTTCCTCGATCGTTTTCGGGTTTCTTCCCGTGAAATACACCGTCGCTCCTTCCTCCAGGAAGCGTTGGACGGTTTCTCTGCCGATACCACTATTGCCCCCGGTCACGAGAGCCACTTTATCATTCAGTCGATTACTCATTTTGTTTGTCGGTTTTGTTCATTGGTTAATGTTGAACTGCGTTTCTGGCGGGTGATTTATTCACCCAGCCCAATCGTTACGTGTATATACACGATATCGATGAAAAAATATCCAACCCATTTAAGTGGTCGTTTGTGAAAATCCTGGTTAAAGCGCTTCTGCTGATTTGATAACGTGATCCAACTCGGTGTGCAGATTCGTCCAGTGGGGCTTCTTCAATTCCTCGCGAAGTTTTTCCTGTGTTTTTTCCCAAAGGGGCAGGGCTTTGCGGACCAGTTGTTCTCCCTTGGAGGTGATGCTCAGCGTTCGGCTCCGGTGATGACCTTCAGGGCCCAGCGCGACCAACCCTTCTGCCTCGAGCGGCCTTAAGTTGCGCGCCAATGTCGACCGGTCCATTCCCAACAGGCGCGACAAAGAGGCGATGGATACCGCCTCGCTGAAAGCGACAGCAACGAGGACAGAAAGTTGCGTGGCGCGCAGCCCTATGGGACGGAAGGCGTCGTCATAAACCCGGGTCACTGCCCGGGCGGCAGTGCGGACCTTTAAACAGGCGCATTCGTTAATGAGAGCGGTCAAATCCATGTCTCGTGCATATACATGACATCTGTCGTATAGGCTGTCAATACTGTTTTGAAGGAAACCTGGACCGCGATCGTCTTTTCCTCTGTAGGATGATGATGCCGAAGATCTTGGGATCCCAATTCCAAATTTGGTGGGTCGTCGCCCGGGATATGGCCCGATCAAAAGCAGTTACTGTTCAGACCCATTTTCCGCGCTTGATTAGAGTCTCCTGACGTCGTCTCCTACAATGGATCTGAAGCTGCAACTATAAAGCTAAGCATATGAAACTCGGATTCTTCACCGCCATCCTGCCGGACTTGTCATTCGAGCAAGTGCTCGCCTTTGCCGCCGAAAACAACTTTTCCTGCCTGGAAGTCGCGTGCTGGCCTTCCGGAAAGGCCGAGCGGAAATTCGCCGGCGTGACGCACATTGACGTCGCGGATTTCTCCCAGGCCCAGGCGGACGATGTCAACGCGCAGTGCCAAAAACATCGCATTATTATTTCCGGCCTGGGCTATTATCCCAACCCGCTCGACCCCGATCCGGCGGTATCGAAAAACGCGGTCGATCATTTCAAAAAGGTGATTGTGGCGGCCGAAAGGCTCGGATTGCACAATGCCAACACGTTTGTTGGACGTGACTGGAGCAAGAGCGTCGACGAAAATTGGCCGCGGTTTCTAAAAACCTGGAAGCCGATCATTTCGTTTGCCGAGGATCATGGAGTAAAGATCGGGATCGAAAATTGCCCGATGTCGTTCACACGGGACGAGTGGCCAGGAGGCAAAAACCTCGCGACCAGCCCCGTCATCTGGCGCCGCATGTTTGCGGACATTTCGTCGGATCACTTCGGCCTCAACTACGACCCGTCCCATTTTGTTCTGCAACGCATGGACCCGCTAAGCCCGCTGCGTGAGTTCAAGCAGAAATTGTTTCATCTCCATGCCAAAGACATGACGGTCCACCAGCACAAATTGAACGAGGTCGGCATTTTTGCTTTTCCCAAGGAATGGCACACGCCGCGGATTCCCGGGTTTGGTGACATCGACTGGGCCAAATTTATGGGCGTGCTCTACGAGATCGGCTATAACGGGCCGCTCTGTATCGAAGTCGAGGATGACACGTTCGGCAAATCGCTGGAGGGACGACAGACGGCGCTGAAGGTGGCCAGGAATGTTCTCGCAGCCTTTTTTGGTTAAACAGCCAAGGCGCCAAGACGCGAATAAGAATTATGAAATACACATATGAAGAACTGGCGGGCATGATCGATCATTCGCTCTTGCACCCGACGATGACGGATCAGGAACTGGAGGAGGGTTGCCGCCTCGCAGTGAGCTACGGCGTCGCATCGGTCTGTGTCAAACCTTATTACGTCAAGCGAGCCACCGAGCTGCTTGCCGGATCCAAAGTTAAAGTGGGCGCCGTGGTCGGGTTTCCTCACGGAAACAGCACGACCGAAAGCAAGCGTTACGAAACTGATCTCGCTTGCAAGGATGGGGCGGTTGAAATCGACGTGGTGATCAATATTGGAAAAGCCCTTAGCGGCGATTGGGCTTACGTCGAGCGCGATATCAAGACCGTGTGCGAGGAAGCCCACGCCCGAGGTGCAAATGTCAAAGTTATTTTCGAAAATGATTATTTAACCAATGGTGGCGCGGGCTTAAGCAGTGAGCAATTCAAGGTGAAGCTTTGCGAAATCTGCGAAAAAGCGGGTGCTGATTGGGTCAAGACCTCGACCGGCTACGGTTTCGTCAAGGGGTCCGATGGCAAGTACGGCTATAAAGGAGCCACGGAAGCCGATCTGAAGTTAATGCGCGCGAATGTTTCGGCGAAGGTGCAGGTCAAAGCGGCCGGTGGGGTGCGCGATCTCGATGGCCTCATGCGTGTGCGGGAGCTTGGGGCTTCCCGTTGCGGTGCTTCGGCGACGGCAGCCATCCTCGATGAATACAAGAAGCGGGCGGAGGCGGAAGCTGCTGGACGCCAACCCACGTCCAGGCCCGCGACCATTGGCGCCGGGGGATACTGAATGGGCATTGTAGGAGACGACGTAAGGAGACTCTGATCGAATACGGTCTGCTTTCGGACGGAGTCTCCTTACGTCGTCTCCTACAGGCTCGCGTCGTCCCTACAATTCTTGACGCAAAATAGGGGAATGTCTTGACCTGAGGTCGCTGCGCTCCCATTTTTTCAGGTTGTGTTGAGAAAGGTTTTTCTGATTCTACTGGGCGTTGCCTGGTTGGAGGTATGCCAGGCCGCTAATCCTGAGCGGTCGGTGGTGCAAATTATCACATTCGAACAGCAACCCATTTGGGATGCGCCGTGGCGTTTTGACGCCGTCCGGCGGATGGGCGGTTCGGGTTTCGTGATCAAAGGAAAGCGTGTCATGACCAACGCCCACGTAGTGAGTTGGGGGCGCCAAATCATCGTCCGCCGCTATCAGGACCCGCGTCCTTACGTCGCGGAGGTCGAGTATGTCGGGCACGATTGCGACCTGGCGGTTTTAACGGTGCAGGACAGCCGGTTTTTCGAGGAGCTCGAGCCGCTCGAACTGGGTGAGTTGCCCAAGGTCCGATCCGCGGTGGTGACTTACGGCTATCCGGCCGGAGGCGATGAGATCTCTTACACTCGCGGCGTGGTCTCGCGGATTGAATTGGAGGCCTACGCCCACATTGGTAATCGTCGACTGCTGGGTGTGCAGACCGATGCCGCGATTAACCCAGGCAACAGCGGTGGTCCAGTGATTCAGGACGATCGGGTGGTCGGTGTCGCCTTCCAGGGCATGCCGGGACTTGAGAATGCCGGTTTCTTTATCCCGCCCCCTGTCATCCAGCATTTTCTAAAAGACATCGAAGACAAGCACTACGACGGCTTTCCGCATGCGGGCCTGCGCGTGACCGAACTCCAGAACCCGGCCTATCGCACGCTGCTAAAACTGCCGGACGACAATTTGGGCGCCCGCATCGACGGCATACTCCCCATTCCCAGCACGGAAAAGGTGCTGAAGCTCGATGATGTGCTGTTGAAAGTGGGTCCTTTCCCCGTGGCTGACGACGGCACAATTCTTTACGAGGGTAACCGCGTTTCGGCGGCGCTGGCATTCCACCTTGCCCAGAGCGGCGAATGCGTGCCTTTAAAGATTTGGCGGGACGGCCACGCGGAAGAGGCTTCTTTGCCGGTGTATCCTTACGATGGCGACCACGCCGGCGGTTATCAATATGACGTTCTTCCGCGGTATTTTGTTTATGGCGGCCTGGTTTTCACGCCCTTGAGCCTCGATTATATGCGCACATTGGGGCGCGGCCCGCGCGAGTCGGAGTCCGGCGATTTTTCGTATGAACTGTATTACCGCCGCTATGAAAGCGCCGCGACTGCGCGGAAGGAGCCGATCGTTCTGGCATCGGTTCTGGCGAACGCTGTCAATGCCAACGTGAGCGTGCGCGGGCGTACGCTGGTCGATAAAGTGAATGGGCTGCGGATCGAAAAATTGGAGGATGTAGTGAACGCCTTCGGGACGTGCACCAACGCATTTGATACGATCCAGTTCCTGCCGCACGGCAGCTTTGAATGTCTTGACCGCTCGGAAGTGGCGAAGGCCAATGACGAGATCCTGAAAACCTATGGCATCGCCAGCGACAGACGGTTATGATTCCGAAGTCCAAAGTCCAAAATCCGAAGTCCAAAGTCACTGGGGCCAAAGTCCAAAGGCCAACGTCTAAAGTCCAAAGTCCCAAGGTGATAATCGCAAGGATGACGAAGGTTCTTTTGGCCGGGATGATTTTTATCCAATGCACGTTTTTATCGACTGCGGCGGAGCGGCTCGGCCAAGAAACTGTTTCGGCCTGGGAACGATCTCTAGTGACGGTGGAAGTGGCTCGGAAAAAATACGACTACTACCAACCCTGGACCCGCCGGACGAGCCAAACCCAAAAGACCGGAATCGTCCTGAACGACCACGAAATCCTAACGACCGCCGATGAAATGTTCGATCGCGCGCTGGTGCGCCTGCAGAAAGGAGGACGCGGGCGCTGGTGGCTCGGCGAGGTGACCTGGATCGATTACCACGCCAATCTGGCATTGGTGACTACGGTCGAGGCCGACTTTTGGCGTGGCTTGCAACCGGCGACCATAGGCGGCTCCGTGCCCGCCGGTGGCGATTTGCAAGTCGTGCGCTGGCGCAACGGGAATCTCGAGAACCGGCGCGCGGAATTTAACCAATTCATCGTGCGTGAGGGTCAATTGGCCGCCGTCAGCCATGTTTCGTTGGAGGTGGATTGTGAAATCCAAAACGCCGGCTGGGGCGAGCCAGTCCTGGCAGATTCGCATATCGTTGGACTGATTAATGCCCAGAGCGATCGCACCTGCATTGCCATTTCCGCCTCATTCATTAAGGACATTCTCCAGGCGCGCAAAGACGGGAAATACCATGGACTAGGTTATTTCCATTTCTACTGGCAGCCGGCGGCTAATCCGGCATCGTTGGCGCGGCTGAAACTCCCGGGCGAACCGCGGGGCGTGATCGTCATCGATGTTCCGGAACGGCCCGACGGCGGCGAACAGGTTTTTAAGCCTCAAGACATCATTCTGCGGATTGATGGATTCGACATCGACATTCAGGGGGACTACCAGGATCCAGAGTATGGCCATTTGATGCTGGAGAATTTGGCGACGCGCAGCAAATGGGCGGGCGACGAGATGAAAATCCAGATTTGGCGAGACGGCAAGTCGCTGGAGGTGACCTATCGACTTCCCAAATATGAATATTCGACGACGTTGGTGCCGTTGGCAACGTATGATCGAGAACCGGAATATTTCATGATGGGTGGACTTGTTTTTCAACCGCTCACCGACGCCTACTTGCAAAGCTGGGGTAATGATTGGAAAAGGCGCGCGCCGTTCCGCTTGACCTATTATCGCACCGAGTCGCCGGCAAAGGATCGCCCGTCGCTGGTGATGCTATCCCAGGTGTTGCCCGATCCCTATAACATCGGGTACCAGGAGCAAAAGTGGCTGATTGTTGATAGAGTCAACGGCCAGCGGGTAAATCGCCTCCCGGATTTGCGCGCGGCCCTCGATAAACCCGTCAATGGGTTTCACGTGATTGAATTTGCCCAGAGCGATTCGCTTAGGAAAATCGTGCTGGCCGCCGGCGACGCCGAACACGAAGCAACCGCTCGAGTGCTTAAGCGCTACGGCATTAATGAGCCGCTGCGCTTCGCGCCGGACCCGGGAAAGTAAGTAATCAGTACTGTAGGCGACGACGTAAGGAGGCGCCGGTTTCCGATCCTCTCAGCGAATTTTCGAGGACGATGCACAGTTCATTGAGGCCGATGGCTTACCAAAGGCTTCACCGCCTCCTTACGTCGTCGCCTACAGTTGAGGCTTGCGATAATTCACGCCTAATTCGGCCAGGCGCTTGAGGTGGGCTTCCAAACGGTGGCTAAAATCTCTCCAATTAAGTCGGTCGGGTGGCAACCAGGCTACTTCCGCAAGCGCGCAGAGCCGCGGAAAAGCCATGTACTCGGCTTGTTTGATCGACGGGATGTATTCGGTCCAAAGGTTTGCTTGCGGCCCTAGAATGTGAGCCTGCGCCACGCGATCAAGCCCCAGCGGGATCGGCTCGAAAGAATAGACTCGCTCGAGAGGCAAGTAAGCGCCGCTGGCCGGCGGCTCCGCTGAACGGTCCTGCGACTGGTAATAATCAAAATAGCAATAAGTATTGGGGCAGCTCACCACATCATGGCCCTGATGAGTTGCGTCTGCGGCTTCGCCGAGCCAATCCATAATAGCGACATCGGGTGGCAAGCCGCCTTCCCGGATCTCACTCCAACCGATCGCAGTGCGGCCTTTGGATTCAAGAAATTTCACGATCCGCCTTTCGAAATAATTCTGCAGGCCGGCCTCGTTCTTCAGTTGCCCGCCAGCGATGCGAGCCTGACAGAGCGAGCATTCTCGCCAATTTCGTTTAGATACTTCGTCTCCTCCGATGTGAATGTATTTGCCTGGAAAGAGGTCACAAATCTCGATAAGCACATTTTCAAGAAAGGTGAAAGTCTCTTCTTTCCCCGCGCAGTAGACATCCGGGGCTCTCCTAATCTGAGCCGGTGCAGTTCGAGGACAACCAAACTCCGGATAGGCCAGCAGTGCGGCGCTCGAATGCCCCGGCATCTCGATTTCGGGAATGACCGTGATGTGCCGCACTTGAGCATACGTAACAATTTCGCGGATATCTGACTGCGAGTAGAAGCCGCCGTACCGGCCGTCGGGCCCATAAGCGTTGCTGGCTTTGGGGTCGAGGCCAAACCCGATGCTTTTGCGCCAGGCGCCTACCTCGACCAGCTTGGGATATTCTTTGATCTCAACGCGCCAGCCCTGGTCGTCAGTCAGGTGCCAATGGAACGTGTTCAGTTTATGCAGCGCCATCAGGTCCAACAACCGCTTGATTTCTTCCTTGGAAAAAAAGTGGCGGCTGACATCGAGCATGAAACCGCGATAGGAAAATCGGGGCGCATCTTCAATCTTGATGCAGGGAATCGACCAGGAGGCTTTCTGCGCTCGCTTCGAGGCAAATACCGCCGGCGAGAATAGCTGCAGCAATGACTGAGCGCCGTAGAACACGCCTTCAGGCTGCGACCCCCGAATGACTACCGATTGAGGTGATGAGTTTAGAATGTACCCCTCGGGTGCGACGCGATCGACACCCTGTGTTTTCAGAATAATATCGCCTTGTGCCGGCGACTCCGCCTGTGTGCTGATGGGCAGTTCAAACCCCGTGGAAACTCGAAGGCGCGCCGCGAGGTACTGAGCCGTCGACATCAGTTGATCATCGGCCAGGATGCGGCTTTGGGGGCGCAGCACGAAGGTACCGTGCTGACGCTCAACGGAACGCGGGATAGGCACAAGCGCGGGGACTTGATGACTGAGAGAAGCCAAGCGCGCGACGGCCAATGTCAACAAGACTCCCACCACGCCGGCAATGATAGTAACCGAGGATCTTAACTTCATTTACGAACAACCAATCCTCTCTGCATACCAGACAACGCGGTGTGTGCACGCAGTATTACTGACCTCCAGCCCCTGCCCTCCGTCCGGTGGCATCAAGCCCTTCTCCTCAACTTGTGGCCTTTCCAGCCGTAGAAAGCGACGTACGCGTAAGCTAGCAACGGAACGACAAACGATATTTGAAGGTTCCGGGTAAGGTCGGCAATTCGACCTTGGATAGGCGGCAAAATCGCGCCGCCAAGAATTGCCATCACCAACAAGGAAGAGGCCTGGCTTTTGAACGGCCCGAGTCCCTCGATGGCCAGTGAGAAGGTATTCGACCAACCTATTGAAGTGAACAAACCCACAGCCACGACGCACCACATCGCCAGCTTGCCTCCTGTGACGATAGCTGTGCCCAGCAGCACAACGACCATCGCACAAAACATCAAAAGGGTCCGGTCGGCCCGAGATTTGCCCAATTGGAATAAGCCCCAACAAAGTGCGAGGAACGGCAAATACATTTGTACAATTCCCCAACCGCGCGCGGCCCACAAGACCAGGAAGCCAGCTAGCGGAAAAGCGGCCAGCCAGACCTGTTTGTAGGCGGGTTTGAGATCGCTTAGTTCGACCGCGCCCATGAAACGGCCGATCAGCATGCCGCCCCAATAGAGCGAGACGTACTTGCTCGCCTCGAGCTCACTTAATCCGGCGATGGAAGGTTGTCCGAGAAAGTTGATGATGATACTGCCGACAGATACCTCTCCGCCGACGTACATGAAGATCGCCAGAATCCCCAAAAGCACGTGCGGATACCGCAATGCACCCGCGCCCGGTTCCATCTTCTCCTCGCCGACGTGAGGCAGCTGAATGAAGAAGAAGACCGCCGCCAGGATTGCGAACACGATGCAGAAAGCCAGGTACGGGACTCTGACCGATTCGGCACCGTGCGCACCGGACTTGTCGAAATACTGGAAAATCAAATATCCACCGATTAAGGGACCTAGCGTCGTTCCCATCGAGTTAAACCCTTGGGCCAAATTCAGCCGACTGGAAGCGGTCCGTTCCGGCCCCAGAATGGTCACATACGGATTAGCGGCGATCTGGAGCATGGCGAAGCCGAGGCCGACAACAAACAACGCGATCAGGAATAAAACATAGGAGTGCGCGCCGGCAGCAGGCCAGAAGAGGGCGCTGCCCGCAGCAGAAATCACGAGACCTACCACGACACCATTTTTATATCCAATACGCGCGATAGGATCTCCTCTATAAGCTGAAGTCAGGAAATAAATAAGCGCGCCGGCAAAGTAAGCGCCGAAGAAAGCGAATTGCACCAGCATCGCCTCGAAATAGTTGAGTGAAAAAGCCGACTTGAAGCGCGGGATCAGGATATCGTTGAAGACCGTCATAAAGCCCCACATGAAAAACAAGACGGTCATAATCGCGAAAGGTCCGCGATAGGTCCGATCGCTTGACTCGACTGCGGAAGAAGTTGGACACGGCGCAGAGGCCCCGGTGCTTGGCATAGCACCTCTGTTTAGAACATGAATTGATGGCGGTGTCCAGCCCGCGCCTTTCAACACTACTTGGCATTTGCAATAGGGTCTTAAACCAATAGTCGACGGCGAGTTGCCATGCTGCAATTTTCGATTCTCTTAATAACATGAATAATGGGTCATCTCTCGGACGCGAAGCGCTGGAACGAACCATAACTTTGCGCGACTCTCGCCGACTGAGTTTTGCAGAATATGGGCCGACCGAGGGGAGGCCGGTGTTCTACTTCCATGGGTGGCCCAGTTCGCGCCTCGAAGCTCGGATCACCCGAGACATGGCCTCGGAAATGAACTTGCGCATTATCGCCCCCGATCGACCCGGGTACGGATTATCCGACTTTCAACCGCATCGTGCGATTATCGATTGGGCTGCTGATGTGGGTGACTTAGCGGACCACCTGAACATAAACCGATTCACGGTTTTGGGAATCAGCGGCGGGGGCCCCTATGCGGCGGTATGTGCCGCCGGTTTAGCAGGTCGTGTCCACAATTTGCTGTTGGTGTGCAGCATGGGACCGACTGATTCGCCGGAGGCAATCGCCGGTATGGTCGCGCTCAATCGATATCTGCTGACGTTTGCGCGCAACGTTCCCTGGCTGGCGCAAAGAGTGGCAGGCCTGTGCTTAAGTGCGCTTTGGGGCACAGGCGATCAGGTGATTCCAGAGCAAATCGAGACGTGCTTGCCCGAGCGCGACAGACTGGCACTGGCTGATTCGGAATTGCGGCGCCTGCTCACAGAGAGTTCACGCGAAGGATTGCGCTCCGGAACCGAGGGAGCCGCATGGGACGGCTTTCTTTTTTCTCGTCCTTGGGGTTTTGATCTGCGCTCCATCCGCATCCCCACCCTGCTCTGGCATGGAGAACAGGACGTCGTGGTACCTTCCTCGATGGGGCATTTCCTGGCCGACACTATTCCTGAATGCCAAGCCCGGTTCTATCCTGAAGATGGCCATTTCTCGCTCCCGTTCAATCGGATGCGCGAGATCCTGGCTGCGGCGCTGCGGTAACACAGAGTTTTACTCTGCGGTATCGCAGATTTCTAATATGCATCGCGTTTTCGCGGGCGCCGTTTATGCGTGCCGACTGGAAGTCGGCGGTACAGCAGAGTGGAACTCTGCGCTACCTAAAAAAGGCGATCCAGGGGACTCGTCGGCTTGGCCTCAGTCCAGTAGCTGTCTTGGCCCGAAACCCGTTTCAGGTGCAGTCCGTCTTTGCCCATTAACCTAAAAAGCAGCCCCAATGGAACAATGATCAGCAGAAAGAGCACCGCCAGAACAATGCGCGCAATCATCAGACTCAACCAAAAACCACATCGTGTGGAGACTCGATAATAAGCGCGGAACCAGGGTGGGCGAAAAAAAGCGGTCAAGCCGACCAGTACCAGAATCATGAGCGTAAGTCGCCAACCCGTGACGGGTAGCACCCGACGCCAACAGAGGATCGAGCTGATTACGGCGAGGGCGAGCACGGTCAAGAGGGTCGACTTGCGCCACTCTTTGGGATCTTCTTTGAGTTTAGCTCGCATGTTTGGGCGTTCAGTCGGGTTGGAGCGCGACTGTGCGCTCGATGTGTTGATGCGGTTGGGCGGTGCGTTCAATCACAAAGTTGCCCAGGATTAAGTAATCCATCTCAGTATTAACAAAGCAGCGGTAAGCATCATCAGGGGTGCAGACGATCGGCTCGCCCCGGACATTGAAAGAAGTATTTACTAACACCCCACAACCCGTGGCCTGCTCAAACTTGATGATCAGATCATAAAGCAGAGGGTTGTCGTTGCGACTGAGGGTTTGTATGCGCGCGGAATAATCGACGTGCGTTATGGCGGGCAAACTGGACCGCTTCTCCTTCAACAAATTAAGACCAGTGACATCGCCCGTCAAAGGAATGCGCAATTCCGGCCGAACCGGTGCCACCAGCAGCATGTAGGGAGAGTCGACATCCAACTCAAAATAATCGGCAACCCGTTCGCGAAGCACGACCGGAGCAAAGGGCCTAAAAGACTCGCGAAACTTGACCTTCAGGTTCATCACCGATTGCATGCGCGGCGAGCGAGGGTCACCCAGTATTGAGCGCGAGCCGAGGGCGCGTGGACCAAATTCCATCCGGCCTTGAAACCACCCCACGACTTTTTCGTTCTTGAGCAAATCAACGGTGAAGTCCAGCAGCTCCGAGGTTTCTAATTGCCGATAGACGGCACCATAGCGTTTCAGGGTAGTCTCGATCTGATTGGACGAATAGGAAGGGCCCAACAGCGCACCCAGCATGGCGTCTCGTTTGATTTGAGATCGAGCGCTGCCAGGGATTGATCTGTCCTTTAGGGTCTCATGCCAGGCGGCCAGCGCGGCTCCAAGCGCACCACCGGCGTCGCCGGCCGCAGGTTGGATCCAGAGTTGATCGAAGATTTTTTCCCGGAGAATGCGGCCATTGGCAACACAATTAAGCGCGACGCCCCCAGCAAGACACAGCTTTTTTTGTTCGGTTATTTCTCGGGCATGCCGAGCCAGCCGCAGCATTATTTCCTCCGTGACGACCTGGATCGATCGCGCCACGTGCATATGGCGTGGTTCTATGGGAACTTCGGGCAAGCGCGGGGGGCCTCCAAAAAGCGCGTTGAAACGATGATTGAACATAGTGGTGCCGCGAAGGAAGTCGAAGTATTCCAGGTTCAACCAGAACGATCCATCGGGCTTCAAATCCAACAGATGATCGTAAATCGCCTGGACATACTTCGGCTCGCCGTACGGGGCGAGTCCCATCAATTTGTATTCGCCGGAATTGATCCTAAAGCCGCAGTAGGAGGTGAAAGCGGAGTACAGCAAACCCAGCGAATGTGGGAAGCGTAGTTCTTTGAGGATTCTTATCTCGTCGCCTTTGCCGGTGCCGATTGTAGTCGTCGCCCACTCACCCACGCCGTCAATGGTCAGGATGCCGGCTTCGGTAAAGGGGGAGGGATAAAACGCGCTGGCAGCATGAGCCTGATGATGTTCGGTGAAGAGGATTTCACATTCAGGCCCCAGCCCGGCCAACTCTTCTCGGATAGTTTTGCGCAAGTTGAGTTTTTCGGCCAGCCAGGAGGGGAGCACCACCGGAAAAGTGCGCCACCCGCCAGGGGCGACCGCAAGGTAAGTTTCCAACAGTCGGGCGAATTTCAGGATGGGCTTGTCATAAAAGACAACCGTATCGAGCTGTTCGAGTGAAAGATTAGCTTGCTCAAGGCACGACTGAATCGCATGGCGTGGAAAATCTGAATCGTTCTTTTTGCGCGTGAAACGTTCTTCCTGGGCCGCGGCAATAATTTGGCCATCGCGCAACAACGCCGCGGCGGCATCGTGGTAAAAGGCTGAAACGCCGAGAATATGCCGCCGGCCGGGCATGGATCAGAAGAAAGGATACAAGGCCCAGGCAATGCCGGAGCTGGAAGCAAAAATCAGGATGGCGCCCAAAATCAGCAATAGCGCGACGAGCGGAATCAACCACCACTTTTTCTCCTGCCGGGCAAACAGCAGGAATTCTTTCAACAGACGCCACATGCTATTTTCTACCGTAGGAATTTGCCGTAACGATGACAAGGCCAAAGCCCGAGTGTTAGGGAGCAGCTCGGCCACATCTACTGAGTTCTGGCGCGTGTTGACCGGCGTTGATCCAGGAAAACCAACTCCTGGTGCCCGGGTTTGCCCACGAGGGCCATCGACCGGTTTGGAAACAAGGCGAATAGCTCTTCGTCAGTAATCATTTTGACGCTGGAGCCTTGTGGTTGTGACAAAGTGTCGCGAGGCTGAAAGCTCCTTTTAGCAGATCTCTGAAACTGAAAAACTTGCGAGGCCAAAATCACCAGAAAGACGAGCGCGGGGACAATTGCAAGAGCCGCCAGTCTTCTGATTTGACGAGCCTCCCTGGTTTCACGCAGAGCAGCAAGTCCGCTTCCCAGCGAACTTTGTTTCAGGCTCCCGAGGTTGCGGTCGGCCAAAATTTCTTTTAAGAGTTGATCGTGTTCGGGGCTTTTCATATCGAACGGAGCTTGTGTAAAACGCGTTCGTGGACGTCACGGCGGAGTCGCAATAACCGGGACTCCACGGCCTTTTCTGTCAGGGCAGTCTGCTGCGAAAGCTCTTTGAGAGTATGGCCGGCGATGTACTTGGCCTCCAACAATGCGCGATCGGCTTTGGGCAATTCACACAGGCTTTCCTCCAGAGCGGCGCTTAAAGTGTTTTCCTCTCCATGTGAAGGCTCCGCCAAGTACAGGCGCAATCGCAAGGCAAAACATTGCAGAAGCGCAAAATATCGCTGTTGTTTCCTGCCCGCATCCCGGGCCGCACTGCGAGCCAGGACCTTTAGCCAGCTCCAAAAAACCTCCTCGGAATCAAATGCCCGCGCATAACGAATGACGCGCAACATGGTCTCCTGCAAGGCATCCTCGGCTTGCTGTTCTTGTCCGTGCGTGATTACCAGCAGAAATTTATAAAGCCGGAGGAAATAGCGAGCGTGAAACTCGCGGAAGCTATCCTCATCACCTTGAGCAAGCAGACGAGTCAAGCGGTTGAGGTCGGCCGGCTCAATATGATACGTCGCGTCTTCCACGGCCTTGCCGCTTATGAGCGGTAATGAAAGCAAGGGATTGGCCGTTGGTGAGAACGACGGATTCACTTCTGGGCTGGCGCAGGTGGAGCGGTTGCGTTCGGATCTTGGGAACCCGGAGCCAATCCGTAGCGTCTTCGGAATGCTTCCATGGCCGCAGCGTTTTGCCCGCCAGCATCCGTCCTTTGTGGCGACCCCATACCAGGAAGAGCATCGACTATTTTCCGCGTCACCTCAACTGATTCCCGAGGACCGATCGTCACGAGCAGGCTGGCGCCCCGGTGAAACTGAAAAACAGGGATGTCCGGACGTGGTTGGTTTTTCAAGATTCCAATCGTTTCTCTCACAATTTGCGTAAGCTGGTCGATACTTTTCTGCTCGCGCTCCTCGCGCTGCGGAGGAATTTCGTTTGTCGGTGCGTTTCGTCGCAGCCAAACCAGATAGGGTTCAATGTTGAAGGCCTCTACTATCCGCTCGGTTTGGGGTGTCGGGGCCGGCTGTTGCAGCACAAATAGGCCCGAGTTCGACTCCATTTGGCCCGTTACCTGCAACCCTGTATTGGGATCAATTGCCGGGGCTGGTCCGCCGCCGCCGCGCGGTAATAGAATTTCGAATTTATCGCCACTGGCGACGCGGATAGCTTCCAGTTCATCCATTAACTGGCCGGCGCGGAGTTTTAGATCCGCAATTTTCAATTCGCCCAGGCCTGGTGCGACAACAATGTTGGCGTGCTCATACCGCGCACGGAGGATGTCGACGACATTGGCGAGCGTCGCCTCTGGCCTATTTGGGGTATGTAGCAGGTGCCCATTGACGACTTCCAAGTCATAATCAACGGAAGGTGATTTAGTGGGTTGCGTTGAGTCCTCGGCGGCATTTGATATGCATGTTGTCGCGAGGAGCAGTACGAGGATGGCCGGCAACATCAGCCGGGAAATCCGTAAACCCAGCCGGCGAACCGAGTCATTTTGAAGAGTTGCTTTCATATTCATACCCAACACGTCTGCTGGAGCCAAAATCCCGCAAAAAAGTGTTTTATGCTTCTTTAAGTTTTTTCTGTGGCTATTCGGCTTTACACAGACTTGACCTTGTGGCACGCCTTACTTATGGTTCCCAGCTCGCTGAGCAGCGGAATCCCCGGTTCCTTGCGCCTACTTTACTTTTTCAGCGATTAACGGAAAGGTTTGATTGTGAACGTAACGGTAGAGAATTTAGCCCCCTGCAAAAAACTGATGCGCGTGGAAGTCGAAGTCCAGAAAGTGGATGAGACCCTTGACTCTGTCGCCAAGGAATTTCAGAAGGAAGCCAACTTACCCGGCTTTCGCCCCGGTAAGGCTCCGCGCGAGATGGTTCTTAGGAAATACGCCAAAGACATCGAAGAAGAAGCCAAACGCAAACTCATTTCGGAGGCCTACAAGAAGGCTGTCGATGAAAAGAATCTTGATGTCCTGGGCTACCCGGATATTGAAGAGATTCAGTTTGGCCGCGGCCAGGCGCTGCAGTTTGCGGCCACGATTGAGACCTCCCCCGAATTCGAACTGCCCGAATACAAGGGGATCCCCGTAAAACGCGAGGCGCGCACTGTCACCGATGAGGATATGACACGAGCGCTCGAGGTCCTCCGCCAGCCCCACACAACCTTTCAAACCGTATCCCGCCCGGCCGGCAACGGCGACATCGTCGTGGTGAATTATACAGGCACGTCTGAGGGGAAACCGATCACCGAAATTGCGCCGGGGGCCAAAGGCCTCATGGAGCAGAAGAATTTCTGGGTCGAGATCGGGGCGAATGCGTTTATTCCGGGTTTTGCAGACCAGCTCGCCGGCGCCCACGCGGGCGATAAGCGCACTGTGAACATTGATTTTCCGGCGAATTTTGTCACGCCCGAGCTGGCGGGAAAGCGCGCCAATTATGAGGTCGAGGTGGTTGAGGTTAAGGAAAAGGCGTTGCCGCCGCTGGATGATGAGTTTGCCAAGAAATACGGAGCGGAAAATCTGGAGAAACTTCGCGAAGGGGTTCGCCGGGATCTCGAAAACGAATTGAAGTTCAAGCAAAACAAAAGCACACGTGGGCAACTCGTGCGCTCATTATTGAATCGGGTGAATTTCGAATTGCCTGAATCTGCGGTAGCGAATGAGACGCGCAATGTGGTTTACGATATCGTGCAGGAAAATGCCAAACGCGGCGTTTCCCGCGAGACGATCGAGCAGGAAAAAGAGCGCATTTATTCGGCGGCAACGCAAGGGGCCAAGGAGCGCGTGAAAGTAGCTTTCCTGATCCAGAAGATAGCCGAAAAGGAGGATATCAAAGTCTCGCAACAGGAAATCGCTCAAAGGATTGCCCAGCTTGCGGCAACCTACCAAATACCACAGGAAAAGTTTGTGAAGGACCTGCAGAAGCGAAACGGGCTGATCGAAATTTATGATCAAATCATGAATGAAAAGGTTATCGATCTCCTGCACGAACACGCCAAATTTGAAGATGTGCCGCCGGGAACAGAAACGCCAAATCCGAGCTGAGTGCAGGCTGGGCGCGCCGCTTTATGAGTGAGAAGCCGATTTACCAATCGGCGCTACAGCCGGCTGCCAGACGGCGCTACGTGCGTGCACCGCGCCATCGGTCGGCGATTTCAGATCGATAGCGCAGCAAACCGGGAGTCCGATGAAAGCAAGTGAGAGGATTGGCCGTTGGCTCATGGTCCCGGTACTAACCAGGAGACGAATTTGGTTCGCATTCACCGTCGCGGCCATTACAGATGCAATACAATTAGGTCTCGGTCCCGCCGGGTGGCTATTCGTGGATGAAGGCCTGGACATTATGGCGATGATCCTGACCTCGGCCGCCCTCGGTTTTCACATGCTGCTGCTTCCCACATTTGTCATAGAGCTGATTCCAGTCGCCGACATGCTGCCCACCTGGACGGGGTGCACGGCCGCGGTGGTTATGCTAAGAAAAAAATCCCAGACTCAACCACCGCCTCTGCCGACGAAGATGGCGAAGGTCACTGAAGCGCCGCCAGGAAACTCCTAGCCTGTAAAATTTATCAAAAAAACAGAAAAAGCTTGTTTGAAGAAAATCGCTTCGCTAAACGTGAGGTTGTCCGGTGACAGAACGTTTTCTCCTCAGCGGGGTTCCCCACCCCCACCTCCTTGGCGTCTGTTACCGGACGCTTGCTTGGTAGGCGAGGCAAATGCCGTGCAGGGCCAGAAATTTCGCTCGCGGATAGTTCACACCATCCAGTTCTGGATTCAGGTCGGATTGTTAGTGGCGCTGCAACTCCGTTCCTGCCCTGGCGGAGAGTTGCCCGGATTGAGGGTGAGCGAGAATCATCATTTCCTGGTTACAGAGACGGGTCAGCCTTTTTTCTGGCTGGGTGACACCGCCTGGGAGTTGTTGCATCGCTTGAACCGAGCAGACAGCGAGCGGTATCTGAAGAAACGGGCAGACCAAGGTTTTACACTGATACAAACTGTTGTTTTGGCGGAATCAAACGGGTTAAGGGAGCCGAATGCGGAG
Organism: Candidatus Limnocylindrales bacterium; assembly: GCA_035495315.1. Lineage (GTDB taxonomy): Bacteria > Verrucomicrobiota > Verrucomicrobiia > Limisphaerales > UBA8199 > DATJGF01. The sequence continues at coordinate 31,947 of DATJGF010000210.1, forward strand.
GGGCAACTACCCTTGATCGATAATGACCCGCTGCGGCCTAACGAAGAATACTTCAAACACGTCGATTGGGTCGTCAAACGGGCCAACGATTTAGGCTTGTATATTGGCATGCTCCCGACGTGGGGCGACAAGTGGAATAAGCGCGGGGGAGCCGGGCCGGAGGTCTTTACGGCTGAAAGCGCGGGGGCCTATGGCGAGTGGCTGGGCCGCCGTTATCAACACGCCGCACTGGTTTGGATTCTGGGCGGCGACCGACCGGTGGAAAATGATGGTCAGAAAGAAATTCTCCGAGCGCTGGCGACAGGCTTGCACAAAGGCGACGCTGGCGGGCATTTGATCACATTTCACCCCACCGGCGGGGCGGGTTCAGCACAGTCCTTTCACAACGAGCCCTGGCTCGATCTTAATTTGCGGCAAAATGGACATCAGGCAGAATTCACCGGCCGCTACGACCAGACGCGAACCGACTATGAACGAACCCCAGCCAAGCCGGTCATTGATGCTGAGCCGCTCTACGAAGATCACCCGATTGCTTTTGACGCAAAAAAATTTGGGCACTCGGTTGCTGCGGACGTGCGACGGCCACTCTATTGGGATTTATTCAGCGGCGCCTGTGGCCATACCTATGGGCACCATTCGGTCTGGCAGATGTGGACGTCCAATCAAACGCCAATCAACAATCCTCTGATGCCGTGGTTCGAAGCACTCGATCGGCCTGGCGCAGGTCAGATGCAGTACGCAAAGAAACTGCTGCTCTCGCGCCCGTTTTTCACGCGCGTGCCTGACGATAGTGTGGTGGTAGCGGATCGGGTCCCGACAAGCGTACCGGGAGCCGGACGTTACCGGTTCGTTGCTACTCGCGACTCGGAAGGTGCGTTTGCGATGGTGTACGTTCCAGTCAGTCGCCCATTCAAAGTCCGCATGGACATTATACGGGGTCCAAAGGTTAAAGTGTGGTGGTTTAATCCGCGAAATGGCACGGCACGTGGCGGCGGAGAGTTCCCGAATGTAGGCGAGCACGAGTTCATACCACCCGACCCTGAACAAGGTTTGGATTGGGTGCTCGTGCTCGATGACGCAAACCGTCATTTCCACGCGCCTGGCCAGCGCATATTCGAAAACAAGGCAAGACATGAACAAGACAAGTGACTCGGAGAGCATTAGGCAAGCGGTTCGCGAGGGCTACGGCAGGATTGCGGAAAAAGACGCCGGATGCTGTTCCGGCGTCAGCTGCTGTGGATCGGGCCAGGAGGACTCGGCCCAGTTGGCAAAATATGTCGGCTATAGCGCTGAAGAACTTGCCGCGTTACCCGAAGGCTCCAACATGGGTCTGTCGTGCGGGAATCCGAACGCGCTGGCGGCATTGTGTTCAGGCGAGGTGGTCCTGGATCTAGGAAGCGGGGGTGGCTTTGACGTGTTTATTGCCGGGCGCAAGGTCGGAGCTACCGGTCGCGCTATCGGTGTAGACATGACTCCGGAGATGCTGGCAAAGGCTCGCCGCAACATCACCGCTTACCGAGAGAGATCGGGTCTGGACAATGTCGAGTTTCGGTTGGGAGAAATCGAGCATCTGCCGCTGGCGGATAATAGCGTTGATGTCGTGATCTCAAACTGTGTCATCAACTTGTCACCAGACAAGGCCCAGGTTTGGCGCGAGATGGCTCGCGTTCTCAAGCCGGGCGGGCGCGTCGCCGTTTCGGACCTGGCGTTGCTTAAATCGCTACCGCAAGGAATTTTGGAGATGATTGAGGCGCTGATCGGGTGCGTGGCCGGCGCGGTCCTGACCAGTGAGACTGAGCGTATGGCCCGAGAGGCGGGATTGACCGCGATCCAACTCAATCCCAAAAAGGAATATGTCGCCGCAATGACTGACTGGAACGACCCGCTCTACCAGAAAATAATCGAGCACCTTCCTGGCGGAAGTACGCCTGGGGATTACATCACGAGCCTCGAGGTAACTGCAAAAAAGCCGGATTAGTTTTTTGAATTTGTTTGGGTCCCGTGCGCGTAGCCAACTGCTGGCATGCGCCGCGGTGATGTCAACGCGACCTAAAGTGACCTAAAAAAGGCTTGGAACCTTGACCGCAGCCCACTAAAAATACGGGCTACATGAAATCCACGTGCACTTTATTCTTCGTTTTGACTGCCTTCACGGCCTGGGCCGGAAATCATACTTTCGATTTCAAAGATCCCAAAAACGGCAACACAGTTACATTTAAGTTGGTAGCGCCAAAGGAGACAATCCAGGGCAGTGCCAACGACATTTCGGGGACCGTCACGTTCGATCCTCAAAATCCCGGCGCAACCAAAGGCAAGATCGTGGTCGCGGCAAAATCCCTCGCGGTGCCTAATCCCATCATGAAAATGCACCTGCACGGAGGCACGTGGTTGGACGCTCAGAAATATCCGGAGATCGCCTTCGAAGTAAAAGAAATCAAAAACGTGAAAACGGAGGGTGATAAAACGAATGGGGACGTCAACGGGACTTTTACCCTCAAAGGAGTCTCCAAGGAAATAACCGTCCCGGTGACGCTAACCTATCTGAAAGACAAGCTCGCTCAGCGCCAGCCCGGCCTGAAGGGCGATCTCCTGGTCGTGCGAACTACCTTCACTATCCAACGAAGTGATTTCAATGTGAACCCTCACCAGAACGAGGATAAAGTCTCAGATAAGATCGAGCTGACCTTAGGAATCGCGGGCGCGGCGCCGCAACAATAATCGTCTGACCTCACGGTGATGGCCAGGCTGCCTGAACTCGAAAAAAGCCCGTTGTCTGCTGATTTGGAGCGACGGGGATGAGCACCGCATTCAGCGGCGGACTGGCGGCAAGATTTGTCAAACCGGGCAGTGGCTGCCAAACCGGAGAGAGCATCGAGTCCGCGCTAAAAACGGAGTAGACGTAGTTTGGGGCCGAGGGCCAGCGAAGATTCAGGCCGGCATCGGTAATCACAACGGTGGGATCGATTTTGAATACTCCGGTATCATTCACATCGGCATAGAGTGCTCCGATTTCCAGGGGGCTCAGCTGCCGATCATAAACTTGAACATCACTTAAAGTCACAGCCCCGTAGGTAAAGTTCGTGTTGCCGGAGAAACGTCCGTAGGCCATCGTCAGACAATCGCGTGCTGGGACCGAGCTGAAGAAGTTGGTGTACGCAGGATTGGAACCGAGGTTATAGTGCCGGTTGGTCATTTCCTGGCCATTCAGATAACCGGTGTTTCCGTTAGGACTAACCAAACCTACGAAATGGTACCACGTATTCGGCAGCAGATTAGTGCCGGAATCGAAACAAAATCCCGCGACGAAAATCGTGAAGTAAAGACGTCGATTGGCAGGGTCGCCGCCGTGCCCAATTTCAACGATGAGTGCTGAATCAGAGGCGTCGGCGTGTCTCTCGCCAAAATAGAAAACAGGAATGACTTCTCCCGAACCGGTTGGCGCAAACCGAAACCGCAGAACCAGCGACCCAAATGGCAAGGCGCCAATTCGATCGGGTGGCGGAATGTTCGGGGCAGGGATGAAGAGAGCTTCATTGGTGCCACTGAACCGCACGGCGCCGTCATATATCGCGGCCCCTCGGGTCCAGGTCCCGCCCATTAAACTGCCGTTCAAGCCTTGAACGGAGCTGTCCTGCACCACCTTGCCTGCCATTTCGTTGAAAGCCCAGTGGGCCACCAGCCCATTCTCGAAGACGCGCGAGCCGCTCCAAGCCGGATAAGCAGGGCCCAGCAAACACAACAGTAGGTAGAGCAACAAAAGTGCTTTTGCTGTCTTCGATTGTGTGTTCGATTCATTCATGGGCGCCACCTCGATCCAGTGCACCGAACAGAATTAACGTTGACCAATCGTGGGCCCGTACGCTTTTCTAGGCCTATCCGTATTTTGTCAATTCGTGCCCCTGAATTGCGGGAACATCGCATTAGTTCATGCGGGGGGGTGTCTGTCTTGGCATGCGCATTCCAATGCTACCGCACAGGTCGGAATTCCCCATTCAACGCCTACCAGCCCCTTTTGACTTGAACCGCCCTACTCTCTTCGGAGATGCTGGCCGCAATTCACCAAAGGACATCTATGAATGACATGAACCGTCGTGTTTTTCTCGGGGCCGCGGCCGCTTCAGCGGTTGCGTTGGCCGACTTTGCCGAAGCGGCCGAACCGGCGCCCGGATCAGTCAAAATCATCGGCATTGCGGGCAGCCTCCGGAAAGGCAAATCGACTTACAAGGCTGTCGAACTGGCGCTGGAATCTGCCAAAACCGTCAGTCCCGCGATCGCGACCGAAGTGATCGAACTTTCCGGACTCAACCTGGATCCCTACATCGCGGTGGGGGCCAAGAGCTCGGATCGACCGGACGATTTTCCGGGAGTGCGCGAGAAGCTGGTAGCTCCTGCTGTCTTTGGGATCATCATGGGCTCCCCGGTCTACATGGGTATCGTGTCCTCGCCGCTCAAGCAACTGTTCGAGCGAATGCTCGCGTTTCGACAGGGCGGTTTTCCTCTGAAAAACAAGGTCGGCGGCGCTATCGCCGTTGGCGCGGGGCGTAACACGGGCGTCGAGCTAATCCTGCAGCAACTGATCATGTTCATGCTTTCACAGGAGATGATCCTGGTCGGCGATGGAAACCCTGGAGACCACTGGGGGGGCACGATGCAATCGCAAGGCGATGAACTTTCCAAGGACGAAGGCAGCTTGAACACGGTCCGTGGGGTCGGCAAGCGAGTTGCCGAGATCGCCTTGCGCATGGCGGCTTCGAAGTGACGCGGAGCGTTAATCTTCCGCAAACAAGTATTCCAGATCGCCTTTAGATAGGCTGCGGGCGAAGCCTTCCTCGCCGAGGACATCAGCAATGGTTTGAGCTTTGGTCTGCTGAAGCTCCCAGATTTTTTCTTCAACAGTGCCGGGGGAAATGAGGCGATAGGCGTTTACGGTCTGGGTCTGACCGATGCGGTGAGACCGATCGATGGCCTGGGCTTCTACTGCCGGGTTCCACCATGGGTCGTACAGGACAACGTAACTGGCAGTGGTCAGGTTGAGCCCGGTACCGGCAGCACGAAGGCTGAGCAGGAAGACGGAGGCGTTGGGATCATTTTGGAAAGCATTAACGACCTCCTGACGATTCTTCGTTTGGCCCGTGAGGATATGCGTCGGGATTTGCCGTTGCCGACATTCCTGTTCCAGCAATTCAAGCATCTGCACGAATTGGCTGAACACCAAAACTTTTTGGCCTTCAGCAATGAGCGAATCCAACAATTCGAAGAGTGTCTCGGTTTTGCCCGACGGCGTGTCGTTGCCGACCAGCCGGGGATGACAGCAGATCTGGCGCAATCGAGTGAGTGCCGCGAGCACATGGATCTTGCTTCGGTTGAGACCTTTTTCGGCGACCGTCTTCATGACCTGCTCGCGGCTGCGCCGCAATTCCGCCAGGTACAGCTTGCGTTGGGCCTCATCGAGCTGGCAGTCGCGGCGTTGCTCGATCCGATCAGGCAGATCTTTGGCGACATGCTTCTTTAAGCGGCGCAACAACAACGGCCGCAGCTTGGCAGAGAGACGTTTTCGCGCAATGCGTTGAGCCGATTCGGCATTCTCCCCGTGAGGTTCGTACGTCTCAGCAAACTGCTCCTGGTTGCCGAGATAACTGGGTTGAATGAAATCGACGATACTCCAGAGGTCTAGCAGCCGATTCTCCAATGGAGTCCCGGTGAGAGCCAACCGGTGCTCGGATTTCAACTGCTTGACTGATTGCGTAACCTGCGCGCCCGGATTTTTGATGAATTGCGCCTCGTCGAGGATAATCGCGCGGAAAGGGAATTTCTGGAGCTCTTCGAGGTCACGCCGCAGTAACGCGTAATTGGTAACGATCAAATCATGCTGCGGAATTTGTTTGCGCAGGTTATGCCGCGCGGCGCCGCTTTCCAGCACCAGCACCTTTAGGTCTGGAATGAACCGGTTAGCCTCACGGCGCCAATTGTGCAAGACCGACGCCGGGCAGATAACCAACGAAGGCTTCGGATTCTTGCTATTGCGTTCCTTGAGCCATGCGAGCCAGGAAAGGGTCTGGATCGTTTTACCCAGCCCCATATCGTCGGCGAGAATTCCGCCGAGCCGTATTTGGGTGAGATGGCACAGGAAATCAAACCCGTCCTTTTGGTAAGGTCGGAGCTCGGCCTGAATAGTATCGGGCAGGCCTACGGCGGGAATACCCCTGAAATTTTTGACTCGCTCACGGAGCGCTTTGGCCTGAGGAGAATCCGCGAATCGCTGCAGGCCATCTTCGTCCAAATGCGCTATCTGCTCGAGGCCGACTTTCTGCGCGACCGGCACCAGGCCATCAACCCCCATGTCTGCCATCGCTTCGTGCGCCGACTGAACCGCAGCAGAATCCAATTCGACCCATCCCGCATCCGGCAGCTTTACGAAGCGACCCGTCGCTGCCTGAAGTTGTTGCAAATCCGCAGCGGTAAGCTTAAGACTCTCTTGTTCCCATTCGGCCGAGACGGAGAGCCAATCGATGCCGCTGCCTTTAACAATGAGACGAGGGCGGAGCTGTCGCGGGTTCAAGAACAGGCGATGGAACGCGGGGTTGCCGAGGTAATCGGCTTCCTGAGGGCGATCCTGCCAAACACGCGCCAAGGTGCTGAGAAAGAGTTCGTTGGCATCGCCGACCCAAAGACCCGGTTCGGGCGTGAACCAATCCAGTTGCCGCAGCCACACAGTGGCGGGTTCCAGGCGCGGGTCGTCCAGGATCTCGGGTTTATCCGGCGCCGTTTTTTGGGCCACTTGGCGCTGCCATTCGTGTCCATTCCAGAGCCAAAGGCTTTCGTCGCGTTGGCTCCGGGCCACCAGTCGCAAGCGCACCGTTTCATCCAGCAACTCGAAAATGAATTGCGGTTTCGCTGAATGCGCGATACAGAGCCGCTCCCAATCAACCCCATGGTTTGCCTGGCTTTTGCGCAAATGGGTCAGCAAACGATGGCTGAGCTTGCGCACCGGGATTGCCGGGCGACGGCACCAATGTTCGATCAGTTGCGGCGGTGGAGCGTTGCGCAGCAGATAAAAGGTATTGCCGGCCAGAGCCAGTGGTGGTCGTTGATTGAAAAAGCGAATATCTGCCAGGGCAAAGGATTTCCCATCTGGAGTGGTCAGGTGATGAGTGAATGACAATTCCACATCGCCGTTTTCGAGAAAAGGCCGCAACTCAGCAACCTCTCCCTGAAAGCTAAGCGACGCAGACCGGCCAGCGGAGGATAATTCGAGCCGCGAGGTGTGGCCCCACCGCGCCAGCCAGTGCAGCAGCTCCAGATCCGACAAAACCATCTTTGGTTGTGGGTCGCGCCGCCCGGCATGGGTTTCGGTCACCCACTGGATGAATTCCCAATCTTCGGGGGCGAAAAGCTCCTGTTCATGAGCGGCCCGAGTAGTCAGATCAACTAGATCTTCAAGACTTCTGAGTTTCTCGCCCGTTCGCGGGCGCAACAGATAAAATTCAACCGTCAGGCGACACCACACTGGGAACTGTTCATCGGGTTCAGTCCCGCAGACGACGCGGAGGGAGGCCCGCGGGGCGTCAAGATGAGCCGGGCGAGGCGGAAAGAGCCAGGTTTCGAGTTGTCTGACCTGATCGCGTTCGTGAGCAGCTTCTTCGACCTGGGCGAAGCGATCCAGATTGGCGTAAGCGGTCAGCTCACTGGGGAGCGAACGCTTGGCACGCAAAAAGAGGAAGGCTAATTCCTCGAGCCGGCCTTTGCCGTTGGCCTGGAGCAAATGCGGCCACCATTCGGTACTCGGGAAATCCTTGCGGGACAGGGAGAGCTTTTCGAAATAATCCTCGAGCAAAAGCCAGGCACGCTGGGAATCGACGCAGCCAGCAAACGTCTGGAGCAGCTCCTCGCGCTCGGCGACCGCAGCTTTGGAGTCCGAAAGCTCGCGACGCAAGTCAGCCAGAGCGCCATACGTCTTGGAGAGGACTGTATTATGCGCGTCGTACTTCGAGGGTTGAGCGGCACGCGACCCGTTACCATTTCTGAATAGGACTCTGGCCATCTGATTACGCCCGTGTATGGGTTCTATCATCCCGCCACAGAACCCCCCCGCTGGTCAATAGAAATGTAAAGAATTTTGCTGCGACCTGGGCAATGGGCGTAAAAGGCCACCCAATCGGCAGCAGCGCCGTTTCGGCAAGTCAGGTTCGTGGGGCGTTTAATCCATCGTGCGCAGCGCTAACTCCTCAGATCGGCCTCGTCGAACTCGGTTTGCCAGACCCGCTTGCACTCCAAGCCCTTTGCACCCACACTACAGCGCAGATGCAGGAACTGGTTAAGAAAATCGAAGCCGACGCACAGACGCGTTTAGTACTGCCCGCCGGACGGGCCGTGACGCAAGAATTGGGCCGATACAAAGGGTTTCTGAAGCTGGAAGCACACCGTTTGAGGATGCACCACCGGGCCGGCGGGGGTGGAATGGAGATTTGCCGTGCCCGCGCTGCCATCCTTGATGTCCTGTTTCGGCATTTATGGGAAGCCGCTCGGACCAGCCTGTCGCCGCAGGCGCAAAAGGAGTTTCCTCCTTTGGCTCTGGTGGCTACCGGGGGGTATGGCCGGGGAGAACTCAACCCGCATAGCGACATCGATTTCATGTTCCTGCATGATGGGCAGGTCGCTGGAAGTCGTCCGCTCCCCTATCTCTCGAAGCTGATTGACGGGGTCCTTTATCCACTTTGGGATATCGGCCTGAAGGTAGGCGGCCATTCGGTGCGAACAATCGAGGACGCGGTAAAAGAGGCCAATCGCGATATGCAGTCCAAGACCTCAATGATTGAGGCGCGGCTTATTATGGGGAACGAGGCGCTGTTCAAAAAGTTTGAAAAAGCGATCGTGGCCAAATGCGTCACCGGCTATGAAGACGAGTATATCGCGATGCGGATCGAAGACCAGAACACACGCCGCAGCAAATTCGGCAATTCAGCCTGCATGCAGGAACCGAATCTCAAGAACGGCTGTGGCGGGTTGCGCGATTACCAAAATCTGCTCTGGATGACCTTCTTCAAGTATCGCACCCGGTCGTTGAAAGATTTGCAGGAGCACGAATTCATCAGCGAGAGCGAGCGCAAGCAACTCGAGAAGGCGTATGATTTCCTGCTGCGGGTGCGCACGGAGATGCACTACCACGTCAACCGCGCGATGGACGTGCTGAGCAAAAGCCTTCAACCAGCCGTGGCACATAACCTCGGGTATTCAGAACGCTCGCCGAGCAAGCGCATCGAAGAGTTCATGCGCGATCTCTACACCCATTCACGCAACATCTTCTTGATCACCCGCACCGTGGAACAGCGGCTGGCCTTTCTCCCCCCGCCCCGCAGGTTATCGCTGCGGGCCTGGCTACCTGCTGGCCGGAAAAATAAAAATGAGATGATCGACGGGTTCAAGATCACCCAGGGAGAGATTCATGCGGCAACACCCAGGGTATTCAGGGATCAGCCGCCCCGGTTAATGCGCGTTTTCTTATATGCCCAGCAGCGCGGCTTGAATCTGCACCCGGACCTGTCCCAACTCATCCGTAACCAACTGGGGCTGGTGGACCGCGCGTTTCTTTCAGACGAGCACGTGCGCGAGACGTTTTTGACTTTGCTGAATCAGCGGGGAAACGTCGCGCCGGTGCTGCGCGCGATGCATGAAGTTGATTTCCTTGGGAAGTACCTCCCGGAGTTCGGCAAGCTGACATGCCTCGTGCAGCACGAGTTTTATCACCAATATACGGCCGACGAACATACGTTGATGTGCCTGGAACAATTGGATCGGGTCTGGGAAGCCCAGGAACCGCCCCACAGTGAATACACGTCATTGTTCCAGAAACTTGAACGCCCGTTTCTGTTGTACTTGGGCCTGCTGCTCCATGATACTGGCAAGTCGGACGGGCATGGTAACCATGCCGAGGTTAGCGCTGAACTGGTCTTGCGCGTCGGCAAGCGCCTCGGTTTGGACGGCACCACTACTCACACCTTGCGGGTGGTGATCGAAAATCATCTGCTGATGGCGAGCACTTCACAGCGGCGTGATCTCGACGACCCGGCGGTGATCCGAAAATTTGCCAACCAGGTTCAGACCCCGGAAACCGTCAGACTGCTCACTCTCCACACCTTCGTCGATTCCCTGGCCACCAGTGATAAACTTTGGAACGGTTTCAAAGACTCTCTGTTGTGGTCGCTCCATAATCGAACCATTGAATTGATGACCGAGGGGACGGAGTTTGTGCGCGCCGAGGAGAAACAACGCGAGTTGCTGATGGAGGAGGTGATGCGGCTTTCGACCGAGACACCCAGCGATGAGGAACTGCATGCCCATTTTGCAAGCTTGCCGCCCCGCTACTTCCAAATCCATTCGGCACGTGAGGTGGTGGACGATCTGACAGTGGCTCATCGATTCATGCGCCGCCAGATTTCTGACGAAGAGGACCCCTTGGCGCCGGTCTGTAACTGGTACAACTTGCGCGACCGAGCCTGCAACGAGGTTAAGGTGTGCACCTGGGATCGGGCTGGACTTTTCCGCAAAATCGCCGGCTCGCTCAGCGCAACCGGCTTGAACATCCTCAGTGCGCAAATCTTCACACGGACCGACGGCATCGTACTCGATACGTTTTATGTAAACGACGCGCGGTCAGGAAATCTGGCCGGAACCGAGCAGCGCGACAGCTTTGAAAAGCTAATCCATAAGGCATTGACGGGTGAGGAAGTCGATTTTCCGGCGTTAATCGCTCGGCAGCAAAACAACCGGCCGGCTTATGAGGCCTATACGGGAGAGCGGATTCCAACACGGGTTGAGTTCGATAATGATTCCTCGGATACCCGGACGGTCATTGAAATCGAAACGGAAGATCGCATTGGGTTGCTGTATGCGATTTCAGAAGTTCTCTCCAACCTGGAGCTCGATATCTCGGCCGCCAAGATCAATACCGAGAAAGGCGCCGCGATCGACAGTTTCTACGTCCGGGAGTTCGATGGGAACAAGGTACTGCTGCCGGCACGGCACCAGGCCATTGAACGCAAACTCCGTGCGGCCATCAGCGCCTTGGATGCACACACATAGGCGCTTGCGTTCACAGCTAAGACGCCAAGACGCGAAGAAGACACTACTCACTTTCTGCCAACCGCTCCAACGCCAAGCAGAACAATTGCGCCGTCCAATTTGAGTTCTTCGCGCCTGCGTGGCTTTGCTGTTTGCAACAAAGGGGCTAATCTGCGACTAGCCACGGAAATACAAATAGGCGCCCAGGATGCAGCCGACCACAAACAACGAAGCCGCGATGTCACGCCAATCCCAGCTCTCACGGCTCTTAAAACGATCCTCCTGGGTCGCCGTCGCAAAGGTGAGGCCTTTTATTTTTTCGTAATCAGGGGCAGCCGTGAGGTAACTAACTCCCACCATCACGAGTGCTGAGATCAACGTGATTAGGATGCTGAAGTACTGGAAATTGATGTTGTTGATAATCCAAAGCAACGAACCCTCTTTATAGTGCCAATCGGTAAAGAGCGACACCGGGGTATCGACCAGCATCCTGAACAACCCAATTATGAATCCAACCACCATCGCCCAGAAACAACCTTCAGCATTCAGCCGTTTCCAGAACACGCCGAAGAAGAACACCACGAAAATCGGTGGCGCGAGGTAGCTTTGTACCGACTGGAGGTAGCCATAGAGTCCGTGCGCCCCTTGAACGACCGGTATCCAGGCCATTGAGATGAGCACCATAACGATCGTCGCGATCCGACCCATACGCACAATCTCTGCCTGTGAGGCTTGCGGGCGGAGCTTCTCGTAAATGTCGACCGTGAAGAGGGTCGAGCAGGCGTTAAACACGCCGGCGAGTGAGCCCATCAGTGCCGAGAGAAGCCCGGCCACCACGATGCCGCGCAAACCCGGCGGCAGGAGATGTTGCACGAGGAGCGGGAACGCGCTTTGGGAGGCGCCGGTTGCCTGACCTGTCGCCGGGTCGTAGACCTCAGCCAAGCCTGGCACCTTGCCGCTTTTGGCCAGCGCGAAACAAATCAGCCCGGGAATGATAAACAGGTAAACCGGGAACAATTTCAGAAACGCGGCGAAAATGCTGCCACGACGGGCAACGGTTTCGTTTGGTGCCCCCAGAGCGCGCTGCACGATATATTGATCGGTGCACCAGTACCACAAACCGATGACTGGAGCGCAGATCGCCATGCCCAGCCAGGGAAAATTACTATTGAAATACCACGCGATGCGCGTTGGTTCTTTGACCGGCGCCCACGTTCCCTCCATGCCAGCCGGGATGAGCGGTTTCCACAGATTAAACATATCCGAGCCGCACAGGTGCCGAAGTTCGCTCCACCCCCCGAGCTTCATCAACCCATAGATGGTGAGCAAGGCTGAGCCGCAAATGAGCACAAGAACTTGAACGGCATCGTTGTAAGCGACCGCACGCATGCCGCCCAGAACGGTGTAAAGGCCGGTTAAAGCGATCACTAAAACTGAACCGATCCAGAAGCTGTTGATTTCGATAGAGCCGAGGCTCAAATGCAATTCCGGCAATAACGTGCCAAAGACGACGCCACCGGCAAAAATGCCGACGGCAATTTTCGAAACCACGAAGGTGACTAAGGAAACCACCGAGAGCACATACCGCGAACGCGTCGAGAATCGGCGTTCGAGGAATTCGGGCATCGTGAACACGAGCGAGCGGGCATAAAACGGCACGAAGACCCAGGCGAGTACGAGCAGGCACCAGGCATGCAACTCATAATGCGCCATCGCCACGCCATCTTTGGCACCAGAACCCGCCAGACCCACGATATGTTCCGAACCAATATTGGAGGCAAAAATGGAAGCCCCGATAATCCACCAGCTTAAGTTGCGTCCAGCCAGGAAATAATCGGCCGCGGTCTCCTTTTCTTTTGTGATGGCTGTCCAGGCGACAACCAAGAGAACGACGAAATAACACGCAATGGCGAGCCAATCGATTCCGGTAAGCGTCGAACCACCGACGGAGGCCGCGGCGAACATGGGGTTAAGCGCATTCATGGTAGCGGCTACTGTTGAACGGAGAACTTGTAGACGATAAGGTTCTTGTAGGTCTGGCCCGGTTTTAGTACCACCGACGGAAACTCAGGTTTGTTAGGAGAATCCGGGAAGTGTTGCGGCTCCATGCAGAATCCATTACGGAATTGGTATACCCAGCCGCCTTTGCCCTTCAAGGTGCCGTCCAGAAAATTTCCAGAATAAAACTGCAGGCCTGGTTCAGTAGAATAGACCTCCAGGATACGGCCAGTAGTGGGTTCGTAAACTCGCGCCAACTGAGTGAAATCGCCCACCTGCTTGTTGAAAACCCAGTTGTGGTCGTAACCCTTGCCGAATTTCAACTGCTCATCATCCTGATTGATACGGGCGCCGATTGCAGTCGGTTTGCGAAAATCAAACGGCGTGCCTTCGACAGGCCGCAACTCACCGGTCGGAATCAAGGTGCTATCGACCGGGGTAAATTTGTCTGCGGGCATCATCACGACATGGCCGAGGATGTCGCCTTTGCCAGCGAGGTTGAAATACGAGTGTTGCGTCAGGTTCACCACCGTGTCTTTGTCGGTGGTGGCGGTATATTCGACTTTAAGGCCGTTATCCTCTGTTAAACTGTAGATTACCGTGATGGAAAGATTGCCGGGATAACCCTCTTCGCCGTCTTTGCTCAAATAGGTCAATTTCAGTGCTGGCCCGCTTGGGTTGGCGAGGATCATCGGTTGCCAAACGACTTTATCGAAACCTTTATTCCCACCATGTAGCGCGTTGGGGTAATTGTTAGTCGCCAAGGTGTATTCTTTTCCGTCGAGGGTGAACTTGCCGCGAGCGATCCGGTTGCCATAACGGCCGATAAGTGCACCGAAGTACGGCGTCTCCTTTAGGTAACCATCCAAATTGTCATAACCAAGGACGACATCACTCAACTTTCCATTCCGCTCCGGAACCTTTAGCGATACGACGATGCCGCCGTAGTTGCTGATGCGGGCCTCAACGCCCTTAGCGTTGCGCAGCGTGAAGAGCGACACTTCTGTGCCTTCCTTGGTTTTACCGAAGGGTTGTTGGGTGACGTCGGTATGAGAACGAGACATACCAGCGCAACCAATTAATCCGCCTGCACTGACGCAGAGTGAGAGAGCCAACACCCATTTGGCTGCCGTGAATGCGGAAGCTCCTCCACGTTCCCTTTCCCGGGAGGCGGAGTTATACTTACACTGCTGGTTCGCAGGCTCGCGTAGAACATGAGGTAACGGATGGTTGTTTACTTTCATAGTCGGTGTAGTGGGTTTTTTCTAGCGCAAATTTGCTGTTTTGTTGGGTTTTGCCTGGCCGTAGTAAGCCCCGGGACCGTGCTTGCGAAAAAAATGTTTTTCCAGCAATACCTCCTGCATCGGTCTGGTGGAAGGCGAAACACGCAACGTCTCTCCCGCCAGCCTGACGAGGTGCTCGAGCACGACGGCATTTTCGACGGCCTGGGCAACCGTACGCCCCCAGGCAAACGGCCCGTGACTGGCAACCAACACGCCCGGACAGGATAGCGGATCTCGTCCGACGAAGGCCTCTATAATGACTTTGCCCGTGTTCGCCTCGTAATCGACCTTGATTTCCTTCGCCTCCAGGCAACGGGTGCAAGGAATAGGCCCATGAAAGTAATCGGCATGGGTGGTTCCGAAAGCCGGAACCTTCTGGCAGGTTTGCGCCCATGCCGTCGCAAAAAGGCTGTGTGTGTGCACAATCCCACCGATCTGGGCAAAAGCCCGATATAAGGCCAGGTGGGTTGGAGTATCGGAACTGGGATGCAGTTTGCCTTCCACGGTCCGTCCTGATTCCAAAGAGACGACGACCATATGTCGCGGCGCGAGCTTGGCATAGGGAACGCCTGAAGGTTTGATCACCAGAACGCCGCGCTTACGATCGACGGCACTCGCATTCCCCCAGGTTTGGATGATCAATCCCTCCTTGACCAGCGCGAGGTTTGCAGCCCAGACATCCCGTTTGAGTCGTTCCAACATCGGCTTAAACGCGGATTATTTTCTCGCCTGGTCGCGGATCGCGATCAGGTCCTTCATCACATTATAGAGCGAAGCGTTGGTCTGCGGTGTGCCAAAGGCATCATGCAACTGCTGGTACAACCCATACAGTTTTTGATAAACCGCATGAGCGCTTTTATTCGGCTGGAACACCCGGGCTTTGAGGCCAGTCATAGCTGCCTGTGCCGATGCATAATCATCATAACCACCTGCTCCCTTGCCCGCGACCACAGCGCCGGCGATAGCTGCACCCAGCGCGCACGTCTGGGCCGAGCGCGAGATTTTAATCGGCCGGCCGGTGACATCGGCATAAATCTGCATCACCAAGGGATTCTTTTCGGCAATACCGCCGCAGTTGACGATCTGTTCGACTTCGACGCCGTATTCTTCAAAACGATTGATGATCCTTAGGGCGCCAAAAGCAGTAGCTTCGACCAAGGCCCGGTAAATCTCGGCTGGTGTCGTGTAGAGCGTTTGGCCGATGAGCAGTCCGGTTAAACGCTGATCGACCAGGATGGTCCGATTCCCATTATTCCAGTCCAGCGCCAGCAACCCGGATTCGCCAGGGGCGATCCGCGCCGCAGCGGCGCTTAGAGCTTCGTGGGAACCCGCCTTCTTGCCAAGCGGCTGGATATAATTAACAAACCAGTTGAAAATATCACCCACGGCCGATTGCCCGGCTTCCAGCCCATAAAAGCCCGGCAGAATGCTGCCCGGCACAATGCCGCAGAGACCAGGGATATCTGGAACGCTGCCATCCATCGGCATAACCATCATGTCACATGTGCTGGTGCCGATGATTTTCACCAGCGTGCCGGGCCCGATACCCGAACCGACACCGCCGAGGTGAGCGTCAAACGCGCCAATGGCCACCGGAATACCGGGTGGCAAACCGGTCCGGGATGCCCAATCGGCCGATAATCCGGCAACCGCACGATCAATCGTATGCGCCTTTGGCCGCAGCCGAGCCCGTAACGCGCCGAGTTTCGGATCCAATTGCGAGAGAAATTCGACGTCCGGGTATCCGCCCCAATCGTCACTGTACATCGCTTTGTGCCCGGCAGCGCAAATCCCAACCGTCAGTTTCTCTGGCGCTTCGGTCCCAGTCAGCATTGCGGGAACCCAATCCGCGCACTCGACCCACAGATGAGCCGCATCGAAGATCTCAGGGCTCGTCCGCAGGCAATGCAGAATTTTGCTGAAGAACCATTCGCTGGAGTAAGTGCCGCCACATTTCGCAAGATATTGCGGCCGGATTCGCCGCGCCAATTCGGTGATCTCGGCAGCCTCAGCCGTGCCGGTGTGATCTTTCCAGAGCCACGCCATCGCGGCAGGATTACGGGCAAAGGTCCGATCCAACGCGAGCGGCCGCCCGTTCTGGTCGACCGGAATTGGTGTGCTCCCGGTCGTATCGACTCCGATCCCAATGATCTGCTCGGGTTTGAAGCCGCGGACGGTCCGACGGGCAAGCGCAAGCGCGCTTCGGATCGTGCGTTCGGCCCCGACCATGTAATCGGCGGGATGTTGCCGCGCCAAATTCGGGTCGCGAGAGAGTATTACACCTTGTGTTCCACTGGCGTAGTTCCAAAGGGCGCTGGCGATCTCGCGTCCGGTTGAAGTATTGACGATAACGGTGCGAACGGAGTTGGTGCCGTAATCCAGACCGATGGTATAGGCCGGTTTCATGGGCGAAAGCGTAGCGAACCTACATCAACCAGGATAGGCAAAAATGCCCGGCGCAGGATGGCGGTTTGACCCGAGATCCTGGGCCGGATTTGAATCTTGAAACGCCGGAACTAGCGAGTAGGAACAAGTGCCGCTGCTGGTAATCGCTTACTTCACGGAATAGTGATCTTCACCACCTGACCTAAGCCAACCGGTGGCGGACCAAAACCCACATTCGATACATAAAGGTTCCCGTCCGGCCCAAATGTCATCGCCGTCGGCAAGAAAAGCCCATAGGCGATCTGCTCGGTCCGGCCGGAGTGATCAACGCGCACTACTTTTCCGGTTCCGGGCGTCGGGTTGCATTGGTCGCACGTAGAATTCTCTAGCACATACATCCTTTCACGCTGATCGAAGGCCAGACCTACGATTGTCGTAAAGCCCGTCGCCACAGTTTTGATCTCGCCCGAAGGAGTGATCTTCAACACCTTCGACGAACCTTCCTGAATCGGAAAAGTATGAAGATTCCCGACGTAGAAATTGCCGTGATAGGCGACGGCAGTTGGGACGATATGCCCCTCGACGGCGGAGATATCAACGATCCTCCGAATCTTGCCATCGGTAGTGATCATATCGAGTTCACCGTGGTTCGGCTCGATTGCGTAGAGCGCTCGACGTACGGCTACCATGCTGTACCACGTGCCATCGGGTTCGAAATCGTCAGGCTGCGGATTTTTGACGGGATGCGCCTTTTGAAACGCGGAAAGATCCGCGATCATTGTTGCCGTGCCGTTCCGGTTAATTCGCAGCACCGCATTGTCGGTCCCGGTCAGGCCATGGGAACAGCCCGCCCCGGACGTTATCGCATACAGCGTGTCATCGATGAAAGCCACATCCGCCACTCCGCTGATCAAACCGCCCAGCGCGGGTGAAGTTGCACTCGAGGGCAGATTGTCGATGACCGTCGTGCGATTCCCATTTCGGTCGATTTTGGAAATGCGAGCAGTAAACCCGCCCGTGTAAGGGCCCACTGGAGCGATTACTTGATCGCAAGTTCCGATACTCGACAGCTTCCCCCCTGCCCCGCCTTCAGCAACATAGAGATTGCCGTCTGGCCCGAATTTCAGCCCGCGCGGGTTGTTCAGCCGGGTAGCGAACACTGTCGCGTTTGGAGACAAAGTCGAGGGTTGTGCCGGGATTGAGGTAATGCCGCCAATCAGGAGGCACGCGACAACCAGCCAATGTTGTCGGCCGCACTTATTCGTCGTGTGATTCTGCATCGCTTCTTCATTTTGTTTGTTGCTGTTGCTTTCGGTTCCGTTCAAGTACACGCAGCGACCGCAGTGGTGGGGATTTGTGGTTGAATTATCCGCGCCTGGATGGCGTCTGTCAACCTGGTTTGAATGAATCTAAGCTCGGATTCCGATCGTAGGGTCAGCACCAACTCCCGTCTTGCCCTTGGTTAGGTCGCTGCTTAGTCTCAGGTCAACTTTTCGCGACACATGAAAACCACATCCAAAGAATTCTTCGCCGGCATTTCCAAAATCCAATTTGAAGGTCCGAAATCAAAGAACCCGTTGGCTTTCAAGCATTACAACCCAGATGAAGTGGTCGAAGGCAAATCGATGAAGGAACAGTTGCGCTTTTCAGTCACTTACTGGCACACCATCCGCGGGCAACTAGCCGATATGTTCGGCGTCGGTACCGCCATCCGGCCCTGGGAAGATGGTTCTAATTCGGTGGAGATGGCCGAGACGCGGGCACGCGTCGCCTTCGAGTTCCTCGAAAAATTAGGTGCGCCCTTCTATGCCTTTCACGATCGCGACGTCGCGCCGGAGGGCAGAAACCTCACCGAAACCAACAAAAACCTGGACCGAATTGCTAAGCTGCTTAAACAGGAACAGCAGCGCACCGGCGTTAAGCTGCTTTGGGGCACCGCCTGTCTTTTTGCTCACCCTCGGTTCGCTCATGGCGCGGCGACCAGCTGCAATGCCGATGTCTTTGCATATGCCGCTGCGCAGGTCAAAAAGGCAGTGGAGGTGACGCACGAACTGGATGGCGCCGGCTATGTATTCTGGGGCGGGCGCGAGGGCTACTCCACGCTCTGGAACACCGATTTAAAACGCGAGTTGGACCATCTCGGCAAGTTCCTGCACATGGCCGTCGATCATAAAAAGGCGATCGGCTTCAAAGGCCAGTTTTACATCGAACCGAAGCCAAAGGAACCTACGAAGCACCAATATGATTCCGATGCGGCGGCGTGCCTGAACTTCCTGCGCGAGTACAATCTACTGGATCATTTAAAGCTCAATCTCGAAACCAATCACGCGACACTAGCCGGCCACACCATGCAGCATGAACTCGAGGTCGCAATTGCCGCTGGCGCCCTCGGCTCAATTGATGCCAACACCGGCGACCTGCTCTTGGGTTGGGACACCGACCAATTCCCCACCAACATCTACCTGACGACCGAAATCATGCTTTCCATTTTAAAGATGGGCGGATTCAAAACCGGCGGCACCAATTTCGACGCCAAAGTCCGTCGCGAAAGCTTCGAACCGGTCGATCTGTTCTATGCGCATATCGGCGGCATGGACGCATTCGCGCGTGGCCTCAAGATTGCCGCCGCGATTCGCAAGGACGGGCGGCTCGCCGACTTCGTCCGGCAACGCTACGCCTCGTGGGACAGCGGCATCGGCGCGAAGATCGAATCGGGCAACGCGAGCTTTAAAGAACTCGAAAGTTACATGCTGCAGAAAGGCGATATCACTCAGAACACCAGCGGCCGACAGGAAATGCTGGAGAACCTCATCAACGAGTTCATTTGAGGCCCTGGGGCGCGTCCGTTCAAGACGCTCTCAGCGCGGTCACACCAGCTCATCCTGCGCGTACGTGTTTAGCGTAGCGCAGAGTTTCACTCTGCTGTATCGCCGACTTTCAGTCGGAGCAGGACATCACCCTACCCTAAACACGTCATCTTGCGTC
Source organism: Candidatus Limnocylindrales bacterium (assembly GCA_035495315.1). Classification (GTDB taxonomy): domain Bacteria; phylum Verrucomicrobiota; class Verrucomicrobiia; order Limisphaerales; family UBA8199; genus DATJGF01. The sequence continues at coordinate 51,656 of DATJGF010000210.1, forward strand.
CCCAAAAACAAAAAGGAGACGGTTCGTCGAGGACCATCGGCGCTAGGATCCAGTCAGGTAAGACCAGCTTCAATGAACTGGAAGCCTACCTGCAAATCACGACATCACTCAGAATACTAGCGACCGACATGAAATGGTGCCGATCATTTAATCTTGACATATAAGGTCACATCGCTTGCACTCGACGGAGCGCTAGCACTCGGCTAAGTTAGATCCATGGCTCTTGTTGCGGGGATTAAGCAGAAAAACTGGACCGAGACGGAGCTGCAAGCGTTGCCTGACGACGGATACCAGCACGAAGTGGTTGATGGGAAATTGGTCTTGAGCCCTAAAAACGACTTTTACCATGGCCGTATCTGCATGCGACTCTCTGCTGCCCTGCACGACTACGCAGCGAAGAACCGACTTGGGATAGTGCTCGATTCCAGCACTGGCTTCTGGATGAAAAACCACAACTGCCGTGCGCCGGATATTTCCTTCGTTCCAAAGGGGCGTCTCGAGGAATTGGGCTTTAAGCCATCGACTCGCAAATTTTTTCCTCGTGCACCCGATTTGGCGGTTGAGGTCCTTTCGCCTAACAATACGCGCACCGAAATTAATGCTCGCCTGAAAGATTTCTTCAGCAGTGGCACTAAGATTGCCTGGATTATCAATCCCACGACCAAATCAGTCGAAGTCTGTCACTCTCCCGATAAAAAAATCCCTTTGGATTCCGAAGGATCTCTCGATGGCGAACACCTGCTTCCTGGCTTTCGCTACCCTATTGCCGCCTTGTTTAAAGAGTGGGATTGGGAGTAGGGGAACTTACCACGGCGGCACAACGCCGCCTAACATGTAGAAGCCGACGGACGCGGCTGACATCGACAGGCCTCAAGCTGGCGACGGCTGTTCCCTCTCCCCTTCCCAAGGGGAGAGGTCAGGGTGAGGGGTCGCGTCTAGGTGTCAATTCAAACCAGACTTGAACTGCTCCAACCATTCGTTGGCAGGCTCTGAGGATTTCAAAACGCCCTCTTAGATCGCCTTTGGCATCGGTGTCCAGGCTGCCTTGTTACCGCTGCTCTTAACCGCAGTTTCAATGAAGGCGATGCCGGTCCAGCCATCTTCGACGTTTGCGTATTTTGATCCGTCGCAGTTAAAAGCTTCGCCCGCCTTCCATTTGCGGACGTCTGCCTCAAAACAGCGATGCAAGCGCGCGTAAGCGTCATGAAATGCCTCAGGATGACCTGAAGGAATTGTCGGCTCACCCATCAGATCGGCGGGCACATCCTTCGGCAGGAATCCGTCTCCCGGGGTCACCGCGCCGCGCCAATACACCCGATCCGGCTGGTTGGCCAAATGGACCGTAATCGATTCGGGTTCTTCCTGGCGCCAGCGCAACGTTCCCTTGGTTCCAGCCACTTCGATGCTGAGATCGTTTTTGTGGCCGATCGATATTTGTGACGCGCGCACCAGGGCTTTGGCACCGTTCTTGAGCTGGCAATAGACCGTGAAATGATCATCCAAAGGCCGCCCTTCGACAAAAGTCTCCAGGTGAGCTGAAACCTGCTCGACTTCCAACCCGGTCACATAACGCAACTGCATCAACGCGTGGGTGCCGATATCGCCGCCGCATCCCGAACCGCCTGCCAGTTTCGGGTTGGTGCGCCAAGCCGCCTGCATCTGTCCAGTCGCTTCGAGTTTAGTCGCCAGCCACCCTTGGAGATAGCAAGAGTCCACCCATCGCACATCGCCCAGCAGCCCCGCGCGCACGACATACCGCGAGAAGCGAGTTGTCCAGTGGCCAAGATAGGTGTGCGCCACACCAAATGGCACCTTGTGCTGCCGAACCGCTTTGACGAGTTCGTCAGCTTCTTTGAGGTTGAGACAAAGCGGTTTCTCGCAAAAAACGGCGATGCCCGCCTTAATGGCTTTCATCGCCGGGTCAAAGTGGACATGGTTGGGCGTCACAATCACGAGGTAATCCAGTTTCTCGTTGTCCGGCAGCTTCGCATTCGCTGAGATCATCTCATCGTACGAGCCGTAGCCCTTAATCGGGTAAGGCCAGTTGGCGGCTTCCTCCAGGGCAACCTTCGGATCAGGGAACAGGGCAGCTGCCGTCACGCGGCGGGTTCCGTCGAAATGGATCGCTTTCTGATGGGGCTGGACGATAAAAGCGCCTTTACCGCCGCCGACCAAACCGACATTAAGGGGTTTTTTGGACATAAATGATTTCTCCTGGGGTTTTGATTGGTATTCTAGTCTGTCGCGCTGTTTTTTCCGCGTCGTTCAAAGTTGGGATTGAATAAGATCCCGCCGCCTTTATAGTGACGGCTATTGGCCACGTCAATCAGTTATGCCTTTTACCGCTGTTGAAATTGCCAAACACCTCGGCGGCGCGGTGATTGGCAACGGTTCCCTCGTCTTGAAAGGGTTTGCTCCCGCCGATCGCGCCCAACCCGGTGACCTTACATTTGCCGAAAACGAGAACTACTTCGTCCGCGCCGAACAGAGCGCCGCCTCGGCCATCATCATTGAGGGGCCCTTTTCCTCCGAGCGTAAAGTCCTGATCCGTGTTGCCGACGCCCGCCTTGCGTTCGCGAAAGTTCTGCCACTCTTCTTTCCCGAGCCGGTCTTTGCCCCTGGGATTCACCCTTCCGCTTTCATCCCTGGCTCGGCCCAGGTGGATCCCTCCGCCCACATCGGACCCAATTGCGTGATTGGGGAAAATGTCAAAATTGGGGCCCGATGCGTTCTGCAGGCCGGTGATTACATCGGGGCGGGTTGCCGCCTCGGAGAAGAGGTCAACATCTTCCCCAATGTGACCCTCTATCCCCGGAGTGAACTCGGCAATCGCGTTCGGATTCACTCCGGTACCGTGATCGGCTCGGATGGTTTCGGCTACGTCCCCGAGGCCGGCGCCCACGTAAAGGTCCTCCAGATCGGCAATGTTCTCATCCGCGACGACGTCGAGATCGGGGCCAACGTGACGATTGATCGCGGCGCACTGGGACCAACCGTCATTGGGCGCGGAACAAAAATCGATAACCTGGTGCAAATCGCGCACAACGTGATCGTTGGCGAACATTGCTTGATCGTTTCACAGACCGGCGTCGCTGGCAGTTCCAAACTCGGCAATTATGTGATCCTCGGTGGCCAAGTTGGGATTGCCGGTCATCTTAAGATCGGCAATCGCGTTTCGGTCGCCGCGCAATCGGGCGTGATGAACAACATCCCCGACGGCGAAAAATGGATCTGGACCCCGGCCCAACCGGATCGCCACGCCAAACGCCAGATGATCGCCCTGCAACAATTACCCGAACTCCTGCGCCGCGTCGCTCAATTGGAAAAAAAACTTGGTGTGAACCCAGAATCGGAAAAACAGCCCGAGAGCAAAGCCCCCAGTTCGTCGTAAAACCGAACATCGAACATCGAACGCTCAACATTGAACTTTGAAACCGCCCGAACAAAGGCTGCTATTCATTTCAATGTTCGACGTTCAATGTTCGATGTTCCGTATTCCTCGCGGTTAATGCCGTGCCCGCGCTCAGTTCCGCGATAGATCCTCAGGCCCTTGCGCAATGATCCGATACCGCCACCCTTTCTCCCGCACGATCTGTTGCCAGAGCTGGTCAGGATTGCTCTCGAACACAAGGCTTAGGGAAGCCGGATGCGTCAGCCAGGCCTTGCGTTTGATCTCGTCTTCGAGTTGGCCCGGGCTCCAACCCGCATAACCGGCGAACATTTTGATTTTCCGGCTTGGTGAGAACGATTCGCCGATCTCGATCAGGTTATCCAAGGAGTGGCCGAGGCTGAGGTTCGGCAGAACGTTCGCATCGGGAACAAACGCATCCGTGTGCAGAAAACTCAGCGCGGAAGGCTGGACCGGTCCACCCAGAAAAAGAGGACAAGTCTTGAGCGCTTCCGGCAGATCGGCTACGATCATGTCCCCTGCATTGGTACCGGTGGATCGATTCAATACCAGGCCGAAGGCGCCTTCTTCGTCGTGCTGACAAATCAGCACCACCGTGCGCTGAAAAAACGAGCCGCGCAGTTGTCCACTGTCCAGCAGCAACTGGCCCTTCAAAAACTTGTCGCTCTCAGGTAAATCCGGCATCGGATCTCTGTTGGGCTTGCCCTGAACCCAATCTGGATTAAATTTCGCCCATGTCAAAGCTTTGCCTGCTTTTCCTCCTGGCCGCTCTGGTGCTGGCCGCCGGCTGTGCTTCGAAACCTTCCGGCAGCCGCGAGTACATTCCCGGCAAAGGTTGGGTGCCCAACGACTAGCCGCGAGGGCCGCTCCGGACATCAGGACGCCAACGTTTGCGACCAATCGCCCGAGCATCGTTTGGTCGTCGCGTTCGGCGCTTCGGTTGCGCTTCGTCCCTGTAATTGCCCCTCCGAGTTCGTCGCGTTACCTGGTAAACCGGCTACATGGCCCAACTCGGGATGGGCGCATTCGCACACTGCCCTCGACCTATAATGTACGGAAGGATCGGAAGGCCGTTTACGCGGCAGACGGACACTTTGTCACGTGGCTGCCGCGTAAACGCGGGCGTTCCGGGGGCAGTGTGCGAATGCACCCAATCGAGCGTCCGCCTCTAAAATTGACGTGAGTGACAGCGCGGTGGAGAGTAGTTCACAGAGGTTTATCATGAGCGCCAATCACAATCCGGTCGGCTGGTTCGAGATTTATGTGCAAGACATGGCTCGGGCAAAGGCCTTTTATGAAAGTACATTCCAAGTCAAAATGACGCATCTTGAGCATCCGGAACTCGAGATGTGGGCCTTCCCCATGAACCCCGAAGCTGCAGGATGCGCCGGAGCCATTATCAAGATGCCCGCCAAAAGCTCAGGCATCGGCGGGACGATCGTTTACTTCTCGTGCGCCGACTGCTCGGTGGAAGCAGAACGCGTCCGCAAAAACGGCGGGCAAATTCAGCGCGATAAGTTTTCGATCGGAGAATATGGCTTCATTTCGCTGATTCTCGACCCCGACGGGAATATGATCGGTCTTCACTCACGGCAGTAATGGGGGTCGATCATTCCAAATCTCGCTGTAAAGCCGGTGCCCCTTCACTGTAGCTTTCGATACTTGTCGTCCTCGATCTTTACTGCCTTTCGACGCAAGCGAGAATCTCCTAGCCGCCGACCCGCACCGCTTCCAGAAAAAAACTTGCTGCCGCATTCTCTCCCTCTTCCCTTGCCAAGGGGAAAGGGCCGGGTGAGGCGTCCTAAGTCTTACTCATTTTGGCCCCCCTTCAAACTTCGCGCCCACGCACATTGTTGAAAGATGACGCCCTTTCGTTACGTAACCAGAATTGGTAGTAACCTGGGTCCTACGCGTGACCGAGAAAGGCCGAAGCGACCACCACCGCCTAAATGAATCGTCACCGAACGATGCGCCGCCGAAGGCTCCCGAATCTAACCCCGACGCGACCGGCGCATTCGCTGCGGCAAAAGTCAGCCAGCGCTTTTTCATATTACCGGAACAGGCCCGGAGCCAACCGACCTGTGCACAGCATGTAATCCTGGTACTGAGCACCGAACCGCCGCCGAGAGCGCAGACCTGAGCCTGATGGGCGCGTGGGCGGACTGGCAGCAGTGCCGGGACTTTGGACGCGCAAACCGCAGCTCGCCCTTTCAACGCTGTCCCGCTGACGCTTGTCGGGCGCATCACTGACGCATTTCTGACCCATTTTTTCGAAACAAAATGCCCATCTTTACCTGCCGCTGACGGTTTGACGGATCTTTGTGTGGCGAGATATATTCCCTCCCCCTCCGTGCACCCCTCGACCCGTTCCTCAGCAATTTACTAACGCGGCCATTACTCAACCACTCCATTACTCCATCACTCCGTACGCCATTGCTCACCGCGCCTCATCCAGTTTTCGGTCCAGTAAGTAGGCCGCGCTGATCAAGCCCAGGTGGGTAAACGCTTGCGGAAAATTGCCCAGTAAATCGCCGTTTATCCCGATCTCCTCTGGAAACAAACCGAGGTGATTGGCATAGCTCAACGTTTTGTCGAAGTAAAAGCGGGCTAATTTCAGGTCGCCTTCGCGGGCAAGGCATTCGACATTCCAGAACGAGCAGGCAGAAAAAGTCCCCTCGCGCCCAGGAAACCCAGTGTCTGCGCCTTCCATAATGTTATAGCGATAAACCAACGAGTCTTCGACCAGATGGCGATTGATGGCGGCCAGGGTGGAGCGCCAGCGAGGGTCGCTCGGGCCAATGAACTTGACCAGCGGCATCAACAGCGCCGCGGCATCGAGTGCCTTCGAGCCTTTAAACTGTACAAAGCACTTCAGCTCGGGGTCCCAGAATTGCTCATAAATATCGCGATAAATCTCGTCCCGGATCTGCAGCCATTTCATGCGGGGAGCGGGAAAGGATCGCTTGTCGGCCAGGCGCAGACCGCGGTCAATCGTAACCCAGCACATCACACGCGAATAGAGAAATTCATAAGGGCCGCCGCGAACTTCCCAGATACCTCCGTCGGGTCGCTGCCAATTGGCGCAGACCCATTCGATCAATTGAACCAGGTGCCGCCAGAAATCATACGAGATGAGCTCGCCAAACTTATTGTAGATGTAAACCGAGTCCATCAGTTCACCATAGATATCCAGCTGCAGTTGGTTGAATGCGCCGTTGCCAATCCGCACCGGGCGCGACTTTTTGTAGCCCTCGAAATGGCGTAATTCAGTTTCCGGCAGGTCCTGGCGGCCATCGATTCGGTACATGACCTGGAGTGGAGAGCCCGGTTTGAGTTCGCCACAACGCGCTTCGATCCAGCGCATAAAGGCGGCGGCCTCCGCGCTATAGCCCAGACGCATCAGCGCATACATCGTGAAGGAAGCGTCGCGAATCCAGGTGTACCGGTAATCCCAGTTGCGCACGCCGCCGATTTCTTCCGGCAAACCAAAGGTCGGCGCGGCAACCACTGAACCAAATTCCGAAGACGTCAGCAGTTTCAGGATCAGCGCGGAGCGATTCACCATCTCCCGCCATCGGCCGCGGTATTGCGAGCGCCGCACCCAATCACGCCAGAAGTTAATCGTTTGTTTGAAGGCCTCACTGACATAATCCGGCGCTGCAGACCCGGTGTCGGTTCCCTCGCTGGCATCCTCGAGGATAAACGCCGCTTTCTCGCCGGAACGGAGCGTAAACTCGGCAACCGCTGCGCCATTCTCGGTGCGCAGCGGCACCTCACTGCGCAACCTGAGCACGGTCTTATCACTGCCGCGACTAATGAAGATTACCTCGTGTTTTCTGCGCTCGATGCGATGCCCGGCCCGGCCGTAATCGAACCGCGGATCGCAGACCATGCGAAAGGGGATATCGCCGCGTATGCATTTCGCCCGCCGTACCAGGTCGTGAGCATGGCCCAAATCGGTGATGGCCATAAAATCCGACACTTCGGCCATACCCGCTTCGGAAAGGAAGCGTGTCAGCAGCACATTGGAATCCGGCATGTAAAGCTGCTTACGCCGCGCCTCTTTCAGCTGTGGTGCGAGGCAGAAACTGCCACCACGTTTCCAATCGAGAAGCGCCGCGAAAATTGTCGGCGAATCGAACCGCGGAAAACACATGAAATCTATGGAAGCATCCATCCCCACCAGGGCTACAGTGTGAAGATCCCCGATTATTCCATAGCATTCTAAAGGTTTATACCTCTCCGTTCCCCCGTGAACCCTTCCAGTCATAAAACACCTTAATTCGGGCTGCAAAACCATTCAACTAACAGGCGAATGGCACGGTTTTTGCCAATTTCTCAGGGATGTTAGAAATGCGTTTGTTAGTCCGATTCGGCTTTTTTGGGTTTTTTCTCAGCGCCACGGCAACTTTCCCGGTTTTTTCTCAGACCGATCAGACGATTTATACCGATTCCCGTCAGAACAGCTGGCAGGATTGGGGGTGGGCAACGACGATCAATTACGCCAACACCAACCCGGTCCATTCGGGGTCTGAGTCGATCAGTGTTACCCTTGGCAATCCCTGGGAGGCGATTTACTTCGCCCATACTGCGTTTGATTCGACGCCCTACACGAATTTGACCTTCTGGATCAATGCCGGGCCAAACGGAGGCCAACAACTGCTGGTGCAAGGCCATGCCGGCGGCAATTACCAAACCTCGGTCAACCTCGCGCCACTTGCCGCTAATACCTGGCAAAAGATCAGTATTTCGCTCGCAGCGCTCGGAGTCGCCAATCGTCCCGATATGGATGGGTTTTGGATTCAGGATCGCCTCGGCGCAGCGCAGCCCGTTTTTTACGTGGACGATATCACGCTTGTGGCTGGCACCAACTCGCCCCCACCCGCAACCAACACTCCGTCCGTAATCACCATTGATGCGCAACTGAATCGCCACACGATCAGTCCACTGATTTACGGTGTCGCCTTTGCCAGCTCGAATCAGTTGGCGGATCTGAATTTTGCGGTCAATCGTTCAGGCGGAAACTCTGAAACGCGATATAACTGGCAGCTCAATGCTCATAATCACGCCGCCGATTGGTATTTCGAGAGCCTGGCAGACTCACCCGCGACACCCGGCGCCGCCGCCGATGATTTTGTTGCCAATAGCAAGAACGCCGGCGCCGAACCAATCCTCACAATTCCGATGATCGGCTGGGTACCCAAACTCGGCCCGAGCCGAGGCCATCTGGCCAGTTATTCGGTTGCGAAGTATGGCGCACAAACTGGAATTGACCCTTATTGGTCTGATGCAGGCAGTGGAGTAAGTTCAGGTAACCAGTTACCGATTACCAACGATCCCAACGATGCCAATTTGCAAACCAATTCGAATTTTCAGGCGGCCTGGATCCAGCATTTAACCAACCGCTGGAAGCTCTCCAGCAGCGGCGGCGTACGGTACTATTGCATGGATAACGAGCACAGCATCTGGTTTTCAACCCACCGTGACATTCAGCCCGTCGGGCCAACTATGCAGGAAATCCGCGACAGATTCTTCGATTATGCGGGTCGGGTCAAAGCTCTCGATCCGTCGGCACTGGTGCTCGCACCGGAGGAATGGGGTTGGTCTGGCTATTTCTACAGCGGCTACGATCAGCAGTATGGAAGCCAGCACGGTTGGAGCTCGCTGCCCGACCGCGCCAATAACGCAAACTGGGATTATCTTCCCTGGCTGCTCGATCAGTTTCGACAACGGGCGACCAATACGAACCAGCGCCTGCTCGACTATTTTACCGTGCATTACTACCCGCAAGGCGGCGAATTCGGAAATGATGTCTCCTCCGCAATGCAGCTGCTGCGAAACCGATCGACGCGCTCGCTCTGGGACACGAATTATATCGACGCCACGTGGATCAACAGCGTCGTACAGCTAATACCACGGTTGAAAGGCTGGGTCGGCAAATATTATCCCGGCACAAAAACTGGAATCACCGAGTATAACTGGGGCGCAGAAAGTTCGATCAACGGGGCAACCGCCCAAGCCGACATTCTGGGCATCTTCGGCCGTGAGGGCCTCGACCTGGCAACCCGCTGGACCACGCCAGCCCCCACGACTCCGACTTACAAGGCGATGAAAATGTTCCGCAATTACGATGGCAATAAATCAACCTTTGGCGAGACCAGCATCAACGCGGCAGGTCCCAACCCAGATAACATCTCAGTGTTCGCCGCCCAACGAACTTCCGACAATGCCATCACCGTCATCGTTATAAACAAGCAACTGACCGCAAGTGCAGCGACCAGCTTGGTGTTCACAAACTGCCAATTGACCGGGACAGCTCAGGCCTGGCAGCTGACCTCGGCGAACAGTATTCTGCGCATATCCGACATCAATTTTTCGGGCAACAAATTCAGTAACTCTGTTCCGCCTCAGAGTATCACTTTATACGTGTTGCCGACCGCTGGCGTGGCCACGGCGCCGGCTTTGCGGCCGGGCACGGTGAACTCCACCAATACGTTTGATCTCTGGCTCAATGGGCAGTCCGGTCAGCGTTATCGCCTGCTCTCCAGCACCGATTTGATTACCTGGACACCCATAGCTACAAATACCCTCTCGAGTGCCTCCTGGCATCTGATTTTGCCGGCCACAAATACGCCGCGCATTTATTATCGCGGACAATTGTGGCCTTAAGGTCAAATCCTGGCTTTAAGGATCAAGCCGTATATTAGGGCTAATTAGGGCTTAAGCACCGGCTCCGGGCGCGGTCAACTGCGTCGTTTTGACGAAGAGGCGCAATAATTTTTCCCGCAGTTTGGCTTGATCCGCCTCCTTCACGGGGGCGGCTTTCCGTTGCGCCCAGGCAGCATGGTTTCTCTCACAGAGTTGGAGGATCCATTCCAAATCAGTTGCCAACTCCGGCGGAGCATCAGCCGGGACGAGCCCCTGCAAGGCAGAGTTGTAAGCACTCTCCAAACGTTGCTCAAATGACCCGTTGCGGCACATGCAATTAACGGCCATTAAGGTCCGCTCCCAAAGGTGATGAACCGAGCTCATATTGAGATTCGATTTTGATTGGCCACGCGTTTACGGCCAGTTCACTTTAGCCGCAAGCGTCACTGGATTCAATGTTTCGACAACGATCACGATTTCCATTGCTCGCTACACCTGCCGACACTTATCTTCGAACCCAATTACGAGCAATTAAGACGCACGATCAAATCATGCGCGACGAATATCATCAATTGCTGGATGCTGCCATTCGCCATTTGGAAGACTTGAAGGCACAGGGCCGACGATTTATCCCCGTTTGCTCCAGCACATTGGAAGAGCTGAAGCGGCCTCCACGGAACGGCGGAGCCGCCAAATCGGTTCGTCCGGCCTCCACGCCACCGGCGCAGTCGCCACCGAAACCAGCTCCATCGAAAATCAGAGCGGCCCTGCCGCCGGAAGAACGAGGGCTTGCATTGTCAGCGCCTGGCGAAAGCGGTCCGGCAAGGCCCTCCCCGGTCCTGACCCCTGAAGCCAGGGCCGCTGCCTTTGCCGAATTGCAACAACGTGTTCTGGCTTGCACCAAGTGCGCCCACCTGGCCTCCTCCCGCAAAAACGTGGTTTTCGGCGTTGGCAATATGAACGCCGACTTGATGTTCGTCGGAGAAGCCCCAGGGGCCGATGAAGACGAACAGGGCGAACCCTTCGTCGGTAAAGCGGGACAACTGCTTACCCGGATCATTCAGACGATGGGGCTCTCGCGCGAGACGGTTTATATCGCCAACATTCTAAAATGCCGCCCGGATACGCCGGGTCAATCGGCGGGCAACCGCAAGCCCACTCTCGAAGAAATGCAGACCTGCATTCCGTATTTGCACGAGCAAATTGATCTCATTGGTCCGAAAGTCATCGTCGCGCTCGGAGCAACAGCCGTCGAGGGATTGCTGGGCAAAACAGTCGGGATTACCAGACTGCGTGGTCAATGGCGAACATACCGCGGGATTCCTTTGATGCCGACGTATCACCCGGCCTATCTGCTACGCAATCAGGCTCTCAGCGAAAAGCGCCGTGTCTGGGAAGATATGCTGCTGGTCATGGAAAAACTCGGTTTGCCCATCAACGAACGTCAACGGAATTATTTTTTGAAGACTGGCGCCTAGCGTCAAGCATCCTGCCTGACGTAGAGGACGGCGTCTCGCCGTCCGGTTCGGACATCAATATCACGTGCGCACGGAAAGGCTGACCCCAAGCAGCCGCAGGACGGCTTGCTTTCGTAGACTGCCTGGCACAGGTTTTAGGCCAATTGCCACCTTACGAAGCAAGTCCATGACTATGACAACCGCGTGCGGCCACGATCAGACTCAACGATGCCGCCGTAAACGTGGTCGTCCCCAGTCGGACCTAATTGCCGGGCTCTTCTCAACGACAATCCGTGCCGCCTGCATTGCTCTTGTTGTTGCTTCTGCCACGCATGCTATCGCGGCCGAAACCGCCGGCGAGGATTGGCCGCAATTTCTTGGGCCGCGCGGAGACAATACTTCGACCGAAACCGGTTTGCTCGAAAAGTGGCCGGCGAATGGTCCCCCACTTTTATGGGAGAAGGAGATTGGCTCGGGCTACAGCGCGCCGTCGGTCCGCGATGGACGGCTGGTCCTGCATGCTCGCGTGGGTGATGAAGAAGTCGTCGAAGCTTTCGAAGCAGCGACGGGCAAGCCGCAATGGCGCTATGCATATCCCAGTCATTTCGCTGATCCGTTCGGCTATAACAACGGCCCACGCTGCACGCCGCTGCTGACCTCAGATCGCTGTTATACTTTCGGCGCGGAGGGCCGCTTGATTTGCCTCGACGTTCAGAACGGACACCTTGTGTGGCAGCGCGCGACCGCGAAGGAGTGGAATGTGCCTGAAGCGTTTTTTGGCGTCGGTAGCACTCCGCTGCTCGAGGACGACAAGCTGATCGTTATGGTGGGCGGGCAACCCAACTCCGCGGTGGTCGCACTCGATGCAACGGCGGGCAAAACCATTTGGGAGAATGGTGGCAAAAAGAACTGGGAGGGAGTATCCACGATCGGTTGGCGGGGCGAAGCACCTTACCATTGGAGCGGGGAAGAAAAACTCGCCAGTTATTCCTCGCCCGTGGCTGCGACCGTTCACGGCAAACGGCACATTTTCTGTCTGACGCGGCAGGGTCTGATTTCGCTGAGTCCGGCGAATGGCGCGATCAATTTCTGCCGCTGGTTCGAATCACCGGTAAACGAATCGGTCAACGCGATGTGCCCGGTCCTTTCCGGAGACCTGGTGTTGATCTCGGCCGCGTATTATCGGATTGGGGCCGTGCTGCTGCGAATCAAACCGGATGGCAAATCCTTCGATGAAATATGGCGCAGCCCGCGTTCGGATGGCGAGCGCGACGCGATCACGGGTCGCCCAGCTTCGCCGGTGCTCGAAATTCACTGGAATACGCCGGTGCTGCACGATGGGTATCTCTATGCGTTCAGCGGGCGGAACGAACCGGACGCCACATTTCGATGTATTGAATTGTTGACGGGCAAACTGCTCTGGAGCCGAGAAGAACGTTGGCGGCCTCACAGTTCCCGGCAGCCTGAGGTCTATGGACGCGGCTCGGCGATCGTCGCGGACGGAAAGTTGATCGTGCTCGGCGAGGGGGGAAAACTCGGTCTATTCGCTTTAAACCCAAAACAACCTGAAGAGATTTGCGCCTGGCAAGTCCCGCAACTTCATTATCCCTGCTGGGCAGGCCCGGTCCTTTCGCACAGAAAACTCTATCTGCGAAGCGAGGATAGATTGGTTTGCTTTGACCTGAATGGCGAGACAACGCGCGAACGATGACACCGTAACTACGGGTTGCAGATTGCAGATTTGAAGAAGGCGGAAGCGCGGGGCCATCACTTAGAATATTGTTCAGATTGTCCAGTTAACAGATTCAGAATGCGATGAACGAGCAGAATACCGTGTAAGAATCTCTGCGAATTTCGCGTCTCAGCGGTTTATGCAGAAGCCAAACAACCCCGCTCGCAGAAATGTCAATGCAGTTTTATAACGAATTCAGAAAAAGTGGTAGCTCCGCTCCTCCGCCCCTCTCCTCCCCGGATCCAGAGGAGGAGAGGGAGACATCCGCTATCGCACAGGGTCCTTCAGTTTCTCTCGTAGCCGGCCTCTGTCGAATCGAAGCACCCAGAAACAAACTCCGTGCGCGATGGCGCGCCGACGGCTCGACCTTTCTCACGACCTTGCCGCGGCTATCCCTCTCCCCTTCAAAGGGGAGAGGGATAAAGGGTGGGATTAAGGGAGATGGGTTCCTGGCACTGCGCGGGATCAATGAACCCCGCCGAGTTTCTAAGGGAGAAACGATCCTGTCGCACAAATCCACTACACAACCGAAATCTCTGGTGTCACCGTCTTCGCAGTTCCTCGTCGCGGAAGGGTTTTTTGTTGCGGTAAAGAGCCAGGCGTGTCTGAAGCGCTTTGACCTGGGTCGTGTTGTTCTGCGCCGTCGCGAGGTGCAATGCGCGTTCCGCCGCCGCGACCGCTTCCGGGAATTTTCCCGCTTCAGCCCAGGCCGCTGCGAGTGTGCCTACAATTTGCGGATTATTGCCACCGGACAGGCGATCGGCTTCTTGAGCAAGCTCGATCCCCCGTTTCGCGTTACGGACCGAATCTTCCGGGCAGGTCGCGAGCGCCCATGCGAGGTTGTTCATCAGTTGCGGATTCTTCGGCTGAGCTCTGAGCGCTGTCTCGTACTCGAGCACGGCGTCAGTCGGCCGCCCCTGTTGGAACAGCGCGTTTGCCAGATTATTGTGAGCCTCGGCAAAATCGGGTTGGATCTTCAACGCCGCATTCAATTGGGAAATCGCCTCATCCACCCGCCCGAAGCTCAGCAAAACGCTCCCCAGGTTATTCCGAGCGGCGGCAAAATTGGGCTGAAGTGCCAGGGTCTTTTGCAATGCGTCAATGGCTGCGATGGAGTTGCCTTTCTGCAGCAGCACGCCTGCGAGATTAAAATGCGCTTCGACGAGATCGGGCCGCAGTTGAACAGCTTTTTGCAGAAGAACGGCGGCTTCGTCCGGGCGTCCGTCTTGCAGCAGAGCTTCGCCCAATCGACAACAGGCTTCGGCGCTGTTTGGCTGCAGCTCCAACTCGCGCTGTAAGGAAGCGATCGCCTCGTGTGCCCTGCCCGCCTGCAGCAACACCGTGCCCAGGTTGTAATGGCCGCCCGGAGCGCCCGGCGCGAACTCGACAGTTTTTTCGAACTCAACGACCGCTTCATCCACCTTGCCGGCCTGAAGGAGTGCATTGCCTAGATTATTATGGGCGTTGGCCGCGGTCGGTTGAATGGCAATCGCGCGGCGGAGATGAGCGATGGCTTCGTCGAGCCGGCCCAGGTTGAGCAAGGCGGCTCCGAGGTTACTGTGAGCATCGACAGAATCGGGTTGCACACGCAGCGCGTCTTCAAAATGCCCGACGGCTTCAGCGGCACGCCCCTGCGCATACAACAGGTTGCCGAGGCTGATATGGGCAAGGGTGGCGACGGCGTTCTTCGCTAAGGTCGCGCGCCACAGGGTTTCCATGTCGCGGTACATGCCGGCCTGTTGCCAGGTCAGGACGCCTAAA
>DATJGF010000211.1:0-114174 GCA_035495315.1 Candidatus Limnocylindrales bacterium
GGTTCTACTCCAAACAAGAACGTCGCCAGAAGCCGTCCCAAAACCGCGGTTACCATCAACCCGAGCAGCAACCCCAAGAGTACCAGTCGGACACCCTCGCCAAGTATCAGGCGGAAAATCTGCAGCCGCGGAGCTCCAACCGCAACCCGCACCGCGATTTCTTTCGTGCGTGATCCCACCGACAATGACAGCACACCGTAAATTCCGACGAGCGACAAAGCCGAGGCGACCACCGCAAAACCCAGCAACAGCCGCATCGCAAACCGACGCGATGCGACCGAATCACGGCGAATGTCTTCCATCGTCTTGACATGTTCAACGGCCGAGGTTGGCTCGATCGCGTGAAGTTCGCGCCGAATCATTCCGATCAGCGGGTGCGGGTCGGTCGTGGTTCGGACAATCAAATGCTTCGAAAAAGCTCCGTTCTGCCAAAATGGAAAATAGATCTCGAGGCCGGCCCCTTCGCTAAGCGCTTCCGTTCTCGTATTCGAGACGATCCCCACAATTTCGATCACATTCGTTTCACCGGTAAACCGCATTTTCTTGCCCAATGGATCGACTCCGGGAAAATAGCGCGCGGCGAGTGTTTCATTGATCACCGCGACCGGCGGCGCATCCGAATTATCCGAAGCACGGAAAGCTCGTCCGGAGGAAATCCGGATTCCCATCGCTTCAAAATAGTCCGGCGTGATGGACCTGAGCGGCAGATGGATCTTGTCTTCGAGCTTCGACGAGGTCGCTTGCCCCACAATTTCCATATCCCCGTTCCACTTGTTGCCCGTCAATGGAAGCCCCCAGACGAAGGCGGCGTGTTTGACTCCTGGCAGCGCCGCGACCTGCTCGAGTGCCTGAGTGTGAAATTCCTTCCAATGATCCCGCTGCACCGACGTTACCGTCATCGCCAGTATGTTCTCCGTGTCATATCCCGGCCGCACCTTGGCAAGGTTATGAACTGTGCGGATCAACAAACCCCCTCCGACCAACAATGCAAGGGTGAGGGCCGTCTGAAATATCGTCACGGTTCGAAGGAGAGTCCGCTCCGCGCGCCCGGCGCTGCCTCGTCGCGTTGATGCCGCTCCAGCGGGACCGAGACACGCCGCGCGCAATGCGGGCAATATTCCCGCGATAACGGCAGCAGCCATCGCCGTTCCCAAGCCAAAACCGAAGATCGGCCAACCGACCGCCACTGAATCGAGCCGCGGGATCGCCTGCCCGCCGATTAATTTGAAAAGGTTGATGGTTTCGCTGGCTAGTACGGCGCCGAGCACACCACCCACCAACGCGATCGTAGCGCTTTCGATGAAAACCTGGCGCAAGATTCTGTAACGTCCGGCTCCAAGCGCGGAACGCACCGTATACTCCTGCTGCCGTTGCAGGCCCCGCGCCAATAGCAGTCCCGTCACGTTCCCACAGGCAATCAGAAAAACCAACACGACCGCTCCCAGTAGCGGAAAAAGCAAGCGGCGCCCTTCTTTGTTCAAATCCTCGGCTAATGAACGAAGCCCTGCCGTAATTCCGGCCAGATCAGGCTCGGACCGTGCCTGTCTGGCGCTGATGGCCTTCAACTCAGTTTGTACTCCGGCGAGCGTCGCACCCCGCTTCAACCTTGCGATGATGTTTCCGGCTCCGTTTTTTGGCTTCGTCTCATCCGGGGCATACGCCAACCAAAAATCCACCTGGCCGTTGAGGTCGTAGTTGGGTTCACTTGCATTGTTTGCGTCCGGCAGGAACCGCACGCCGGGCGGCATCACGCCGATTACCTGTAGAGGTTCCATCCGGCTTATTCGAACGGTTTTGCCCAGGATCTTTTCGTCGCCTTGAAATCTTTTTTGCCAAAGGTTATACCCCAGGATGATGGTTCGCGGGCCCGCATTCCTTGGCCCGATGTCGGACTCAGCGAACTCACGTCCCAGCTCTGGTTTGAGTCCCAGCACCTTGAAGTAGTCTTTGGTCACCACCATGCCTTCCACCGACTCACTGCCTTCGGCCAGAATCAGGAAGTTAAATGTCCAACCATACGAGGCCAAACCTTCGAGACTCTTTGCCTGGCGCCACTCGATGAATTGCCCCACCGTGCACTCGCCGTTGTAGGCCTGGCCATCCGTTCGCTGGGGGGAAACAAGCACCAGCCGATCCGGTGAGGTGTATGGCGGCGGCGACAGTAAAGCGCCCTGGATGAGCCCAAAGACAGCAGAGGTTGCCCCAATCCCGATCGCCAACGTGAGCACCGCCAGAAAGGCAAATCGTGGATTGCGCAGCAGTTGTCGAAAAGCAAAACGGATCTCGTTCATGTATTTTAAATTTTACAGGCCGTCGCATGATTGGTAGGGCGGGCAGCGCTTGATAATTCGAGCGCGAGAACGGACGGTGCGGCGCGACAGGCGGTCGCAGCCCTGCCATTGTAACATGTGATCTACAGTTTTCGGTTTGTGATTTATCGTCCTTTCCAAATCGCAAATCGGCAATCGTAAATCGAAAATCCCTTCACTCGTACCTCAGCGCGTCGATCGGATCAATTCGCGTCGCGCGTCGCGCGGGGAGCCAACTCGCCAGCAATGCCGCCGCCACCAGCACCAGCGGAACAACGAGGAATGAAAACGGGTCCATTGGGCTGATGCCGTAAAGCAACCCCCGCAAAAGCCCGGAGGCAACGGTCGCCAGGCACAGCCCGATTACGATGCCCAGGCCGGCCAAAATCGTTCCCTGGCGAATGACCATCATTCGGACATTCCCACGGTGTGCGCCCAATGCCATGCGAATGCCCAGTTCCCGCGTGCGTTGTGACACCGAGTACGCAATCACCGCAAAGAGGCCCGATACCGCCAGCATCAACGCCACCGCGCCCAACACGCCAAACAGGAAACCCGTCGTTCGCGCCGGGAACAGCGCCAGCGCGAGATGTTGCTCCAAAGTCACCAGCCTCGACAGGGACAAGCGCGAATCGATCTTCTGGACTTCTTTGCGGATCATCGTCAGCGCCTGCTGAGGATCACCGCGGATGTGGGCAACGAAAGTCGACCGCGATCCGGAATGCTGCCATCGATTTCTGAAAAACACACTTTGGGCACTCTCCCCAAGCGTGCGGTATTTCCCGGTCTCGACTACCCCAACGATTTCGTAAGTAATCCTGCTATTTCCCTCGCCCTCGAATACCCGCCGGCCGATAGGATCCTGCCCGGGCCAAAATCGTTCCGCTGTCGCCTCGTTTACAATCGCCACCTCCCTCGTCGTCGTTCGGTCCGCCTCGGTGAATTCGCGCCCCCGCAACAACGTGGTTCCTATCGTTGCGAAGTAGCCCTGGCCGACATCAAACGTCTGGAGCGAAAAGCCATCCTGCCCCCGCGGCGGCTCGCGTCCTTCCACTTGATACGTAATACCCAGGTAACGAGTCTCCAACGGAAGATAATCGGCAAATGAGACTGACTCGAATCCCGGCAATGCTGAGAGCCCTTGAAGCATCCGCGAATTGAACCGGCGAATTTCCTCAGGCGAGTAATTAAAATCCTTCAGATTCACCTCGGCCGTCACCCGATTATCCAGGCGGAAGCCCAAGCGAACGTTTTGCGCATTTAAAAGACTGCGCAGACACAGGGATGCGCCGATCAGCAACACCATGCAAACAGCCATTTGAATAACCACCAGGCTGCTGGTGAATCGTGATCGCCCGGTGACAACGGAAGCGTTGTCCTTAAGCGCGGCCAACAGATTCGCCCTGGCCCCGCGCAACGCCGGCACCAAGCCAAACACCACTCCAGTCAGTGTAGAGATGAGAATGGCGAAAACGAACACGCGAGCATCGAGCGTGATCTCCGGTCGGATGGGTAACGTCGGCGGCACAAACTGAAGCAATAACGGAATCGTCGCTTCAGTCAGCAATACTCCCCCAACGCCACCCACCAAAGCCAGGACCACACTTTCAGTCAGCAAGTGACGAAGCAGGCGCCCACGGGAAGCGCCGACGGATGCCCGCACGGCCAGCTCGCGACGCCGCGCGATTGTGCGAGCCAGCGTCAGGTTGGCGGTGTTCGCGCACACAATCAGCAACACCATGAACACCGCGCCCATCAAAATGGCAGTGAAAGTCCCAACGAATCCACGGAACGGGGTTGGAATCATCGTGCATGGGAACACCGCTGCCGCGTAGTCTCGATTGTTGCGAGGATCGATTTGTTCCAACTGGCGCGTGAGCAGGGTCAGTTCCGCTTCGGCTTGCTTGGCGGTAACCTGCGGCTTTAACCGCCCTACGCCGAACATCGAAAATGCGCCGGCCCGTGTGTGCCATTCCGAGTCGTGCAGCACCGACGAGGCCATCATGAAAGGTGCCCACAGATCGGGGGATAGCCCCGCCAACAATCCAGTGAATCCTTCGGGGGCTACGCCCAAAATCGATAGGCTCACACCGTTGACAGTCAAAGTGCGGCCGACCACTCCTGGATCACTGCCCAGGTTGTTTTTCCAAAAGGTGTGGCTTACCACGGCGACTGGAACCGCACCCGGTTGGCGATCGTCTGAGGCATGAAACGATTGCCCAAGGGACATGCTCACTTTGCACACATCAAAAAAGTCACCGGAAACAAACTGGCACTGGATCGATTGACCGATTCCATCGCGATTCCAACTGATAAACGGGGACTCCGGAT
The DNA here is from genome assembly GCA_035495315.1 of Candidatus Limnocylindrales bacterium. Taxonomy (GTDB): domain Bacteria; phylum Verrucomicrobiota; class Verrucomicrobiia; order Limisphaerales; family UBA8199; genus DATJGF01. Next base: position 4,641 of record DATJGF010000211.1, read on the forward strand.
CGAAGGCAGCCAGAGCAGCGAACGACTGGTTGTGGTCGCGGAAATAGGCGTACCCGGGATAGCTCAAGCCCTGGTAACGTTCGAAAGCCGACTGGCTCTTCAGGCTTTGCCGCCAGACTTGCCACAATTCGCCAGGCGCTTCGACCGGGGGCGGCCGCAACAAAAGCGTGTTCACAAAACTGAAAATCGTCGTGTTCGCCGCAATCCCCAGCGCCAGCGTGACCACAGCCACCGAAGTGAACCCGGGATTCTTTAGCAGTTGGCGAAAGGCGAATTTCAGGTCATTCATAGCGTAGGGCTTCCATGGGTTGAACTTTGGCGGCGCGGCGGGCGGGCAGCCAAGATGCGAAAATTGCGACCACTAAAAGGAGAATCGAAGTAGTGGTTAATGTGGCCAAGTCTGTCGGTTTGAGGTCGAAAAGCAGACTCCCGAGGAGACGTGTGAACGCCAGGGAGCCGGCAAGACCGACGGCAACTCCGAGGAGTGCCAAACCGGCGCCTTGCCTGAGCACCAGCCATAGAATATTGCGTCGCTGGGCACCCAATGCGACGCGCAACCCCAACTCATGCCTGCGCAACAAAGTCGTGTAGGAGACAAGTCCGTACAGGCCGACCATCACCAGTATTATGGCGAGGCCACCAAAGAAGGCCGACAGCCACGCGAGCAAACGCTCACGCGCCAATCCATCGCTGATCGCAGTCTTCAGCACGGTCGTTCCCATGCGGATAGAAGAGCCTAGCGCGGTGACGCGTTCTTTAACTGAAGCGATAACTCCGGGTAACGGCGCCGAAGAGCGAACGACCACAGCGAGCCATGGCTCCACGCTCGGAAGTTGTGTCGCCGGAGCATACGCGGTTGGCGGAACAGCGCTCCGCAGACTCCCGTATTTGGCATCTTTCACGACGCCGACGATTTCGTAAATGGCTTCGGGATAACCTGGCTCTGCTCCGGTGCGCACCTTCGCGCCAATGGGGTTGGCGCCGGCAAGCCACTGCCGGACAAACGTTTCGTTGACCAGCATGACCTTGGGCGAATTTGCCGAGTCGGCGGCGAAGATGTCGCGGCCAGTGAGGATCGGAGTTTCCATTGTCCGGAAATAGGCGGGGCTGACCCACACAATTTTGGACCAGCCCTCTATCTCTTCGTGCGCGCCAGTCACGTGCACGCCCATCGTCCAACTACCGCCAACCACGGGGACATGAGTCGTAATGGCTGCGCCTTCGACCTGAGGAACTGACCGGATTTGCTCCAGCAGCTCTAACTTAAATGCCCGTCGGGTTTCGGCCGTAGGCTTCAAGTTGGCGAAACTGAGGTAAGCAACGAACACGCCGTCCTGGCGGAAGCCCGGGCTAATCGTGGTTAGGTTCCAAAAGCTACGAGCCAGCAAAAGCGCGCCTGCCAATAGAACGAGCGAAACGGCCATCTGCAAAACCGTCAGTCCGCGCTGCCAGGCAAAACGTTCGCGGTTTCCCGCCATGCCGCGACTTCCGGCGTTCATCGCCGTGGCGGGAGCCGTTCGTGATGAACGAATGGCCGGGGCCACTCCGAAAAACACACAGGTCAAAATCGCGATAGTGCTGGTGAAGGCTAGCACTCGCCAGTCGCTGTCCAGGTTAATCGTGAGGTGGTTTCCCTGTGTGCTGAGAAACCAAACAATGCTGCGACTCAAAAAATGCGCCAAAAACGCGCCCGCTAATGCGCCCGCGGCCGCCAGCAACAGACTCTCGGTCAGTAACTGTCTGATCAGAAGCAGTCGTGAGGCGCCAATGGCGAGCCGCACAGCAATCTCTCGCGCTCGCGCGCTGGCCCGGGCCAAGGTCAGGTTTGCGAGATTCACGCAGGCGATCACGAGCACGAATCCCGTGATGCCCAGCAGCAGCCAAAGCGACTTTTCGTAGTCGGCGCGCAACTGACTGACTCCCGTGCCCGCGGCAAAAGCGGATAACCGGAATTTCCGATACGATTCCACGGTTCCCGCTCCATAACCTGCCGGCAAAGTTGCTTCAATAATGCCGGGACTACGCGCCTTCATATAAGCAGCTGCTCGAGCAAGGGTCGAATCGGCCTTCAACCGGCCCATCACCCGTAGCCACCAGGCGTCAGTCCGGTCCAGCACGTTTTCCCACCAAAAGGCCCGTGTGCAAAGCGGCAGGGCAACATCAAATTGCTTTCCAACTTCGAGCCCAAAAAACGCGGGAGGAGTCACGCCCACGACCTGGAACACTCGGTCGCCGAGGGTCACGGATTTGCCAATGACGGAATCCTCGCCACCGAATTCGGTTAGCCAAAATGAATAACTGATCACCACGGCGGCAGGTCCGGCGCCGCGCCGGTCGTCATCGACGTTAAATAGCCGGCCGCGAACGGGAGAGATACCCAGCGCCGGGAAGAAATCGCCGCTCGTCCAGAGGCATCTGACCATACGTGTTTCGGCGTCGTTCCCCCAGGGAAGCTCAGCGGTGCTCCAGGCAAAAAGCCGGGAGATTGGCTCGTGCTCCTTGCGAATTTTCTCCCAAAGCGGATAGGTAATTTCCGCATTATCTCCGTCTGAGATTCCCAAACCCGGGTTACCGCCGATGATTCGGATCTCAACCAATTCCTGGGGCTTGGATACGGGCAGCGTCTTCAGGCGAACAGCGTTGAGGAGTTGGAAAATGGCCGTGTTGGCCCCAATGCCAAGCGCGAGCGTGAGCACGGCAACCGTCGTAAAGCCGAGATTTTTCAGCAATTGGCGAATGGCGAACTTTAGATCATTCATAGCGCAGAGCTTCCATGGGTTGAACTTTGGCGGCGCGCCGGGCAGGGATGGCGCAGGCGGCGAGCGCGACGATAACAAGGAGCAGCGCGATCGAAAGAAAGGTGAACGGGTCGGCGGCACTGACTCCAAACAGGAGGCTGCTGAGCACTCGCATCAGGACAAGAGCGGCAACCAATCCAATCGCGACACCCACCGCGGCCATTTTGAAACCCTCGCCGAGGATCAAACTCATCACATCCGCGCGCTGCGCCCCAACGGCCATGCGGATGCCGATCTCGCGGGTCCGCTGCGTGACGGAATAGGCAACCACGCCGTAAAGTCCAACTACCGCCAGGACGAGGGCCAGGAATGAGAAAGCTCCGAGCAGATGAGTGATCAGGCGCCGTGGAGCAACCGCCTGATCCACGATCCCGGCAAGCGGGATGAATTCCGTGCTAGGCAGCGTACCATCAAACCGTTTCATCACCGTCCGCACGTCAGCCGCCAGCGACGGGACGGGACGAGCCGAGCGAACCACCAGATTCAATGACGGCCAATCACCGCATTGTTTGTAATTGAGATATATTTCGCCGGTGCCTGCCTCCTCCAATTTGGCGTGCCGCACATTGGCCACCACGCCGATGACCCTGGAATCGCCGTTCACCTCGGCGACCTGGCCGATAGCCTTCTGACCCGGCCAAAGGACTCGGGCCATAGTTTCGTTGATGACGATGATTTTTTCCGACTTGGCCGTATCGGTGGTGTCAAAATAACGGCCCTCAAGCAGAGGAATCTGCATTGTCTGGAGGTAATGGTCGTCGATAACTCGGGGTGAGCATCCTGGGTATTCGCCATTGCGATAAGTGACGCCTTTGGCCCCCACTCCCCAGGAACGATTACGGCCAAGCGGTAGCGCATCGGTGAGACCAGCGGATTCAACACCCGGAAGGGCGGCGACCTGGGACACCAATTGATCGAAATACTGGTTTGCTTCCTCGAGCTTTTTGAACGTGCGATTGGAAGAGAGGCGCCAGGCGACGGCCTGTTTTGGCTGAAATCCTAAATTGACATCGAGCAGTTTGGAGAAACTTTCAATCAGCAGTCCGGCAGCGACCAATAAGACGCAGGCCATGGCGATTTCGGAAGTGACCAAACCTTTGCGAACCAGGGCGTGGGTTGCGCCGCTGCCGCCCCGCGAACTATCGGCGTTGAGGCGTTCCTGCGTATTGACGCTCGGCAGATGGATGGCGGGCAGGGTGCCGCTGATTAAACCCGCCAGAACCGCAATACCGACGGTAAAGCCCAGCACCGTCGCATCGACAGAGGTGAACTGCATCAGAGGGATATTGAACGTCTGCAAACGGGCGAGGGCATCGGCGGCCAGAAACGCCAATGGCACGCCCAGCGCGCAACCCCCTAACGCCAAAAGCAGGCTCTCGATTAGCGTCTGACGAATCAGGTGCCACCGAGTTGCGCCGAGAGCGACGCGCACCGCGAGTTCCTTGCGCCGGGCATTGGCTCGAGCCAGCAGCAGATTCGACAAGTTAAAACAGGCGATCAATAGGACGCAGGCAACTGCGGCACAGAGGACAACCATGGGTTGTCGGTACGCACCTCGGATGCTCGTCACCAGGTCGGACATGCTTGAACCAAAGTCCCAGCGCTCAGGGTGGGCTTTAGCCAATCGCTTGTTCATCACGTCAAACTCGACGCGCGCGCGCTCGATGGTCACTTTGGGCTTAAGTCGTCCGATGGCGAATAGGATATTGCCTTGATTCGCCAACTCAGGTGCGATGGGCAGGGGAACTAGCAGCTCCACTTTTGTTCCGGGATTGAAAATGGAATCGAAATCAAACCAAGGCGGGAGAACGCCGACAATTTCAGTGGCGCTTCCGCCCAGGTTTATGGAACGCCCGATGATCTTCGTGTCGCCGGCAAATTGTCGTTGCCAGAAGGCGTGGCTTAAGATGACTGCTTTGCGCCCGTTCAAGAGACATTCTTCGTCGGCAAAATTGCGGCCCAGCATCGGCTGAACACCCAGCAGCGGGAGAAAGTTCTTCGAAACAGGAACCCCGCGGAGGCGTTGCGGATCGCCAGTACCGGTGAGCACAAAGCGATTTTGATCGAAAAAGGCGCAGTAGGCGGCGAGTTCCTCGAACGATTGTTGTTCCGCCTGCCAGTCGATAAAGTTGTCCATGCGAATCGTTCGTCCTGACAGGTCACCCGGATAAATATTCTCAATCCAAACCAAACTTTGGACGTCACGAAAGGGAAGCGGCCGCAACAAGACTGCATTGATAAGGCTGAACATGGCGGCGCAGGCGCCGATGCCAAGACCGAGCGTGAGCACGGCCACCATGGCAAAGCCGGGATTCTTCAGCAATTGGCGAAAGGCGAATTTTAGATCATTCATTACTCGACGATTTCATTTCGATGCCGGAATGACCTTGAGATTTTTGAAACAACCGTCGGAACCGTTGCCTACCCAGAGGCCCAGCTTTCCTTTGGGGTGATCGTTCAAGAGTTCAACGTTCAGCGCTGCCGTGTCCGAGCCATTCACGTACGCCGCGACGTTTTTCTCCTTGATAACCAGTTTCAATTTTACCCACGAGTCTGGATCGGGTGCGGGTGCGATCGGGAACTCATACTTGCCCGGGTGACTGTTTCTGAGTTTGTTCCAGTCGTACTCCGGCATCGAGACATATTGAATCGAATGGCTTCGCCGAACCTCTTCTCCTGCCTTGAAATTAAACGGCCGCAGATAAACCGCATCGAAAGCCCGATTGTCTTGCCCGTGAAAGGCAATCCCAACGAAACTTCGTCCTTGTTCATTCTTCCCCTTAATCTCGACTTCGACCGTGCCTTCGGAGAATTCCAGGCCGGTTACCCAGGCCACACCATCGTTGGCCGCGGCATTGAGGAAGATGGTCTCCGGCGAATCAGCTTTCGGTTGGCTGAGGTTTCGATTGAACAGCTCGATCTTATTAGCCCTGACGAGCTCCCCGAGGTTGTAATCGGCAGCAGAGGTCAGTGTCGAGAGGAGCGCAGCAAAGCCGAACAAAACGGATGTTTTCATGACGATTCGTTGTTGTTTGTCTTTTTCAATTCATTGCTCGCGTTACGGAAAGCCGGTACGTGGCAGAGTTCGGCAATGCCGCGGTAACGAGTCTCAAGTTACTCATGTCGCAGCGCATTCATCGGATCGATAGCGGTAGCCCGACGGGCCGGTATTAGGCAGGCCATCGTCGCCACGAAACTGAGCAAGACCATAACCGCTAAAAAGGAAACGGGATCCGTGCTCTTGATCTGAAACAACTCAAGTTGGCTGGCCAACAGGCGAGTGGCAGCGAAACTGGCGACCAAGCCGAGCACAATTCCCAAGCCGACCAGGTTGGCGCCCGTTTTCAAGATCAAGCGCAGCACGTCGCCACGCTGCGCACCAAGGGCAATCCGCACGCCAATCTCACGAGTGCGCCTCGACACCGCATATGAAAGCACGCTGTAGATGCCGGCCATCGCCAACGCCAGACCGAGCACTCCAAAAAAGGTGAACAGGAGCGTCACAAACCGCGGCTGCGCAGTTTGTGCGTTCACGATTTCTTCAAGAGCTCTCGGTGAGTTGAGTGGTACCTCAGGAGCGAGTTGTCGTAATTGGGCGCGCACGGCATTCACAAGCGCAGTTGGGTCCGATAGCGTGCGAATAGTTAACGTGCGTTGGGCGGGTGCCAGGAGCGTAAAAGGGATCAGCACGGCGGGCTGCGTCTTGCTTTGCAGGTCGTCGTTGCGGGCATCAGCGACCACGCCAACAATCGTCACGTCGGGCGTAAAGCTGGGCGAGGTCAGCAGGAAAGGTGGCGGCTTTTCAAGGTCGTCCAGATGAATGCGGCGGCCAATAGGATCTTGTTCGGCCGGCCAAAGCTTTGCGGCGGTTTCATTGATGACCGCCACTGGTTCGGCACGATTAATATCTTGTTCCGTCAGCATCCGGCCTCGGCGCAGCGGGATGCGAAGCGTCGTCAAAAAGTCGCCGCTGCACTCCAGCACCTTGATCCGGCGAACCTGAGGATCAGTCTGGCCTTCAAGTGAGTACGCCAGTTCCGGACCACCAAAAGGGATACCGCCAAATCCAATCGTGGCGCCTTGAACACCGGGAATACTTCGGACCCGGTCCAGCAATTCGAGAGCAAAGCGATTTCGTTGATCCCAGTTTGGGTACTGCTTCGGTGGCAGGTTCACCTCGACATTCATTACGTTTTCAGGCCGAAACCCCAGCTCGACTTGCTTGAGGGCGAGGAAACTCCGGAAGGTGAGGCCGGCGCTCACCAGCAAAACCATCGCCAAGGCCACCTCGGCGACTACTAACGTGGTGCGGGTCCTGACTCCCAGGACCGCACGAGAGCTCCGCCCTTCGTCTTTGAGGGACTCCACAGTCTCAGGCCGCGATAGTTGTAGCGCCGGCGCCAGTCCGAACATAATTCCGGTGATAACCGAAACCGTGGCGCAGAACAGCAACACATAAGCATTCACCTGGATACGGGATTCGTTCGGCACCATTGAACCAGGCATCAGCGCGGTCATTAACCTCGTCAGCCAAAACGTCAAAAGCAACCCTAGCAGTCCGCCCAGCAATGAAACCATAATACTCTCGGTCAGCAGTTGGCGGATGAGTTGGGCGCGAGCTGCGCCGATGCTAATACGGATTGCCATTTCGCGCCCGCGAGAGGTTGCGCGGGCAAGTTGGAGATTGGCGACGTTGGCGCAGGCAATTAACAGCAGAAATCCCACCGCGGCAAACAACAGATACAGGCTCCGCTGCATTGGGCCTCGGGCCACCGTCATGTCCAGGTAATTGTTGAGTGTGGTGACGAACTGCTCGTTGGGAAATCCAGCCGGGTTGGCCTTGGCCAACTCAAGCTGCAACTGATGCAGTTGCTGGCGAGCTGCAACCGGGGAAACACCGGCACGCAGGCGAGCAATGGGGAACACGCTTCGCTGAACGCGTGAATCGATTGCCATGGGCTTCCACAATCCATCATCGGTCCACCAACCGAAGCGCGGTGGCATGACCCCGAGGATCGTGTAAAGCTGATCGTCCAGGCGCAGCGTTTTGCCCAGGATATTGGTTTCGCTGCCAAAAAGCTTTTGCCAACGTCCGAAACTTAGCACCGCAACCGACTCGGCCTCACCGTTGGAGTGGACATCGGAAGGTTCTATCCCTCGCCCGAAGAGTGGACGGACCCCCAGGAACCGGAAGGCGTTCGCCGAGACTTCAACCGTGCGAACGGTCTCGGGAGCAAACTCACCGGTCAGGAGAGCGTTTCCTGGGCGAGTCGCCATGACCTCAGAGAAGACCGGCAATTTGGCCATTTCAAGGTATTCATTCGGACGATAAGACCGCATCAGCTGATTCGCTCGCGCGCTGGTCAGGCCTGGCATCCAGATTTCCCCGGCTTTGGCGTATGGGTACGGGCTGATCAAGACGCCATAAACGACGCTGAACAGCGATGTCGTCGCCCCGATGCCGAGCCCAAGGGTCAGCACCGCCACGACCGTGAAACTGGGATTCTTCAGGAGTTGTCGAAAAGCGAATCTAAGATCGTTCATTTTCGCCTTTGTAGATAGACTTTCGTTGCACGCCGGCCGGGAGCCGGCAAGCCCTCCTTCTTCAATCGCGCAAAACGTTTGTTCAGTTTCTGTCGTGCTCGAAACGCTCGCAGCCGAATATAGGGAGCCGACCAACCCGTCGCCTCGCACACCTCACCAATCGAGAAGTCTTCGATGTCGAGCATTCCGATCAGCTGGCGATCTGGCGGACTGAGCGTCCCCAGGATTATTTCCACCATTTCTCGGGACGCGATATCTTGACCGGGCTGTAATGGCTCCACTGCCATTGCCGTGCCTTCCAGGGCTGCTTCTTGTTCTTCAGGCAAATCCGCCATCCGCCACTCCGGTCGCGCTCTTTGGGATCGAATCGCATTCAGCGAATGATTCACCGCGATGCGTGAAACCCAATGGTTGAGCGGCACTTCACCCCTATACTGATCCAACTTCTGAAACATCTTCGAAAAAATCTCCTGCACCAGATCTTCTTCGGCGGCGCCACGCGGCAGTTTTCGCCGGACCACGCCCTTCACAAACGGGGACAGATATTCCACCAATAAGCGGGCGGCGTCCTGATCCCGCAGCCGTACCCGTGCGACGCAATCGGCAACATCGAAATCCAAATCTTTCATGATCCTCAATCCTTTGCGCGAATCTTTAACTTCCGATTTCGGACTCGGGTACATTCCGGGTTGAACGTGCTCAAGCAATGTGGATGCCACGTCCCTGCAGACCTCGACAGGCCGTAGAATCAGCAGTTATTGACGACTAGAGTCGCGGACTTTGGTTGCGATCTTTTCCACCCTTGGGATTTGCCGTCCCAGTTGCGGGAAAATTCAAGAGCTTGGTTTGCCCGTGCCACCACCTGCCCTACTTCAGCTTCAAATGCGCCAGTACTTTAGTCGTAGGTCCGGTTATGAAAGCCATAAGAGCTGTAAATCACCTTTCGGCGGGAGAATCAATCCCGCGAACGCCGCCTGGGCAACCCTAAAGTCTAATGGCGCTTATTTCCCCGTACCGTTCACCTCTACAGGCTGCCGGGGAGCCGAAAAGAATTCCGTGCAGAAAAGATCCGAGCTGGCCCCGGACACCCGCAGCACGATTTCGACATCCGATAGTCCCCAATGCACGCAGGTTTGCGCCGCTTCCACGGAATCAGCAAAAGTCCAGGCCGCGTCTGGGTCTGCGGTCCAACGCGTCCCGGCAAAATATTCCTGGGATTGTTTCTGCCGCAACAATCTTCGGATCGGGTGTTGGCGTTTTGTCTTGTCGATCACTTCACTCATGCTTGGCCTTTCTAAAAGTATTGCGCCGCCCATGCCCCTGGATTCGGGAGCATCCTCCAACCGAGAATCAAAGCAGACAGAGTGCCATCAAATCAATCGGCGCTTTCGTCCTCGACGCGTTTACGATTCAAGGGCTATAGCGTCCCCTGCTTGTGTCGTCTTTTGCTCATCAAGTTAAAATCAAAACCGTAAGGATGATTTGACCTGCCCAGCGCTCTTATAATCCCATACAGTCCAACAGTCAGTCCAGTTCCTTTCATTGCCACACCGTGCGGCCTGTGTTATTTATAGTCCCTGTCTCGTTAAGGACTCAATGAACATCAAAGTGATTTACCGGGTGCGATTGCTGTTTGTATTCGCCATCGCCTCAATTCCAACCTGGCCCACCCGGGCCGACGATTCCGCCCGTTACTCGGGCTCGCACTGGAGTTTCCTCGACTCCAAAAAGGCCATCGTCGCCGCTGCCGAAATTACCGTCGCGAAATATCCGGATTGCGACGAAGCGACCGTCGATAAGAAAATGGTGCGCGTGTATCGTCCGGACGGGACGGGTGAAAGCCAGGACGAGAGTTTCACCAAAGTCCTCACCGAAAAGGGCAAACGCAACAATCGAACGCTGGCGTTGAGTTTTATGCTGCCCTATTTCACGGTGGAAGTGGTAAAGCTGGAAATCATCAAACCAGAGGGGACAGCGACTACGGTCGATATCGCGGCAAACTCCAAGGAGATGATTGATGACAGTCAAATGGCGATGAACATTTACGACCCCAATACGAAGATCCTCCAGGTCAACATCCCGCAATTGGAAGTCGGCGATGTCGTGCATTCGATCACTCGCACGACCACACATCGGTCAATCATCCCGGGCGAGTTCGCCGAATATAATGTCTTGGAGAGCCCGGCCTACATTCGCCACACGCTCTACGAGGTCTATTCCCCTGTGGACAAGCCATTGAAACGGGTAGCTCTCCGGGACGAAATCCCCGGCACGGTAGTGCACACGACCGAAACCGAGGCAGGTGAGACGGGCACTATTGTCCACCGATGGGAAGTCAACAACGTTTCGCGCATGTTTGAGGAACCGTCTATGCCGGCGTACGAACAGGTGCTGCAACGGCTGCTGGTCGGCACCACGCCTGACTGGCAAGCGGTTGCGAAATGGTACTGGGAACTCAGCCAGCCCCATCTCGAAGCCACTACCCCCGAAATGAAGCAAACCGTCGATGAACTTATCAGCGGCGCCCACACCGACATTGATAAAATCAAAGCGATTTTTTACCACGTCTCGAAAAAAATCCGGTACATGGGCCTGACTCCCGAAAAGGACCGACCCGGCTTCGAGCCACACGATGTCCGGCTGACGTTCGAGAAGAAGTATGGCGTTTGCCGGGACAAGGCGGCGCTGTTGGTTTCGCTGCTGCGCAGCGCCGGCCTTAAAGCTTATCCGGTGCTCATCAACGTCGGCGCCAAGAAAGACGCCGAGGTCGCGGAGCCCTTTTTCAACCATGCGATTGTCGGGGTCGACCTCAAGGATCGCGATTACGTGTTGATGGATCCGACTGATGAAAATACACGCGAGCTCTTGCCCGCGGGCGATCGCAATCAAAGCTACCTGGTCTGCCGGCCGGAAGGTGAAACAATTCAGGTCAGCCCCATTGATCCCGCGGACAAGAACATGATGCTGGTCAAGACGGCAGCGACCCTCAACGCCAATGGTCATCTCGAAGGCAAATCCGAACTTTCGTTCGATGGGGTCAACGACAACTCCTACCGCGGCGCCTTCGTCCGCATGAAGCCGGACGAGGTCCGTCGGTTTTTCGAACGCAATCTGAAACGTTCCATGCCCGGCGCACGCCTCAAGTCCGTCAAACTCTCACCTGCTGACATGCTCGATACTTCGACCCCGGTCCGCACGGAACTCGAATTTTCTGCCGAAGGGATGACCGCCAGCGGAAATGGCAAATCGGTGTTGAGCGTCCCGTGGCTGGGTAACGGGCTCGGCCTGGTGAATTTCATCCTCAATGGCACCGGATTGGAAAAGCGAAAGTACCCCCTGCAAACCTATGCCGCTTGCGGTTTAAAGGAGGAAATATCTCTCAAGCTCGACAAAGATTTCGCCGCCATCTTGTCGATGCCTTCCTCTATGCCCATTCAGGATGAATGTCTTGGCTACGCTGAGCGCTTTCAGTTTCAGGATCAGACGCTGACTTGTTCGCGTGAATTGAAGCTGAATGTCGTCGAGTTCAATCCCACTCAATATCTGGAACTCAAGCACACACTTAAGGCGCTTGAATACGATGAACGGAAGACCCCAGTAATGGCTCTGGCAGCCGCCGACCGCGCCAGCACCACTCCGTCCGAAGAACTCGACGTTGCGCCACCCGTTGAGTCCAATGCGAAAGTTCTCGAGAGTCACAAAGAACTCCTCGTGAAAGATGCCCACACCTCCACCTATAAAGTGCGTTACTCAAAACGCATTCTCACTTATAGCGGCAAGATCCGGGAAGCGGAGATCAAAGTCGATTTCAACCCCGCCTGTCAGGAGGCCAAGCTCCTCCACGCGGTCGTTATTTCCAAAACGGGCCAACGACAGGAAATTGCCAAAGACGAAATAAACATCATGGACGCCGGGTGGAACGCCTCCGCCAAACGCTACACTGGTGGCAAGATTCTGGTCGCCAACCTGCCGGGGGTTGATATCGGCTCGACGATCGAGGTCGAATATGAAATCAACACCAAAGGTAAGTCGTTCTTGTCTGGATTCGAAGCCTTCCAGCTTCCGGATGAATTGGCGCAGAAATCTTTCAAGCTCACCGCCCCGGCAAACATAAAGATTCAACAGATCGTCAGCGGGGCGGACGGAAGCGTGAAGCAAGAGACCAATACCGACAACGGCGAGCAAGTTTTTCAATGGCGCTCCGAAAACGTCAAAGCGATGCCCGAGGAGCGACAACTGCCCCCTGAATGGCTATTCTTGCCGGGCGTCACCTACTTTGCTGGCGACTTCAAATCGTATCTTGGCGATTTGCGCGAAGCTATGCTCCAGCGCGCCGCAAAAGCCAGCAAAGCGGCTGAAATCACGCGCCGAGTCACAGGCGACGCGAAAACGAAACTGGCAGCGATCACAGCGATTCGCGATTTCGTCGCCAAATCCATTCGCATCGCCGGTCCTTCTTTTGCAGAACTGCCCCTAAGTGAGCTCTCTGACGCCGACACAACGCTCGATGACGGTTACGGCCACATGGCTGACCGCGCCATTCTCTTGCACGCAATGCTTTCGGCTGCGGGGTTTAAGCCTGAGTTTATACTGGCCTCTGGTCTTCCGCCGATTGCCCCAATTACCAAGCTCACCAAGTCATTCCCGATGCCGCAGTCTTTCCTGACGCTGCTCGTCCGTGTGCAATTGGACGGCGAAAACTATTATCTCAATGACACCGACCAGTACGCCCGGCTCGGCTCTACTTCCTTTGACGGACGCCTCGCCATTGCCCTCGCTTCCACTGCCTTCGAAATCGTCAAAGCCGCTAAAGATTGCCAAGACAAACGCGCTACAGTCTACAGTCTCGCTCTTTCTGACTCCGGCAAGACCCAGGTCCGTGTCGCTCGGCACTATTATGGGACTGAATACAACGGTAAAAATCGCTTTTTCGCTGAACTCCCGCCGGAAGAACGACGGCGTTATTACCAGGAAGTTGTCTCCAGTGTTGCTCAAGGCGCACGGCCAATCGGCGATTTGAAGACCGATTTCGACAGCTACCCCGGCGTCGAACAATTCACCGTCGAAATTGATAATTATAGCGTTGTCGACGGCAAATACCTTTATTTTGACCTGCCGTTTACCCCATCGCTTTTCCCGGCGGGCACAGACCAGCGCTCTTTGCCGCTTTACATTTCCCGCGCCAGCAAAAACACCGTGCGCACTGAGATCGAACTCCCGGCCAAATTCCACCAGCGCGTGATCGTACCGCCAGACGAAAACCTCAATGGTCCGGACGGTGGCGGCAAAGCGCGGATCACGTCGACAGAAAAGGACGGCAAGTACGTCGTTACACATCAGTTCGAAACCTCACCGGCAATCGTCGCGCCGCAGAATTACGCTGCTCTACTTAAGATCGAATCTACACTCGGCCGGAAGGCTTCAAGGGTCTTCCTGCTGCAGGAAGACTGACCGTAATTGTGCATTTGTTTCCAGTCACCTCCGCCTTAGATTGAAGGCATGGCGGAATGGCGTTCAGGAATATCTGGCCTGGATCACCGCCGAACAACGTATTTGCTGGTGGCGACTTCGAGAGGCGCGTATCAAGAGATAACTGCCGATGCGAACGGGGTTATGAAAAGCATAGTTTTTCCGGGCCTATGGCTCGATTCTAAAGCCCTTCTGCGTGGTGACATTCACACGGTTTTGGCGACCCTGCGCCAAGGACTCGGTGGCCCGGAGCACTGCTCGTTACTGTAGCAGCCCCAGGAAGGTAAGAATCACCTCACTCAGTAAACCTTGCCCAATTCACAAATTGGGGGCGTAAGCAATGAATTCCCGATAGCGGATAAGGATGGTCCGCAGCGCTGCAACGAAAGCAGCTTCTTTGAGATAGGTGGGCGCCGCCAAAGGGCTTTCCAAAACTATCTCGAATGGGCGCGGTCGAACTTTGGGTGGGGCGCTCATTATCCCTTCGTAACCCTTGTGTATGATGCCGTTTTGGGCCGGAAAGCCGTCGATCACTTCGTTCGAATTGAGTGGTAAAAACTCCGCCGCTGCCTGCAATGCCGGCTCAAGCAGGTTCTGCGTCAGCGTCGCGCCATGGGCAAAACCGTAAAAGCCATGGCTGGTATCATCGGTGTGCAAATTAATGATCCCATCAAAGGCGTGCGCCACCAACTCCGATTGCAACAACCGCACCTCGGGCTCGTGTGAGCCGGACCAGAATTCGCGATTCAGATCTTTCCCGCGCCGGGAGTGCCTCGTCCCATCCTCAAAACCAGTGGGATTGCAAATCGGATAAATGAAAAGGCAATAGCCACTTGCCAACTCGGGTTCGCCTTCCAAGAGACCTAGAAAACGAATTAACGCGTAAACGCCCTCAGGTTCGTCGCCATGAATTCCGGCGAATAATCCGACACGAATCGGGTCCCCGCCACTCTTCGGTCCAATAAAAAGATACCGCGGCAAATAGTAGTCCTCGTCTTCGACCATGAACCTTCCATTGCAGTTTGACATCAAACTTGTCGAATTGGCGGCAATCTCGTCCAGCGATGCCAGCGACTCTCGAACTGAGCGTCGCAAGCGGGAGTCAATTCGGGGTGGATTTGCGCTCGCAAAGCGCGGCGGCAAGCCGCGTGAGTCAGTTTCCTTAGTGCGCATGCAGCTCGAGAAGCGTAACACGAATGTACAGTTTGTAAATAGGAATAATTATATTATTGTATAATAGTCTATAAAACAATGTCTTATATCAAATCAAAACTAACTTAAGAACTTCGACCTGACGTCCTACGCGGCAACGGGCGCGCCCCTGGCCGACGACGCTGGTTGTTGATCCACAAAATCGTGCTTGTCCCAATGCGGATCCAACCCGAGGTCCCGCAACATCTGCAGGTCCTTTTCGACTGGTTGGTTGAGAGTAGTGAGGTAATTGCCAACCATCAAGGCACTGGCCCCGGCCATGAACACAAGGCTCTGTAGATCCCGCAAATTAACCGTTCGTCCGCCGGCGACCTTGATTTCCTGCAGCGGGAGGATGAACCGAAAACAGGCGATCGATTTAAGGATTTCAAGCGGTGGCAGAGGGGGGAGATGACCGAAAGGGGTGCCAGGGATGGGATTAAGGAAGTTAAGCGGAATGACATGAGCCCCGAGTTCTTTTAAGGCGAAGGCGAGATCGCAGCGGTCCTCGCGGGTTTCACCCATTCCAAAGATGCCTCCCGAGCAGATTTTAATCCCAGCCTGTTTAAGATATTCAATCGTCTGAACGCGCTCGTCGTAGGTATGGGTCGTACAGACCTGTGGGAAAAATCGGCGCGAACTTTCCAGATTGTGATTGTAGCACTCGACGCCGGCCTGGCGGAGTTTCTGCGCAACATGCGGATTGGTAATGATACCCAGCGAAGCGTCTGGGCGGGCTTTGCCGCTTTGTTTCAGCTCGGAGAACTTGCGGCAAAGGTCGTCGAGGACGGGACCCTCCTCGAGGCCCCGCCAGGCGGCCACTAAGCCGAGAGCCGTGACACCGTTGGCCTGCGCCTCTTCTGCCGCGGTCGTGACCGGATCGGACTCGACGAGCCCATAACGAGGCGAGTCAGTCTGATAAGCCGCAGATTGAGCGCAGAACCGGCAATTCTCGGAGCAACCGCCCGCCTTTATGTTCACAATCGAACAAAGGTGGATCTTATTGCCCTTGAAATGCTCCCGAATGCGATTAGCCCAGCAGAGTAGGTCGAAAATGTCAGCAGTGGATTCCAAATCGAAGAGCCAGCGGGCGTCGGCCCGACTGATTTCACCGCCCCCAATGACTGCCTGACCGAGCCGGCCTATGCGGGCGTGATTCGTTTCGTCAAACGACGTCGTGTTCATGGTTGACAGCATAGCCACCCAAGCAGCTGGCGCAAAAGGAAATCTACGCGAACAATTAGCGAACGGGTATGCTTTGGAAGGAATTTTGAGAACCCTCACTCCTGGTGGATTGCCGAACCGGCAAGGAGCTAGTTATTAGGCGGATTCGCCGTTGGCCCGTTGACGGACCTCGGGCAATGGCTGGACGGGCATGACGATATCGTAGTTCTGGTCGGCAAACTTGAGCACTAATTGCATCCCGGGCAGGTTATTAGTCACGCAAAAATCAATCGCGGCGGAAGAACTGACAAAATCCATGGCCTCGGAAGTGTTACGCACCCAAGAATTGATATCACGAAAATAATAGCCGGTTTCTTTTTGCTGAAGAAGTATGCGCATACGCTGCATGGTGTATTGCGTTGACGTGTTGCATTCAACCGCTCACCGGGCCATAACGCTTCCGCAGGCAGATGACAGGAAGCCGAGCGCGTTGCAGATAATTAGCATATTTTGGGCCCAAGCTGCAATAGGAAAAGTTTAGCGGTTTAGCGGACGATCAGGCCAAGGACGCTTTGTCGGGGTATGGGTCCATAGGCGCGGCCGTCGAGTGAGTTGTTCCGGTTATCGCCCAGAACGAACACCTCGTCGTTGCCACATTGAAAAACCTGGTCGTGGCGATATGCGCCGGCGAAAGTAAGCGTACCCGGTTGAAGGTACGGTTCGGCCAATTGCTTGCCGTTGATAAATACGGCGCCATGTTTGAAAAAGATCTGCTCGCCCCCGAGACCAATCACGCGTTTGACACTGAGCCCGCGATCGGTGGGATCGCGGATAACAACAATTTCGGAGCGGTGAGGGTGCCGAAAATAAAACACCCAGTGATTGAGCAGATACTGTTGAGAATTCTCGAGCGTGGGGTGCATGCTTTCCCCGACCACCCTAACGGATTGAACGACAAAGTGGCTGATGAGGAAATAACAAACGATGCTCAGACAAACGATCGCCAGCGCCTGAGCGAACTTCTGCAGCCACAATACGCTGCGGTTGCCTGAATTACTCCGCACGGAAAACGAAACATGACGGGGAGGCGGTACCGGATTAGAATCCGGCATAGACATATCGAGGCTCATCGCTGTGAGACGAGTATTCCCCGATAATGGCGTGGCAACAAGTGGTGAAAACTACCTACTAGCATACGGGTCAAGTACGTACCGCGGAGAGGTTTAAGCCGTGCCTGCGGTTCCGGCTTTGGCGACGGCTTTGCGAAGATCGTCAAGGAAAAAAGGTTTGCCGAGCACGAAATCGACGCCCGTGAGCGGGTTACCCGAAGACTGTAACATCTCAGCGTAGGCAGTAATCATAACGATCGGCTGCCGCGGATTTCGTGCTTTGATAGCGGCTGCAAGTTCGTCCCCTTTCATTGTCGGCATGGAAAAATCCGTGATCACGAGGTCAAATTTCTCTGGATCATAGATGGCGAGGGCTTCCTGACCACTGGTCGCGGTCTGAACCTCGTGACCATCAAAGGCAAGCATCATCTTTACGGCGTCGCAAACGAAAGGCTCGTCATCGACAACCAAGATACGCCTGGGTTCAGGGGCAACAGCACACATGTCCGGTCCGCTCGCCGGTAGTGTATGCCTTCAGCGAAGGTCCGCCAGCAAAAAGCCGAAGTTTCGGCGCTTGCGGGATTAACAGATAGCAACGCGCCAGGTAATCAGACAGCGGCGGGGACGGCAGGCACGGTGCGCTCGACCATTCCTTTGGAAATTGCGTATCGCGTCAAGCCGGCGACATCATGAATATTCAGCTTATTCATGACTTGCTGTCGGTGTTTTTCGACGGTTTTAATGCTGATAGCGAGTTCGCCGGCGATTTGCTTGTTGGAAAAGCCTTCAGCAATCAGCTGCAGCACTTCGGCTTCGCGGGAGGTAAGCTCGGTGCTTTTCCGCGCAGGTTGCCCGCTGGTAAAGACCTGGCGGCACTGGTCGCGCAGGCGTTTCGCAATCGAGGGGCTGAAAAAGGCGTTCCCGCGTTGGACCTCGCGGATGGCCTTAAGCAACTCATTGGCCGCGGTCTGCTTGATCAGATACCCTGAGGCGCCCGCCTTCATCAATTGCTCGACGCATTCATCGTCGCCATAAGAGGTAAGCACCAGAACTTTGGCGCCAGGAACCATTTTGAGGATCTGGCGAGTGGCTTCGAGTCCATTCAGCAGCGGCATGGCCACGTCCATGACCACCACATCTGGCGGGGTCTTGCGAGCAGCCATGACCGCCTGCCGGCCGTTTTCAGCCTCAGCCAGCACTTCGATATCTTCTTCGGACGCAAGCAAAGCGCGAAGGCCCTGCCGCACCACGGTATGATCGTCAACGAGCAGAACACCAATTTTTTTCATAGAGGATTTGCGCGGATACTCTGCACCAGGACCCAAAACAATCCAATAGGGTAAACACCTAAGCGGAACCTGCTTCGCGGTTTTCAGCACAAGGCCCCATGGCAACGCGTCGCCGCCCTCCTATTCTTAGGGGCATGAAAATTGACAAACTCCTCCTGATGATCGGCGTGGCGCTAACTTTCGCGGCGAGCGCAGTCGCGCAAAACCAGTTGCAAATCACCATCACGGGCCAATGTGCGACGACCGATGATTCGGGGCGTATTACTTCAAAGCCGCTCAACAACAAAAGTTTGCTAAGCGATTTTGCCCAGCTAAACGGAGTTACCAATACCTCCTGGTTGGCGTTGGCCTACCATTTGGGCGGCAACGATTTGGGGGATACCATCGATGTCATCAATCGTACCAACGGAGGAAGAATCTCCACCCTGTTTGGTCTTTATTTTGGCGAAGACTTTGGCCGACTTTCTCTCTTAAGCGGGAGTAAACGCCAGATGCAGCGTATCGAATACATTTATACGGATCAGAATTCCCACTCGCTCGGCAGCGTGGTGCTCACCAACTACTTTTACCTGAACAGCGATGGCAGCACTAACAAGACCTATATTTTGGGGCAAATGCAATATTTGGTCTTACCCAATGCCTTCCACACTAATACCCAAGTGTGCACCGCTACCTTCACGACGCTGAAACCGTGGACCTTTTCGCAGTAACCACATAAGTGCCCGCCTGGGAAGGTATTCACCCCATACCGGGAACGCGTTTGCTTATATCAAACTCCAACCACGCGGTTATGTTTGTACCAGTCGCGGCTTTGCCGACGCGCCAAGTGGCGAAGCTGATGTATGAAAGCGCCATTGCACGTCCTCGTTGCTGAAGATGAGATCGGTGACGTGTTACTGCTGGAGCGCGCGTTTGCGAAAGCAGGCGTTAGTGCACCAGTTTATGTCGCCGCGGACGGCCAGGAGGTGTTGGATTATCTTGAGGGAGTCCCGCCCTTTAATAACCCGGTCCAGTATCCATTGCCCGATCTCCTGTTATTAGATCTGCACCTTCCTCGGGTCAACGGGTTCGAGGTGCTGACTCGGATCCGAAACCACCCCAAGTTGTCGCAGATGTTGGTAGTTATACTCAGTTCCTCCAATCACCCGGAGGAGATCCAAAGGGCCGGGGCGTTGGGCGCCAATTCTTATATTGTAAAGCCTCAGGATCCGACAGAACTGGTTGAAGTCGTCAGAGGCTTGCAGGAGCATTGGCAGAGGATTAACGCCTCGGATGGCTTTATGCCGGGCCATGAGAGCGAAGTCGTCCAGCACCTGACCTTTGGCCGAGCGGCTGACTTGGCGGCATAACCTCACGTTGGCGGAGAACGTCGCGCCTGCAAACGGAGTTCGCGGTCTATTTGTCCAAGACGGTAACGCGCGGCGAGGGCTTGAGCGCTGTCGGGATACTCTTTTAGCAGGCGTTCAAGTACTTTGCGGCCCGAATCCGTATCGTGACGGTATTTCAAATGCCACGCGGCTGTCAGCCCCAACCATTCGGCGCGCTTGCTGTCCGATTGGTCAGGCATATTGAGCAATAACTCGAGTTGCTCAATACCGAGGTCGGCTCGCTCGAGATGATCGGCGAAAATGCGGGCCAGCTTTTCTCGGGCGGAAACGTTGTTGGGGTTGCCTTTAAGCTGTTCGACACAGCTATTGGCCAGGCGGGCAGCTTGTTTGCGCTCGAGCTGCGGCTCCGAAGGCGAGGCGGTTTGGTCGAGGCTGTCTCCCAGCGCCGGCAGTGGAATTGGAGGCGCGCTTTGCTGTTCGCGCAGTTCCTCGGCGGTAGCCGGCAATTGATCGATCCGCAGCAACGCCATGCGGGCGAGATGGGTCCCCTTGAGGCGATCAGCAATCAACTGCAAGGCACGGCGCGCGCCGCGGGGATCGCAAGCCAATTTGAGGTGCCAATCGGCAAGGCGATGCAAGGCGACCGACACTTGCGAGGCGTTGACCGTCGGTTGATCACAAAGGTCGAGAATTGTCCGTTCCGCGCCGGCGAGATCGTTGAAATGATTGGCGTAGAGATCAGCCAGCATAGTCCAGCCCTCGAAATCGTCCTCACAACGTTCCAGTTCGCGGATGATCTCCCATTCCGCCTCGGAGTATTTGCCGAACTTCATGCGGGCGATCGCCCGTGCGTACATCGGCGGGACTTTCCGCGGATGCAGATAGGAAGGCGCGTAATGCGCCATAGGGAGGAGAATGACCGCGGCGGCGAAACCTAACAGCGCCCAGCCGCCGACTAACAGGACAATCAATGCCGGGACGATTAAGCCCAGAAAACATGTCCAGCACAGCGCGCGAAAGTCCTTGCGCGGTTCCGGATCGATCACCTTCGCCTTGCTCATGAGCAACCACGTCAGCGTTGCGGACGCCCAATATGAACTGACCACAAAAATTCCGCAGCCAAGGACCTCGAGAAAATCTGGAAACCACGAGAGGCCGCCGTTACGGGCGGCCTGCACCTGCGGCATAAACGGCTGCAGCCACCAGGCCAGTCCGACGTTCATTAGCAGCCAGACCATGATCGGAACGCCCACTCCTTTGAGGGCCCAGGGTATCATCCCCTGCAAAAGGTCGCGGTGATTACTTTTTGGAGTAAGCCGCTGCGCGAGAACGTAAACGGCGGCAATTAGTCCCGAACTAAGTGCGAGGAGGGTAAGGAAGATAGCTACTGAACTGCCCATAGCTCGTCATCGTCTCGGCATTCTTCCATGAACCATCGAAACTTGCCACAAAAAGACTTTAAAGGGCAGAAAAACCTATCACGGGCTGTTGACTGGCCGATGGTTTTATAACCCAAACGAAAGATCGTCTGGAGGGAGCAACGTGAGAGTTTTTTCCTCAAGTAGCCGCTGCGGCGATTTCATAGGCTCAAAGCCTTTTGAATATTCGGGGAACCAGCAGAACTCATCAATCGCCGTTCGGAATGATTCGTCGTCGAGCGTGCGGCCCAAACCGGCATCGCGGGCCGTCTGGGCTACACGGAAGGCGATTTGGTAACTGACCTGTCGCAAATCCTTGAGGCTCGGGTAAAGGCAGGTCTCACCAGACCGGTGCGATAAACTGAATTCGGCCAGGGCTTGGGCTGCGGCGAGGAACATCGCGTCGGTGACACGGCTCGCTTCACTGATTAGCACGCCCAGTCCCACGCCCGGGAAGACAAACACATTATTGCATTGGCCGATGACATGTTTAGTACCCTTGAAGAGGACCGGTTCGAAGGGTGAGCCGGTGGCGACCAGGGCGCGCCCCTCGGAATGAACTAAAGCCTCGGTTGGGGTGCATTCCGCTTTGCTGGTCGGGTTGCTGAGCGGAAAAATGATTGGGCGCTCACAAACGCTGGCCATGGCCCGAATCACCGCGGGAGTAAAGTCACCGGGCTGACCGGTGGTTCCGATTAACACGCTGGGGCGAACCGCCAGGATTATTTTCTCCAGCTCCTTTGGCGGGCAATCGGACAACCCTACCTGAGGAAAATCTGCCGAACGTAACGCAACCTCTCGTTTGTGAATTTCGAGGTCGGTACGGCTCTCGCAAACCAGGCCGCCGGAATCGATGAAAATTTGCCGTTGTCTTACTTCGGCCTCGCTCAAGCCTTCGGCACTTAAAGCGGTTCGCAGTAAACGCCCAATGCCGACGCCGGCCGCACCGGACCCCGCCAGCAGGAACCGTTGAGCCCGCAGAGGACGGTCAGTGAGCTGCAATCCGGAGAGGATGCCGGCCAGAGTGACAGCCGAAGTACCTTGAATGTCATCGTTAAAACTGGGCAACCGTAGCGCGTACCGGTTCAGCAGATTGAAAGCGTTGGCCTTTTTAAAATCCTCCCACTGCAACAACGCGCGTGGAAATACATAGCGCACGGCCTGGACGAATTCTTCGAGGAAACTGTCGTATTCCGCGCCGCGCAGGCGCCGGCCGCGATAGCCAACATAACAGGGATCCTCGAGCAACGCGGCGTTGTCGGTGCCGACATCGAGGCTGATAGGCAGACAAAGCGACGGATGGATACCGGCGCCGGCGGAATACAGCACTAGTTTGCCAATCGGGATGGCCATGCCTCCCGCCCCCTGATCCCCCAGTCCCAGAATGCGCTCGTTGTCCGTAACCACGATCAGTCGGATGTCGCGTTGCCGGAAATTCCGCAGCTTTTGCACGATCTCTCCTCGGTCGTCGGGGCACAGAAACAATCCCCGGGGCCGACGGTAAATATGGCTGAATTGCTGGCAAGCCAAACCCACCGTCGGGGTGTAGATAATCGGCGTCAGGCTCTCGAGATTCTCGACCAGCAAGCGATAAAAGAGCGTCTCATTCCGATCCAACAGCGCGATCAGCCCGATGTATTGTTCGAGCGGGTCCTTTTTGGAGAAGATGTGTTCGAGCTCCATCGCCACCTGTTGCTGAATTGTCAGCACGGCCGGAGGCAGCAGCCCTTCAATGCCCAATTGCCGCCGCTCCGCCCGGGTAAAGGCGGCATCTTGATTGCGCGAAGGATCCCGCAGCACCTGCTCGCCACGCGACCACCGCACGTTGAAGGAGGCTTTATGTTTCATGATCCCAACACCCGGAGCGTGGGTTCAGCCTGTTCCTCTGACCAACGTTCATTCGGTCCGCTTCGTCAAACATCTCAGCTTTCAATACAGAGGCTTCTCCCGCCTCTACTGACATTTTTCGCTTCTGTGCGACGCTGGGCTATTCGCGAATTGGCAATACTTTGGCTTTTTTTGGCGTCCGCCGGCCGACGCCAAAGGATGAGGGCTTCTTTTGGACATTAGAAGAGCCGCCAGTATAATAGCGCCCATGAAACACCTGTTTGCGGCCGCGCTCCTGGTTGCGATCTGCTCTCCATTGCTTCTTGCCGAAGACCTTAATTGGCCGGAATTTCGCGGCCCGCGCGGCAACGGCACCACCACCTCGAGCAAGCTTCCGTTGCGGTGGGGCGAGGACCCGGGCGACAAAACCGTGAAATGGAAAACGGCCATTCATGGCAAAGCGTGGTCTTCTCCGGTGATTTGGGGGAAGCAAATCTGGCTGACCTCGGCAACCGAAGACGGACGCGAACTTTTCGTGCTTTGCGTCGAGCCACAGACCGGGAAGATTGTCAGGGACCAAAAGCTCTTCGATGTCGAGAAGCCGCAGTACTGCATCCCGTTCAATTCCTACGCCTCGCCCACCCCGGCCCTGGAACAGGATCGGGTTTATGTCACCTTCGGCGCCGCGGGCACTGCGTGCCTGGAGAGCCAAAGCGGCAAAGTCGTTTGGACCCGACGCGATCTTGAATGTAATCATTACCGCGGGCCCGGCTCATCGCCAATCCTGTTTGGTCGGTGGTTATTCCTGAATTTTGACGGGAGCGACCAACAATATGTCGTCGCCCTCGATAAGCAGACGGGTGAGACGGTGTGGAAGACCACGCGCTCGATCGATTTCAAAGATTTGGATTCGGACGGCAAACCTGAAACGGAAGGCGATTCCCGCAAGGCGTTTGCCACTTGTCAGATAATCACTCTCGACGGCCAACCGGTCTTATTGAGCCAGGGATCAAAAGCCGTATACGCGTATGTGCCCTCCACCGGCAAAGAGATCTGGCGCCTGGAAGATTACGGCAGCTACTCAGGTTGCACCCGACCGGTGAGCGGACATGGCTTGATCTATATCCCCAGCGGTTTTCCTTCCGGTCAAGTCCTGGCGATCAAACCGGGGAAAACAGGTGAACAGCTCGATGTTAAAACCAATGGGCCGCCCGCCATGCAACTCCAAGTGGTCTGGAAAGACAAACATCATGCGCCCAAGAAGCCTTCCCTGTTGCTGGTGGACGATTTGCTTTACGCAATTGATGACAACGGCGTCGTGACTTGCTGGGAGGCCGACAACGGCAAGGTCGTTTGGAGCGAAAATATCGGCGGCCATTTCACCGCTGCCCCCTTAGCAGCGCCGGGTCGAATTTACTTATTTAGCGAAGAGGGCAAAACCACGGTCGTCGCGACCGGACGCGAATTCAAGAAACTCGCTGAGAGCCAACTGGGCGACGGGTTCATGGCTTCTCCTGCCATCTCAGGCAACGCGCTCTTCCTGCGCACCCGGACACAGTTGTTCCGAATCGAGGATTAAGCAGGGCGTCAGCGCGGATTAGGCATCGCACCTGGTTTGCTTCGGCCGCTTCGAAGACTTGCGTGATATGACCCTGGAGGTTGGCTGGGTGGATTCCGCCTCGCATTTCTAATTCGAATCGATTTCCCCAGAGCAGTCTCATCACGCGGCGGTGAGCTCCTCGGGCGAGTCAGCCACGTGAGCGCATGCTCGAAATCACCGAACGCACAGACATCCCACCCGTGCAGCGTACCCACAAAGGCGAATAGCCGGGCGCGTTTATGCGGGTCGGAGTGGTACAAAATTGCCAGCCTCAACTCTTTTGTGAATCCGGCTGCGGGAAAAGTATTCACCAGTTCCACCAGGTCGGATGTGGTGAACACCGGCTTTGGACCTGGTTGCATCCCGCGCAAGTCCAGCACCGCATTGTAGACACCTCGTTTGTGGCATGCAGCGGCCAGCGCGCCCAAAGCCGCTTTGCTCGCGGCGAGATCGAATCGTCCCTCCGGTCCGAGCCGGACGAACTCTGCCGCGCGGATGAGCTCAATTTGCCATGACATAATTCCAGCCTTTGTTGGTCTCTCGACATTGAATCCGAGCTCACCTCGATGCAAGCGCAGAGTTTTAAGCTATCCGTGACTAGAGGCGCATCGTGGGGGGCCGTTGCCCAAACGTTTTTCGGAAGGCCGACCTCGGCAACGGCCCCGAAAGCAAAACAATAGCCAGAAATAAATGAGTTTGGTTGAATCTGCTGATGAATTCGCCAACCGCGATCCCCAAGTGGAGGTTAGTAAAAACCATTTGTTTCGACCTGTTCCTCTTATCGACGAGCTTCGCGGCTACAGCTCAAACGGTTTCGATTATTGTTAGTGATCGTTCAGCGAAACCTGTCGAGCATGGCGTCAGCAAACTCAAAGCCACGCTTCAACAAAGGGGGGCATCGCTGGAGGAAGTTGGTTCGGTCCGTGAAACAAAAGGTCAACTCATCGTGGTGGCGGGCATTGTAGGTTCAGCTTCAGGTGAAGCGACAAAACTGCTGGCCGAAAAAAATGTTTCTGCGCCAAAGGATCCGGAGTCGCTGCTGATCCGGCGGTTCAACCGTGGCGGCAAGACAGTGGTGCTGATTGCAGGAGCCGATCCGCGCGGCTTGATGTATGGATTGCTGGAGGTCGCAGAACGAGTCGGTTGGGCGACGTCGACCAACAATCCTTTCAGTGAGGTGAGAGACGCGGACGAGAAACCGTACGCACCGGAACGCGCCTTGTCGATCTACACCTTCAATCGCGATTACTGGGAGAGCCGCTTTTTCGATGAAGCGTATTGGTCGCGCTATCTGGATATGTTGGCCGAGAACCGCTTCGATTCTCTGGTCGTCATTTTCGGGTACGAGAATGGTGGCTTTCTGGCGCCCTGCTATCCTTACTTTTTTGAGGTGGAGGGTTTCCAGAACGTTCGCATGGTGGGCATCACCCCGGAAGAGCAACGGCGCAATCTTGGTGCCTTAAACCGGCTCATCGGGATGGCGCATGACCGAGGCATTAGGTTCACGGTTGGCATTTGGGACCATATTTACCGCGGTGGCGTGCAGGGTGGCGGCATTCCCGGCGCGGATGAAGGCACCAGGCGACCCGTTCCCGGGCTGGTCTGGGGCGTTACCGGCGAGAATCTCGTTTCTTACACCAAAGCGGCCCTCGCCAAATTTGTTGGCCTCGTGCCAAACCTCGATGCGATTCAGTTCCGCATGCACGACGAATCGGGCCTGAAGAACAACGAACAGGGGGCGTTCTGGCGCGACGTTTTCCTCCAGATGAAACAGAAGGCCCCCAGGTTGCGCCTCGATTTGCGTGCCAAGGGTCTTCCCGATTCCGTCATCGACACCGCCCGGGAAGTTGGCGTGCCGTTCCGTATCACAACCAAGTTTTGGATGGAGCAAATGGGGCTGCCTTTCCATCCAACGCATATCAATCGCGAGAACCAATTCGATCGGCGACACAGCTACGCCGACATGCTGCGGTATCCGCAGTTATACAAAATGCACTGGCGACTCTGGAATGGCGGCACGGCACGCGTTTTGTTGTGGGCCGATCCGGATTACGCGCGACGGTTTGCTGAAAGCTCACATCTTTACGACGGCGACGGCTTCGAAGTGAACGAGCCGCTCTGCACAAAAATGGAAGGTCAGCCGCACGACAGCAAACCCTTTGAACTGCTCTCCCCGGCCCATCGTTATTACACCTATGAGTTCGAGCGCTATTGGCATTTCTTCCAAGTGTTCGGCCGGATCGGGTACGACACCAATGCTGCGCCGGAAATTTGGGAACATGAATTTGAGCAACGTTTCGGCAAGGCCGCTGGCCCTCATATTGAGCAGGCCCTGCACCACGCCAGCCGCGTTCTGCCGCGCATCGTCGCCTCCTGTTATCCTTACAGCGCCTTTCCGATGACGCGCGGCTGGGCCGAAAAGCAACGACTCGGTAATTTACCGCAGTATGCCAAAGCTGAAGGTAGCGACATTCAGCAATTCGCCAGCTTCGACGAAGAGGCCCGGCTGCTGATTGAAGGCGCAGAAACCGCAAAGGTCCGTCCGGCTGCGAACAGCGATTGGTTTTCACGCACCGCCGACGAAATCACGGCTAGCTTGGCGAAAGCGCAGGGAGGCATCGGCACAAACGGAACGAAGGAATTTGAGTCGACCGTCACCGATCTGAAGATTCTCGCCAATCTGGCCCTGTTTCATTCCCGCCGTATTCCCGCAGCCGTCAACTATCGATTGTTCGAACGCACCAAAGACCCGCAAGCTCTTGCTCAAGCAATCACGGACGAACAAAAAGCAACGGCGGCCTGGCGACAAATGGTCAGGGCGGCCGGAGATTTTTACGCCGACGACCTCAAGATGGGAGTACGCACCGCGGACCTCTGCGGTCATTGGAAAGACGAGTTGGTTGCACTTGAGAAAGGTGTCGCCGTTCTGCAGCAGCAACTCAGCGCGCTACAGCCGAGCCCTGGCTCCAAACCCGCCCCTCGCTTCACAGGAACGGACTCGCCGACGGACAAAACCGTTCCTCAAGTGATTCATCAACCTATCACTTCCGCCGCGATTGGCACACCGATCACCATCAGCGCCGAAGTGCGCACTCCGGCCGGAGTGAAGTGGGTGCGTGTCCAGTTCCGTAGCGTTAATCAACACCAGGATTTTCGATCTGTGCCGATGCTACCCTCAAACAAGGAGAAGAACCGATACGAGGCCGTCATTTCAGCGCAAGAGATCGAACCGAAGTGGGATCTAATGTATTTCATTGAAGCCATGGGTAAAGATGGCAACGGCTGTATCTATCCCGATTTGAACAGAGAGACTCCGTACGTGGTAGTGAGCCTGAAAAGGTAAAGTTCTTCGGGTGGTAGGCGGCTTCGTAGCGGTGGGCGTCTCGCCTGCCTTAGAGCCGGGCATCTTGCCCGGCGGATTAAACCCATCTATACGACCACCTGACGGCCTACGTCCAACGGGTTTGGCCTGTGGTTTACGCGCCGTCATCTTTAATTGAATTTCAGTGCTTCATTCGCTATTACTTTCCCCGAACCTGGCATCGCCACAAGAGGGCACAAAAAAGTAAAAGAGACGAATTATGCCCAACAACACAAACACGGTCCGACTGCATCGAGTGCTCCGAGCACCGGCGGAGAGAGTTTATCGGGCGTTCCTTGATGGGGATGCGATGGCGAAGTGGCTTCCGCCGAATGGATTTACCGGTAAGGTGCATCAGCTGGATGCGAAGGTTGGCGGCACTTACAAGATGTCCTTCACCAATTTCACTAGCGGCAAGAGTCATTCGTTCGGCGGGACATATGTCGAGTTGAAGCCGCACGAACGGATCCGTTACACGAACAAATTCGATGACCCGAACTTGACTGGCGAAATGCAAACCACAATCAGTTTGAAGCAGGTCTTCTGCGGAACCGAGTTGAACATCACGCAGGAAGGGATCCCGTCGACGATCCCCGCCGAAGCCTGTTACCTCGGTTGGCAGGAATCGCTGACACTGTTGACGAAACTTGTCGAGGCGGAAATACCGGATCAGCAGTAACCAGTCTTCCACGAGGCGATTGCAACATGACCCCTCCGGAGCTTCCTTTTACCGGCGGCTGCGTTTGCGGAGCAATTCGTTACGAGTGCTCCGCCCGGCCGATCATGACGTTCAAGTGCCACTGCCGCGACTGCCAGCAAGTGACCGGCGGCGCATTTGTCCCCGGCCTGCTGGTGCCATTGTCGGCATTTCGCCTGACCAAAGGGCAACTGCGTTATCATTTCACGCCGAGCTTAGCCGGCGGCAAACACAAGCGCGGCTTTTGCGCCGACTGCGGCTCGCGACTCACCGGCGGAGAATCCGACGAACGGTCGACCGGTTTTATTGGTATCACTGCGGGCAGCCTGGATGATCCAAGCTGGTTCAGTCCACAGATGGATTTCTTTGTTTCAGACGCTCAGCCGTGGGACAAAATGGACCAGGCGATTCCGAAGTACGATTTGTATCCGCCACGGCCTGGCAAAACCTAGCGTGTTCAACTTCGACTGAACCGAGTTATAAGATCGGGATCGTCTTCATTGACTCGTCCTCGTCGTCGTCACTCGATCTTCCCGGGGATTTTTCGAGGACGAAGGACGAAGACGAGGAGGAGGACGACACCGGCGCTCGGCAGAGTCAAAGTCAGTACTGATCCAATTCGCCGCGACTCCAGCGCCGGATTCGTTCTGTTTCATCTGCGGGAATACCCAGCGAAAGCAAAAACTCCTGGTGGCCTTCCGGTGCGCGCCGCTCGAATTCCCGGTGCCAGCGGTACCGCGCCTTCTGGTTCATGCCCGCCGCGCGCAGCATTTCGACCCAAAGTTCCTTATCGACCGTCGCCGGGCGCTTGCCCGAAGCGACCTGGCGCAACAAGCCAGCGAGCAACCGCTGTTGCTTCTTAAGGCCGACGATGCTTTCGGCCGTCTCCCGCATGCGCTCTTCGAGCAGCCTGGTGCCGGGCTTGCCTCCGGAGGAAAGTACGGCGCGAATTTCCTTCAGTTTCAGCCCGGCCTCGCGGAAGTATCCGATCCGCTGCAATCGCTTTTGATCAATGTCCGTGTAGTAGCGGTAACCGGAACCGGTTCTGCCGGTCGGTTTGAGCAAGCCGAGACGGTCATAGTAGAGCAACGTGCTGCGGGAGAGGCCGCACGCTCGGGCAATTGTGGAAATTGAGTAGGTCTTCATTCCCGCGCAGGAGTGGCGTGACGTTTGCCCCGCCACTCCTGCGTCGATTATCTACTTTCTGACCGGATCCGATCAATGTCTTCCGGCTTGAGTCCGAGCCACTCCAGGAAACCCTGGTGGCCGTCCGGGTGGCGGGTTTCAAACACCTTATGCCACCGATGCATTTGCGCCTGATCCAGGCCGACCTCCTGGAACATAGCGACCCATTCCTTCACCTTTACGTTCTTCTTCATAGGTCTGCGTAGTATTTATATTGTCAGTTAGTTCGTTTGCGTCATGCATGACACCAGAGCCTAAAGTATGAAGTAATAGACGGGTCAAGCGCGGGAGCAATTTTTTGATCCGGCGCAGACCACATTAGATCCCACGGGAGGCAATCGAGGCAACTGACGGCTGCCGTGCTCTCCCGAGGTGCTGCCCGAAACCGCGAGATCGGTCGCTTGGAGAAATGGAAATACGGATCGCAGGCATATCCCCGTCATCTCTTCAAATTCATCGGACGGAATCTTCACAAGCCGATCAAAATAAGAATAACTGCTTGTCCGGCAGTCACGCTGACGCCCAAAAAACCTACGCCTCATAGCTTGCATGGTCTACAATTACGTAGATGACTCAATCATGCGCGGGGCCGATTATACGCATCCTCGTTTTGATAGTCGCTAGCCTCCTCGTCCGATGCTCCCATCTCAGCCCACCCGACGATTACTCCTGGAGGGACAAAGGTGGCGACCCAGGTCGTCTCGACCGGGGCGACGCAATGCGAACGCCTGCCCCGAGCAAATCTGCGCTACGACTTAGTCACTGGAGAGCTTGATCTCAGGAGGAGGTGTCCTACCCTTTGAGAAGATAGTGCTGAGAGTAGCGGCTGTCCGCCCCTGTTCCAGCCGTACTTTCGGGATGAGCTGAGAAAACTAAGTTTATGCCCAAATTCAAATTTCCTCTCGCGTTGTTTCTTGTAGCCGCCGACGGAAGGAGGCGAATAGGAAAGTCCGGTTACCCATTTTGCCGCCACCTCACGTCGGCGGCTACGAGGCCGTTCGAAATCCTCACACGCGTTCTTTTTGTCGGCCTGGTAGCGGGAACGGCAACTGCCGCTGATTCCCAGGGAAGCCCGGCGGACCACTTGCCGCCGTACATTACGCAGGTGACGTGGTTTGGTGAACGGGCTGACTGGTCCCACGACGGTAAGAAAATCCTTTTTCTTTCTAAGACTTTTGGAGATGCGATGGAGTTCGATCTTCAAACCAGGCGCATCCGCAACCTCACCGCGCACTATCCCCACTTCGGCTATACCCGGGCGCTTTATTTAAAGAATGGCGACGTATTACTCTCCGGTCCGGAGGCATTCGATGCGAAGAAAACGCATGAGGCCCGGCTGCAATGCTGGCTTTATGTGCTCGACCAAAGCTTCGCCAAGCCGGCTGTCCCTCTCGGGACCAAGTGCAGTGAAGGCCCGGCCGTCTCCCGTTCTCGCATGCACATAGCCTGGACGCACGTCGCGGAGGAGTATCCCAACGAGATGCCAGCCGGCGGTTCGCGCATGCAAGAGGCTGATATTGTCTACGAGGAAGGCCGGCCTAAATTGGCGAACCAGAGACTCATAATTGACAGCCGCGACTTGCCTTTCAAATGCACGATGGAAACGCAGAACTTTCGTCCGCCGGAGGAGAAGGAACTGACCTTTAGTGCCTACGGTTATCAAGGCACCGAGGCATGCGGTATCGATCTCGCGACAAAGAAAGTCACGAATTATTCCAACGCACCTGGACAATACGATGAGCCGGAAGGCATTTACCCCGATGGGCAATTTACACTCGTTGAGTGCGACAAACAGAATCTACAAGGTCCAAACCATGTGGATCTCTGGAAACTGAAGCTGGATGGCACCGGGTATGTCGCGCGCCTGACGCACTTCAGTGATTATCCGGGTTACAAGGCTTCCAATCCTGTCGTGAACGACGACGGCAAATTCATTGCGTTTCAAATGGCCCAATCGCGCGACGCTGCGGGCGTGGGACACGGTATTTTTGTGTACGATATTGAGAAGGCGGCTGCGCAAGGCAAATAAATAGCTTCTTTTTCAATGTGCAGTCTCATCGTCGCGCCGTGATCTCTTGGTTCAGCAATATGAGCGCTGCCGGACAGCAATTCTATCCTTGCGACAATAATCGAGATCATCCGATTACGACGAAAACAGCCAGGGTGGTGAGGAAGCATGGAAGTCATCGGCACGGAGTGCTCCGAAGGTGCCATGGGCCAGAACGCTGGCCACCCGTCAGGGCCGTTGATGCGAAGCTCCGCGGGCTGGTCCGCAAGTTCGGCCGATGTTCAAAAGCTGACGGCGGAAGAATGGAACCAGTTTCGAGGCGCGAATTGCCAGGGCGTTGCGGTTTGGTGCTGTTTTTATTTCTTGAAAAAAATAAGCCATACCACCAGCAGCATCGGCAGCATGAAGGGGATTGTGTATTTGGCGATATATCCCAGAAAAGTCGGCGTGTGGGCCTTTTGGTGATCGGCGATGGCTTTGACCATAAAATTCGGTCCGTTGCCGATGTAAGTGTTGGCGCCGAAGAAGACCGCGCCGACGCTGACGGCGGTGATGTAACTGTTGAATTTGAGATTTCCCAGCAGGTAAGCGACCTGGATTTGATCGGTGGTGACACATTTACCGACCAGGTCGGCAGCGTGATATTTCTGAAGCGCGGCGAAGGTCTGTTTGATCTCCTCGGCATGAGCGCCGACGACACTGGCGAGGTCGGCACCCTGAGTTTGCACAAGATGATTGAGCTGAGCGATGGTGTCAGCAGAGAGGAACCGGCCAAAGGTGGCCTTCAAGAAACAGAGATAGGTGGGCGCGTTATCGAGCACACTTGAAAGGGTGCCTGAACCCCAATAGAAAAAGCCTGGCGATGCCAGTTCCAGTTTGGACGCGTTGCCTTGCAGCCAATCGAGGGCAGGCAACATTGTGCCGAATATCCCGATAAACAACACCGCAACCTCCCGAACGGGATGGAGTGTGAAGTGATTGGATTCGTGCACCGATTGACGTGTGGTGTAGTAGGAACCAATGGCCGCGCCGATCATCAGCAACTCGCGTAGAAACGGAGGCTGATGGATGAAAACCGCGCCCAGAATGACTGCCAGGAAAAGTAAGTTGCTGAGCCCTTCAAAACGCCACTGCTCATGGCCGGAGGTCAGCTCAGTTCGGACCTCTCGGGGAGCACGCGAAAAATTTCGCCGATCGACGTAGTAGAACATCAACAAGAGCATGCCGACGCCGACGGCCCACATGGGCAGACAACGCTGAACGACCCAATAAAAGGGGACGCCCATCAAATAGCCTAAAAAGAGAGGCGGATCACCGATTGGAGTGAGACATCCGCCCACATTCGAAACAACGAAAATGAAGAAAACGACATGATGACCGGTCAGACGGTATTTGTTCATCCGCAACCAGGGGCGAATGAGGAGCATTGATGCGCCAGTGGTGCCGAGCAGATTCGAGACAATGGCCCCGATTAGTAAAAAGGCCACATTGACGGCCGGGGTGGCTTCCCCTTTGACATTAATATGGATTCCGCCGGAAACGACGAACAGTGAGCCGATTAACGCTATGAAGCTGATGTAATCGCAGCCAACACACCAGACGCTCCCCGGGGCATGCAAAACGGCAAAGTAATAGAGCAGGACACTGGTGGCCAGGCCGCAGGCAACCTTGGCGTAATGCTTACTCCACCAATCAGAAAAGAAAAAGGGTGCGAGGGCAATCAGCGTCAACAACAGTACGAAGGGCAGCATCATCCACGGGCTGACGGGGATCAGTTCGGTTTCCATATTTTCACGAGCAGAGACGCAAGCAATACGGCGTGGAGCGCTTTGCAACGATCCACGCCTTAGAAAACCGTGTAGGTTTCGGCAAACGGTTACACGGACACACTTTCAGGATCAGACTGCCTTTTCACCTTTTTCTTCGGTGCGGATGCGAATGGCCTCATCAACGCTAGTGACGAATATCTTCCCGTCACCGATCTTGTTGGTCTTTGCAGCCGAAACAATCGCGTCGATCGCGCGGTCGAGGATGTCGTCGGCCAGGACGATCTCGAGTTTGATTTTCGGTAAAAAATCGACCGTATATTCGCTGCCGCGGTAGATTTCGGTGTGACCGCGTTGCCGTCCAAAGCCTTTCACCTCGGTCACAGTCATGCCGTCAATCCCGACCTCGGCGAGGGCTTCTTTGACCTCCTCTAACTTGAATGGTTTGATGATGGCGTCAATTTTCTTCATAATGGGTGGTTAGTGAGTTTCAGACAAGCGTTGGCGGAGTTGGAGAAAAAGCATGGCGCCATAACCGGCGAGGACGCCGCCGGAAACCCACCATTGATAGCCATTGGTGAAAAGCAATGGACAGACCACTTGAACGATTGCCAGTGCCACCAGCAGATAGCCGACCCGACGCATTGAACCCGGCATCACGGCCCAGACATTCTCGAGCTTGCCGGATTGGACCAGCCGCTGGTGCCGCCGTGAGGCGAGCGTCTGTAATTTGCCGAACGAAAGTCCGATGACGACGCCGGCGAGGGCGGCGGTCAGGGACCAAACGAGCGGTAATATTTGAGTTTGCATGAGATTATTATTGGATGGCGGTGGCTGCGTGCACTCGGGCGCACGCAGCCCACCGCAGCGATTTGTTTAGGCTTTCGCCATTGACGGCATGGAGGTTTTAACCGAGACGTGCTGGCCTTTGGGCATCGGCGTTTCGGATTGTTTATCCATTACAAAGCCGGAGTAGCCGGGGATACCCATTTCTGGAAGATCGAGGCCCTCAATTTCGACTTCCTGACTAACACGGTTACCGACGAGTTTCTCAGCGATGAAATAGGCGACGATGGCGAGCACCGACAGAGTGATGAAGCATGTCGTGACGCCAATGGTCTCGGCGATCAATTGCTTGAGGCCGCCGCCGTAGAACAGGCCGGTAACGTTGCCTGAGACCCCATTGTAGCCGTCACCGTAGGTGCCATCGGCGAACAAGCCGAGTGAGAGACAACCCCAGGCACCATTGACGCCATGCACTGAAATCGCTCCGACGGGGTCATCAATCCCGATACGGTCGAAGAAGAAGACGGATTCAACCACGAGGATTCCGGAGATCGCACCGAGAATGCTGGCGCCCCCCGCGCTGACGAAGGCGCAAGGGCAGGTGATAGCCACCAGGCCTGCCAGCATGCCGTTACACATCATCGACGGATCCGGTTTCTTAGTTCGCACCCACCACATCCACAGAGTGGCAGCCAAAGCGCCAGTCGCCGAAGCGAGCATGGTGTTTACGGCGACCACGGAGATGCGCAGGTCGGTCCCGGCGAGAGTTGAGCCCGGGTTGAAACCGAACCAACCGAAGGCAAGGATGAATGTACCAAGCATTACCATCGGGATGTTGTGGGCGACAATCGGGTGAACCAGTTTCCCGTGGGCGTCGTACTTGCCGAACCGCGGACCAATCAACCAGGCAAAGATCAGGCCAATAACACCACCTTGCATATGGACGACTGAGGAGCCGGCGAAGTCGACGTGACCATGCCCTAATCCGAAGTTGGTGCCCAACTGAGAAAGCCAGCCACCGCCCCAAACCCAATTGCCGAAAATCGGATACATGAACGTGCCGATGCAGCAACCGTAGATCATGAAAGCAGAGAACTTCCATCGCTCAGCCGCTGCACCGGTCGGAATGGTCGCGGTGGTATCCATGAAGACCATTTGAAAGAGGAACAGCGCAAAGGCGGCGGTGTCGTAGCCGACGCCCTGGAGCAGGAAACCTTTATGCCCCAATAAACCAAACGGCTTGCCGAACAGGTTGATCGTCCATTCTCCGTTGAGTCCGCCGTAATTGCCCATAGTGGCTATCGGCCCAAGACCGCCGAACATGAAGGCAAAACCGCAGAGGTAAAAGCCCAGCATGCCCATGGGATAAATCATAAAGTTCATCGACATGGTATGGCTCGAGTTTTTGGCCCGACACAAGCCTGTCTCAACGAGGGCAAAACCGGCTTGCATGAACATCACCAGAAATCCGGTGACGAGCGTCCACATGAAGTTAATGGCAACGCGGTTATGGCCGACCGAATCGGAAAGCTTGACAGCCAAGGGCTCGATCTTGGCCTGGGCGAGATAATCGTCGTAGGCCTTCTTGGCTTCCGCGTAGGTTTTTACCTTGGCGGCGTCTTTCTTATCGTCGTCACTTAGGTCTGCCGGCGCACTTACCACGAAAGGTCCATTCGGCGCTTGCGCGTCGGATGAAAGTCCCGTTGTGGTGCCTGCGGGATCGGGTTTTGGCCCCGTATCTGTTGGCGGCGCTGCCGCGTTCGTGCTGGGGGCAGGCGCGTTGGTGTCCGCGGCCATGGAATTGGTATCCTGAGCCCGCGCCAGCCAGATGGTAGTGAGCAGAAGTGCAGCGCACGCCACGACGAACCTCCGGGGAATCAATCGCGGCCATAGTTTTGATTTTAGCTTCATGATTGGATTGTGCTTTTAACGAGTTTAGGTGATGCGGGAGCGGACTCGCGTCGCCGCCACAGGTAACGGGCAGGTGTGGGACCCTTGCGGAGGGGTGTTGTTTTTTAGCGCCACTTCAGGGCGAGCTCGGGTTGCTTTGGACGGGTACCAAACCATCAAAGGACGACGCAAGCACAGGCAGTGCCACCACGTCGCGGGGTCCTATTTCCCCTTGATTTTGCCGGATTTTCAGCCTCGCTGGCGGCAAAGGCGCCGATCAGCGGCAGGTGCGGAAGTGGTGATGAGGTGTTCGAAATTGTACAGCTTGGTCAGAATTAAAAAACCATTAAAGGGGATAGGCGTTGCCCGAAGTGGCAGTCCAGATCTACCAATCCAACAGCACCGAAAGGTTTGACCCATCAGTTCACATTATGCTTCGGCTGTCTCCAGCGGCAAGGCCGATAGCCGCACGCTCGGATTGCGTTCGGCATAAAAATCGCAGCTCCATTGTTCGGGAAACAGGATCACCGGTTTGCCGGCGACATCTGAGGCGAGACGCGCCCCGGTGGGTAATTGCGCCCCATCGATAGGGGCGCCGCTTTCGCTGCTGACCCAACGCAACACCTTCCACGGACCCGGCTCGAGGCGCGATTCGGCCCCATATTCGGTCTGCATCCGGTATTGCACGACTTCGAACTGGAGCGGGCCGACAGCACCAAGCAACGGCACGCGTTGCGCTGAGTCGGTGAGCAAAAACGATTGCACAACGCCTTCCTGCAGCAGCTGTTCGAGCCCTTCGCGGAACCGTTTGAATTGCGCGGTGCTCGGGCTCTGTAGCCACGCGAAACATTCCGGGGTGAACCGTGGAATTTCGCGATACACCAGAGAAGGATCCTGCGCGAGTGTATCGCCGATGCGGAAATCGCTGTGGCCAACCAGGCCAACGACGTCTCCCGGAAATGCCTCGTCCAGTGTTTCCCGATCCCGCCCGAAGAGTTTGTGAGAACTCGAGAGCCGCAGCTTTTTCCCCGTGCGCGTGTGAATGACGGACATGTCGCGTTCGAAGCGTCCGGAACAGATCCGCACAAAGGCGAGCCGATCGCGGTGTTTGGGATCCATGTTCGCCTGGATCTTGAAAATGAACCCCGAAAACACCGGATCGGCGGGTTCAATGACGCGGCCGTTAACGGACCGTGGACGTGGCGACGGCGCAAGTTCCAGGAAAGCGTCGAGCAAGAGTTGCACGCCAAAGTTGTTAACAGCGCTGCCGAAAAAGACCGGCGTCAGCTCTCCCGCCAGTACCGCCTCGTGGTCGAAGCGGGCACCGGCGCCATCCAGCATTGCCAACTCTTCTACTGTTCGGGCATAGACGTCCGGGGCCATCTGGTTGCGCACTACCGGGTCGGACAGGCCGTGCACAGAGACGGGCGCGCGATACTCGCCTCCCGGCACGCGTTCGAAGAAGTGGACCAACTTGCCTTTCCGATCAAAGACGCCGCGGAAATCCTGGCCATCCCCTAACGGCCAATTGACGGGATAGGCCGCGATGCCCAGGACTCGTTCCAACTCGTCCAATAGCGAGAGCGGATCACGCGCGGGCCGATCCATTTTGTTCATGAAAGTGAAAATCGGCACGCCGCGCTGCCGGCACACTTCGAAAAGTTTGCGGGTCTGGGTTTCAATACCTTTGCCGGCATCGATCACCATCACCGCCGCATCGACCGCGGTCAGCACGCGGTAAGTATCCTCTGAAAAATCTTTGTGACCGGGGGTGTCCAGCAGGTTCACATAGTACCCGCGATACTCGAACTGCAATACCGTCGAACTGACGGAAATGCCGCGTTGCCGCTCGAGTTCCATCCAGTCGGAGGTGGTTGCCCGTTGATTTTTGCGGGCAGTAACTGAACCGGCCAATTGCACGGCGCCGCCGTACAAAAGGAATTTCTCGGTCAAAGTGGTCTTGCCGGCGTCCGGGTGCGAAATAATCGCAAAGGTGCGACGGCGTGAAATCTGTTCCTGCATAAAAAATCTGGTTTAAGTTATAGAATTATTTCCTCTCTGTTGCCGGAATGCACATAATGCAGCGTCTCTGGGACGCGCCGAAAGCGGCAACCCGCGAAGGCGGAAAGAGAATCTAAGGCGGAGTGGGCAGACAGCAGGTCGCAACACGCGGCGTAGAAAACAGCGCGGCGTAAACTCGGCTATCTGTGGCAATCTGCATTGGTGGAAAACTAACACACAGGCTGGCTGAGGTAAAGCGAGGCTTAGCCGGGAGAAGTAGTAATGCGCTCGAGGGCCCCTCTCATTAATACCCCGCTTCAGCGGGTACTGACGTGACGTACATTCGTTCCAACCGCTTCATTCAGCGGTTTCCTCAAGAACCGCGTGACCGCGTAAACCGCCGATAAACCGCTAAATTCAGCGGTTCGAATCGGCCTGCGCGCCCCACCCCAGCTGAAAAGCTGGGGGTTAATGACATGTGGACATGCGAGGGTAAGTGCATGGATGGGAGTATATCCGGCCTTCAGTTCGCCTTTTCAATTCGAAGCGGGGACAGTGCCAAGTGCCTGATAAAGCTTGTTTGGGCGATATCGGCAGCTTAATAAGAGAGCGCAATGCAGATCCAAAACTGCAAGACTGAATCAAACCCGCATTCCCCCCCCCAATGAAAACGCTCTCTCGCCGGCGATTCCTGACGCAAACCACTCTGGCTACAGGTCTGACTCCACTGGTGCTTTCCGGCTTGAGTTCACCATTTATTCGTTCGGCTCGCGCCGGAGAACCTGCCGTCAGCGAAAAAGTGCGTCTCGGGCTCATCGGGGCCGGGGGGATGGGTTGCGGGGATCTCGAGTGCTTCTTTTTGAACCCCGAAGTTGACTGCGTCGCGGTTTGCGACGTCGACGATTCGCATATCGCCAAGGCGTCGGAAATCTGCCAGCAGAAGCGCAACCGGAAGCCGGACACGGCCAAAGATTTTCGTCGAATATTAGACCGCAAAGACGTCGATGTGGTGCTGATAGCGACTCCGGACCACTGGCACGCCCTGCCGACCGTTCTGGCCTGCCAGGCGGGCAAGGATGTCTATGTCGAGAAGCCGCTGGCCAAAAGTATCGCCGAAGGACGAGCGATGGTCGAAGCAACGCGCCGTCACAATCGGGTAGCGCAGATGGGTTCTCAATGGCGAAGTTGTCCTCATATCATCGAGGCCGGAGAGTTTATCCGGTCCGGCAAGTTGGGGAAGGTTAGCCTGGTGCGTGGTTGGGCATATCTTGATTGGCTGCCGACTATCGGCAAGCCAGCTGACTGTGCGCCGCCAGCAGGTGTGGATTACGATTTTTGGCTCGGTCCGGCCCCAAAACACGCGTTCAACCCAAACCGGTTTCATTTTAACTTCCGCTGGTTCTGGGACTATGCCGGAGGCTTGATGACGGATTGGGGCGTCCATCTGATTAATATGATGCTGATGGGGATGGGGCCCGAACCCCCGAAGAGTGCTTTCTCAACCGGCGGGAAGTTTGTCTTTGATGACAATTCCGAAACTCCCGATTCGCAAATCACCGTTTATGAGTTCCCGAGCTACATGCTGGTTTGGGAGCACAAGGCGGGTTTGAACAACGGCCTCAATAACCGCAGTTGGGGTATCGAATGGAATGGAACCGAAGGCACGATCATCCTCAACGATGAAGGCTGGGAAATTCGCACGGAACGAAAGCCGGCCAATCTGGATTCGGTAAAGAAACCGGGGAGCGGCGATCCGCGCCCGGCACATGTGCGAAATTTCCTCGATTGCGTGAAGTCCCGCCACCAACCGGCACTAAACCTCGAAGTCGGCCACCACGTATCAACCGTGGCGCACCTGGGCAATATCGCCTACCGGACGGGCCGGAAAGTGGTTTGGGATGCCAAACAGGAACGCGTGGTTGATGATGCTTCGGCCAACAAACTCGTGAGCACGACGTACCGCAAGCCGTGGTCGCTGCCCTATCTGAGGCAGGCTTAGAACCGATCTCTAAATGGGAGCGCGCGGCCGGCGGTCGCGCCCTACCTGGAGGTCCAATCTGCGAGAAAGGCCTGTAAGTAGTGTTGGCGAAATTCTTTTCCCGCCTGGGCACTGGTGACGCAAGCATCCCAATCCAGCACGGGGCGCGAACCGATTTTTGGGGGTGCGATCGGCTCTCCTTTCAGCGCCCCTGCCAGGCTTTGGAAAGCTTTACCCCACTCCTTAATGGCTCCATCCGCGCGCACCAACCCGGTTAGCTCGCTGCAATCACCAGCCTCAGGCTGATCATAAAATCCCCAATTCAACCAGCCCACGGCAAAACCTTTCGAGGTCTCTTGGCGATGACAATCTTCGGCAGCGCGTTCGTGGGAACTTCTGCGCCGAGGGCAGTAGATGCCGTCGCAAGAATGACGCGCGACGTCGCGCAAAAAACAAGCAGTTTGAAACTCAGCGAACGCAGCTCGCGTAACCCCACACTGGCGTTCGTTTGCCCCCTCTCTCCTTCCCGAAACGAGGCAGCAGGACCCATTATTTTGCCTTTGTGTTGCCTATTGGGTTCGCCCAAATTTCTTCTCCAGCTCCCGAAAATTCATTTCGATCAGCGTCGGTCTGCCATGCGGGCAGGTGTACGGCATTGCGCATCGTCGGAGATCCTCGACCAGATTTTCCAATTCCTTTCCGGCCAGCGGGTCATTGGCTTTTACGGCATGGCGGCATACAGTCTTCGCCACCACCTGCTCGCCCAGCCGCAACGTATTGACTTCCTGCCCGGCAGCCTTCAATTGATCAATCAACTCGAGAACGAATCGGCGCGGATCCGACGCCTTCACAAACGGCGGCAGCGCATCAAGCAGGAAAGTGCGTTCGCCGAATTCGTTCAGGCCAACTCCCAATCGTGTCAGCATCGCCACCTGTTCCCGCACAAAGTTCGCGTCACGCGCCGAGAGCTCGATTGTTGCCGGAAGCAAGAGTTTCTGTGAAGGGGCTTGTTGATGTTGCTCGAGCCGGTTGAGCATTTCCTCGAAAAGGATGCGTTCATGCGCCGCGTGCTGGTCCAGCAGCACCAGGCCTCGATCGGATTCCAGGACGACGTAGAGCCTACCGATGACTCCAACCAGCCGCAAAGGGACGCTGAGTAGCGGCAAACCGGGCGATGCGGGCGAAAGCATGTTGCGTGTTGAGTGTTCCGTCGTCGGTACACTGCTCGGTGGGACTGCAGGCGGGGTGGAGAAGGCATCCGGCGAAAGAGCTGGGCTAGGACGAAACCCCATCGGCAAGGTCTGCTGGGCGGCCGGAGGGGCGGGGCGGGCTGGTTGCAGTTCCGGTGGGAAGGTCGGCAGGCCCGGCTGCGTCGAGGCGGGAGTGGCCACTGGTTTGGCGAATGCGGGAGCCGCCGCATCGGCGCGCACCCGAGATGGTTCGGTAATTGGCCTGGTGACTTTGCCAGGTTGAGTTCCTGCATGAAAGTTCAGCAATGCCTCGCGCACGGCCTGCGCCACCAGTTTCCGCACGTCGCCTTCCCGATGGAATTTTACCTCGCGTTTGGCCGGATGAATATTGACGTCCACGGCGGCCGGGTCGAGTTCCAGGAACAAACAACAAACCGGGTACCGTCCTTTCATCAACGCCGTGTGGTAGCCTTCCAACAACGCAAAATTAAGGCCGCGATTCTCCACGGGCCTGCGATTGACGAATAAATGCTGATCCTCCCGTGTCGCCCGCGATACTCCTGGCGCGCCGATGAAACCCCACACGCGAAATCCGTCCGACGCATCGGCATTGTCGTCTCCTGGGTCGAACGAACTTTGAAGGGATGTCGAGAAATCGAGTGGCAACAATTTCTCAGCGCTGCCATAAACTGCGCGCAACCGTTCTTGCAGGGCCTTCAGCCTCGATTCCGGGTCTTGCCCCGTCTTTACCGCCGCCAGTTGCCAGACCAGTCGTCCATCCTTCTGGAACGTGAAGGCGACCTCCGGAAAGGCGAGCGCTGCGAGTGTCAGGTAATGCTGGATGTGCGCTGACTCTGTCTCTTCGGTCCTTAAAAACTTTCGCCGCGCGGGCAGATTGAAAAAGAGCTGACGCACCTCGACCGTCGTGCCAGGGGCTGAACCGGCGGCTTTCACTTCGAGTATCTTTCCGGCGCTGATCAACACCCGGGTTCCTTCCGG
This sequence comes from Candidatus Limnocylindrales bacterium, assembly GCA_035495315.1. Taxonomy (GTDB): domain Bacteria; phylum Verrucomicrobiota; class Verrucomicrobiia; order Limisphaerales; family UBA8199; genus DATJGF01. The sequence goes on from DATJGF010000211.1 coordinate 47,239, forward strand.
AGAATCGCCCTCCCGCTCGCGGGTCGTTAAGAGAAAGCGGCTGACGCTGGCAATGCTCGGCAAGGCCTCGCCGCGAAAGCCCATCGTCCCAATCGAGGCGAGGTCCTCAGCTTTTTGGATCTTGCTGGTGGCATGCCGTTCCAGACAGAGGAGTGCGTCGTCACGGCTCATGCCCACTCCATCATCGATAACCCGAATCAAACTCCGCCCTCCCGCCTGGATCTCCACTGTCAAACGCCCAGCGTCGGCATCCAGCGAGTTCTCCACCAATTCTTTGACCACGCTGGCGGGCCGCTCAATCACCTCACCCGCGGCGATTTGATTGGCGACTTGCTCCGACAGCAGCCGAATCCGGTTCATGATACAGGTAAGCCGAAGGCGAAGATTGCCCCGCGGCCCGGTTCGCTCCGGCCGGTAATCCAGCCGTGATGGTCCTCAATGATCCGCTTGCAGATCGACAAGCCAAGCCCCGTTCCATGGACTTTGCCGAAAGTCGCGAATGCCTCAAACAATTGGCCGTTCATTTCCGGCGCGATCCCCGGACCTGTATCCTCGATCTCGGTGACAACTTCTTTGGGCGAACTTTGGAACCGCAGCATGATCTTTCCACCACCGGCCATCGCCTCGGTCGCGTTGTGGACAATGTTGTGAAAGACGCGGCGCAGGCGTTTGGGATTGATCACCACCTGCTGAGCCGGCGGCGGATTCTGGAATTCAACCATCACCGACCGCAACGACGCTTCCGTCTGCAGTTCAGCGACGACTTCCTGCACAAAAGTTGAGTAGTCCATCGGCGGCAACACCAGGTTGGGCGAGACACCCTGGGTGAAATCGAGGATCTCGCCGATCATATCGCTGATGCGATCGACTTGCTGGCGGATGTTGGCCACCGCCTGCCGTCGTGTCTCGGGCGTGCTTTGGCTCATCCCGGCGATTTCGGCGGTGAGACCGATAATATTCAGCGGGTTCTTCAGGTCGTGCACGATCGAGCGGGCGAACCGGCCGATAACCGAGAGACGCTCAGCTTGCAGAACTTCCCTCAAATACTGCCGGTCGAACTCCCGAAGTCGATGACTGATCTCGCGTAGCAACCCCAATGACAGTTTCGGCGAATGCTCGATCAGTGCCAGCATCTCCTTGCGCGGAATGAAATAAACCACGGTATCTTCTTTCACCGACGCAGTTGCCGAACGCGGCTTATCCTCGATCACCGCCATTTCCCCAAAAAGCTCGCCGGGCAGAACCTGCGTTAAAACCTGCCGTACGTTTTGGCCCATCCGCGCGCTGATTTCAACGAGGCCATCCTTGACGACATACACGCCGTCGCCTTCGTCCCCTTCCTTGAAGATCTCCTCACCCGCGCGGAAGGTCAGTTCTCGCGCGGCGGTACGGAGCGTCGCCATCTCTTCCTTGCTGAATTGGCAGAAAAAACGGCTGGCCTCGAGCAACACCATGCCAGCACTTTAGGATAAAAACCTATGAGGTAAAGCGATTTGCGGGTTGGAACAGAGGATGAGATTGACAGAAGATAACGAAACAAACAAAAGCGAAGGAACAGCTCGCCGGTAACTTTTCAAGAGTAGGTGCTATGCTTCGAGTCGCTCCTTGATTGTATTGGATTCTCCCTCGCTTCTGCGGCTTTCTGCAGAGAGGGTTGAGATGAGGGGAGCGCAAACTCTGATGCAAAGTCTTGCTGTCCTCGGACTCAAACTTGACGTCAGCTTGCCAGACTTTTACGTTGTCTGCCTGCTACGGTGGTCGTAGCTCAGCCTGGTTAGAGCCCCAGATTGTGGATCTGGCTGTCGCGGGTTCAAATCCCGTCGACCACCCCATTTTAACCAACCACCTGCCAAACAACAACAATCATCATCAGCAGCCTATGATACAATCTCTCTGTCGTTTTGATTGCGCGCTGGCCGATAATGCCGGTGTGGAATGCTCGATCAGGAAGTCAAGCGGCGCAAGGCGATGAGGCTTACAACGTTGCGACCGGCGTTTATGAAGACCTGGTCAAAGCCGCGTGGTGGACCTGAAAAAAAGTCACCCTTGAGGCTTTGCAGAATGCTCCTCGATTGCGGGGTGGATAGGAGCAGACCACTCGTAGCGGACATTGGCACGGCTGACACTTTCTGTGCCACTGCTATTGAAGCCCAGGAATATGTGTGATTAAAAGAATTGATTGTTCACTTAAATCTCGTTAATAGTTTTCCCTATGAATCAAAACGGTGCGTCCGAAGTTATCGCGAACCAAGACGGAATCGCCTGCCTGGCTTTTCAGCTTTGGGAAAAAGCAGGTTGCCCTGAGGGGCGGGATTTGGAATTTTGGCTGGAAGCGGAAACGCACCTGCTTGCTACCCAGAAACCCGAAGCGGTCAAGGGAGAAACCGCCGCGGCTAAGCCGTCCTCTGGAAAGAGACCGCTTACACGTCCACTGCAGAGGTGGACGACAACCCGCGGAATGAATCCTGCAACGCCCTTGTCCTCTGGGAACTAAGAACGAGGGTTACTTCTGTTTGAAGGCCATTTGCTTGGCGGCGATGGCCTGCTGTTTCTTTTGCAGGTCGCTATTGGCTTTAGTTTGTTTCTGCGTTGCGTGCTTGTGCACGGCTTTGGGGGACTTGTCGCCCATGGTGTTTTGCCTTTCGTCTGACGGTTTGTTCACCCGCGGTGTTCGAGATCCATCCGAAGGGACTATTACCATGCCTCTTTATGGGCGACTTTGCAAACAGCCAGAAGGAAATTTCCCGTAGGTTTCCAGAACCGCGCAAATTGCTCGGTTCCCCGCATTGGCTTCGATGCAATCTAGATGAATCAAATCGGAGAACAAAAATACACGTAGGTCGTCCACTCCAGGACGTTTCTTTCCATGTCGCACAATCCCCAGGGATTGGGTAACTTTTGGCCGACCGGATGTGTTCCGGCGCGAAGCCTCGGGCATCGTTTAGTATCTGGTCAGAACGCCAACGACCTCCAAGAATTGTTTGAAAAGATCTGGACCAGTTTCAACAAAACCTTCACTCTCTTGTACTGCCATGGAGCAAGCACAAAACTCGAATTGAATGGCTCTACTGCTGAGGAGCCAACGTAAACCCGGCCTCCACCCCAACCTATCCAAGTGCCCGCTGACTGAATCCGCGCGTGAGCGGCCGGTCGGGCTCGACGGTTGAGCAAACTTGCTGCTGATAGTAACATCACATTTGATGAAGTCGTTGAATGAAAGCAGAAAGGGGCGTCTGCTGCATTCCCTGGTAGAGGTGGTTTTTCGTCATCCCCGCTGGTTTTGTTATATTGAACTGCTGCTGGTTCTGGCCTGCCTTGCTTATACGAACACAGCCCTGCAGTTCAGCACCGATAAGCACGATCTGATTTCGGTGCAGGAGTCTTACTGGCATCAATTCCTGCAATTTAAACGGGATTTCAACGTTCATGAGAACCTGTTTGTCCTGGTCGAAAGCGGAAGCCGGGAAAAGAACCGTGAATTTGTGGAGCGGTTGGCGGCAAGGCTCCAGGGAGACGTGCAATTCGCCGATGTTTATTATCGGGCCGGACTAAAGCTGATGGGACCGAAGGCGCTACTATTTCTGCCTGAGGAAACGCTGGCTGGGTTGCAGCAACACCTGTTCACCAATCAGCTTTTGTTTAAAACTTTTTCACGGGCGACAAACCTCGAGACCGTCTTTACCTTGGTCAACCGGCAATTCCGATTGGGGACTACGGCCCTCTCTGAAGGACCGAACGAAGACTTACTATCTCGAACGCTGCCCGCCTTGCAGCGGATTGTTGACAACGCCTCCGACTGCATCGAATCACAGGAAACTCCGCTAGCGCCCGATATCACCACCTTTTTGGGCAGTAATCAGGAACAGGATAGCCAGGAACTCTATCTCTCCTTTGACCGCGGCCGGATATATGTCTTGATCGCCCAGGCGAAGGATCCCAACCACGAAGACGCGGCCATCCTTCAGCTGCGCAAATGGATTGTCCGAACGCGGTCCGAAGTGCCTGGAGTCAATGTCGAAATCACCGGCGAACCAGTGTTGACGCACGATGAAATTGTGCAAGCCAGACAGGATACGGAAGTCGCTGCCCTTATGGCCTTGGCCCTCACGGCGTTTATTTTCATTGTCAGCTGCCGTGGTATCTTGAGGCCGTTGATGGCCACCCTTTGCCTGCTCATCGGCATTTGTTACACGCTGGGATTTGCGGCCCTGACGGTGGGCCGTTTGAACATTTTGAGCATCACTCTGGTGCCGATTTTGATCGGGTTGGCGATCGATTACGGGGTGCATTTGATTTTCCGTTATGAGGAAGAAGTTCGCCAAGGCCAGAGCCGCCGCGTCGCGATCGCCAAGGCACTGGGATTTACCGGGGTTGGCGTGATTACCAACGCCTTAACCATTGCCGGCGCCTTCTATATCATCGTGCTGACCGATTTCAAAGGGATGCGGGAGATGGGATTAATCGCTGGCAGCGGCGTCCTGGTGTGTCTCGTTCCGATGTTGACCCTATTGCCCATGCTCCTGGTGGGCCGCAAACCGGACCTGCCAAAGCAACTGGCCGCGGGAGGCAAACAACGCCCACCCGATCCGCTGATGGTATCCCTGCGATCTTCTGCCCGCCCTGACTGGGGCTACAACAGCCGACGAGCCCGCTTTGAGCAGCTTTATCTCAAGCGTCCCTGGTTGGTGCTGGTTTGCGGCGGGATCTTCACGATGTTCATGATCATTGGAGCCTTTAAGGTTCAGTTCGACTACAACCTGCTCCATTTGCAGAGCCGGGGTATGCCCGCCGTGCGAATGCAAACGCAGCTTGCCCGCGCGGGTTCACAGTCGCTGCTCTACTGCGCCGCGATAGCAGATTCGCTGCCCCAGGCGGCCGAATGGGAGCAACGCATTAATCAGCTCCCCTCGGTTGCCCGAGTGATTTCGCTGGTGAAGTACCTAACCGAAGATCAGGAACGAAAGCTGGTCTTAATCCATAAAATCAAAGAGGAGCTGGGTGCCATTGCCTTGCCTGAGTTGAATACCCAGCCAGTCGACCTTCCCAGTCTGAGCCAGACTCTCTTTTCGCTGAGCGGCTATCTCGGTCAGGCCATCGATACTCTCCACTTCCACGGGAACCATCCAGCATCGGAAGAGCTGCTGTGTTCGCTGCGCAATTCGGTCAACCGGTTGCGGCGATTAACGGCAAACGAGTTGCCCTCGACGGCCCGTAGACTCTCGACCTTCCAACAATTGTTGTTTGGTGATCTGCACGAAACCATTTCCCTCGTCGAACAGCAGGACGACCGTCAGCGACTGCGACCGGAAGATGTGCCGGCTTTCCTCCGTGGTTTCTTCATCAGTCCTTCGGGCAAGTTTCTGCTGCAGGTCTACGGCAAGGAGGATATTTGGCAACGAGATCCGCAGGAGAAGTTCATCCGAGAACTCAGATCGGTGGATCCGCAGGTGACCGGTTCGCCGGTGCAATTTTATGAATATACTTCTCGGCTCAAGCAGAATGTCCAAAAAGCGGCTCTTTACGCCACTGCCATTATTGCGCTTCTGGTATTTCTCCATTTTCATCGCTTAAGTTCGGTGCTCCTGGCCCTATTACCGGTGGCAATCGGCTTTTGCTGGATGCTGGGTTTGATGGGCTGGCTGGGGATAGCCTTCAACTCCGTGAATATCGTGAGTTTGGTGCTGGTGATTGGCATTGGGGTTACGAACGGCGTCCATATCTTGAATCGATTTGCAGAGGAGCCCAACCCGAACATCCTCGCCAAGAGCACGGGCAAAGCAGTGCTGGTCTCGGCTCTCAATACCATGGCGGGCTTCGGGAGTTTGCTGGTAGCCAAGCATCAAGGCATAGCCAGTTTGGGTCTGGTCATGGCTATAGCCACCGGCACTTGCGTCATAGCTTCTCTGGCGTTGCTCCCCGCTATCCTAACCTTCCTCTGTCGGATTGGCTGGTGCCCCACCAAGCTTCCTAAAAAATGCGCTTGAGCAACAACCGGACTTGCGCCACCGCGGGGTCTGGGCTAAATCCATGGGCGCATATAATTGGGGGTTCGTCTCAGGAAAAACACAGACGATTTATCCGTGGGATTCGTAGAAAAAGACCTACACCTCGGAGCCGCCGGTTTGGTTTCACGACATCTTTCGCTCCGACGGAACGCCTTACCGCCCGGAGGAAATCTCTTTCATCCGCAGTGTGACTTTGACAAAAGCCACAAAACTGGCAGAGGCGCCTGTTTCCGATAATGCGGTGTTGACCAGGTAATCCGCTTGAATACTGCCCGATTTAGGCCTTCGGACTTTAGGGTTGTGTTCGGAGTTCGGTTTTCGACCCCCGGAACTCAAATACTCGCGTGCGCGGCTTGGAGGTGTTCCATCCCGAAATCCCAAATCTGCCGAACGATTGTCTGCCAGCCTTCAAAGGCTGCCGGTTTTGGCAGGAAAACATTGGCACCCATTCCCAAAGCCGTTTCTATCGCGCCCTTGTAAGCAAAGGCGCTAAAGAGAATCACCGGCAACGACGAAAACGTCCGGGACGCCCGGCGCCATTCCAAAAACTCAATGCCGCCGGTCAGCCGCATGTCCAAATCCAGGATCACGAGATCGGGCAGCGGGTGCAAGGTTCGATCCGAATAACTACCTCGGCCTTCGAGATAATAGGTCGCCAACCCCGCATCAGGCAATGTTTGCAGCCAGATATTGTACTCGCTGCGATCGACGGCAATGCCGAACAGGGCGGAATCGTTGTGATCGTCGTCGACCAGCAGGACGTTTAATCGCGGCTGGATCATAACCGATGCATATCAGCCATTAATGTCACAGGTGCATTGCGTTCAAATGGGACGGCTCGGGGATCGCATAAACCATGCCGCGCTGAAAATCAGCGAAATTGCCGATTGAGCTTTCCCCAGCATGCGTGAATTTCACGCAGAACGCGTGAATTTCACGCATGTGCGCATTTTTATAGGCCAGGCCGTGCGCCAGTCGCTGTTCGAACGAAATGTCCAAGCTAAATACCTGCAGGCTAAGGATAGTCGATACCGGCGGAGCGAAGCTGCGCGAACTGAGCTGGGGTCCTGTTTGCACCCCCTCGTAAATCCCGCAAGAAAGCCGCCTTAATTCAAACCGGTTGGGACTGACACAGCCGACGAAAAAAACTGCACAAGAGAGGGGACCGCCGCTGCGCTGAAGATTTTTAGGGGATTGGAGTTCAGATCTGAAATTGCCTCCTATCGTTAGAGTAACTCGAGTGTCGAGCTTTCGCAAAGGCAACCTGGCGGACGCAATAACACTCCAAAAACTGCCATTGTAAGCCCAAAACATGAGAAGCCGCCCGGGTCCTGTCGGCAGCTCGGTGTCTCCCCAAGGGGAATTGGAGTCCGCAGACTAGAACTCGTGACTCTTAAAGCCTGCCCAAAATGTGAGAAGGTACCGACAAAAAGCGGTTAGCCCATTTCGACTGAAGACTCAAAAGTGCTCGGCATGGATGCGGACACGCTGTTTGAACGCAGATTTTGCTGGCCGGCGCAGGACCGAGCCAGAGCCTGTCCCCCCTTAACGGCTCCTCGTAAATCCCCCGTCTTCACGGCCAGCGTATTTTCAACCTCGGCTGTCCGCATCCTTAGCCCTCTTGACGCCCCTTCTCCTGCCGCTCACAGGTACTTGGCGCAGACTGCGCCAATCATTCCCGACCAGCTCGGCAGATTGCGAATTGAGGGATACTCTCCTTGCTATGGTTGTGGGTTCCGAGGGCGAGCCCCGTCTTTTCCTGAAAAAGGCGGGGCCGCCTATTTCACCCCGGACTGGCGGGTGGTAGGCGAACAGGACTCGGGAGCAGGCGACCACTGATCCCCTCCTCTGACGCGTTCCGTTTTGCGGACAAGTCCTCGCTTAGCCTAGGTTCTTTGTGGGTTCTCTTCCCCGTCTATATTCTCACTGTAGAGTTTTGCTGTAAAATTCCAGAGCGCTACCGGCTTGCGAAGGGTCAGCTTGAATGGGATGGCAGAATCTGCGAAAGTAACAATTGTTGGCCGCTATGAAATACCTCGCGGCATCAGCGCAGGAATATTCGATGTGCTCTGACACAGACAGGAAGGGAGCCCAAAGCACACAGGATCGGCGGCGGTTTAGCCCGCTGCGTTTGGGCCCTCCGCCCCGGCGCATTCTTCAAGGGGCCATCATCTGTGTAGCCGTCGTTGTCTTGCATACGGAAACCACCTGGGCAGGGGAGACGAATCGTGTTAGCTATACGTTACTGGGGGGAAGCTATCTCATCGACGATTGTTTGATCTGTGCCCGACCGACGATCGAGGAACCATTGCAGGGCACTTTCGATCTCGTACTTCTGCAGGACACGCCGCCCTACACCAAATACGCGGTCCAAAACGTTGCCTTCTCCACCAGCTCAAGCACCTGGCTCCAACGCCAAATCAAAGGGGATGGAGTCTACGTGCGTTTCGAAGAATTTGCTCTGTTGCAAGACATGAATCTTGCGCTGAATATCGAGGACCCATTCACAAACCGGCTCGCGTTCTTCACCAACGATTCTTCAGCAGTGCAAAAGCCATTTCCACTCATCCAAGTTGACCTGCGCCAAACCAACGGCACCCTGTTGCAAGCTTTCTCGCTGCACCTTGTCGCCGCCCCTTTGCACGAACTTTGGCTCTCGACCACGCTGCCCTTCACTTCGACCAACCGATTTGCGCCGACCAACCAGATTAGCGCGGGCGATCTGATTTCCAATCGCGGTCGGGTCGTGAAGCGCAATAGCGACCTGGCAGGACCGCTCGGCATAATGCCAATTGTCCCTGATGTTGGGCTCGACGGCGTGCAGGTCACGACCAACGGTGAAATCCTGTTTTCAATTCCGATTGACATCTTCAGCGAAACCCTCGGTCCCATCCAGCATGGTGATCTGCTGTCAAATAAGGGCATCATTATAAAACGAAATCAGGATTTGCTGGCAGGTTTCGGCGTGGCGTCAACAACCCTCGATGCGGGTCTCGAAGGTTTCCAGGTGATGCCCACTGGCGAAATCCTCTTTTCAATTCAAACCAATGTCGTCGTGAGCAAAAGTCTCACGCTTGGCAGGGGCGACATTCTATCGGACCGAGGTCAGGTATATCTCACACACCAGCAGTTGTTAGGCAGTTTTCACATGGCCAATACCAATTACGATTTTGGGCTGCGGGCATTCTTTATTTGGCCAGGCGGCGAGGTCTGGTTCTCAGTCGAAGAAGGATTCTCCGACGATGACCTTGGGAGCGTCCAGGCGGGCGATCTTTTAAGCAGTCTGGGCTACCGGGTTTTCCGCAACCAAGATCTCCTGGCCGCCTTTGCACCGGCCGACCCGTCGCAAGACTACGGCTTGGACGCATTGTTTGTAGTGACAGACTTGACTCCCGCAAAGCCACCGCCGCAAATACAGTCGGCAACCTGGTCTCAGGGCGCGATTCATATGCAATGGGACGGCGAAGGCTCGGTTTTTCAGGTGGAACAAGCGCCGGATCTGAACGGAGAGTGGGTCCCTTTAAGTCCAATTCTTCCGGCGCGATCGTATGATGTGAAATTCGATAAATCCCCTGGGAACTCTTTCTTTCGCCTGCGCCAATGGTAGGTTGACGAAAAGTCTCTGGCGCCTAGGTTCCTCTGTGTCTGCTTTAGGATTGGAATATCGTGTTGGCGGTTTGCACCTGCCCCATCTGCGTTTGTGGCTGGATCCCCATGAACCGCAGACCGGTTCCGAAAAGGTGTTTGTCAGCCACGCCCACTCCGACCACGTCGCCGAACATCGCGAGGTCATTCTCAGCGCGCCAACGGCGAAATTGATGCAGGCGCGGCTGCCTGGAGTTGGTCACGAAATCATTCTCGAGTTCAACCAAAGTCGCTATTTTGAGGATGGGCCAGGATTCAACCTCACGCTGCTTCCGGCCGGCCATATTTTTGGCAGCGCGATGGCCTTAATCGAAACCGCGGACACCAATTTGCTTTATACCGGCGATTTCAAATTGCGCCACAGTTTGTCGGCGGAACTGTGTGAGCCGCGTCGGGCAGATACTCTCGTCATGGAAACGACCTATGGGCGTCCGCAGTACGCGTTTCCGCCGACTGACGCGGTTCTGCAAGGGATTATTCGCTTCTGCCGCGAGGCACTCGACAATGATGAAACCCCCGTATTGCTGGGGTATTCCTTGGGCAAGAGCCAGGAACTGCTGTGCGGGTTGGGCAACGCCGGCTTTCCGCTCATGCTGCATGGGTCAGTTTGGAAACTAACCCGCATTTACGAGCAATTCGGCCAGTGCTTCCCGCCTTACGAGCCCTATGAGGCGGGTTCTGCGCGAGGAAAGGTGCTGCTTTGTCCGCCACACATCATTAACTCAGCGATGCTGCGAAACCTCGGAGCGCGGCGCACCGCAATTCTAACTGGTTGGGCCGTGGATCCGAATTGCCGTTACCGCTACCAATGTGATGCCGCGTTTCCATTGAGTGATCATGCGGATTTCCCGGACCTAATTGCATTAGTTCAAAAGGTTCAACCCAAACAGGTATATACTTTGCATGGCTTTGCAGCCGATTTCGCCCAAACCCTTCGTGCTCTCGGTTATAACGCTCAAGCACTGAGTGAAAATGAACAGTTCACGTTGGCGCTTCCCCGAGAAAGTCCAAAGTCCAACGTCCAAAGTCCAAAGTCGGCAGATAATCCAGACTCACAAGTCCAACGTCCGAAGTCGGTCGAGAACGCGCCCGTTGAAAACACGGAACACGGAACACGAAACACCGAAAACCTGCTAGCGTCCAGTGCAGGGGCATCCGCCCCGGACTCGTTCAAACGCTTTGCCCTGACCTGTTCACGCATTGCGGCCGATCCACGGAAGCTCGAAAAAATCCGAGTGCTCGCCGAGTATCTCAACTCATTGAGCAGCGAATCGGTCGTGTTGGCGGCGACCTGGTTCACCGGACGACCGTTTCCCGCGACCCAGAACAAAGTGCTGCAACTCGGCTGGGCGATCTTGCGTGATGCGTTGTGTTTGGTTGGTGGAATCTCCGAGTTTGATTTGCATCAGATTTATCTTAAGCACAGCGATGTCGGTGAGTCTGCGGCCGAAGTAATGGTGGATCGCGAGCCGGCAGCAGCCCTTTCGTTGGCGGACGTAAATCGGTTTTTCGATCAACTCCAGGCCGCCCGCGGGCCGCTGGCCAAAACCCCATTATTGAGGGCCGTTTTGGAAATTTGCACACCCATCGAGGCCAAATACCTGGTCAAGATTATCACGGGCGATCTCCGCATCGGTTTGAAAGAAGGATTAGTCGAGGAAGCGGTCGCCAGTGCGTTCGGCGAACCCGCCGAGACAGTTCGCCAGGCGAATTTGTTGCTCGGCGACATCGGCGCGACCGCCCAACTGGCTTCGTTACACCGCCTTGGACACGCCACGTTGACACCTTTTCGGGCCGTCAAATTTATGCTCGCATCCCCCGAACCGACAGCCGCCGACGTATGGAATAGAATGGGAAAGAAGCCGACGACTGAAACTGGCCAGGACGGGAGAATCACACCAGCCAACAGCTTGAGCGTCTGGTTAGAGGACAAATACGACGGCATCCGCTGCCAACTGCATAAGGTCGGCCGCCGGGTGGCACTGTATTCCCGAGACCTGAAGGATATCACCAGCACCTTTCTCGAAATCGTCGACTCGGCTGGCGCTCTGGCACAGGATGTGATCCTGGATGGCGAGATCGTCGCCATGCGCGGAGATGATGTGCTGCCCTTTGCCGAATTGCAAAAGCGCTTGGGCCGTCGTCAAGTGGACTTGTTCATGCGAGAAGAAGTTCCGATTAAATTTGTCGTGTTTGATCTGCTCTGGCGACAAGGCGAAACCCTGCTTAGCCGCCCGCTTCGGGAACGGCGTCTGGCACTCGAAGGGCTCGCGCCCTTGCCGGCGACCATGGTTCTCGCGCGGATCACCCAGGCGAACTCGAGTGAAGAGATCGATGCTGCTTTTGCGGCGGCACGCGGCCGAGGAAATGAGGGGTTAATGATTAAAGATCCCGCCAGCGCCTACACCCCCGGGCGGCGAGGACTGACGTGGCTTAAGCTCAAGAAAGCCTTTGCGACGCTGGACTGTGTGGTCGTGGGTGCGGAATATGGCCATGGCAAACGGAGCAAAGTGTTGAGTGATTATACCTTTGCGGTCCGCGACGAGCAAACCGGCGACTTAAAAACGATCGGCAAGGCTTATACGGGTCTGACGGACGCGGAAATTGCGGAATTGACGCGGCACTTTTTGAAAACCGCTGTCCGCCAGCATGGTCGCTACTTCGAGGTCCCTCCCGAAATTGTGCTCGAAATTGCCTTCGACAAGATCCAGTTCAGTGATCGGCACAACAGCGGCCTCGCCTTGCGATTCCCTCGCATTGTGCGAATTCGCAACGACAAATCGCGTTCAGAAATCGATACGCTGGCCAACGCCCGAAAATTGGTCACCTAATTGCAGGAGACGACGTAAGGGGTAGTAGGGCCTGCTCGCCGCGCAGGCCAACTCGATCAACTACAGTATTGTTGAAACTGACGCAGGAAACCGGTCTCCTTACGTCGACTCCTACAATCGCTTAATCAAATCGAGACTGCCGGCTCAATTTCTTGTGCCTGGAGGTAGTCCAAAATGCGAGTCACACATTCGGCAACGGTCAATTGATCGGTCCTCAACTCCAATTCCGGTTTCAGCGGCTGCTCGTAAGGAGCTGAAACGCCGGTGAACTCCTTGATTTCGTTGGCGCGTGCCTTGGCGTATAGCCCTTTTGGGTCACGCTTCTCACAGACCTCAAGGGGGGCATTGACGTAAATCTCTGCGAACCGGCCCTCCGGCATGATGCGTCGGACAAGGTTTCGGTCCTCGCGATACGGAGAAATAAATGCCGTAATGCAAATGACGCCGGCGTCGGCAAACAGTTTGGCCACCTCACCAATGCGCCGGATATTCTCCGTACGGTCTTTCGGCGAAAAGCCCAGATCGGATCCCAAACCATGGCGGATGTTATCACCGTCGAGCACATAGCAGTGGCGGCCGAGATTGAACAACTCGCGTTCGAGCTCCGTCGCGATCGTCGATTTTCCGGCGCTGGAGAGGCCGGTCAGCCACAGCACACCGCCGCGGTGGCCGTTGCGCGCCGCGCGCTGTTGGGCCGTCACCTTCCCATGACTCCAATAAATGTTGTTGCTCTTGGTGGTTCCATCATGAGTGCGCCGCGGGTAGTTGTTGGCTGCAATAATCCCTCCACCGGACACATCGAAACCGTCAACGATCACAAAGCGACCGGTCGGCACAATCTCGGCGTGGACATCAAAGGCAATCGGCTTGCGTGTATGCAGAGTCAATTCGGCGACTTCATGCCGTCCGACAAATGTCTCCTCCGGTTTCCGCGAGATCGTTTCGAGCGTCGAAGCATCGATGACATTCTCAATCGATTCGATGAAACACTCAACTTCCTGGGTCGCGAGTTTGAGTTTGTAGGTCTTGCCCTTGCTGAAGGGCTGGCGGCCCAGCCAGAAAACTCGCGCTTTGAAACTCGACAATTCGAAGGGCGGCGCGGATTCCAACGCCGCAACCGCTCCGCGGGCGACAAAGACCTGCTCGCTAAGGGTCACACCAATCGATTCTCCGGCACTGGCCGAGTCCGTGGCAGGAGCGTTCCACCGTTCAATCGTTTTGACCGTGCTGGTCTTATTTGTCGGCGAGAACACCAGTTTATCGCCGACTTTAAGCGATCCGGATTCGATGCGGCCGGCGAGAATGCGGCGTTGGTCGAAGCGGTAAACATCCTGGATGGGAAAACGCAGGGGCTGATTGCTGGGCAATTCACCAATCCTGAATTCATCCAATGTCTCGAGCACGGTCGGCCCCTGCCACCATTTCATGTTAGGGCTGCGCGAAGCAATATTGTCGCCGTGCTTCGCCGCGATAGGAATCACGATTCTGGGTTCGACGCCAATAGTTTTAAGCCAGGCCCGGTACTCCCGTTCAATCTGCTGAAATTTTTCTTCACTGTAGTTTTCGAGGTCCATCTTGTTCACCAGGACCGCAATCTGACGGATGCCGAGCAGGTTGAGCAAATAGCCGTGCCGGCGCGAGTTCTCCTGGACCCCTTCATGCGCATCAATCAACAGCAGCGCCGCTTCGGCATTCGCCGCACCGGTGATCATGTTCTTCAAAAACTCCTTATGACCCGGCGCATCAATGATCACGTACTGCCGCTTCTTGGTCTGAAACCAAATCTGCGCCGTATCGATGGTGATATTTTGGTCTCGCTCGGACTGGAGCGCGTCCATGAGGTTAGCCCATTCGAAAGGCACGCCTCGCCTGACGGCGACTTGCTGCAACTGCTCAAGTTTGCCTTCGGGCAATGACCCGGTGTCATGGAACAAACGCCCGACGAAAGTTGATTTGCCATGATCGACATGGCCGACTATGACAATTTTAAGCTGCTCCAGAGGAGCTTTGGCGGAACCGTTAGGAGAGGTCATGGAGGAGTAGAGTCTGCTCACATGTATCCGTCACGCCGCAGTTTCTCGAACGCATCTTCGCTTTCTTTGTCCTGCGCCCGGCCGGAGCGTTCGGAAGTTTTGGTATGGCGCAGTTCTTCAACGATGTCGCGCACAGTCCGGGCGTCCGATTTAATCGGGAAAGTGCAGGGAGCGCAGCCAAGACTGCGATAGCGCTCACCCTTGCCATTGGCAAAATAAAGAGGAATCACCGGTATATTTTCGCGCTCGATGTATTCCCAGACATTCAACTCGGTCCAGTGGAGCAGCGGATGGATTCGGATATGAGTCCCTTTTTCGAAATCAGTCTTAAATTGATCCCACAACTCGGGCGGCTGATCTTCCACATTCCATTCCATGTTCTTGTCGCGCGGACTGAAGTAGCGCTCTTTGGCCCGGGTTGGTTCCTCATCGCGACGCACACCGACAATCACGCCGGTGAAATGATGCTTCTCCAAAACCTGCTTCAACGCGTCTTTCTTCAGCGTCCCGCAACATTCGACACGAGTCGCCTTGCCGTTCGGGTAAGTCACTCCGCTGGCGAGCACCGATTCGTTCTTGCCCACCACCAACTGCAGCTTCCAGTCCTTTACCAATTGATCCCGGTACTCGATCATCGATTTGATTTTGTAGGTCGTATCGACATGCACCAGCGGAAAGGGCACATGGCCGAAAAAAGCCTTCCGCGCCAGCCACAACAGGACCGTCGAATCTTTGCCGATGCTCCAGAGCATCGCGAGGTTCTCGAATCGGTTAAACGCTTCCCGCAAAATATAAATGCTCTGGTTTTCGAGTTTCGATAAATTGTCCATGGGTTAAGAAAACAGCCCTCGGCACGCGCGGTTATATTTGGAAATCCACTTTCTTGGGCATGAACGTGTGGATGCCGCATTCGACTTTGTTGAATCCAGTCCACCGGCCAGCGCGCTCGTTTTCGCTGCCATTGGTTTTGCGCGTGCACGGATAGCAACCGATCGATCGATAGCCCTGATCCTGTAACGGATTATAGGGAATGCGATGTTCGCGCAAGTAGTTCCAGACCGCCTCGCGTGTCCAATTTGCCATGGGATTCAACTTCACGATGTCCTGCCCCGATGCCTCATCAAAGGCATAGAGTTCAATAATGCCAATGCCGGCGCGGGTCTCGGATTGCTGCCGGCGCAAACCGGTAATCCAGCAGCCGAGGTCGTTCAGTTTATCACGCAACGGCAATACCTTGCGGATGGTGCAGCATAAATCCGGGTTGTGTTTCCACAACTCCGGGCCGTTAATATCGGCCTGTTCTTCAACTGTCAGATCCGGTTCCAGTGTCTCGATTTTCAATTCGAAGAATCCCTCCAGTCGCTTCTTGAGAGCCAGCGTCTCGGGAAAAAGTAAGCCTGTATCCAGAGTAAATACCGGGAAGGGCAAACGGGCCTTCTTGGCCAGGTCGATCATCACCAGACCGGCACCCTGAAAGCTCGTGCCAATGCCGGCGCTGACGCCAAACCGCTGCCACGCCCAGGTCAGCACTTCTTCGGTGCTCTGCCGGTTAAACTGTTGGTCGAGGGCCCGGACTTCGACGGGAGTCAGTGCTTCAGTTGGTGTTCCCAAGTTTGCCTCCAAACTCGCTCGCGAATACTTTCCCCTCAGGCCATCGTGGTAGTCTCGTTCCAGATTACCCGCGCGCAAAAATCTCCAAACCGTTCGCCCGGTCGCCTCTCCTCACGGTACCGCGTCAGCACGGACCGGAGTTCTTTCAGCAGCTCGTCCCCTTTTACCGAATCCTTGTAGAGCCGGTTCAAACGCGTGCTGGCCTCGTTCCCACCCAGGTAAACCTGGTATTTGTTTGGAGCCTTGCCGACGAATGCTATCTCCGCCATATACGGCCGCGCGCAACCATTTGGGCAGCCAGTCATGCGGATAATGATTTCCTCTCTCTCCAGTCCCATCTCCTTCAGCAACCTTTCAATCTCCCCCAGTAGGCCAGGCAAGGTGCGCTCGGATTCTGCCAGAGCCAGACCGCAGGTCGGTAAGGCCGGGCAGGCCATCGACGCCAGCCGCGTCGGGCTAAAAGGGTTATCCACAGAAACACCGTGCTCGCGCAGCACCGCGTCAATTTCTGCGCGCTGTTCTGCCGGAACATTCACCAGCAGCAGATTTTGCGATGCAGTCAACCGCACTTCAGGGGCGAATCGCGCGACCACCTCGCGCAAGCCCGTCTTCAATCGATATCTATCCGCGTCGCGTATACGACCGTTCTCCACAAAGAGGCCTAGAAAAAAGTTACCGTTCGTCTGCTGATGCCACCCCAGGAGATCACCCTGTCGGGTAAACTCGAAGGCTCGAGGCGGCCCCAGCTTCAGCCCGGCCCTTTGTTCCACCTCCAAACGGAACCAATCGACCCCGCGTTCCTGTAAAACGTACTTAAGACGCGCGTGCTTCCGGTTAGTCCGATCACCAAAATCGCGGTGAATCGTTATTACGGCCTTTGCAACACTTTCAAGGTGTTCGGGCTCCAAAAATCCGATTACGTCGGCCAAACGCGGAAACGTCTGCGCATTCCCATGTGACATGCCCATGCCGCCTCCGGCAAGAAGATTGTAGCCGATCAGGTTTCCCTGTTCCGCAATGACAACAAATCCGACATCATTGGTAAAAACATCAATATCGTTCAGAGGCGGGATAGCGAACGCCGTCTTGAATTTGCGGGGAAGGTAATTCTTGGTGTAGAGGGGATCGACAAAGGCATCATTCGATTCCCGGTTGAAATCCACTTCCTGGCCATCGATCCAGATGCTGTGATAGGCGGGGGTCTGCGGAGCCAAAACGTTCGAAAGGCCCCGCGCCTCGGCGAGGACTTTATCCACCAGTGGACTGGTCGCCGGTGTGGGGGGAGCCATTACATTCCTTTCCACATCACCGCATGCAGCAATCGTGCTTACCAGCGCTTCGTTGAGACGCTTCATCGTCTGTCGCAGATTCGATTTCAGGATGCCATGGAACTGAAAATCCTGTCGTGTGGTGATGCGTAAGCTGTTGTTGCCGTAATCAGAGGCCAATTGATCGCAGACCAAATACTGCTGTGCGCTTAACACGCCTCCCGGGAATTTGGTCCTAACCATTAGTATAAACTGCTTCGCCACCTTGCGCTTATCACGATCGTCCTGTTGGTAGATCCCATGGAATTTGAGAAACTCGTAGTCATCATCAGAAAACCGCTCCGCATTGCTGTCGGCCAGGGTCGACGCAATGGTACCGGCCAGAAGAGGATTAGTGGACTTCAACCCTTCGTTTCGCGATAGCTTTACGGGTTCAGCGGTTATCATGAGTGTGTTACTAATGTTATTTATGATTATCAGCCTTACCCGTTATCCTGTCAATCCCTTTCTCATTCCAGGAATTTCCTTGGCTTATAGGGAATTGCCCAGCGGCAGCAAGCAGCTTCTTTGCGATAAGGGGGCTTTGTACTGATGAGTAGAATAATATATAGCCTGCGCCGGTCCGTTCTTCTCCTGCTTCCAAGTGCGGTGTATGAATCTCCCTCTTGTGGTCAAGGAGTGTCAAGAAATTGATCAAATCCTTGCCCGGGTCTAGCCGATGTCAAAGCTCCGTTCGGTCCTGGTATGAACCCTGCTGTCTGGTTGGGCAAGCGTGAGAATGCTCAGCGGGTGGAGTTTGACGTTGCTTATGCAAAAGATGAATAGGTTCTGCCCGCGCTTCCGGCCAACACCAAAGGCTGAAGACAAGGGTTTTACTCTTATTGAATTGCTGGTCGTCATTGCGATTATCGCGATCCTGGCCAGCCTGATTCTCCCGGCGTTTGTTGTCGCGAAGCTAAAGGCTCAAGGCACTTACTGCCTGGGGAATCTGAAACAAATGCAAGTTGCCTGGTCACTTTATAACCAGGATTTTCCTGATTACCTGGCTCCGAACAGCGACTTTGGGAACGAAGGGAAGGACTTTGATAATCCTGCCTGGGTGGCGGGCAACATGAGCTACGCGACCGATCCCGCCTCACTTTCAGACGCGACCAACACGGATAATCTGGTCGGGCCTGGCTTCGCCCAGTTCGGCTCATTGGGGGCTTACACGAAGAACCCTGCGGTATACCACTGTCCCGGCGATCGCAGCTCGGTGAATGTGGACGGGGTGACCTATCAACGAGTACGCAGTATCTCAATGAACGGGTGGGTAGGCTTTGACACACGCGATTGGCAGCAGCCGAAGGATCCTCCTTATTACAAGCTCAATTGCCGCTTGACAGACTTGTTAAACCCCGGGCCTTCTGACACTTGGGTCTTCATTGACGAACGCGAAGATAGCATCAACGACGGGTGGTTTGCGGTAGACATGGTAAACCAGGGAGAGACAACCCAGTGGGTCGACTTGCCGGCCAGCTACCATAACCATGCCGCCAATCTCTCGTTTGCGGACGGGCATTGTCAGCTCAAGAAATGGGTAGATCCGCGCACGAACCCATCATTTACCCGTGGAGTGCCGTTGGTAAAAAACCAGTTTTGTCCCAATAACCCGGATGTGACATGGCTCCAAAGCCACACCACGGGGTTTAATCAATGACCAGCTCAAGCGCCGCAGCTTGTCGCTGACCAATCCAAAACAGTCACGAGCAGTTGAGCAAGCAGCCGCTGCTCGTCAACAACACAACGCAGACGCATTAAGTATCCGCAAAAATTGTGAAAACCGTCCCATCAATTCTCAGCAGTGTCCTGGCAATCAGTCTGCCCTTCACGGTGAGTGGCCAGACCTATTCAATTACTGAAGTAGGCTCACCCACCTGGAGCTACAGCGAGGCACACGGTCTTAATGGTTCAGGCAAAGTTGTCGGTGAATATGAACCTACGAATTTATTCAATGTTCTGGCTTTTCTCTTTAACAATGGAACGACGACCAACCTTGGAAATCTGACCGGCTCTCCTTACGCGGTAGCTTACGCGATCAATGACGCCGGCCAGATCGTAGGTGAATCCAACTCCCGTTTCGATGCGCACGCTTTTCTTTATGAAAACGGCCAGATGACGGATCTTGGCACACTGACGCCGTTGGCGGGGAGCGGCTATAGCAGTGCGCATGCGATCAATCTTTCGGGTCAGGTTGCCGGAGAGACAAGCCTGACGTTAGCCAGCACCATCCATGCAGCACTTTTCAGTGGCGGGACGATCAAAGATCTCGGGGCTTTGGGCGGGGATTACAGTGCGGCGTATGGAATTAACAAGTCAGGAGTAATCGTGGGCGAATCCGATGTCCTGATCGCTCAAGGGGTCACGAACGTTCACGCGTTCGTCTATACGAACGGACCGAGCGGCAGCATGGTGGATTTAGGAACGCTGGGCGGAAGCTACAGCAGCGCGAAAGGAGTGAATGATTCGGCGACAGTCGTAGGCGAATCGGAGACCGTTATCGACGGCACAACTGTGCTTCATGCCTTCATGTATCGCGATGGTGTGATGAGTGACATTGGCACATTGGGGGGCAGCACGAGTAGCGCCAGCGCGATTAACAATGCAGGGTTAATTGTTGGTTATGCAACCGACGCGAACGAGATCGCGAATGCGTTCCTGTATGATGGTTCGAAGATGATCAACCTGACCGCGCTGCTTCCCGCAAACTCAGGGTGGACCAACTTGGCCTCTGCGGATGGTATCAATGACGCTGGCCAAATCATCGGCTCGGGTTATCTCGCCGACGGAGAATTTCAGGGCTACCTCTTGACCCTGAATTCAGGCTTAACGGTAAGCGTAACCAATCCAGCAGCAAATGCGAGCTTCGAAGCACCCGCAACCGTGATCATCGGGGCATCGGTCACCGATTCAACAGGCACAATCACCAACGTTCAGTTCCGCGTAAACGGCAGCGTACTGGCGAATGTGACCTCTTCGCCCTACCAGGCGACGGCAAGCAACCTGGCTGCGGGCAATTATACCCTGCTGGCAATCGCGGCGGATAACGCAGGTCTGACAGCGTCGAACTCAATTGCCATCGTCGTAACCAATGCAACGACGGATCTGCCTCCGACAGTTTCGATTACCAATCCCGCCGCCAACAGCACATTGCAGGCTCCAGCAACTATTCTGCTAGGCGCATCGGCAACGGATCCTGATGGGAGCGTTACCAACGTAGAATTTCGGTTAAATGGGGGGACAATTGGCAACGTCACTGCTGCTCCCTATGGCATGACAGTCAGCAATATTATCGCCGGCAACTATGCCTTGATGGCGATCGCTTCGGATAATTCCGGGTTTGCAGCCACCAATTCAATTAATTTCGTGGTAACTGATGTCGCGCCGACTGTCGCTATAACCAATCCTGCGCCTGGCTCCATTTTTCAGGCATCTGCAAGTTTTGTCATTGGGGCGACGGCTGCAGATACCGATGGCAACGTCACAAACGTTCAGTTCCTCGTCAACGGCGGCTTAGTGGGCAATGCCGGGACCGCACCGTATTCGGTGACGGTCAATAATTTATCCGCAGGAAATTACACTTTGACAGCTATTGCATCAGATAATGCCGGACTCTCGGCCACCAACTCAATTGGCATCGCGGTCACGAATGGAACTATTGCTCCAGTCCTTATTTCGAAGCCCGGATTCCAGGGCAATGGTTTTAGCTTCTCTTTCGTGACACAGAGCGGCCACAGCTATTCTGGCCAATTTGCCACGCATCTTTTAAGGACAAACAACTGGGTCACTTTCACGAATGTGGTCGGCAATGGCACCGAGGTTCGTGTCACTGATTCACTCCCGACCAATGCTCAACGGTATTATCGGGTGGTAGCCCAGTAAAGACGCCACCCGCACGATTGGAATGAAGCCAACGGCCCCAGAAACCGGTTTCGCGAAGCCCCTCCAACAGGGATGCGCGGCGGGCTGCGCCGGTGCCTTGGAATTTCGGCCTCGTGTGAAGGGGAAGTTCCTCTTCGCCGGTGGAGAGAAGTTGTATGTGCGAGGGGTGGCTTACGGTCCATTCCGACCGGAGAGCAATGGCAGTGCGTATCATTCGGCCCAACTGGTGAATCGGGATTTCTTACAGATGCAGGAATACGGGATCAATGCGGTGCGCACCTACACGGTGCCGCCGCGTTGGTTGTTGGATTTAGCGGCCGAGCGGGGCCTGCGCGTTCTGGTGGGTTTGCCCTGGGAACAGCACGTGACGTTTATGGCAGACCAGCATCAGGGCCGGGATATCGAAGAACGCATCCGAGCAGGTGTTCGGGAATGCGCGGGTCATCCCGCAATCCTTGGATACACCGTTGGCAACGAAATTCCGGCTGGAATCGTTCGGTGGTATGGGCACCGACGAGTTGAGAAGTTTCTAGAGCGGCTCTACTGGGCTGCTAAAAGCGAAGATCGGGACGGATTGGTCACTTACGTTAACTATCCTTCGACGGAATATCTGGAACTGCCGTTTCTGGATTTCTTCTCCTTCAACGTTTATCTGGAATCGCGGGAGCAGCTGCAAGCTTACCTGGCGCGTCTGCAAAACCTGAGTGGCGATCGGCCGCTGGTTCTGGCTGAGATCGGTTTGGATAGTTTGCGCAACGGCGAAGAGATGCAGGCCCGGGTTCTGGATTGGCAGACGCGAATCGGATTTGCTGCCGGCTGCGCCGGCTTGTTCGTATTCTCGTGGACCGACGAGTGGTATCGAGGAGGTCAGGAGATCACGGATTGGAACTTCGGGCTCACCACCGTCGCACGTGCGCCCAAACGGGCGCTGCTCACACAAGGCCGCGCTTTTCAGGACGTTCCCTTTTCTACGCAGACGGTCTGGCCGTTGATTTCGGTGGTCGTGTGCAGTTACAACGGATCGAGAACTTTGCGCGATTGCCTGAGCGGGCTGGAACGCCTGAATTACCCCGCTTACGAGATCATTGTAGTTGATGATGGTTCGAAGGATAACACGGCAGAATTGGCGGCAGAATACAATGTGCGATTGATTCGAATCCGGAATGGAGGCTTAAGCAATGCGCGGAATATCGGCTGGCAGGCCGCAAAAGGCGAGATAGTTGCCTTTTTGGACGACGATGCGTCACCGGATCCGCACTGGCTTTATTATCTCGCGAGCACTTTTCTCGCGACAGACTGTGCCGGCGTGGGCGGGCCAAACCTGGCGTGGCCCGGTGATGGATTCATCGCCCAGTGCGTCGATCATGCCCCGGGCAATCCGACCCACGTGCTGTTGACTGATTCGGAAGCGGAGCATCTACCAGGGTGCAATATGGCGTTCCGGAAGGAGTGTCTGGCGGAAGTGAGCGGGTTTGATGCCCAATTTCGCATAGCAGGTGACGATGTGGATTTATGCTGGCGTCTGCAGCAGCGCGGACGCAGACTCGGCTTCTCTCCGTCAGCGATGGTGTGGCATCATCGGCGCGGCACTATTCGACAGTACTGGAAGCAGCAGGTCAACTACGGCAAAGCCGAAGCGATGCTCGAACGCAAGTGGCCCGAAAAATACAATGCGGTCGGCCACGCCACCTGGAATGGGCGGCTTTACAATAAAACCCTGTTCTCCTTCCTGAATTTGAGCCAACGCCGGATTTACCATGGCACCTGGGGCACCGCCATGTTTCAGTCCGTGTATGACACGGTGCCGAGCACTTTTGCTTCCATTCTGATGTTGCCCGAATGGTACTTGGTTATTGGTTTTTTCGCCTTAATCGCGGCCTGCGGAACTTTCTATTCTCCCTTGCGGTGGTTCGACATTCCGCTCGCCGTCGCTTTTGTTCCTCCGCTGCTTCACGCCGGTTTAACTGGCGCCCGGGCATTTTTCCGAATCATGTCTCGTTCCCGGTGGAGTCGACTGACACTGGCAGTCGTCACCGGGCTGCTGCATTTTCTACAACCCGCGGCGCGTCTCTGGGGGCGGTTATGCTATGGGTTGACTCCGTGGCGGCGGCGAGGGGGCAATAATCTGGTTATTCCTTGGCCCGTTACGGTAGCGATTTGGAGCGACAAACAATGGCAGAGTGCTGAACAACGCCTCGCGGCGTTTGAAGGGGGTTTGCGAAGCGCGGGGGCGGCGGTCATCCGTGGCGGAGATTATGATCGCTGGGATCTGGAGGTCCGCGGGGGGTTGCTCGGCCGAGCCAGGCTTTTGGCGGTAATCGAAGAACACGCCGGCGGCAAGCAGTACGTCCGGCTGCAACTCTGGCCGATAGCGAAGCCCGGCATTTTCCTGGTGGCTTGTTGTTTTGCCGCTTTTGCGATGAGGGCGGCCCTCGACCTGGAGTGGACCGCCTGGGCGTTGCTCAATGTTCCGGCAATTTTCCTCGTAGCTCGCACACTTTATGAAAGTGCCGGAGCGATGGCAGCTCTGCGTGAGGTCATCGAAGGTAAGCCCGGAGTCGCATCAGAGCTCTTGGCCACAGAAATCCCCAGCAATCCCAAGCCACAGTTCAAAGAAGTTCCCGCTGAAGCCCGACTTGGCTAACCATGAGCGGCTCCGCGTCACTAAACCAAAAACCCAGCAATGGGACGCTACAAGTAACCTTGCGTCTGCTGGCGAAGTTCATGCCGGGCGAGATGCCGGTTATGCTTTTGGGTCTTGGGCTCGTGATGGGCGCTTCGGCGATGGCGTTGGTGCAGCCCTGGCCCCTGAAGCTGGTGCTGGACTGCGTCATTGGCCATGATCCCCTCCCTGGCTGGGTTTCAAAGGTCGGGCAAGCTCTAAACCCCGGCGCCTCCTCGGCATCCAAATTCAAACTACTCTCTTTGCTGTGTCTCGGGCTCGTACTCATTGAGGTCCTCCTGGGAGCGCTGAATGTGGCGAGCGCTTACCTGCTGAATTCAGTCGCCCTGCGGCTGGTATTCAAACTTCGCTGCGCGTTATTTGACCACGTTCAACGATTGTCGCTGGCTTTTCATGATGCTACGGCCGTGGGTGATTCGCTTTATCGCATCACTTGGGACAGCTATTGTATCCAGTCCGTCTTCAGCGAAGGTCTGATTCCGGGCCTGACCGCCGGCGCAACGCTGTTGGGCATCGCACTGGTGATGCTGAGTCGGGACTGGCGCCTGACCCTCGCCTTTGCTGCGGTGGCCGCTCCGCTGCTGTTCCTCATTCGCAAAGTAGATAAGCCCATGGCCGAACAGAGCACCAAATTACATGAATCCGAAAGCGAGGTCAGCACGCGGGTCGAGGAAACGTTGATTGGGATTCGGGCGGTTCAGGCATACGGACGCGAACAGTTCGAGAGCGACCGCTTTCGCCTGAAGGCGGGCGCAAGTCTTCAAGCCAACTTGCGTTTGATAGTTGTTCAGACCAGTTCTCAAGCTTTGGCCGGATTGATACTGGCATGCGGTACCGGCTCGGTCCTCTGGCTGGGAGGTCGCGGAGTATTAGAAGGTCGCATTACTTCAGGCGACCTCGTTTTATTGGCCGCTTATCTGGCGATGCTTTTTAAACCGCTGGAAACCCTCGCGTACACGGCAGGAGCGCTACAAAGCGCCGCCGCCGGTTGCCGACGGGTGATGACCATTTTGGGTTCGGCACCGCAAATAACCGAGCTGAAGAATGCTTGCGATTTGCCGCGCGTAACGGGCGGAATTCGGTTTAAAGACGTGACCTTCGGCTATCGTCCCGGAGTGCCCGTTCTCAAAAACATTGATCTCGAGCTTGCGCCGGGCTCCAGCCTCGCTCTGGTTGGCCCATCCGGCACGGGCAAGACGACCCTCGCCAGCTTGTTATTGCGCTTTTATGATCCCGGCCGAGGAAGTCTGTTTTTGGATGGCCACGACCTTCGCGCTGTCAGCTTAAAATCATTGCGTCGCAACCTCGCCTTAGTCACCCAGGAACCGGTGTTGTTCGCGGCCAGCATCCACGAAAACATTGCCTACGGCCGGCCCGACGCATCACAAGCGGAAATCGAAGCAGCCGCAAAAGCAGCTGATGCTCACGAATTTATCTGCCGGCTGCCCGAGAAATATGAAACGGAGCTCAGTGAACGCGGGACGAATCTCTCCAGTGGTCAGCGACAACGCCTCGCGATTGCCCGCGCGTTTCTGAAGGATGCGCCGGTTTTGATTTTAGACGAGCCGACCAGCGCATTGGATGCTCAGTCTGAAGATGCGCTTTTGCAGGCGCTGGACCGACTGATGAAAGGGCGAACCACATTGATTATTGCCCACCGGCTGTCGACCGTACGGCGCGCCGATCGAATCGTAGTGCTTCACGACGGTCGAATTGGCGAAAGTGGTTCACACCAGGAGTTGCTGGCGCGCGGGGAATTGTATGCTCGAATGTGGCAACTGCAGGTAGCTGAGCCCGAACCCATGGCAGTTCAAACCTGAAGCGGCGGAGACATTGCCAAACCTATGAACGCGAGAACTCTAAGCGCAGCACCAGCTGGACGATGGCTGGACGGCGCTTTGCCGCCCAACGTCATACTGGGGTCCAACACGATTCTCAAAGGCGATCACGCCTTTCAGCGCTTTCGCGCAAAACGAGGTTCGGCACTGACCATCGGGACTCATTGCACAATGGACGGAGTTCATTTCGCTGTCGGCGAGGCCGGCCGCATCGAAATTGGAGATTACTGTTATTTCTGCAACGTCATCTTGTTATGTGAAATGGAATTGCGCATCGGCAATTACGTCGTCGCAGGTTGGAATACCACGTTGGCGGACACCGACTTTCATCCAATCTCTCCGGCTGCTCGAATTCAGGATGCGATTGCCTGTTCACCAGCAAGTCAGGCCCGAGCTCGTCCCGCCATCCCGATGCGACCGGTTGTCATTGAGGATGACGTTTGGATGGGCCCAAACGTTACTATCCTGAAAGGCGTCCGCATCGGTGCCGGTGCTTTTATCGAGCCCGGGGCATTGATTACCCATGACATTCCGGCGCGAGCTCGCGTGCTGGGCAATCCGGCGCAGGTCGTCGGGTCCGTATGAGTCTCAACCTCTCGAAACGAACACTATCCTGGGATTGGCACGTCGGAAGCATTCCGGAAAATGTCGTGCTCGATGAGGAAGCTTACCTCGAAACGACTTACAGTTTTCTGCTCTATCGCAGTTGTGCGCCGGAGGGTGCTCGCATCGGCCGAGCTGCGACCATATATCTTGGAACGATGTTCGATGTCGGTCCGGGCGGCCGGGTGCAGATTGGCGCGTTTGCGTTGGTGCACGGTGCGTGGATCATCTGTGATGCTGCGGTTGAGATTGGCGATTATTCAATGATCTCCTGGAACGTCGTCTTGATGGATACCTATCGTTTTCCGCGGGAGATTGCCGCCCGCCGGCGGGTCCTGAAGCAAATCCCCACCGAGCCCCTACGCTGTCCCACAGGGCAGGCGGCTGCGGGGCGAATTCGGATAGGGCGCAATGTGTGGATTGGTTTTGAGAGTTGCGTGCTCCCAGGCGTGACTATCGGCGATGGCTCCGTGGTCGGCGCCCGATCTGTGGTGGTCAATGACGTCCCGCCGTATACCCTCGTGGCTGGCAATCCCGCACGTGTTATCCGCTCGATTGATAACGATGAGCCTCCCCAGCTAGAAGGGTCTATTCGGCACGAGGACCGAATACAAAATGACTTGCCGACGGAATAAGCTCGAAAGACCGGTCTCGTTGAGAGGAGGCAAACACAGGCCGCGAGTATTGCCATTGCGAAAACATTCGCTGGCGCGAGGCACGCCGCGTGTCGCCGCGAGAGGCAAGATCATCGTTTTCGGTATTTTGTTTTGGTATCCTCTGGCAGGAGTAACTTACCAGTTCTTGCATTATTTGCTCGCGCTCCGGCGGTTGGGTTACGATCCGTATTACATTGAGGATTCAGGACGCTGGATTTACGACCCCGAGCTGAATGACCTCTCGCCCGACGTGACCGGCAACTTGCGTGCCGTCGTGCCCGTGTTGGAATCCTACGGTTTTTCCGGCCACTGGGCGTTTCGTGGCAATTATCCGGGAGGCGGTTGTTACGGACTTAGCGACGCGAAGATAAAGGCGTTGTACCGCGAAGCCGATGCCTTTCTAAACGTGACCGGCGCCCAGGAATTGCGAGAGGAGCATCTCGCCTGCCGCCGACGCATTTATGTCGAGACTGATCCCGTTGCCGCTCAAGTCAATGTCGCAAAAGGTGATCGAAGGACAATCTCCACACTAGGCGCGCACGATACCTTGTTTAGCTTCGGCCTGAACTTCGGTGCCACAGACTGTCTTGTTCCGCTGCAGAAATTCCAGTGGTTACCGACTTGTCAGCCAATTGCCTTGGATTTGTGGGAGAACTCGTTGCCTGCGCTCCCCAACGGCTCCGCCCACAACACGATTGCGACTTGGAAAAACAGCGGCAAGGACCTCATCTATAATGGTCAACGTTACTATTGGTCCAAACATCGTGAATTTCTTAAGTTCCTGAATTTACCGCTCCAGCGGAACGTGCCCTTCGAGTTGGCCGCGGGAGTCGACAAGAAGACGCGGCGGTCGCTTGAAAAAAATGGATGGCAAATTGTGGATTCAATTCGAGTATCGAGGGATATTGATCGGTACCGAAATTACATTTGCAACGCCAGGGGCGAATTTACCGTCGCCAAGGATCAAAATATCCGCTTGCGCAGCGGTTGGTTTAGCGATCGCAGCGCGTGTTATTTAGCCGCCTCTCGTCCAGTAATCACTCAGGATACCGGATTCGGAAGTTATCTCCCAACCGGCAAAGGCCTATTCGCTTTCCGCAACATGCAGGATATCCTCGCGGCGGTGGATGAGGTCGAGCGTGATTATATCGGTAATTGCAAGGCGGCTCGCGAGATCGCTTCAGAACATTTTGCGGCAGAAAAAGTCCTTAACAAGCTGATGAACCAAGCGGGTCTTTGAAGTGCTGATGAAGTATTTGATCGTCAACGCGGATGATTTCGGAATAAGTAAAGGTGTGAATCGCGGCATCATCGAAGCCGCCGAGCTTGGGATCGTGACCAGCACCAGTTTGATGGTGCGCCAACCAGGGGCTGCTAATGCCGCAGCTCTCGCACGGGCGAGAAAGAAACTCAGTGTGGGGCTGCACCTGGATCTGGGCGAATGGGTGTATCGGCAAGGGGAATGGGTGCGGTTGTACTCGGTGGTTCAAGTGGACGATGCCAGGCAGGTCGAGATTGAAATCAGTCACCAATTGCAACAGTTTCAGCGGCTGATGGGTAGAGACCCTTCCCATATTGATTCACACCAGCACGTCCACCGTGAAGAACCTATTCATTCGATCGTCAAAGCCCTCGGAGCGAATCTAGGAGTCCCTGTACGCGACGTTGGAGAGCGCATTATTTATTGCGGCGATTTCTACGGCCAAACCGGCGAGGGCGAGAGTTGGCCGGAAGGTATTAGCGTGGAAGGCCTGAAATCGATTCTTTCGCGGTTGACCGGGAAGATTACTGAATTGGGATGCCATCCGGGCTATGACGACGGACTTCAGACCGCCTATCGCAGCGAACGCGCGCACGAGGTGAAAGTCCTTTGCGATCCCGAAATCCGTCGAACCGCGGCAGAACTCGGATTCGAGTTCTGCTCATTTGATAGACTCCCGAGGGAACAAAGATCGGCGGGCCAAGTTAGCCTGGATCAGGATCAACCCGTCTGATCCGCTTTGTTCCCCTTGGCGGATAGCTTAATAGACCAAGACTCGGTAGTAGACGGTGTCGAGATTGCCGATAAGCCGTTTATCTGAGACGGTTATATCCTGGTTTATGCCCTGAATATTATCCTGGACGGTTTGCCACAGGATCAAATCGCTTGAGGCATCTACACGGTAGACACGATTGGTGGACGCGCTGAAGGTCACCTCGAATCGACCGTCGGGTCCTCGACTGAGACTGCGAATCACAAATTTAGACCTGGGATTCCGCGGATCGGTATTAGCACGATATTCTTTCCAATTCGGGACCCCATCATTGTCCGGGTCCGCCGTTTCAGCGGTCACCCAGGTGCTTGACAGGGAGTAGCCATGATTAATTAGCCACTCGACCGGTGTCCCGTGCGGCAAGGCTGGATACACATTGATAAAGCTGTTCCCATTTTCAACTGCGAAACTCTGTCCGCCAGTGTTGGTATAAATTGTATTGTCGACGTCGAACACACTGAAGGCGTTACTTGGGTTGATGATATCCTGGAACTGGAACCTGACCAATCTACCGAATGCCGCAAATGGTATGCTGGTCTCCAAGTCCGATGGATTGGGACTACTTAGCAACAACCATCTCCCACCGGCCCCGTCGCTCGTATCACTCATACTCCAACCTGAGAGGATCTCATTCGGACCATCAGATTGCAGTGTAGTTGTGCAGGGCCAATTGGGTCGATAATGAATCCGAATTTGCCGGACATACCGCGGCGAATAAGCGCTGCGCAAGCTCATGCCAGTCGGACTCACTTGGGCCTCGGGCACGACTCTCAACGCACCCACCGCCACCGGTCCGGCATTGGAGACGGTATCGAAATCACCGAATGCCGAATTTGTGATTGTGTTGTAATTGGTCGTTGGAGGCATCTGATTGGTATCAATGATGGGATTATTCGTATCCAGATAGGTGACTGGAGGCGGTGAAGTGACGGATAGCCCCGCATAAAAAATCGCAAACGACGGTGTAAAGCTGGTTGGATTGGGTGGCCGTTTGAGAGTTGCCCAGCGCAGAATGTATTGGGATTTCGCATCCTTGGTGATCTGGGCGAGCTGGGTGGCCACTTGAGCTGAGTTGGTAGCGCTGTGATATTTTCCTTGGGTCGCCAGGCTCAACTGCCGCAAATTGTTTGTCCCCAGTTCAAATCCAAAGCCCAAGCTGTAGATCCTGACGTTGTTGGTCACGGCCTGGCCGATAATGTCGTCCAGTGTGTTCGTGCTCGAGTCATCCTGGCCGTCTGAGATGACTATGACATAGTGCTGCTCATCCCGATTCGATGCACCTAAGTCGGAAATCGCAGCGCTGACCGCATCCCAACACCGCGACCCGGCAGGAAATCCCTGCACATAATTCGTCCAAATCCCAGCGATCGATGTTTCCAGAAGATCTTTGTTTTGGGTTAAACCCACCACGCGATTGGGGGCCTGGTCGTCCCGATGAAATTCGTAGACTCCGATTTGAGCATCGCTGGCCTGCTGATCCACAAACCCTATTGCTCCAGCTACCATGTTCTCGATGGCATCAGAAACGCCGTCGCCATTTGCATCTCCGTTGGCCAGTGAAGCAATACTGGCGGTATAATCCAGAACCAGCTCGACCTTGACGAGTTTCGAACTGCCGGCCGAAATAAACGGCCGGCTTTCGGAGCCAACGGCCTGCCCATTTTCCATCGCCAAAGCCGAGAGCAATATCGGGTCTATGACGACACCCTCGGAGGTGCTAGGATCATTCGTGTCGGACAAGGAGTACAGTGAGAACTGAAAATCCAACAGGAACGGCGAAGAATAATCAGCCGTTACATTGTCCATGAACATATTGCGGACAATGCGATTGGTGATGGAAAAATGCAGGTTGGCCGTTCCGATACCCCATTGATTGCTCGCCCAGAGTGTCGAATCAAACTCTCCAGCAAAGGTGGGTACGCCTGAAATGAGACCGGAGCCTGCGTCGATGACAATTCCGGAGGGCAGGTTGTCTCCTCCGTATGAATCGGCAAGGCCTATCGTCACGACGGCGTAGGTGTTGAGAGGGATCCCCTCTGAGCCAGTCACTAATGCGGGATTGACAATGAGCGGCACTCCGGGAGCAATCATCAGCAGCAATACCTGACTCTCTGAAGCACACGGGCTAATCGCGGTTATGACCGGGAAATACGGACCGATATCAGTGGGAATGCCTGAAATTAGGCCGTTGGTAGTGTTTAGCGTTAAACCATCGGGAAGAAAATCGACGGCATACGCAATCGGATTATGCATCGCCTGTATCTGATAATTGAAAGGCGCTCCCTGATTGCCGTAAGTGGCTAATGGACTAACAATGTGTGGCGCATCGAGAGAAACCGTCAGCACGGCCCCAGTGCTGGTTGACCCGAAATCATTGGTCATAGTGACGGAATAGATGCCGCTATCTTCCGGACTAACATCCTGAACAACTAAAAAGTTGCGGGTAGCGTCGGCTATATCGACTCCCTGGTAGGACCATTGATAGCTGAGATTGGTTGAACCGCCGGCAATAACCTGAAAGACGACGTTGTCGCCGCAAACTACGGTTTGATTCTGAGGTGGGATCGAGACGAGCGGCGGGCCGCCGACCACAGTCAACTCGACAGGCAGGCTGTTTACCGCACCCCTCGAATTGGAGACTCTGACGGTATAGGTGCCGCTGTCAGTAAGCTTCAAATTAAACAACGTGAGGGTCGCCCCGATCGCACCTGCGATGTTTGTTCCCTCATGCTGCCATTGATAGCTCAATGGCTGCGAACCGATGGCAAAAACAGTGAAACTGGCACGGCTGGAGATTGAAGAGATTTGGTCGACGGGCTGCGCCAGAATAAACGGGGTGCCGTCGTTTTTTATGGCCAGATTGTGATAACCCCCGGCATCAATCGCGATAAATCCGACCGAACTGCCGCTGATAGTGGTTTGTCCATAGGTATCATCGCCCCAGGCGATCACCGTTCCGTCATTTCTCAGCGCAAGGCTGTGCAAGGCACCGCCGCTAACCGAAATCACGTTTGCCAGGCCGCCCGGCACCGAAGCCTGGCCATAATCGTTGCGTCCCCACGCCAAAACGGTTCGGTTGCTTAATAAGGCCAGACAATGGTCCGCTCCGGCCGCGATAGCCATCACATTGGTCGCGGAGGCCGGGACTTCGGACTTTCCGTAGGTGTCATCGCCCCAGGCAATAACGGTACCATTTCGAAGCAAAGCCAAGCTGTTGCCGTTACCGGCCGCGATCGCAGTGACATTACTTAATCCAACCGGGACCGTCGTTACACTACCCCAGGAAACGACGGTACCATCAGTTTTTAAAGCAAGTGTGTGGGCCGAGCCGGCCGCGATCGCAGCAACATTTGTCAGTTGCGCCGGAGCCGGTGTTTGGTTGCCCCAGACAACCACCGTTCCGTTGCTTCTCAAGGCCAAACTGTAAGTAGCCCCCGCCGCAATGGCGGTAACGCCGTTCAAATTGAGGGGTACACTGGCTTGACCCGAGAGGTTAAATCCCCAGGCGGCTACCGTGCCGTCGCCCTGCAAAGCCAGTGAGTGAGACTCCCCGCCCGCCACAGCAACGACATTGTTTACCCCAGGGGGCACCTGGCTTTGCTGAGCATCATTGGCCCCCCAAGCAACGACTGCCCCGCCAGCATGGCAAAGCGTCACTGCGGAAGGACTGAATAGCAGCCCGAAGCCCAGGCTCAGCCAAAAAGCGCCGTAGTTCAGTCCAGGGCAATTCTTCCGTGGTGATTTCATAAGTCAAAACACTCTGTCCGACGCCGGCGGCAACTCGACCGTGAAATGCACTTTCAAAATAGGCGGCCATAGACCGGCGGTTGAACGTGGCACTATTGTGCGGATTGCATTGATGCTTTACAAGGCCAATTTGTTTCACGAGCACGGCAGAATAGGTTACGGTGAGGTGCATGAGTCAGCCGCCGGTCTACTTTGACAATAACGCAACGACCAGCCTCGCCCCTGAAGTGCTTGAGGCAATGCTGCCCTTTCTGACACAGAAGTGGGGCAATCCCTCCAGCGCCTACCGTTTTGGACATCAATTAATCGAGGCGATCGATAGTGCACGTGCCAGTGTTGCTGCGCTCATGAATGCCGAACCGCGCGAACTAATTTTCACCAGTTGCGGGACCGAAAGCATCAACACGGCCCTTCATAGCGCACTGCTGAGTGATCCTCAAAAACGCCACCTCGTCACCACTGCGGTCGAACACTCGGCGACGCTGAAATATTGCCAGCATCTCGCAAAACGCGGCTTTGAAATCACTTTGGTACCGGTGAATTCCGACGGGGGCCTGGATCTTGGTTTCTTGGAGAAATCTATCCGTTCCGATACGGCGCTGGTTTCGGTGATGCTCGCCAACAACGAAACCGGCGTGATATTTCCGATCGCCGAGATTGCCACGATGTGCCGACGAAAAGGCGTCTTCTTCCATACCGATGGGGTCCAGGCGGCGGGGAAGGTCAAACTCGATGTAAAGGAGTTGGGCGTCGACTTTCTGTCGTTGTCGGGTCACAAGTTCCACGCCCCCAAAGGCATCGGGCTGCTCTACGTGCGTCGCCACACGCGGTTTCATCCGTACCTGGTAGGCGGGGGCCAAGAGCGCGGGCGGCGTGGTGGTACCGAGAACGTCGCCAACATTGTCGCTCTTGGGCGCGCCGCAGAATTGGCAGCGGCACGCTTGCCCCAAATGGAAACGCGGGTTCAGAAGCTGCGCAACCAACTTGAGGCTGAGATTCTGAGGATGATTCCAGGTACAACCCGCAATGGGCCAAAGGAACCTCGGCTGCCCAACACAAGCAACATCTCATTTGAAGGTGTAGAAGCCGAAGGGATTCTCATGCTCCTGGACCAGGCTGACATTTGCGCTTCCAGCGGTTCGGCTTGCACCACGGGTTCGCTCGATCCCTCTCACGTGCTCGTTGCGATGGGTTGCAGCCTTGAGCGAGCACGGGCGAGCGTCCGCTTTAGTCTGGGTATCGGGTCGACCGATACCGAAGTGAAATACCTCCTGGAACGGCTTCCTTCGATTGTTGAGAGGCTCAGGTCCAATGCTCCAGTTTCGGCTGGTGGGGCAGTTCAAGAAGCCTCCCTGTCAAGCCTGTCGGACAAACCTGCTTAATTTCGGTACAGCTCGAACTGGGCTTGGCCCTCCAGTGGGGGTGCATGAGCGCTTCGCGCTATTATAAAACGACTTAAGTTCGGTTTTTTAGAATTTCCCATTTTTTCAAACGGGCCAGGGCACAAGATTTGCGTCAGTACAAGGGTTTATGAGTCGCTTCTATGTCGCTTGCGATCTGGGGACGGAGCTCGGTCGTGTCCTGTTGGGGACCTTACACAAGGACAAACTCGTTATTAGCGAGGTACGCCGCTTTGCCAACACTCCTATCCGTGAAAAAGACTCGATTTTTTGGAACATCCCCCAACTTTACCAGGATGTTCTTGATGGTTTGCGCGGCGTGGGCGCTTACGAAGAGCCGGTAGATGGAATTAGTTGCACGTCGTGGGCTGGGGATTACCTGCTGTTCGACTCTGATGGTTCGCTGATCACGCCGGCTTTCCATCACGGCGATCCTCGAACTGCCGCAGGCAGCAAGAAAGTTCTCGCCCACATCGATCTGGAGACCCTCTATGGGGAAACCGGTTTGCAGCCATCCTCCACTAATACGTTGTTTCAACTCGCTTCAGAAAGTTCAAGACGCCTCAGACAAGCAGCTCATCTCTTACCGATCAGCGATGGATTTAATTACCTGCTAGGTGGCGTTCCACGTATTGAAATATCGCAAGCGAGCCAAACGCAGCTCTACAATCCGGCCAGCAACTCCTGGTCGCAACGATTGCTGGACGCCGTACACACACCGGCAAAGCTTTTGCCGCCACTCGTCAGCGCGGGAACGGAGCTCGGTCCGTTGCGGGCCGAAATTGCCAAGGAAACACGCCTGGAAGAGGCCCGAATCCTGGCTTCATGTTCTCACGAGGTTGCGTCCGCACTGGCGGGTCTGCCGGTTGCCGAGGGCGAGAGTTGGGCTTTCCTGAGGAGCGGGGCGTCGACCCTGCTTGGCACCCAACCAGGAGTGCTGCTGATTAATGACCCCATACGGGAAATGGGGCTCAACAATGCCATCGGGTATCAAAACTCTGTTTGGCTTCACAAGCACACGGTTGGTTTATCTATCCTGGACGAATGCCAGCGATCCTGGAAAGAAACCGACCGGGAAATCGACGCCGATCTGCTTTCGCACCTGGCTGGCTCTGCGACTCCGTTTGAGTCGCTCATCGATCCGACTGATCCACGGTTCCTTACCCCGGGCGAAATGCCGAAAAAGATCCAGGCATTTTGCAAAGAAACCGGTCAGGCAGTGCCGCGCCGTCCAGGGCCGATCTTCCGCTGCATCCTCGAAAGCCTCGCGCTGTTGTATCGCAAGCAGTTGCGCGAACTGGAGATGATCTCGGGCTCGCGTTTTTCACGGCTGTTCATTTTGGGCAAATGCCCGCACTCACTGTTGAATCACTTTATTGCCAATGCCGTGCAGCTCCCAACCGTAATCATGGGTGATGATGCGGCAGCCATTGGGAATATTGTGGTCCAAGCGCTAACTTTGGGACATATCCAGTCGGTTGAACTGGCTCGCGAAATCGTCCGCAACTCAATTAAGACCGAGACGATAATCCCGTATGCAACCGCTTGGGACGCCGCCTTCGATCGCCTGTTCAATTTGGTACCGACTGAAACATCTGAGTAGACTAATGTCGTAGGGAAAATCCGCAGTCCAACGGGGAACGGCTGTGAGCTGGCGGTAACGCAAATCCAACGTGAAGCAGCATTCAGCCAAAGTGGCGTGACTCCTAATGCTGAGATTTGGCTCGCCAGCGCCTCACAAACAGCTATTGTTCAGGCTATGCGACTTTCTCTGCGCAAGCCACAAATAAAGCTCGCCTGCTTGTTCTTGATGCTGACTGGTTTTGGCGTTTCGGCTCAAATGGCTGGTCCGGGTGGACCGGCTGGTATGACCGCCGCCATCACCAAATTGTTCGGCGATAACCGAGCCTTTACCGCCAAAACCGAGGTGCAACTGCTGGATAATTCTCAAAAGGAGATTGCCCTCATGCCGATGAACTTTTCTCTGCTGGACAAAAGCATTCGAGTCGAGATGGATCTCAGCCAGGTCAAGAACCGGGAAATGCCACCCGGGACCGCAGAAAGTCTTAAACAAATGGGAATGGCGAGGGTTATAAGCATTATCAATCCGGGTAAGAAAGCGGCGTATGTGTTGTACCCGGACCAAAAGATGATGTTGACGATTGCAGTGACCAATGAGGAACCCAACGACGCGTCTTCGAAATTGAACAAAACCTCATTAGGCAATGAAACTGTCGACGGCCATCCCTGCGTGAAGAACAAAGTAACGGTCCCTGGTGAGGGGGGTGAAAAAATTGATGTCACGATGTGGAACGCGACCGACCTTAAGGATTTCCCGGTTCAAATTCAGACTAAAGAGCGGGAAAACACCTCGATAATGAGGTTTAAGCAGGTGCAACTGACTAAGCCTGAGGCATCATTGTTCGAACCGCCTTCGGATTATACCCAATACGCCAGCCAGCAGGAGCTGATGCAAGCTATCCTGAAGAAAATGGCACCTGGGGTCGATAAGAAATAGCCCGCCGTTTCTCAAAACCAGGGTTAATGCGGGAGTTTTGAGCCGAGTTACCGAGCGTTTCTGAATATTGGGAGCCGTCCTTGGGGACTTGATCGTCATGCGGGTTATCAGCCTGAATCCAGACACAGCCATCGGCGCCTCAGCTTGGTTTGTCGAAATGGAGGGACACCGAATTCTGATGGATGCCGGCGTTCATCCCAAGCGAGAAGGCCGCAGCGCTTTGCCGTTATTCGACCTGGTTAAGAAGGAAGATGTGGAAACCATCGCGATTTCCCACTGCCATCATGATCATGTCGGGTCGCTTCCGATCGCACTCCGCTATTTTCCCAAGGCGCACGTCATGATGACCGAGCTCAGCTATTTCCTGGTGGAGCGTGTGTTGCATAATTCTGTGAATGTTATGACCCGCCAGCGGGATGAGTGCGGCATTCGCGAGTACCCTTTATTTACCCATGATGAAGTCGAGGAAATTGAACCGGTGTTTCAAGGGTTCAAATATAACCGCGAGATTGAGTGGGCGTCGTTCGAAAAAAGCCAGGCGGGTTTTCTCTCGCCGACACTTGAATTTTTTGATGCCGGGCACGCGCTTGGCTCGGCAGGGTTGATGATTCGAGGCAAGAACGAATCGTTGTTTTACACCGGAGACGTCTGTTTTCACGACCAAACCATCTTAAAAGCCGCGCGGTTTGAGGACGTAAAAGCCGACGTGTTGCTGATGGAGACCACCCGCGGAGGACGTGCCCTGCTTCCAGGTTTCACCCGAGAGGCCGAGATCGAACGGCTCACCCAAGCCATTCATCGGGCGCTGGAGCGAAACGGATCGGTCCTCATTCCAACCTTCGCACTGGGCCGGACCCAGGAGATTCTGGCCTTGCTCGCTCTGCTCATTAGACAAGGCAAACTCCAGCCGCAGCCAATCTACATCGGAGGTTTGGGACGAGTGTTTACTGAAATATACGATCTGGAGAGTCACCGCACGCATCGTCAGTATCCAGACCTCCAACTGCATGAGGCGTTGAATCTCGTCGTCCTCGAACAAGGCCAGGCGGAACGGATGAAACTCACCGGCGGCCGCATCTTCGTCATCACCGCCGGTATGATGAGTGAAAACACCGCCGCCCATAATCTGGCGCTGCGCATGATCGGCGACAAGCAGCAGTCCATTTTTTTCGTCGGCTATACTGATCCCGACACCCCCGGCGGACGGTTGCGCGTGGCCAAGCACGGCGAGACCTTTCTCTTCAGCCCGAGCGGAGGCGAAGTGACCAAGCTTTGTGAAGTGGAGGAATTCGATTTGACTGCCCATGCCAACCGGGAGGAGCTGTTGGCTTTCGTTGGCCGGGTGGAACCCCGGACCGTCTTGTTAACTCACGGAGAAGATGCCTCGCGCACCTGGTTCGAAGAACAGATTAGAGCCCGCTACCCACGCGTCCAGGTGAGACAGCCGAGGCCGGGCGAGACAATTGAGGTGGGCTAACTAAAGGCCATTCAGTAGCCATCAACCTGTTTCACTTTGTCTCCCTCCTTTGTCTCCCACTTTGTCGGCCTCTGGCTCCAACAAAGTGAGGAAACAAAGTGGTCGGCACGTTTTCTTGCAACATCCGTTAGCGGTCCGTTACTTCGTCACCAGGTCATCAGCAGTGTACATGATTCGATCCGGGCCAGCAGAGCGAATTTCCATTTCGGTGCCGGAGAGCTGATGGAAGAAGTAAGGCATTCCCCAAATATCCACCAATTCGCCTCGATTATTGACCCGGTTCCCGTCCTCTTTCAGAAAGTTAATATGTTTGGGATTCTCACCTTGGAGCGCGCTGGTGATTTCCGGGTTGCTCCCAACTGGATTGCCTCCGAACATTGCGCCATATTGCCGAATCGTAATGCGCATATTTTCGAGCGCCGTTTCAGGAGCAATTCCATCCAGTTCACCAGTCAGTGGAACAACCTGAGACGGTTGCGGCGGTTCGTATTTTGGAGTGGCAGCCGGGAAAGTCGCTGGTGAATTACTTGGTGGCTGCTGGCTAACCTCGGGAGCTGCGTGGACAAGAACGTTTGAGACGGTCCGGGCTGGCATTGCGCCAGCGGCCTGAATTGAACGGGGTTGATCTGCAGCAGGGGAGGCGGCCGAACGACGCAAGTATTGCAACCACAGGAAAACCAACACAGTTGCTGCAAGAATTAATGGGAGAAACCATCGTCTCACATTTCAGCCGGTGTTGGGGAATTCAGGTCTGGCTTTTCAGGTTCTGGTTTCGGATTTGCAGCGCCTGCTCAAATGAAGCCGAGGTTTGGCGTGGAAAACCGCCCAATGTTTGGAAAGACGGTCGGGAGATTGCCATTGTCGACACCAAACCATGTTGCCAGCGTAGCGAAATACTGGTCGATCGAGGTAGTTGGGATCCAACGACCCGTGCTGGTATCATCGGGCCCGTTGACGGCCAACGTCGGAAATAGCCCGTACGTTCGCTGACCTTTGACGGCGCCCCCCATAATGAGATGGTGGCTGCCCCAACCGTGATCGCTGCCCTGACCGTTGCTTGGGAAGGTGCGGCCGAAATCGCTCGCGGTGAATGCCGTGACGTTATTTGTCAGCCCCAATTGTTCCATCGCGCGTTGAAACGCCAGCATGCTTTGGCTGAGTTCAGCCAGCAGATTGGCATGCGAGCCGACGGTCGTCTGTCCTGGTCCCGGTGTTTGATTGGTATGCAGATCGTACCCTCCAACTGCGCAGAAAAAGATTTGTCGTTTCATGCCAAACCCGCCGCTGGCCGCGCTGCGATGTCCGGCCTCGATGAGTCGCGCGATCATTTTAAGCTGGGGACTCAGCGAGGAATTAAAAGCATTACCTCCAGCAGGCGGTGTAATTGTGGTTGGGAAGGGAACGGTCCAGTAATTCGCCGCGCTGGTGGGAGTGATGGCGGAGTTGAGAATCGCTGCACTGTTAATCGAGTGTTTGGCGACGCTCGAGTAAGCCTGCACCTGCAGATTTTGACTCGTTAGCCCAAGGATGTTTGTGAGGGCCTGCAAACGCGCGCCGCTCACGCCACTAAGCGAAATGGCGCCGGAAGTGGAAACGGAATACTGCGAAACGGCATTACCGACTTCAAACGTATTGGCGCCGGCCAGAGTAACCGAGAGTGAGATCGGAGCCCCGGGCTGTACCGCGGCGAGGAGATCGGCACAACGGCCACCCCAGCCAGTCAGTGGGGCACGATCGGGAATCGAGGTTTGCCATTGGGTCACCTGATCGGCATGAGAAAAAAGCTGCGGCGGTTTCATCAGGACGCCGGACTTGTATTGGGCGCGAGTCATTGGGAAGACCAGGGTTCCGGCATTAAAGACCACCGCCAGCTTGCCCTCGCCAAAGAGAGTCTGCAGTTCGGGGCAGGAGGGATGCAGCCCGTACTCATGGCCGTCACTATTAACCGGTGAAATCGGGAGAATCGCCGTCTGCGGGATGGCCAGCACCGGTGTTCGAATCGCGGCATAGTTGTCGTATTCGGACTGAATGGTCGGGAGGATCAGGTTGTTCGAGTCATTGCCCCCTTGCAGGAAGATGCACACCAGGCCCTTGTAATCCGAGATATTGCTTTGAGCGACTGCCGCATTCATGAAACGCAGATCGCGAATTGCGGAGGTCAACGCAGCTGTGCCCAGCGCAGCGCAAGCGGCTTGCCGGATGAATTCCCTGCGCGTTTGCAGGAGGGAAACTGGTTTGGATTTCATAGGGTTAGCGTTGAATGGTGAAATCAGGCGAGGTCACGATGAGGTGAGCCACGGCGCGAACGCGATCGCGCATTTGTGTGTTGGTTGGCGGCGATCCGTAGGCAAACGAAGTTGAGACATAATCCACGATCATGTTCCTGGCCGAGGCGGATAGCTCGCCACCGGTAAGCAAGGAACTCAAGGCGTCAACCAGATTTGCCAGGCCGGCATTCGAGGTGTACGCCGCAGTCATCCACGGCCCAAGGTCCAGGGCAATAGCGCCGTTGCCCCCGATAAAGCTGGTGATGCCATTCGTGTTGCTGCCGTTATTCAACAGGCCGCCCTCCAAAAAATTCATCTGAACCGCGACGGTCGTATCGGAGGTCAACTGAAATTCCGGTGTGGTCAATCCAGCGGAAGCCAGTACGCCAGGGAATTTGTAGTCCGGGAAGAAGAAATTAAACACGGTCGGCGAGCTCAATGGGGTTTGCGAAAGTGAGCTGTCGGTATCATTCATATGCCATGTACTAGTCTGGACTATGACGATGCCCGAGCGCGTCAGTGGCGGCGGCACGAGCGGAAAAACTGTCGCACTATTTTGTGTCTGGCTCGGGCCGTTGGTCGTGATGACCGTAAAATGCGTCGCGTCTGTAACCGCAAACACCTGGTAGACACCGTCGGTAGCCGATCCGCTGGTGAAGTTGATATAGGCGGAGTCGCCCGGATTCAAACCGTGGGGTCCTGGAAAAGCCACGGTGATATTGGTGCTCCGTTGCGTATAACCAGCCGCCGCCAGTTTGGGCAGGATACACGTCCCCGTGCGTGTGACAGAGTCCATCGCCGTCACATTGAATGATGAGGCTGAGTTAGTCGCCGACACTTGATACACGCCGTTGGCAGCTCCGCCGCCAGTGAAAGAAAGATAAACCGAATTGCCCGGGGACACGCCGTGACTACCGATCGTCACAGTGATGGTGTTTGAGGTCTGACTATAGGTGCCCGTGGAAATTCCCGGCGCTGTAATCGTGAACGTGGTCGGATTGGTCACGGTAATGCGATAGCCTTGCGAATAAGGCGCTGGTTGACCGGAGGTGTCAGAAAAGATTAGCCAGACAATGTCGCTCGTATTCAACCGGTGCGAGCTGGCAGTTGTTATCGCGATCGAAGGGTCTCCATTTTGCGCGTAGGTTCCGGCAACAGGCGCTGGGCCGGGAAACGCCCGCGCGGTAGCGGTTGCGCGCAGAAGTGGCTCGCGTTGTTTGCCAAAAGTGGGTTCGTTCAAGAGCGCCGGACTGCGCGCTTCGTAATCCAGGAGAACCGCTTTGATTACCGCCTGCATATCGCCGCGGACGCCCGCGCCGTTGTCGTTGAATTTTTGAACAACGCGATAGAGGTAATCGCGGCTCGGGTTGCTTGTCACCAGCCGCTGGATTAATTGACGGCAGATGAAGGGCCCCACGTTTTGATTGTTGAAAATGCAATCAAGCGCGCTTTCAAGGTCCTGGAGACCATAGGCATCGAAATTGGCGCTGTTCGGATCGGCCTGGCTGCCCCAGGCCTGTGGTAACATG
This sequence comes from Candidatus Limnocylindrales bacterium, assembly GCA_035495315.1. Taxonomy (GTDB): domain Bacteria; phylum Verrucomicrobiota; class Verrucomicrobiia; order Limisphaerales; family UBA8199; genus DATJGF01. Next base: position 89,304 of record DATJGF010000211.1, read on the forward strand.
ACATTATCGAGCAAGAGTTTGGTCCCCAAATCATGATGACTCGGCACCAGTACCATCGGGTTGGTATAATTTGAGGGCGGGTTGAAATTCGTCGGCAAACGGCCATTGGCGCGATTGGTCTGATAGTAGTTCCAACCGGTGAAGACGCTGGCAAAGCCCATAATGACATTCTGATCGTAAGTCGGAACGAGATTGCCTTGCGAATCCATCACGAGCGTGCCATCTGGCCACATCCGGTTCAGACCGATTGAGAACAACTGCATGATCTCACGTGCATAATTCTCGTTAGCATGGATCCCGGTAACGATATTGCCCTTATCGTTGGCGCGCATATCGAGGAAGATGCCCATCGCCGGTGAGAGCGTGACGGCTTCCAGCAGCTGGCGGTAATTGCCGAAGGCATTATCCAGCAAAATGTCATAATAGGACGATAACGCTCTGGCATTGTCCTGCAGCACGCCGTTTTCAGAGATCACCAGGATTTCGCTTAAGGCGAAGGCGACGCGCTGGCGCAGTTGATCCGGGGCAGTTGCTGATTGTTGCCACCACGTGTTGAACGTAAGCGAACTCGGGTAGGGGGTGGTGGGACTCGCGCTGACGTTCGCTAGAACCGTTGGCAGGTGATGTGTCGGAGGGAGGCTAAACTGGTTATCAATCCATCCGGAATAGCCCACGGATTGAACGACAGCGACATCGCTCAGACTTGGCCCGAAAGTCGCCTGGATCAGGAATCGCGCTGCCGCATCGGGATTTGCATGGTCATCAACCCAGGAAGAGGGGAGCGGTGGCGACGTAAAAGTTTGAGTGCCGTCGGCGAGGGTGAAATGCCCGGCGATCTCGCCACCGGGATAAAGCCCACTTTGAATATTGATGGACGCTTTGCCTTCGCGAATGACTTCCAGGATGTCTGCGGCCGTCAAAGTCCCCGCCGGGCTAATCGTCCAGATGTAGCTGCCATCAGGCTCGGGCAAGGCGGCCGAGATATCGAAGATGAGCTGATTGGGGCTGCTTAGATACGGATCGCTGTCGATATGCGCATCGGTAATAGGAGAGGAAAGATTATTCGCCTGAAATTTCAGCACGGCCTGTGATCCATCAGCACTCAACCGGAGTGTCGCCGACCCCACCGCGGTGCTGGGCACACCTGGCACTGCCAGCATATTTGCGGCATACAGAATGCCTGGGGCCTGAGAAATTGGCGTAGGATAATAGCGCGAGAGCAAATACGACGGCACTATGCCAGCGGCAGTCAGGTTTGTGCCTGTTGGATCCTGGAGCCAACCGACGCTCCAATTGTCTCCTGAGCCAACCCCGGCCTTGTGCAAAATCTCGAGGTAATATGGCTGCCCGGCTGCCAGGGCAAGCCACTGAGATTGTTGGTTGGGTTGCAAATTCCATTGACGTGAGCCAGTCCCGTTGGCAGGCGGCGCGTTGGTGTTCGACGTCGGCAAGACGTAAGCCCTCCGAACCTTATTCACCGGTTCGTTGTCATTGGAGATCCAAAGCTCCGCCGAATCACTGCCAGCGATCCAGAAATAATAATTACCGGTAACGGGCGCGATGAAGAAGCCTCGGATGCGTTCGCCGTAATTGTCGCCGTAATCCGTGATCCCTTCGAGTGTCCCTAGCGCAGTCGTGCTGGTCGGGGGTAAGGCGACCGGAATATCGGATATCTGCGTGCCCGCGACACCGGTCCAGACCTCGCTCACGACCGAACTCCCTGTATCGAACACTCGTATCTGTACCAGTGAAGCGCCCAGACCGACGCTATTGCTGGCCGTCAAACTGACCTGGAAATCGCCCGCGACGTTGGGTATGCCGCTGATCACGCCATTGGTTGGATTGAAGATAAGGCCCGGAGGCAAGCCGCTGGCGGTAAACGCGCTAGCGGAGTTGGCTGCTGTTACGGTGAAACTGAACGGTTGGCCCAGGAATCCAACTGCGCTCAGTGCGCTGGTAATGGCGGCGGGAGCGGCGGGCGATGGATATAAGCGATTACTGGGAATGATCTGCTTCGGCTGGCTGGCGCTGTACCATGATAAATGTGCGACGGCGGAACCCCCACTGTTAAAATACTCTATTTTGAGGTCGTATCGAAGACCTCCCTGGAGGGGGATAGTACCGATAGAATCAGTGGCTCCGCGACGGACCCAGCTATCGATGATCAACTGGTCATTGACCCACAACCTGATGCCGTCATCGCTATTTGCGACGAAGTAATAAAGCTCGGAGTATTGGGGTTGCACCTGGCCCGTCCACCGAACGGTGTAATATCCGCTGTTGCTAAATGGAGCATTAGTGGAACCCCAAATGAAATCGATTGTCGGATCGGTCTGCGTTAGCACCAAATTAGTCGAATTGAAGTTGGCGCTGCTCGAATAAGTCGCGCTGGAATTAGTAAAATATTGACCCAGCAATCCGGTGCCGCTTGGGGTGGCTGCTGGATAAATGACAACGCTGGCGTTGCTGGCCGAACCGACCTGATAGCCTGTGCCCGCCAATATATCGACCGTCGCAATCGCCGGGGTCAGCCGGTTGGTATTTGCCAAAGGGATCACCTCGACGGTTTGGGAGGTCGAACCGGCCGGGAAGAATACCGACCGATAGACTGGCGCGTGATCAATTCCCTCGACCGCCACACCCGGCCCTGAACCTGCCATGCCCAGATTCACGAGCAAACCGTTTAAGGCGAACCCTCCTCGTGTGACCGTTAGCAGTCCAATATTCTCTGCAGTCTGACCCGGGTCGGGTTGATTCGCCGTCGGGTCGGTCGCGGTTATCGTAATGGCGTTCTGGACCTCCAGTTTGCCGATGGCATATTGATAATCGTTCAGCAATTGACCATTGGCATCCCGTTGCCCATTGCTGCTCGGGTCCATCGGATCCAGGCCTAGTTGATATTCTTCCCAATCGTTTACACCATCGCCGTCGCTATCGACATCGGAGACCGAAATGCGGAAGAAGCGGACCGAGTCGCCCGCCGGTGCAGTCAATGTCGTCGTGCTAGCGCTCCGAGCAACAACACTGGCTTGGGTCGTCCAATTGGTCCAGTCGGCAATCCCATTTGGTTGAGCACTCTCCAAGGCATAACGTTTCCCCAAAGCGCTCTGGATCGTGACCGCGAAATTTGTCCCCGTCACTTGTGAAAAGGAGATCTTTGGAACTGAATTGGAGTCAAACGGGTCGGTACCCGCAATAGCCTCGAGGACATTGGGCACACCGTCACCATCCGTGTCGTCGTTAGGGTCGACTCCCGCGGCCCCATACAGGAGCTCCCAGATGTCGCTTATGCCGTTGCCGTCGCGGTCGATTGAGACGGCCGTCGCAAGGCCGGGGCGAAATACAACCAGAGACAACCAGGAGAGCAAGTAAACAGCATGGCGGGAAGAGCGCAGACGCATAAAGCAGGCTCAAAATGAAGGTACGGCTACTTAGAACGAAGGGCCAGAAAACGTAACATACAGCGCGATGGCAAGGCCTCGCCGCTCATACCTCAAGAGCGCTTCCATCAAAACTGCCGTTCGGCGGCCCATGCAATTTGGAACGATAGCTAATAGTGTACCTTCGATTTTCTACTGTCAAACGACAATGGCACTACCCCGTTCTCGCCCAAGTTCCGACCAGGAAATTCCTGGCCGCTCAAGCCGCCCAGGGCCGCAAAGTTGAGATTTCAGGACAGAGGATGTCCTAAAAAAACCCGCCCAGATTGAGGCAGGACGCCGCCTCAAGAATCAGGAAAGAAGCAAAGAAACCTACTCATCGCGGCGATATTCTACTTCGCCGCACTTGTGCCAACGGAAAATAATCCGATCGGGATTTACGATGATGAGTCGCCCGGTGATGAACCGAGGGTTGCGGAATTCGTGCTCAGCGATTTGACCCTCCCCTTGAAGAGTTCGTAAGCTGGCGCGCCAGGTTACGGCGCCGGCAGGAACGTAATCGTCTCCGGTGACTTTGACAGCCTCCAGCAGGTCGTCTCGCTGAGTGATGCGAATTACCTCATCGAAGTGTCCGGGGTAATAACCAATCCACTCGCCGGCAAAATCCGTCTCTATCGCAACCACGATTGAAGCTACAACCTCTCCGCGGGCCGTCTCAATAGGTTCTAGCCCTAAGCAGCGATAGACGTCCGCTTCCGTCTGGCTTGATGTGGCTTAACGCCGGAAGTCCATAGTCTACACTCCAAAGTCCAAACTCAATGGTCTCAGCCAAATATTGAGCCGTCGCAGTGCTTTCCGTTCTACTCTCGTGAACCGGAGCGATTCGCTTCAAGAGCGAATGGCACGATCACGCAATAGCCGCCGTGCTAGAGACCCTCCCCCCGCGAGGGTTTCACCACAGATCACCCCATTTGAAGCTCGTAACTCCTATGCTATCAATGACTGCGGAATCGATCTGAAGACGAGGAGGAGAAACTGCAGGTTAGCTGGCCTGTCTTTGAGGTCGCCAAACGCGAACCTAAAGGAGCCCGAATAAGTGCAAGTTGGCAATGACATTGCCTCCTGCAGGACTGAGGCCCGTGCACATCTACAAATCTCGTTTTCTGGTCCGAGGTGAAGTGTGGTATGACCAAGAGCCGGACCAAACCCCGGTTGACTGGGTTCTTTATCGCCAGCGCTCCCGGCCGGTTTCCGGAGCGAGTTGGGATTATTTCTACACGATTGTTCTGGACCTGCGACAAAGCAGCCAGGGACTGCTCGGGACAATCAGCAAGTCGGCTGTTTACAAGATCCGTCGCGCGGCCGAACGAGACGGGATCGTCTGCGAGTGCCATAGCCGAGCAAACCTGGGAGACCTGGACTGGTTCGAGCGCGCCTATGCACGCTTTGCAGAGATGAAAGGTCTGGACTCCCTCGATCGGCCTTTGTTGAGTCAATTGGCCAAGGAGGGTTTTCTGGAGATTTCGGTGGCCAAGGATGCCCATGGTAAACCCTGGGTACATCATCTCTATTACCGGTCTCGCCACCGGAGTTGTTTGATGCACTGCGTGTCGCTTTATCAAGAGGTCGCCGAGAGCAGCGCCCGAAATGCGATCGGCAGGGCAAACCGTTACCTGTTTTGGAACGATGTGTTGCGGCACAAAGAACAGGGGCTGGAGACGTTTGACTTCGGAGGGTGGTATCCTGGCCGCACGAACCAAGCTTTGCTGAATATCAACCGATTCAAGGAGGAATTCGGGGGAAAGATCAAGCGAGAGTACAACTGTCGAGAGATTCGGTCGCTGAAGGGCTGGATTGTGCTCCGGACGGCGAAGATCATGGGATATGCCAACCAGATGTCGACGCGGTTGAAAGCAGATAAAGGACCATTTTCCGCACAGACTCTACCGGGCATGGGTGGACCCCCGCCGAAGGTGCCGTTCAGTGCCGGATCCGTAGTCGAAGGTACACTCGAAACGGTCAAGTGAGAGCGCCGACGTTTTGCCCAATTTTTAAAGTCCACATGAACATAATCGGCATCAGCGGGATTGACGGAAATATCGCCTTCAAGACCACGCAGTTTCCTGGTCTTTCGCGGCGACAGTACCGGATCAACCAAGGCTTTGACTCTGCGGCTGTCTTGGTGAGACACGGGGAGGTGATCGCAGCAGCGGCCGAAGAACGGTTCACGCGCGAAAAGGGCACGGGCGATTTTCCCGTTCAGGCGATTGAATATTGTCTTGGGGCAGGACGGATCGCGTTGAGGGAAGTGGATTGTGTAGCGCACGGATTTGCTTATGAACCGTTCCATTCGGGATTGCAGGAAGAAGAGTATCTGCGCAAGCAATATGTGGAACTCTATTCCCCCGAGGTCCAACAGAGCCATCTCGCCGAATTTTTTCCCGGCGAGCCGTGGGTGAAGAAGTTCATCGCCGTGCCCCACCATCTGGCGCACGCCGCCAGCGCGTTTTATCCGAGCGGTTTTGGGGAGGCGTTGATTGTGGTGAGTGATGGTATGGGTGAAGCGCACAGCCTTACAGTCGCAGTAGGCAGTAGAACAGAAATACGCGTTCTACAGCAGATATCGGCGTTCCATTCGCTTGGGATACTGTACGGCGTGTTCACGCTGCACCTCGGTTTTGAGATGAACATGGACGAATACAAGGTGATGGGTCTGGCGCCTTATGGCGATCCCCGGCGGCATTATGATCGAGTCATGGAACTCATTAACCTGAAGCCGGACGGGACCTACACGATTCCCGTTTTTGCGCATAACAAAACGGTAGCGGAACGCGAAACACATGATGGTGTCCTGGGATTATTGGCTGAACGCTTTGGGCGCCCGCGCGAACCCGGTAGTGAGATCACCCAGCATCATAAAGATATCGCGGCGGCGCTCCAAGCCGCGCTGCAAGCGTGCCAACTCCACGTCGTGCGGCACTTCAAACAGGAGACCGACCAGAGGCGCCTGTGCCTTGCAGGAGGCGTGGCATTAAACTGTTCGGCCAATGGCGTGCTGCGTCGGAGCCGTTTGTTCGAAGAGGTGTTCGTTCAGCCGGCGGCGGGAGATGATGGAACCGCACTCGGCGCGGCGCTATTCGCCTCGCAGATGCACGATCCCGACTTCAAGCCGCGCAAGATGACTGTGCCGCTGTGGGGTCCGGAGTTCGACGAGAGTGAAATTCGGAGCGCGCTTGGAGCTCGAACGGATTGCGTGTGGACCAGGTCGGACTCGTTCGCTGAGTTATGCCGCCAGATCGCCGAACGACTGGCCGCGAGGGAAGTCGTCGGCTGGTTCCAAGGCCGCATGGAATTCGGACCACGAGCGCTTGGCAGCCGAAGCATCCTCGCTGACCCGCGGGATCCCGGCATGCGAGACCGCATTAACGGCCTGGTGAAAAAGCGGGAAGGTTTTCGTCCGTTTGCCCCGGTAGTAACAAAAGAGAGCGCGCGACAATTTTTTGTGATGGCCCCCGGCGAGGAAGGCTGCTTCGCGCACATGCTCTACGTAACCCACGTACAGCCCACGTACCGCGGGAAGCTTCCGGCAATTACCCACGTGGATGGGTCGGCTCGAGTGCAGACGGTGTCGGCCGAAGACAACCCGCGGTTATGGCAGCTCTTGATGGCGTTTGAAACCGTGACAGGCCTGCCGATGCTGCTCAACACCTCATTCAACGTGAAGGGCGAGCCGATCGTTTGCACACCTCAAGAAGCCCTCAATACTTTCATGAATGCCCACCTGGATCTGCTGGTGATGGGTGAGTACTTGGTCGAACCCAGGCGAAAGGACCCGGCCAGCACAGAGGCTGGTTTTACTCGAAGAGGGCTCGAGGTTGCAGAGGCAGGAACTTTCTTTCGCGACCGCCGCGCGTCGGTGGACATTGATTATGGGAACCAGCCGTGACGAAACGAAGGACTATTGGGTACGCCAACTGTCTGAGCCGCCCCCTTGTCCCAACTTGCCTTGGGATGCCGAACGCCCACCGGTCTCCTCATATGTTCGGGAGAGCCTTTCGACGCGGATTGAATCCGAAACCTGGTCCGCTCTGAGGGAGCTGACGGGCCGGCTGGCCTGCAAACCGCACGCGGCTCTATTGGCGGGGTTGCAGGTCTTGCTGTTCCGATACACGGGCCAGACTGATCTGATCATTGGCACGCTTCTGGGCAACAGAGATGTTCCGGAGACGTATTGGGGCCAAAAACCCAGTGAAGGACCCCTCACTCCAACCCTCTCCCCTTGGGAAGGGGAGAGGGAGGATGTAACGCAGTGCCGATGCCGCAGGGAAAGAGGCCGGGGTCGAGAAAAACAACTCGTGCCGTTACGCATGAGGCTGACAGGGGACAGGCCAGCTCAAGATCTTGTGCTTCAAACGGCAGCAGGGCTCCAGGAAGCCGAGAAACACCTGCCGATCCGTGGGGAAGCTGATTTAAGCGAATACCGGTCGGCAACCAATAGGGAGGCAGCTTTCAATGTCGCGCTCCTTTTCTCTGAGAACGGTTTGATTTTAGGCTCTTCAAACGACGCTCCCTTCGGCAACACCTTGGCTGGTTGCGCCATCGTCGTATACGCCTGCCCGGTAGAGAAGGGCTTGAGACTGGATTGGGAATATGATGCTGAGGTGCTAACCGACGCTACCGTACGGAGGATTGCGGGGCACTTGGGTTGTTTGCTCGACGCCATGACGACAGAGCCACACACCCCTGTGGATCGATTGAATCTGCTCACGCCAGCCGAATCGCTTCAGTTGTTGGTGGAATGGAATGCGACGGAAACCGAGCTTCCTACAGGATCGTGCATTCACGGGCAAATCGAAGCTCAGGCCGCCAAGACCCCAGGAGCCTTAGCGGTGATCTGTCGAGACCGTCAGCTGACGTATGCGGAGTTGAACGCGCGTGCAAATCAGGTCGCATCACACCTGACCAGGCTAGGGGTCGGGACGGAGGACGTCGTGGGAATATGCGTCGAGCGTTCGCTGGAATTGATGGTGGGTTTGCTTGGGATACTCAAGGCCGGAGCGGCTTATCTGCCGCTGGATCCAGCCTATCCTTCCGAGCGCCTCGCGTTTCTAGTCCAAAACGCGCGTCCGAAAATCCTGGTGGCGCACGAATCGTTAGTGAACTTCTTGCCTAAGCCCGGACCAAGGCTGCTGTGCCTGGATTCCGATTGGCCCGCTGTCGCGCGTGAACCGGTTGAAAACGTGGCGCGTAAGGTCGCACCTGAGCACTTGGCCTATATTTTGTATACTTCCGGCTCAACTGGTCAGCCGAAGGGAGTCATGGTGGAACACCGCAACGTGGTCAACTTTTTTGCCGGGATGGATGTCAGCCTGCGGCACGGGCCAGGCGCGACATGGTTGGCGGCAACGAGCCTGTCGTTCGACATTTCGGTGCTGGAACTCCTCTGGACACTGGCTCGGGGCTTTAAGATCGTACTCTATACCGACGGAGCAGACCGGGCCTCAGTTTCTAGGCACAAACGCACAGCCGAGCGCCCGATGGAGTTCAGCCTGTTCTACTTTTCGTCCGAACAAACAGATGGGCCGGGCGGCGCTTACCGATTGCTCACCGAGGGCGCTCGGTTCGCAGACGAGCGTGGATTCGTGGCGATCTGGACGCCTGAACGACACTTTCACGCATTTGGGGGCCTGTTTCCGAATCCCGCAGTGACCAGTGCTGCCCTGGCGATGATCACAAAACGCCTGCAAATCCGCGCCGGCAGCGTCGTGGCGCCCCTGCATTCGCCCCTTCGTATTGCCGAGGAATGGGCTGTCGTTGATAACCTATCGAATGGCCGGGCCGCTATCTCCTTGGCCTCAGGCTGGATGCCCGAGGACTTCGCACTGAACCCCGGGAATTATCGCGAGCGCAAGGAAATCATGGTGGGGTATATCGAGATTCTCCGCCGCTTGTGGCGCGGTGAATCGGTGCTCATGCCCGGCCCACTGGGCAAAGACGTCGCACTCAAAATACTGCCTCGACCGGTCCAGCGGGAGCTGCCGCTCTGGCTGACTGCGGCCGGCAACCCAGAAACCTTTCAGATAGCGGGCCGTCTGGGACTTAACCTGTTGACTCATCTCCTGGGGCAGAGTCTCGACGAGGTCAGCAAGAAGATCGCGCTTTACCGGCAGGCCTGGCGGGAAGCCGGCCATGTCGGCCGCGGACACGTCACCTTGATGCTGCACACTTTCGTGGGCGACAGCATCCCGACAGTCAAAGCAGCGGTCCGAGAACCCCTGATTGGGTATCTGAGCCAGTCTGCAGATTTGATCCGAGGCTATGCCTGGGCGTTTTCCGCTTTCAAGCCCTCAGCCAGCTCAACGGGCGACCTTGACTTCAGCACCCTTCCTAAAAAGGAAATGGACGCGCTGTTGGAGCACGCATTTGAGCGGTATTTCGGCACCAGCGGATTGTTCGGGACTCCCGAAACCTGCCTGGAGACCGTCGGTGCGCTGCGCGCCGCCGATGTCGATGAAACTGCCTGTCTAATCGATTTCGGGATCGATGCCGACATCGTGTTGAAACACCTGGAGCACCTCGATCGTTTGAGGAAGGCGGCCATCAACGGGCCGGCAATAACGCCGACCGACGACTCGATTCCCGCCTTAATCGAACGGCATGGCGTGACCCATTTTCAATGCACGCCATCGATGGCCAGCGTGTTGCTGGCGAATCGGCGGGCGGAAAACGCCTTTGGACGGCTGCAGTACCTGCTCATAGGAGGCGAGCCGTTTCCGGCCACTCTGGGCCGTCAATTGAGAAAAATCGTCCGAGGCGACTTGCTCAACATGTATGGCCCGACCGAAACCACAATTTGGTCCAGCGTGTATAGAGTTCCGCACCAGCCGGAGCGCATTCCCGTGGGCCGCCCTATGGCCAACACGCAAATGTATGTGGTCGACCGCAACCTTTTGCCGGTGCCTGTGGGGATCGCCGGGGAATTGCTGATTGGCGGGTCCGGGGTGACGCGTGGTTATCTGGGCCGACCGGAACTGACTGCCGAAAGATTTGTCCGCGGCGCATTTCTGCCAAAGGGAACCGACCGGCTTTATCGCACAGGTGATTTGGCTCGTTTCCTGTCGGATGGCAACATTGAGTTGTTGGGCCGATTGGATCACCAGGTGAAGATCAGAGGCCATCGTGTGGAGTTGGGCGAGATCGAGACTCGTCTCAACGATCACCCGGGCGTGCGCCAGAGCGTAGTCGTAGCCCATGAAACCGCCAACGGCCACCGGCAACTCATCGCGTACGTCATACCACGGGAAGGACGAAAAATGTCGGCCAGCCAGTTGCGCCATTATGCCGGGGAGAAGTTGCCGGAATACATGGTGCCAGCAAAAGTGGTTTTCCTGGCTGCGTTCCCCCAGACACCAAACCGGAAGATAGATCGTAAGGCTTTGGCGAATATGGAGGGCGGGGGCGAGGAAGAAAATGAACGCGACTTCGAGCCGCCCGGCACGGCACTGGAAAAGGCTGTGGCTGAATATTGGAGCGAACTCCTGAAAATCGCAAACGTCGGGCGGAGTGACAACTTTTTCGAACGGGGTGGAGATTCGTTGCTCGCGATGCACCTGGCCGCCTGGGTACGCGAGCGGTATCAGGTCGATCTGCCCTTACGCAGTCTCTTTGAGCATCCAACGGTTGCGGGATTGGCGGCGGAGATCGAAGCCCTGATGTGGTCGGTTGCGGCAGCTCCGGCACTCGCGCCAGCCGGTGAACGGGAAGAGGTGGAAATCTGAACGCGCCAGCAATCCTCGAGACCTTTCGCAGCCGCGGAATGCAGGTCTGGGCGGAGGGCGAGCGGCTGCGTTGCAGCGCTCCCGCCGGTACGCTTACAGCAGAGTTGCGCGAGACGCTACGGCAGCACAAACAAGAGATTCTGACCTTTCTGCGTTCGGCCCATGCAGTCGCAAGGGAATCGAGCGGCATCGTGCCGATCCAGCCGCTGGGCACGCGCCCGCCGATCTTTGGAACCGCGGGTCACAATGGCGACGTTTTTTGCTATCGTGCCTTGGCGCATCATCTGGGCTCGGACCAGCCTTTTTTTGGCCTTAGGCCGCCCGGGCTGGATAGCGATGCGGTACCACTCAACCAGATCGAGAAACTCGCCGCATATTTCGCGGGCGAAATCCGCGCGTTCTGTCCCCAGGGGCCTCTTGTAATTGCAGGCTTTTGCGCCGGAGGAGCGCTGGCTTTTGAACTTGCCCGGCAGTTGGCTGCAGATACACCAGCGCCCGATTACTTGGCGCTCTTAGGAGCGCCCTATCCAACTACTTATCGGCGCTGGCCGAGACTGCGAAAGCGCCTTGCGACGCAAGGAGAACGGCTGTTGCGTCATGCCCGCGCGCTGGTCTACCTGCCGGCCGCTGAGCGTCGAACCTATTTGGCTGAACGACTAATAAACCGCCGGGCGCAAGCTGCCCCAGCGCACTCCGTCGCGTTCGAAATCGCCCTGCGCCGCCGTGCGCGGGTAGAACGGGCGACGTTCGCCGCGCTGCGACGCTACGTTCCCAGCCATTACCGCGGACGTTTGAAGCTGTTTCTGCCCAGCAAGGACTGGATTGGCTCGAGCGACCAACCCCTGCGTTGGCGATCCCTGGCACGGGAGGTTGAGAAATTCTATGGGCCGGAGGGCTGCGACACCGATGTCATGCTTCTGGAGCCGTATGCGGCAAAGTTCGCACAGCTACTAGCAGATTAGACTTGCCGCTAAATCAGGGGCAGACGGCGCAAAACAAAGCTCCACATTTTCAACCATGTGCTCAAAACACGTCTTCAGGACGTCGAATTGACGAGGGAATACTTTCGCATTGGATGGAATACTGAACTGTCAGCTTGCCAGTCATCGTGGGTGCGATATGGCCGCGGAGAGACATTAATCGAGTGATGAAGTATCGCAGTTAAGATAAGCGGTTCTGACTCCGAGGGTTTTCGACCTCCAGGGTTTCGGATTGACACGCCAATCGAGGCGGGATACGAGAGGGATACCAGCTCGGCCAGGAGCAGGCCTCGTCCTCACCGGCCATTATGTCGTTCATCCTTGCCTTGGACCAGGGAACTACCAGTTCCCGCGCTATTATCTTTGATCACAGCGGCAGCATCCGAGCCGTCGCGCAAAAGGAATTTCAGCAAATCTTCCCGCAAGCGGGTTGGGTCGAACATGAGCCTCGCGAAATTTGGCGCAGCCAACTTGAAGTGGCCAAGGCGGTGTTGGAAAAAGCCGGCCTTAGTGCGAGGGACATAGCCGCGCTCGGTATCACCAATCAACGCGAGACCACGGTGATCTGGGACCGAAAAACCGGGGAACCAATCCATAACGCGATTGTCTGGCAAGACCGCAGGACCGCCAGCTTTTGTGATGAACTCAGGCGGGCCGGTCATGCGGAGCTCATAGCCGCTAAAACGGGACTGGTCATCGATGCCTATTTCTCCGGCAGTAAACTTCGTTGGCTGCTGGATCATGTGCCCGGAGCGCGCGACCGCGCGAACCGCGGCGAACTCGCGTTCGGCACGATTGATACATGGCTGGCGTGGAATCTCACCGGCGGTGCGTTGCACGTCACCGATCCTAGCAATGCTTCGCGCACGATGCTGTTTAATCTGCGCACCGGCGCCTGGGACGAAGAATTGTTACGACTCCTCGAAGTGCCCCGCGCGGTTTTGCCTGAGGTCCGTTCCTCCAGTGAGATTTATGGCGAAACCGCACCCGGTCTATTTCCGAAGCCGATCCGGATCGCCGGGATAGCCGGAGACCAACAAGCGGCGTTATTTGGTCAAAATTGTTTCACACGCGGTCTGGCGAAGAATACGTACGGCACAGGTTGTTTCATGTTGATGAATATCGGAGCCGAGCCAGTTCCTTCCCGGCATCAACTGCTCACGACAGTCGCTTGGAAACAAGCGACACGCACCGATTTCGCGCTGGAAGGCAGCGTGTTCATCGGCGGGGCTGTCGTGCAATGGCTGCGCGATGGACTGGGGTTAATCAAGGCCTCGGGCGAGGTAGAGGCGTTGGCGGCAAAGGTGCCCGATTCGGGAGGCGTTTATTTAGTACCGGCATTTGCGGGTTTAGGCGCGCCTCATTGGGACCAGTACGCACGCGGCAGCATGGCGGGCCTTACGCGCGGCACAACAGCCGGACATATCGCGCGCGCCGCGCTGGAAGGGATCGCCTTCCAGGTCGCTGATATCCTCGATGTCATGAAACAAGACTCCGGCATCGCGCTTCATGAATTGCGTGTCGACGGCGGCGCCTCTTCCAACAAGCTGCTGATGCAATTTCAAGCCGACATTCTACGTGTGCCGGTGATTCGCCCGAAAGTGGTTGAGACCACTGCTGCGGGCGCAGCTTACCTTGCCGGCCTGGCGACTGGTTTTTGGAAAAGCAACGCTGACCTACAGAAGTCCTGGCAGGTGGACCGCATATTCGAGCCGGTAATGAATGCCGACGAGGCAGCGCATCGTCGCAACCGCTGGACCGAGGCTTTAAAACGCTCGCGCGAATGGGAAGAGAGGAGCTCAGGCAAATGAACGCACTAATCGCGGAGTTTATTGGCACTGCCATTCTCGTCACATTCGGAAATGGGGTGGTGGCGAACGTGGTATTGGCTAAGACCAAAGGCAACAATTCCGGATGGATTGTGATCGCGACCGGGTGGGCACTGGCGGTTTTCGTGGGCGTCTTTTGTTCGCAGGCGGTTAGCGGAGCGCATCTTAATCCCGCGGTGACTTTGGCGATGGCCCAAGCGGGCAAATTTCCCTGGGCGAATGTCGCCGGGTACGTGCTGGCCCAAATTCTGGGCGGCATCGCAGGCGGCATTTTAGTGTTTCTGTTCTACCGAGAGCACTTCAAGGAAACCGGTGACGCAGGAGCCAAACTGGCATGTTTTTGTACTGCGCCCAATATCCGCAGTTTGCCACAGGCCTTTTTTTGCGAAACAGTCGGCACGTTCCTGCTGGTCCTGCCGGTGTTTCTGATGACGGACGCAAAGATCAAATTGCCGACGAGCGCGGGCGCATCAGCCGAGGTAGTCATTGGCCTGGGCACACTCGGCGCTCTGCCGGTGGGTTTGCTGGTTTTCGCTATCGGCCTCTCATTAGGCGGCACGACCGGCTACGCGATCAATCCTGCGCGCGATCTGGGTCCGCGGATCGCTCATGCGATGCTGCCAATCCCAGGCAAACGCAACAGTGACTGGAGTTATTCGTGGATACCCGTTGCTGCTCCGTTGCTGGGCGGAATTTTAGCCGCTGGCGTGCACTCGTTACTGCGACAAGGAAGCTGAAAGAGAAGCATCTCGAACCAATGAATTCGAAGAATTTCGTCACCCGAAGAGCCTTCACATTGATTGAATTGCTGGTGGTAATCGCCATCATCGCAATTCTAGCCGCGATGCTCCTGCCGGCCCTAAATCGAGCCAAAGAAAAAGCCACCGCCACCCATTGCGTCAATAATAGCCGCCAAATCGGCCTGGCCTTTCTGCTGTATGCCGGCGACAACGCCGAGCATTTGCCCAATCTTTACACCAAGGCCTGGCTTGGAAGCGATGTTGAGCCCGGAGGCGACTGGTGGTTTCAGACGTTATCAAAAGGCAAATATGTTACCACCTATGCCATCTCCAATAACGTTTGGCGTTGTCCCGCGGTAAGGGAGCCTGAAATTCAAGTGATTTTCGGCGCGCGTTGGGAGGGCTACGGCCCGGTGGAAGGCACAATTATCCGCTACGCGTTTCAGAGTGCCGGTGGGAGAAATCCCCTCGGAAGTCGTCGGTTGACCGAATTGACGAGGCCAGTGCAGCTGTGGCTCATGGGAGACACGGGAATCCCAAAGAATTCAGCGAATGTGCCGGCTGGTGGGTACCTCACAGAGATCGTCACGTTCCCACCCGACCTGCAGTCTGGCTGGACTTTGTATCGCCCGCAGAAACAGCCTGCCTGCCGGCACAGCTTGCGTGCGGGAACCATTTTCGCCGATGGGCACATCGAGCTGTGGAAATATCCTGATTTCCGAAATAACAAGAATGATCTTTTTGGAGAAATGTCTCTCTAAATTGTAGGAGCCGACGTAAGGGAGGCTTTGATGGAAAGGCAGGATAATTAAGCCTCCTACGTCGGCTCCTACAATGAAAAGGATTTTCCAAACACCCCAAGCAACTCTCGGCGACCTTACGGCAGTTTGAAGCGAAAAAATCGCTGTGGATAGTTTGGGATTATCGCCGCGGGCAGCAGGCCCGCCGGGGTTACCGGCTCACTTAACTCCATATTCCGGCTCAAGTGGTGACGCGCGAGGCCGATCAACCAAAGATAAAAAATCATGATGATTGCTTCCGGTATCCAGGTAATCGCGGCGTAAACAATCGAGGCGCTCGCCCTGGGGGTCACGAACAGGCCTTGGGCGATCACTGAGCAGAAGAGAGTGAGCAGAGCGGGGATACCTTTGGCGAGGCCCACGGTCCAGACAATCGCACCAGCTTGCGTCCGGGCACGAGAGCCGAACCACAATCCCAGCCAACAGAGGGCGGCCGTGCCCAGGAAAGTGTTGGCAAGGCTGAGCAGTTTCAGGAGCGTGGTTTGGTTTTGCCAGGTTGCCGGCAGGCCACTAAACCCGCCGCTCAATCCGGCGAGGATCTGCGGCAAGAGCGGCGCTTGCATAACCAGTACTGGCCAGACAAAGAACCGCTTCAAAACAGACCACTGCTCTGAAACCAGTGTCTCAACCCCCAAGGGTGTAGTGAGCAAGAGCTCGAGTTCTCCAGTGCGGCGCACGCTGACAAAAAAACGGCTTGCAACCCACGCGACAACCGCGCCGCCGCAGAGGCCACCGACGACTGCCAAAGCTCCGGCAAAAAACCAGGAAGCGACCGCGCCCGCCATACCAACAGGTGGGCGGGCCAAAGGCACCCAGCCGTTATAAGCCAGGGCGAGCAAACCGACGGCCCAAATGCCGGCCCCTACTCCAGATTGCCTGAAGACCAGCCATTCGATCGGGCTGGAATCTGCTTTGACAGGTTGCCAGCTGCCGAGACCGAGGGCCTTTTGAGATTGCTCAGGTGGCGTGCGCGGCGCCGGCGGCGCTTCGGCTCCATCTTCCGCCGTTGCGCGACGCAAGCGAAAACCGGCACGTACCAAGAAAGCCCAAGCCAGCAACTGAACGCACGCAAGAGACGACCAAAAAAAAGCGGCCGAGCTGGTGTAGTGCCCCTGGCTGGCCCACACCACCGAGACCAATGGGCTCATTGCGCTAAACCAATGAAGCCATCCCCCAGCCCCCACGGCGAAGGGCAGGAACGGCACAACTAGTGTCAGGCCGACAATGAGCAGCGCGCGCCGGACGGCATGGAAACGCTCTTGCTGCGAGGCCGACGCATAGAGACCTGCGACCATCGAGAAGAAAAGCAGGTTGAGCAAGGCCAATCCTTTACGCGAGGCTTCGCTGCCAGTCACCCCGCCCGCCAGGACCGGGATCATCAACACCGGCAAAAACGCCGCCAGTGCTCCCAGGCTGGTGAGGCCAACCGAGCCGAGCTTGGCCAGAAGCACATCGACGGCCTTTACTCGAGTGAGGAACAGCAAACCGAGCGTCCCCTCTCTGCGCTCGCCGCTGATGGCGTCGGCCGCCAAAAGACAGACGCTGCAACTGACCAGGAAGGCGGCCGAAACAAGCGAGTCGAACATGAATTTCCCCATTCGGGCCGGCGATCCGAGGGGGGCATTACCAACTGACTCCAGGCATATCAGGAGTCCAACGAGTGCAACGGCGCAGCGCGTCCAATAAGTCGATCGGCTGCGCGACCGCGACAACAGCTCGCGAGTGAAGATGGGCAATAAAGTCATTCTTAAACAATGCTATGTGTCGGTCAAAACCCGAATTCTCAATTCCGACACCCGAAACAAATCCAAAATCCGAATGCAGGATTGCAGGCCAGCAAACAGGACTTCAATCTTCTTGCCTTGGTCTTTTTTGCTTCAACTGGGGCCGGGTTGGCCTTCGGGTTTCCGGATGAGGGTTTCGGACTTTTCTACTGCGTTTCTCCGCGAGTAACGCGCATGAAAACCTCTTCCAAACCAATTTCGTCCTCGCGCAATTCGGTGAGTTTTGCGCCGCCGTGGACCAGGACATCAGCGACGATGCTGTGGTCGATTTCATGATTGGCGAGCGTCACTTTAATTTCTCCATCGAGGTTAGAGACTTCGGCGATTTCAGGCCGGGCTTTGAGCAACTCGATCGCACGGAGTTGATCGCCCGAGACTCGCACCCAGATTACGCGGCCTTGGCTCATCTGGTCTCGCACCCCCTGTACTGGGCCGCTATAAATGAGTTTGCCTTTTTCAATAATGGCAACCCGGTTGCATAGTGTCTGTAATTCACTCAAGATGTGAGAGGAGATGATGATCGTTTTGCCGAGCCGTTGCAGCTCCTGCAAGATCGCCATCATCTCGATCCGAGCGCGCGGATCGAGACCGCTGGCCGGTTCATCCAAAAGCAACAATTGCGGGTCGTGAATCAATACCCGGGCAAGGCCGAGCCGTTGCTGCATGCCGCGGCTCAACGCGCCGATCAAGGATCCTTTCTTCTCGCTCAAACCCACTAATTCAAGGACGTCGTTTACTGTCTTTTCCCTCTGCGCCGTTGGTATCTTGTAACAGGCTCCAAAAAAATCGAGATACTCCGTCACCTCCATGTCTTTATAGACGCCAAAAAAATCGGGCATATAACCAATGACGTGTCGCACGGCATCGGCGTTACGAACGACGTCATGGCCAAGCACCTGCGCGCTCCCGGCAGAAGGGGCGAGAAACGTCGCCAGTATTCTTAAGGTTGTTGTCTTGCCCGCCCCGTTTGAACCGATAAAGCCAAACAAATCCCCTTTGTTGACTGTGAGATCCAATCCGTACAACGCAGCGACGTTGCCAAACATTCGCGTCAGGCCGGTGGTTTGGACGGCGGGGATAGGGGGTAGTGAATCAGGCATAAGTTACGTTAGGGTCCAAAGTCCAATGTCCAAAGTCATACGTCACGGTATTTTCGGCCGCGCAGATTACTTTTGCCCAGATAAGCCATAAAGCCGAACACTGAGCGGCTCACGTCGAGCGCTGCTGTCGCCAATTCCTCGAAGCGTGATCGGGTCACGTATCTTTTCGTCATAGTGACTTCAGTTACCCTCTCGATTATCATTGTCACTCAAAATCGCGTACTTTGGACTTTGGACTTTGGTTTATTGACTTATTTGGACCGGCACTCGCCACAATGTATAGCGGTGCGCGCGACGCGGGGTAAACTGGTACATTGGCTTGATCGGAGCGTATTCTTCCTCCCAGGCAAACAGAACTGCCACTCCCCGTTCGACCACCGATGAGAGGTCCAAACCCGGCGGAGCAAGAAAGTTGTTTCCATAATTCTGCAACTGGCTCAATTGACCAAGGAAGGAAACGGCCACACTCGATTCGGGTAAATCGGAAATCTGCGCCCTCTCCATTGACCCGAAGGCTTGACGGCGGGAGCCGATCGCCGTCTGGAAATTGGCACCATGGTCACGAACAAAATTTCGCAACAAAACACCTTGGTCTCGTGACACGTTAAAGCTCTTGCTTTGGTATTCCGGTATGTCACCCACGGGAATGATATGGTCGCCAACCGCCAACTGCAGGTGGCTAAGCTTATGTTCGGTGCGATTATCTATGCTGATCTTCCAACCCGCCCCGTCGGCCTGCAGCGCCACCACCAAGGGAACCGGCGACGGTTGCCACCAGTCGCTTACCAACAGCTCGCTGGTCCATACCGGCACGAAGATCTCCGCCCTAAAATTATCGCCGTTCTGCAGAATTGTCGCCTTTTCACTTGAATTACCACCACCCCAAAAGCCGGCGAACTCGCTGCGCAAGGTCGCGTATTGCTGCTGACTTGCCAGGGTGTAGCGCTGGTTGGAAGGGGAATAAACCGAGGAATAGGTCCGGCCTCGAAGCTGAACGCGCTCGCCATTCCCGAGCACGTCCACCAGGTGCAATTCATTCCATTCCGACTCCCCGGCGCGGAGCTTATAGCCGATGAAATAAATAACCAGAGAAAAGATGACCACGTAGCAGGGAAAAGTAATCCAGGTGAGCATCGGTTTGCCGATGCGTTTCAGCCAGAACTGGTCCAACGGGCCAATGACGACGAGGTAGACCAGCAGCAGCAACAAGAGCCAACCGATCGGCAATCGATGGACCTGACGCGAGTCAATCATCGCGCCGAAAATGCCGTCACTGCTCCAACCGCCTTGCATGTTGATATCCTTGGCCTGATACCAAACTGCGGGAACCTCGGCGAGTTTGGCCCAGAATACTCCGAGGTTTTTCCACGAGCGCGCCGGCTCGCGTTCGGGACTGAAGAGCAGAGCGGTCACGCGCCCGCTGCCGCGGCGGGTCGAGATTACCAATGGGGTTTCTCCGGCTTTCACTAACACGTCGCCTTCACGCACTTTGCCCACCGCCACCTGCATTTCAGCCGCTTCGAAATCCAAATCCGTCGGCAGGCTGGCGAAAGGATTAAGGCCGGCGTTTTCGACCGAAGCGATCTGAGCCTGACGTAATCGCGGTGATTGGCGTGAAAAATCAGACATTACGCCAGCGGGCCAGGGATCATTTCGCAACCAGTTGTCCAGCTCAGGGTGGCGCGATATCGGGCGCAGGTCCTGAACATCGGCTGGGAAGAGGTCTTTCAGCCAGGGTGAAGCTGCAATATCTGTAGGCTGCTCAACGGCAACGATGAGGTGTCCCCCGGCATTCAGCCAGGCAAAGATGGCGTTGACCTGAGGTTTACTCAGCTCGGCCGCGCGCTCGGAATTGAGGTAAAGGGACGTCAGGCCTTCGAGCACAAGGGGGTTGTCGGGAAAAATAGAAGGCAACATCCGAGCGGAGGCCGGCTGCATCTCCGCAATTTGGGATAGAGTCGGTTTGAGCATCGGAATGCCACCGGGCGTGCGTGACAGAGCGCCGACCAGCGGGGTCCCACGAGCGACCTGTTTGCGCGGTTGCAATGCCAATTGCTCGGCGCGAGTCTTGCCGCGTTCATCCAACAGGTGCACCTCCCAAGTGCCCCCGCGGCTGCTGGAAAAAACGGGAATCACCACGCGTTTCAACGTCCCGGTGGGCAATTCCAGAGGCAAACGCGAGGTTTGGCCTTCATTGTACCGGCCGGGGGTCAATTCAATGGTCCCATTGAACGACGGGCCATCGTTTTTGATTTCGCAGACAATTGGGAACCAACTTGCTTCAGGAACAATGCCGTCGTATCCCAGAAAAACGTCAAATTGAAGCGCCGCTTCAACCGTGGATCCGCTGGTCAGCAACAACAGGGAAATGACAGCGCAAAGAAAAGACGGCAAGGCTGCACTCGGCCGAGCCGGGCATAGGCGGCGATTGCTGTGCATAGTTCCTTTCAAGTCCAACCGAGTTGTCTTCCCACCTATCCTCACCCGGTGCAGGCGAATTGAACAGGCTACTGTATAAGCAGACTACTCTGCTTTAGCAATCGTTCAATTCCGGCCACAGACCACGAGAGGCTTACGACCCTGCTCGCAGTCTTCCATCCGGATCACCTCGCTCGAAAAGGACTTTCCCCTGGAGCCCTTAGTGCGCTGTAACAGAGATAGGTTTACAACGGCCTCCTCTCCCCAGGGTGGCGCGGCAGGTTTGTAAAGTTCTTGCTGTTACACCACATTAGCTCCACCTGAAGCAAGGTCGGATCTTCGGCAAACCTCCATCTAAAAAGACGCCCCCGGATTCGCCGCCTCAGGCATCGTCGGCGCATCCGGGGTCAATTTTCAGCGATCAGGACGTGCCTATTTTGGCATCCAGAACTCTTTATCGCTGTCGCGAGTTTCTTTCGGAACGAAACTCATGCGCGGATCGACGCGAAAGCGGTTTGATTCCTCGCCGATAATGGCCTCGCGACCGGCCTTCTCAAGGATAGCCTTCTCGTCATCAGTCGCTTTTTGCCAGGTGCCCATGTCGGCGGCCATTCTCTGGTCGAACTGGCTATAATCCTCGACAGACGAAATGACGAGATAAGTCGGCGATGCCATTCCGGCAATCACCTGATAAACCCGGTAGCCCGATTTTTCGTCGGCACGCTTGCGTGCGGCGGCGTAAGCCTTTGCGGCTTCTTCGAACTGCATCGAATGACCAGGATGGATCCGAAAGAAGGTGACCTCAAAAAATCTGGCTTTGCTCACATCAGGGAATTCGCCGACGGTCAGGTCAGGCCTTGCGACGGCCTGAAGCGTCCGCGCCCCGTTGATATAATCGGCATCAGCAAGTGAGAGGCGGTCCAACTCGGCTGACAAAATTGGATCCTTGTCCTGTTTTTTAAACGACTCGCCGAAGGCTGCATGCGACTCAGCCGGTATAATAAACCAGGCCTCATTGGGCCCTGTCATCGAAGTCAACCCGATGTAGTAATCGGTCGATTTGGCCTTTTCGAATGCAGCGGGCCAACCGGCTTCCGCTTTGGAATGCTCGGCATTCCGGCCGATTTTTACTTCTTCGCGGATGATGGTGAGCAGCTTTGGCTGGGTCTTGGGCAAGCCTTGAGCCAGCGTTGTGATTGAGCTGCCAAATCCGGCAGCAGCTAATACCCAAAGGTATACGATGGTTCTCTTCATATAGTTAGTTTGTGGGTGAAACGTTGGGGAACCCAAAAAAGTTACCTGAGCCTGGAAAGTGAGTCAAGCATTGTAGGTGTCACAGGTGCATCGGCTAGCTAGGAAAACCCTGGACAGGGGTAGGAATTTACCCCATTGCGGCGGAAGCCCCCTTTTCGCAAACCTCCTGTGTCAAATGAGAGCTCGAAGCAAACCAATCCGATTTAGGGATGCCTTACACGTGCGCAGTGCCGAGTTCTGGCTTAAACTCGGCAAGCCTTATCTTGCGCTCCTGGAACTGCAGCATCTGCCTGATGCGACACAGGCTCATCCCTGGGCCACTGTCGTTTGGCGTCAGGCGGTCCGATCGGTACGTCAGGCGCAACAGGAAAATTGAGCCGGAGGGTCCTGAGGGCGCCACGTTGGACCCGCTAGCCTGCAACTCATTGCAGGTCCCTGTGATTGCTTAACTTACAAGAATCGCGCCCTGGCTTGCGTTGCTAACCAGTTTTTGGTAACGAGCCAGCCACCCGCTAAGTTCACGTTTAACAGGCTGCCAGGTCTGTTTGCGTGCGGCTAATTCCGATTCAGAAACCAGGATATCGATTTTGCGGTTTGGAAAATCAATGCGCAGACGGTCGCCGTTTTTCAGCAAACCAATCGGACCGCCTTCGGCGGCTTCGGGGGAAACGTGGCCGATGCAGGCACCCGCGGTGCCGCCGCTGAAACGACCATCGGTGACCAACGCAACTTTGTCCCCTAAACCCATGCCTACGATGTAGCTGGTTGGCGAGAGCATCTCCTGCATGCCTGGACCTCCACGGGGTCCTTCATTGCGGATAATGACAATATCGCCGGCCTTTACCTTGCTCGCCAGGATGCCTTCACAGGCCTCTTCCTGGCTCTCGAAAATGACGCACGGTCCTTCAAAAACAAAGTTCGCTCCGCAGAACGCTTTGAATGCGTCGCTGATCCCAGCCGTTTTTACGACACTTCCTCCGGGTGAGAGCTGTCCGTAAAGAATGGAAAGCCCGCCATCGGGTGTATAGGCCGTTTCCTTGCTGCGGATACAATCCTGGTCGTTAAACCGGAAAGCCGAATCATACGGCATCAAGCCGCTGGGCTGGGCTTCTTTGAGCTGAGCCGGACGATACTCAAGATACGCCTTGCTGATCTGCCATTGCCGCAGCCGCCCCGTGCGCAACAAGCAATAGCCCTTCTTGTCGGCGCCTTTGTATTGCCAAATGATTAGGACGGGCGTGCCTTTGAGCTGGCCGAGTTCCGCCCGCACCATCCCTTTGAATTCGGCGAATTTGTCTTTTAATCCGGCTTCAATCTCGGCAGGCCCTTTCCATGTGAGGTTTTCATTAAACTGGAACTCGGCATCCTCCGTAAAAATAGCCGCCGCAGTTGCGGCATCGCCGGTGTTGAAAGCTGCAGCCAGCCGCCACAACGTGATGGCGCGAACGTCGGCGGGGAAAAACATCATCGGTTTGGGAGCCAAATTGCCACTCGAAGTGCGCGCGGCCGGGCCGAGCTTGTCGTTGGGGTCGAGTACGAGCGCCGAGCTGCCGGAGACCCGGGCCGTTTTGGCCCAAGCGCTGCAGTTCTCGGAACGAAGATCCCACTCGTCAATGTTCTCGCCGATTGTCTTGCCAGTCACCGTTTTGCAGCTCAGGGTCAGGGCACCCATTCGTTTCAATTCGCCCAGGATGGTATGGATCCCGCCCGCGCGATGAACGTCCTGGACGTGATAATTGGATGAAGGAGAGACCTTGCAGATGCAGGGAACGCGCCGTGAGATGGTGTCGATCCGCTTGATGTCATAATCGATGCCCGCCTCGCGGGCAATGGCAAGGGTATGCAGAATCGTATTCGTCGAACCACCCATCGCCACGTCGAGGGCAAGGGCATTGTCAAAGGCCTCGAGCGTTGCGATATCTCGTGGTTTGATATCGGCCTCGACCAGCTTGACGATGGCACGCGCGGCCCGATCGTAAAGGGCCTCGCGTTCTTTCGAAACGGCCAGAATCGTGCCGTTGCCCGGCAATGCGATGCCCAAGGCCTCGCACAGACAATTCATCGAATTGGCGGTGAACATGCCGCTGCACGATCCGCACGTGGGACAAGCGCTCTGCTCCAAACGTTTCAGCTCCGCTTCCGAGATCTTTCCGGCCTGCAACTCACCCACGCCCTTAAACACCGAGATCAAATCGGACTTTTGCGTCGCTGGGCGAAGATGCGTTGGCAGCTCGCCCTCGGATGTCTGTTGCGCCACACCGGCGGCCATCGGACCGCCGCTGACGAATACCGTCGGAACGTTCAGGCGCATCGTCGCCATCAGCATGCCGGGAACGATTTTGTCGCAATTGGGAATGCAGATCATGCCGTCAAAACAATGCGCGAGCACCATCGACTCGACGCAGTCGGCAATCAGCTCCCGTGATGGCAGAGAGTACTTCATGCCGTTATGTCCCATCGCGATCCCATCGTCGACGCCAATCGTATTGAAAATGAACGGGACGCCGCCAGCTTCGCGCACAAGGCGCTTGACCAGCAGCCCCACCTCGTTCAAGTGGGCATGGCCGGGAATGCAGTCGGTGTAGGAATTGCAGATCGCAATGAATGGCTTGTCCCAATCCGCTTCGGACTCGATCGAGCCAGTCGCCCGGAGCAATGAGCGGTGCGGGGCACGTTCGAAGCCCTTTTTGATAGTATCAGAGCGCATAATTAAAAACTTACCTTAGAATCTCGCCAAACGATAGAGAGAAAAGCCTAACAGGTGGGTTGGCGATTGTCACGCTTACTGGAAGAAAGAATCACTCGAAC
>DATJGF010000212.1:0-11842 GCA_035495315.1 Candidatus Limnocylindrales bacterium
AACATTGAAATACGATCCCCAGGGAAATCAGCTATGGGTGGCGCGCTATAATGGTTCTGGCAACACCGGGGATCGTCCCGCCTACTACGCAATCAAAGTGGACGATGCCGCCAATGCTTATGTTACGGGATCGGCAGGAACCGTGAAATATGACCCCGACGGGAACCAACTTTGGGTCCGCACCAATGTGCCTGGAGAGGCGTTGGCAGTCGACGCCAGCGGCAACGTCTATGTCACGGGAACAATATATCCCTCGGCAACCAACAGCGACATCGGCACCGTGAAATATGACCCTGACGGGAACCAGCTGTGGATCGCTTATTACGACGGTCCCGCCCATTCCTACGACAGCGCCGGTCGCGCACGCGCGCTGGCGGTGGATCCGGTCGACAACGTTTATGTCACCGGCACCTCTTCAGTCAATTACACCAATCAAGACTTCGTCATCGTGAAATATGATGCGAATGGGAACCAACTTTGGACAGCCCGTTATGATGGTCCCACCCACGGATTTGACGAAGCCAGGGCGATTTGCGTTGACACCAATCTTAATGTTTACGTCTCGGGCGTATTGGACGAGGCAGGCGATGTGGCTGGGGATTTGGCAATCATCAAGTACGCTCCCGACGGCCAACAGCTCTGGGTCACTCGCTATGACGGACCGGCTCACGAGGCCGATGGGCCTTGGGCGATGATGCTCGATGCCGATGGAAATATCTTTGTAGCCGGTTACGTCACCGTCTTTGAGGAGCCCATAGGCACCGGCTACGACTTCGTCACCCTCAAATATGATTCTGCTGGACACCAACTCGCGGCCGACCACTTGGGAGATCCCAATGACGCAGAGGCTTACGATATGGCACTCGACCGCGACGGCAATGTTTATGTCGCCGGCTACAGCTTCGGCGACGGCTTTCTGACCGCCAAGTACGTTCAGCATCCCATCGCCAGCGAATGGATCTCAGCAACCATGCTAAGCCCGACGGTGCTTCAATTTATGCTGAGGGGCGAGGCCCAGCGCTCCTATGAGATCCAAGCGTCTACTGACCTCATTCATTGGACTACTGTGACCGAACTGTTCAACGGCAGCGGCACAACCCCATTCGTCGATACCATAGCGACGAATGGGGTCGGCAGGTTTTATCGCGCGCTCAAAGTGCCCTGACCTGGAAGGCATTGAACCCGAACATTATGTGGGTTCTGGTTAGGGCCCGAAAACACTGGGCAATTTCATCTTAAAACTTTCGCCGGTTTTTTCAAAAAAAACGTCGTGAGCATCGTGGAACAGGAGACGGTTAAACCACAATACATCAACAAGGCTTTTCACATATCTTATGAAAACGAAGTTCACAATCTTTGGAATAAGCGCGCTGGCCACTCTGCCAGTCTTCAATCTCGACGCCCAGCCGAGGTACTCCAACTGGAGCGAGCCAGTCAATCTTGGCACAGTGATCAACACCGCGTATAACGATCAGCATCCGGCCCTCTCCAAAGATGGGCTGAGTCTATATATCTCCTCAAATCGGCCCGGCGGGTACGGTGCCGATGACCTCTGGGTTTCCCATCGGGCCAATGTCAGTGATGCCTGGGAGCCACCTCAAAATCTCGGGGCGGTCATCAACACCGGGGCCGTGGAGTTTAGCCCCGCTTTCGCGCGCGATGGCCACTGGTTGTTTTTTCACAGTGACCGGCCGGGAGGTTATGGCGGGGTGGACATTTGGGCTTCGCATCGAGTGGACATCCACGATGACTTTGCTTGGGAACCTCCGATCAACCTCGGGCCCGGTGTCAATTCGCCCTACGATGATGCCGGTCCGACCTTGTTCGAGGATGAGGAGACAGGCATCACCACCCTCTATTTCACAAGTCTGAATCGCCCGGAAGGGTTGGGAGACTGGGACATCTACGCCAGTGTTCTTGGCCCTGACGGCGTGTTCGGCCCCGCATCGCTGGTTGTCGAGTTGAGTGCCCCGGGCACAGCGGCGACCGGACGTGACACCCGGACAGCAATTCGCCATGACGGGCTGGAGATATTCCTGACCTCGAACCGCCCCGGCGGCCAAGGCAGCGGCGATTTGTGGGTTTCCACGCGAGCCACGACGCTCGATCCGTGGTCCACCCCCGTGAATGTTGGGCTCCCGGTGAACTCCATTTACTTCGACGGCGCCCCCGCGCTTTCCGCCGATGGCGAGACCCTGTTCTTCTATTCCAATCGCCCGGAAGGCTTCGGCGCGAATGACCTGTATGTCACGACTCGGCACAAGCTCCACGGCAGTGACGCCTCCGCGACCGCGAATGTCATTTCTCAGTGAATCCGCCCGAAATGGTGCGGTTTGAACCTAGGGCAGGCAAGGGGCTTGCCCGGTTTGGGAAAGCGGCACCGCGACGCGTCAAGCGTTTGCCACGATGCTGACCTTGCGATAGAGTTAAACAGATCTCACTGTTTATATCATTTCAGCTATTGGCCATTGGTATGCGCCATAGCGTTGACAACACAAGTTTTGACAAGAGGCGTGGCTGCGCGGGATTCACCTTGCTCGAGCTGCTGGTTGTTATTGCCATCATTGCGGTTCTGGCGGCGCTAATGTTGCCCGCCTTGAGTAAGGCCAAAGACCGTGGACGATCTACAGCCTGTCTCAACAATCTCAAGCAGCTGCAGCTGGGATGGGAAATCTACGCTGGCGACAACGCAGACAATTTGGTTCCAAACAAGGATGACGATGATGGAACCGGCAATTGGGTCTCGCTGCCCGGTTCCTGGGTGCTGGGCAATGCCGTCCTGGATGTGACAACGACTAACATTCAGAAGGGCGCGTTGTTTC
Source organism: Candidatus Limnocylindrales bacterium (assembly GCA_035495315.1). Taxonomy (GTDB): domain Bacteria; phylum Verrucomicrobiota; class Verrucomicrobiia; order Limisphaerales; family UBA8199; genus DATJGF01. Next base: position 2,823 of record DATJGF010000212.1, read on the forward strand.
CTTACATCAAGTCGGCGGCAACTTATCGTTGTCCGGCGGACAAATCCACCGTCGCGAGCGATCTGGGCTTACTCCGGACCCGCAGTTATGGACTGCAAATGTGGCTGAATGGAACGGAAGAAGGGCTTTATTACGTCCGCAATAAGACCCGTACCGCCGAGATCCCGAATCCGAGCAAGGTGTTCGCCTTTATCGATGTATCGGAATGGCTCATCGACAGCGGCGTGTTTTGCACCATTCCCAACGCTCCCGAACTCGGGTCCCTGCGAGATCAATGGTGTTATCAACCTTCGGACCGCCATAACCAGGGCGCCAATCTGTCATTCGTCGATGGGCATATGGACCATTACCACTGGGGGTGCCCAAAGCTTCTCAAAGATTGGTCATTACCGGCAGTTAACGCAACGGATCTTACCGACCTTAGAAGACTGCAGGAAGGAGTGCCTGAAGGGACTCGAAGATCCGATGTTTTCAACAGGTGATCGAACCGAACCTTCAGTAAGCGGGTTAGCACCGGTTTGAAATGGTAGTGGAAGAGTTAGTTGAGTTTGCCTCAGCATCCTCGCAGATTTTTGGCTGAAATCGCACCTGGACCAGCCGATTCTGACCGTTGGCTCCATCTTCAACTACTCCTACATTATCGCTGCACCCGCCTGAGAAACCCGCGTGTTTGGCGGCAATTGCACCTCAAGGCAAATCCAGGGAATCACACCGTTATTGTCTCACAGCCCCAAAGAATATGGCTCGTGTTCGTTCGTAGTCGTATTTCACGAAGTGCGCAGGCAAAGTCAAGAGGTTGGGATTACCGTCGCGGGTCATCGAAGCGGTTAAGAGCCGAATCCAAATAGGATATTGCACTCAACCGGCGCCTTCCATCAGCATCTCACAATTAAACGCGTTTGAAAAAATGAACTCTTGTAACAAACACTTGTTGGCCTGGTTGCTAGTCTGCACTTGTGGCTTCAGCGGAATCAGCCGAGCCGACGACCCGGCTCCGTCAGCCACTCCCGCCGCCATAAAGGAAAAGCACATATGGCAAGGGGACCTTCGTGCGGGAAGCGCCAAAATGGACATTACGCCCGAGAACCCTAAGAAGCCCGTCCACGACAAAGTGCATGCGCGTGTCCTGGTGTTGGAGATTGGCACCAACCGCCTGGCGTTCATTTCCGTCGATCTGGGAATCTATACCAGCGAGCATTTGATTGCTGCCTGCAAGGAGAAATTCGGGCTGTCGCAAGTCCTCCTGAGTTCCTCCCACACGCATTCAGACCCGGGCGGCAGCTACAAGGACTTTTACGAACGGCAGATCCTCCAGGCTGTCGGCGTCGCTACCAGGAACATGTTCCCGGCGCGCATTTCGGCCGGGCGCAGGAGCTTTCCGCAACTGGGCTTCAACCGTCTGGTTGTTCGCGAGGATGGGCATGCCCGGGAATCCTGGGTGTCGGATGATCATTACTTGTGTGAAAACCCAGACCGCATCCCTTTCGGGCCGGTTGACCCGGAGGTTGGGATAATCAAGATCGAGGACGCGGAGGGGCAATCCCGCGCCGTGATCATGAATTACGCCTGCCACGCCGATGTAGTCTGCCAGAACTACGCCGTGTCGGCCGATTATCCCGGTGTCGCTTGCCGCAAAGTGGAGGAAGCATTCGGTCCAAACCTCGTTTGTCTTTTTGTTCAAGGCGCCGCCGGGAACATTGAATCGCTGATCATCAGTTCCCGCCGCACCGGTCCGGACGACCCGTTCCAGACGGACTACAATGCCATCGAGCGGGTTGGTCACCTGCTTTCTTACGAAGCCATCAAACTCACCAAGTCTCTGACTGCCAAGCCCGGTAAGGAGACAACTATCCGTTACCTCAACGATTCTCTGAAATTCATCGGGCGCTTCGACAAAGACAAGCCATTCGATGTGCACTTATGCAGCATTCTGATCAACGATGAGATCGCCATCGCCACGGTGCCGGGCGAACCGTTCATCCAGCTCCAGCTTGACTGGAAACAAAAAGTGGGCATGGTTCAGCCGTTTGTTTTTGGCTACACCTGGTACGAGGGGACCTGGCCCAATTACATTCCCGACATCGTGTCCGCTGCCCGAGGTGGTTACGGGGCCGACCAAAATGGTCCTACGATGATCGAAGTCGGTTCCGGCGAAGCCATAATGAATAAGCACTTGGAGAACGTTTTCAGGCTGAACGGGCTGATGCGCGATACCCCTGGTCCAGTGGGTTGGACCCCCGGCGACCGCTGGATCTACATGGCGGTGCCGAGAACAAATTCCGTTGATCGAGTTCATCCCTGAACACACTTGGAAAGGCATCACGCCCCTTTCACATGAAAAGTTGCATGTCAACCGGGTTCGTCGCCATTAGCCTATCCGCCGTCGCAGCTTTGGGCTGGACAGGAACGCTGCGCGGCGCATCCGAAGGGGAGAAGAGCGATATGGTGCTTTGGTATCGCCAACCGGCGCAAAAATGGCTCGAGGCGATGCCCGTCGGCAATGGTTACATGGGCGCGATGGTCTTTGGGGGCATCGCGCAGGAACGGATCGCGCTAAATGAATCCAGTTTTTGGTCCGGTCGCCCGCATGATTACAACGACACCAACGCGGTCCACTACTTCCCAAAAATCCGGGATTTGGTTTCTGCCGAAAAATTCCAGGAAGCTGAGAAACTGGTCGACGAGCATTTCTATGGGGTTCCGAAAGCTCAGCAAGCCTTCGAGCCCATCGGCGATTTGTTGCTGAAGTTTGAGGGCGCGGACGAGGCTCGGGATTATCGCCGCGAATTGGACATGGAAACCGGTGTGGCGAAGGTCAGCTATAAAGTCGGCGACGCCATAATCACTCGCGAAGTGTTCGCGTCCTACCCGGATCGTGTGTTGGTTGTGCACATCAGCGGCGATAAACCGAGGCGCGTGTCGGTCTTGACACGGCTGAATAGTCCTTACCTCCATAGCTCGAAGGCAACGCCGCGCGGGCTGGTGATGGATGGCTCATGGAGAAAAGTCGGTTCGGCAACAAATTGGTTGATTGCACCGGTGGAGGGAACCGGTTTGAGATTTGAGACAGCCCTTGTAGCGCGACAAGAAGGGGGAGACACCGAAACAACTAACGGCACTGTGCGGATTCAGCGAGCGGATGCCGTCACGTTCATCCTCACGATCGCCACGAGTTATATCAATTACACCAATATCAGCGGCGATCCTGCCGCCGTTTGCCAGCAGGTTCTCTTGCGGGTCGCGGCAGAAGATTATGCCACCATGCGCCAACGGCATGAAAATGATTTTCGGGCTTTGATGAGCAGGGCGCATTTGCATATCGGCAATGCTTTGCTGAACGAAAAGCCGATTGACGAGCGCCTCAAGGCCGTTCGCGAGGGCAGCTCAGATGCGAACCTGGAAGCGCTGGTCTTTCAATTCGGACGTTACCTCTTAGCGGCCAGCAGCCGTGCGGGCGGGCAGCCAGCCAACTTGCAGGGCATCTGGAACGAAGACGTGCTTCCACCTTGGGGCAGCAAATACACCATCAACATCAACACGGAGATGAATTACTGGCCCGCGGAGGTCTGCAACTTGTCGGAATGCGCGCAACCGTTGTTCGACATGCTTAAAGAGATCTCGGTCAACGGCTCGGAAACCGCTCGGGCCTATTACGGTTGCGGTGGTTGGGTCGCACATCATAACCTCGATATCTGGCGCGGCACAGCTCCCGTGGACGCCGCGCGGTTTGGCATGTGGCCGGTCGGCGGAGCGTGGCTTTGCCAACATTTGTGGGAGCACTACGCGTTTACCGGCGACGCTCAGTTTCTCAGGGAATATTACCCGGTGATGAAAGGCGCTGCGCAGTTCCTCCTGGAAGTCATGACGGAAGAACCGAAGCATCATTGGCTGGTCACGCCCTTCTCGATGTCGCCGGAACATGGTTATCTCGACAGCGAAGGGAAAATGGCTTTCCTTTCGCCTTCACCTACAATGGATGTCGCGCTGATCTGAGAATTGTTCCCGCATTGCATTGAGGCGAGCCGCACACTGGGGGTGGATTCGGATTTTCGCGCCCGATTGGAAAGCGCGCTCGCCAGGATCCCGCCTTACCAAATCGGCAAATCGGGTTATGTCCAGGAGTGGATTGAAGACTGGCAGCCTGGTCAGCAAGGGCATAATGTTTCGCCAAACTTTCCCTTTTATCCCGGCAGCTCAATCACTCTGCGCGGGAATCCTGAGTTTGCGATGGCATATCAAAAATGGATGGAAGCTCATCCTCCGCGCGGCGGCTTCCCGCTTTCGTGGGGCATTGCCATGTGGGCCCGTTTGGAACGCGGTGACAAGGTCGGATCCCTCATCCAGACCTATGTGAATCGAGGGCCCGCGGTTAACCTCCACAACGCAGGTGCAAATCAATCTGACGCAAGTTTCGGTTATACTGCCGCGGTCGCTGAAGCTTTGGTTCAAAGCCATGCCGGAGAAATCAGCTTGTTGCCGGCTTTGCCGCCGCAATGGCCAAACGGCTCAGTTCAGGGCTTGTGCGCGCGTGGCGGATACGAAGTAAGCATCGAATGGGAAAAGGGAAAACTGTCCTCGGCACAAATCAGCAATCGCAAAGGGGGCTCTTGCAGGGTGCGTTACCGTGAAACAACGACTAAATTATCACTCGCACGCGGTGAAGTGGCTGGCTTGAACGGCGAGTTGGCGACTGTTGTTCGGCATTGAACAAGGTTACTCCCAGGCGGCACCTATGAGTTCCTTCCGAGTCGCTGGGTCTTCATTTTCAACAGCCACCACTACCCAAGGACTTTCCAGAGTCTGGATGCGGCCTGACCACTCCAGCGCGCCAACCATCCCGCGCTTCAGGGTTAATTCCTGCGTTCCAGGGGAGGAAAGTGCCAGGTTATCCGTGCGCAGGTTAAAGCGATGCGAGCCCCCACCTCGCGCGGTCAGCACGATTCGCACCGACCCAGCAGCCGAAACGGCCTTGGAGATTTCAAAATCCAACGTGCGCCCAGGACGTAGATCCAGGTGGTAAACGCCAGTCGGAAGAAATGTCTGCGCTCGTTCTTCTCCGTGACAGCGCACGAGGTAGTTCCCTTCGGGCAAAAGGACCCTGAAATGCCCTTCAACGGGAGTGGCTTTAACAACCGCTTTTGGTGTTGCGTCGCTCGGGATGAACTCGACAGTGGATCCGGCCTCTCCTTGAACCAGCGCCGGACCCGCAAGGTCACGCATCAACCAAATCCACCGGCCCACGGGATGCACCCATACCTCCTTGTAGGTCCAGGTGCTTTGCACAGGCCAATAGGGAACATCGTTGTCACCACGCGTTTGCAGGCCCACCGGCAACGCACCGACCACGTTGCCGGGGAAGGGCGCGTACAATGGAGCAAAATCATATCCTTCGCCGTACATGGTGCTTTGTGAGAATGGATTGCGCCCAACCACCCACTCTGCCTGTCGCTGCACGAGCGTTACGGCCTCCAAGTCGCCGCGGAGGTGTGCGGCATTGATCAGGGCCTGGGCCTGCGGGAGGATCGTTCCGAAGTGGCCACGATAATCCAGCCAGACTGGAAACAAACGCAAGTAATGGCCTTGGCCCAGCGGAATGCCGTTGAGGACCTGATCACGAAACGATTCGCGCCTTGATTCCGGCACACTCCGATACTCCTCCGAGTGATAGATTGAGCCGGGCATCACGCAGTAGGGTTCCGTGTATTTTGTCACGGACTTCAAGTATTGCGAATAGAGCGCCACCGCCGAATACCATTTCATCCAATCCGGATGATTCGGAAACGCCTCACAGAGGCGAACCAACGCGACAATCGGGGCCTGCTCCCGTCCCCGATGGCAGTAGTGAAGAATCCGATCCTTGTCCGGGCCGGTATAAAAGAAGCCGAGCAGCGGAATTTCCCAACGCGGCCGCGTCCGTTCCTGAGAAGTCAGAATGATGCTTGCCAACCCGATCGCCTTGTCCGCATAACGCGGGTCTCGAGTCACCTGCCACAAACCCACCGAAGCCAAAACTCCCACCGCAGCCGTCTCGTGTTCGACGGCGTCTGAATCGAAGGTGCCGCGCCAGAGTCCCTTCCCAGTGACCGCGTTGCTGCCTGTCATACCTTCGCAAGCGAAACGCCAATCCGCCTCGGCCATGGAAAGGGAGTAGGCGGCCAGGCGCGAGTCCGACTCCTTTAGGACGCGAGCGGCGATGGCTTCGGCAGCGGCGGCGGTGAAGTTTCCCAATGGGTCGTTGCGGGCCGTGGTGGTGATATCGTCAGAATTGCCGATGATGCCGTCGGTCCAGCGACTATTGATTGAACCCTGGTCGCGAAAACCATCGCCAAAACTTGTCTTCAGGAGCCAATCGAGACCCCAGCGCGCTTCTTCCACCACCCTTTGGTAAAGTTCAGAGTCCTCGTCCCTGGCGTGCAGGCGCTCCGCCAGGCTGAAGAGGCCGTAAACGATCTCGCCAGTGTTGCCAAGCCCCTGGGTGAGATCGCCGGCATCATGCCAGCCGCCATTGATAACGATCCGCTTGTCTTCGTGCACCACAGTCCAGTCGCGGTGGCATACACCGTGCACTCCTGGAATGGCCATCCCGCAGCGTTCCGCGTAAAGGAAGTTAAGTGCCTTCAAAATCGTTTGTTGCCACACGTTCGGGTCGATGCGAAATGGGCGGGTATGCGTTTCCCCTGCTTGTAGGCTGAAGGAACCGCTCCGAGTGACCTCCGAGAAATCCATCACCTGAAACTCGCCCACGTGCGTTCTCACGGTCCTGATTGGCTTGGTGAGCACGGCTTTTCCCGTGGCCTCGTCCACCAGACGGAAGCTCTTTGCCTTGAGCCCGCTGGCAATGGCGCTTTTACGGGCGCCGGGCTGGTAGCCAGTGTGGCTGAAGGAGATGCGCCCAGGCCAGACGGCCCAGCCTTCAACGTAGTCGGCATCAACCTCTTGGAGTTCCAGATGATCAAAATCAAAGACCAGAGTGCCCGCCGCCCCGGGCTCATTACCCGACATCAGGCTGGAGATTTCGAAGCGGGTGACTTTGTCTCTCGCAATATTCCCAATCTCCCAAACAACCTGGTTCCATTCCTGGTTCCGCAGCACCAGTGTTGTCTCGCCCTCCTGACCAAAAGCCGCCGGTAGTTTCTCTACGCCATCGTTGTAAATGCGCAGTTCCAGTGAAACGACGTTCCATCCCGGGCAGTCAGGGTAGATCCACAAAGAGATACGATTGAATCGGCGCCAATCCTCGCCACCCAACTCTCGCCGGACTCCTGCACTACCCCATCCCCTGCCATTCCGCGGGCCCGGAACGTTCAACCGCGTGGGCATCTGCATGCGCAGCGATTGGCGGCCTCCGCGCGAGTGCTCGCGGGAGACGCTTATCTCCGCAATGTTCTGGCTTCGTTCGGTTACCTTTTGCTCCTTGCGGGCATCCACAACCTCAGGCGCTCCAGTCGTGAAGGCGGCCCAATGAGTCAGGTCTTCCATGTCGTCCAAAACGTAGCTGGAGATCACTCGTTTGCTGAGCCAACGGTCGGCGGCGGACTCCTTGGGAACCGCCTCCATCAATGATCCTTGGCTAAATGCGGTGAGGCTTATTCCTGCTACTAGAAGGATTACGCCATGGGTTCTTGATTTGCTCTTCAACAGGGTGCATCGCAGCATCTGCTGGACACGACCTACATAGCGAGCGTGTGAATATAAAAACAGCCCAAAATCTGCAGAAGAGCAGATTGTTCTGGGCGATATGAAAACAAGCCGGAACGTCTGTCCGAAGGATGATCCGGGAATGACTTAACCGTTGTTGCCCTCCAACAGATGAGCAACATCAACCTGGGGATAGCCGCATGGCGAAGGCGGGGCCGATCCAGCATAGTCCGCTTCACCTGGCCATCGCTCATGGTCCGCTGCAACTCCAGGTGAGGGGCGTGTAACCCCGGGCAATGCAGTGGCACGGGTGCAACCAGCAGCCGACAGACGGCTCCTTAGGCGAAGACTAAAAGACCCCGCCCTTGTCGTGTTTCGACCAGCATCGGAACCTTTTCAGAACACTGGGGACAAGCGGGCCGCTTTCGACTTCCAATGCAGGCGTGTCGGCTACAGCCGCCGCTGTGCGTCCCTGAGTCGTTCACTTTACGGTCCGTGCTTTTTGGTCGCTCGCCACGAACAGGGCAGGGTAAATTCAACCAAACCCGCCAAAGAACACGAGAAAATCAGCTGCACCATCCGTGCCATTCGTCGAGATTGAAACCAGACCAGCTCGAACAGCACGCATTAAGCGTTTGGATGCATGTGGGGTGTCCGCACATGAGGCATGCGTCGTGGAATTGCGGGACGTTTTCTGGACGAAAGACGGTTGTTTTTGCAGAAAGATGCCCGAGTGAAAGAGGCCGTGCCGGTTCGAGGAGTCCTGGCGAGAAGGCAATAAACTTGACACTGTGCATCCACGTTCTTGGGTCGCCGTGAACCGTGCTCAACCAAAAAACAGGGGAAATAACTTGGACACCAATGGATTGACTGCAACCGTCTGCGAAATATTTAAGGATCCCAGGGTTGCTACAGTGAGGCTTTTCGTTTGCATCCAGTTGTGCTGTGCAGTGAGCTGAAGTAAGCTGCGGATAATAAACGAATGCGGCGCATGGAGCCCCGCTTACACATTTTGTTGGTTGATGACGATCACGCCGATCTCGCTCTGTTCGGCATTGCCGTTGATAAAATGGATCTCAATATCTGGCTGCAGACTCTGACTACTGGTCAGCAGGCGATCGACTACCTTGAGGCGAAGGGAGTTTACGCCGACCGCATTTTGCATCCTCTGCCGGATGTGGTCGTTGTGGATTTGAAAATGCCCGGAGTGAACGGTTTCGAACTTTTGGCTTGGCGTAAGGCATCTCGGGTATTCTCATCAATACCCGTGGTCATTTTGAGTGGCTCGAAGGACCCGGATGAGATTAGACGAGGCGCCGACATGGGGGCTGATAAGCACATCCTAAAGCCTCACGATTTTGAAGATTGGAAAAGGGTGGCCA
>DATJGF010000213.1:0-26073 GCA_035495315.1 Candidatus Limnocylindrales bacterium
GGCGGACTGGGGAATCCCAGCCGTATTGGTTTGGCTAACCCGCGAAGTGGAGCAGGGTCTGGCGAGTAGCTGGGACTTATTGAACTGGCGACGGGCAACTGCCTCTTGCTTATTGGCCGCTCCCCTTTTCCTGCATGCGACGAACGATTTGGATCGGCGTTACACCGGGTGCTTAAGCGAGGCCTTTTTGGACACGAAAGAACCGTCGTTGGCAGATTGGCTACCGGAGCCCACTGGGATCTTCTACAGCGCGCATATGGAGTTTTTCTATAACACCTTTTACAAAAACCCGAGCGGCAATTGGCGGTACATCATTGGAATGGAACCCGCGTTAATGCCTGACGATGATTTGCAAATTTTCCGGTCCATCGAGCGCAATCAATTTGCGCTTAAGGCTTACCAGCCCTGGGTCAACAAAATGAGACCAGGGGATCGGCTGGCGGTGCCTTGCTCAGCGCAACCCGCTTTGCCACAACTGGAATGGATCAACGCCGGAGGCGGCACCTGGATCGGCCGACTTCCTCACCCATGAGCTATGGCGGTTCCATAGCTCGCGGGAGAACGTAAGCTTTGGTCCAACTCCTTGCCCAGACATCATTTCTTTGGGCACCATGCGCGGAAATGGTTCACCCGGACGCCATTACCCGTACTCTTACGGCGCCGTGCGCCAAAACTAACTGTTACCCGAGGGAGTGATTCGTTGCGCCAAAATAGGTGTTACCCGATGGCGGCTTTGTTTTGTTGGTTTCAGTGTCTTTTCTGTTGGTAGTTTTTCCCGGGTTAGATAGCGAGATAAAACGAGCAGGGGGGCGGCTGGCGAGCCTCCAGCTCGCGCCCCCCTGCGGTCGAACACCCCTGATCCAAAGGGGGGGTATGGGGGGCGGGTTATTCACACTTTCAGGGGCGTGCCTGGCGCTTGGCCGCAATAGCTTTTAAGCTTCGATCGACTTCACGTTTCAAGGCGAAGGGATTGAGTCGGGCTTTTTCGTGCTGCAAGCGTAATTTGGTTTGCGGCGTCACCTCGGAACTGGCCAACACCCGCGCCAAAGGCGTTTGGGCGACTCCGTAAATGCGCTTGAGCCGACCTTCGGTGCGTTCCTTGCGCTCCAGCTTGAGACTGGCGTGAAAGTAATTGAGCAACTGCCCATAAGCTCCCTTGACCAGCACATTGATTGGTTCGACTACTTCGGGGTTGTCGTGCCGCTCATAGCCAAAGCACTGCCGAATGTGGGTCCAGTTCTTCTGTTCGACATGCGCGTTGTCATCCTTCTTCCAGGGGCGACTGCGCGTCATGAACACCGGTCGCGGCCGCTGTTGCAGCCACTTCATCACGTGGTGATTCAAGAACTCCCCGCCGTTGTCGCTGTCCAATCCCAGCAGCGCAAAAGGCAGGCCGGCTTCGATATTTTGCAAAGCGGCCAGTGTTGCCACTTGGCCCCGCCCCCAGAGCGCTCGCACTTCCACCCAGGTCGTAGCGTAATCGACCCCATCGAGCATCCAGACAAATTCCCCGGCCACGCTGCCCCCACACAGCGCCACCGTATCGACTTCCAGCCACCCCGCCTTGTTATCCTCCCACACGCTGCCACGAATCGGAATCTGATGGCGCAGCAACGTCCCCGGCCGCGTCAGCGTACGACCTACCCCTTGAACTCGTAGTGGCGCCAGCAATCGGTCCAGCGTTCTCGCGCTAGCCTCCAACAGCTTGTCCCGCGCTTCGGCCGGCAGTTTGCGCTCGTACGCCTCATAGGCCGGGATCCACTCCGGCAACATCGCTACCAGGCGCCGACCACACGCGTAATCGCTCGCCTGCCAAATCGGCCGCAGCCAAGGCAGTAAGACCCTAGGCTCATAGCTGACCGGCCGCCCGGCGTTGATCCACGGCATCGGTTCCACCTCCGGTGCCCCCAACGCCCGAACGGCCGACTTGCGATGATAACTCAGCAACTCCTGCGCTTGGTCTAACAGCCTGCGCTTATGCTTCGACCCGGCGGTCCGATATCGCCGCCGTAACTTCTCCAAAATCTCTTTCCGCGTCGTTTGACTCATGGTTTTGTCCATTTCGCCACGGTAACAGTTGGTTTTGGCGCAACGTATCATTTCTCCACATTTTACCACCCCTCTCGGGTAACAATACTTTTGGCGCAATTCGCGGTTTGCGGATTGTTCTTAAAAATTGCCAAAATCCTGTTGCAGGCGAGAGGTTGTTTGGTATATTCCGCGTTCCATTTCCCGATGCCGGGAAGGGAATTAGTTTAAAACCATTAACAGACAATTGTTCTTTGTATGGCTGGACAACGCATTCGTATTCGTCTTAAGGCCTATGATCACCGGGTCATAGACCAATCGGCCCGCGACATCGCCGATACCGTCAAGCGCACTGGCGCCCGAGTCGCAGGTCCCATCCCGTTACCCACTCGCATCGAGCGGTTCACTGTGCAGCGCTCACCTCACGCGGATAAGAAGTCACAGGAGACTTTCGAGCAGCGCACACACAAACGCCTGATCGACATCATCGAACCGACGGCAAAGACCGTCGACGAATTGAAGAAGCTGAATCTGCCGGCCGGGGTCGACATCACGATTAAGATCTAGCGTAGCGCGCCACGGCCTGCGGGCGCTCCTGTGAGTGCCGATCGCAACAGCGCCTAAACCGATAACCTCATTACATATGATTTTATGCCAGTAGGACTTTTAGGGAAAAAGCTCGGACAGACGCGAGTCTACGACGCCAAAGGCGTGATCACGCCGGTGACCATTGTGCTCGCGGGTCCCAACCGCGTGCTGCAATGCAAAACCCAGCAAAGCGACGGTTACAACGCTGTGCAATTGGGATTTAATGACCAAAAAGAACACCGTGTCACCAAAGCATTGCTGGGCCACATCAAAAAATCCAACGGCGCGGCGGTAAAGCGCATCCAGGAATTCCGCGATTTTTCGAAAGAGGTCAAGCCCGGTGACGTGGTCGGGGCGACTTTGTTCGCGCCCGGCGATTATGTGGACGCGATTGGCGTGACCAAGGGCCGTGGGTTTGAAGGCGTCGTCGGGCGCCACTCGTTTCGCGGCGGCGATTCGACGCACGGCGCCAAGGGGTGGCATCGTCGTTCGGGAGCCATCGGTCAACGTTTGTTCCCGGGCACCGTCATGCGCGGGATGCGCATGCCGGGTCATATGGGACAGGTGCGTCGCACGGTTCAGAATCTCGAAGTTATCCAGGTCCGGGAAACGGACAACGTGTTGCTGATCCGCGGCGCGGTGCCGGGCTCAAACGGGGATTATGTGGTTATTCGTGAATCCAAGAAGCGGCCGAAGGGCTGGAGACCACATGCCGAGCGTCCGGAGAACATAAAGAAGGCCGAAGCAAAGAAGAAGTAGTCGACTGTTGAATCAGGCTTAAGGCCGTTGATCTTATGAAGCTTACAATCAAAGATACAAAAGGGAATAACCAGGGCGAGCTGGAAGTAAAATTCCCACTGATCGAAGACGGGAAGGGAACTCAGGCAGTCCACGACGTTGTCGTTGCCTACCAGGCCGCTCAACGCATGGGCACCGCGTGCACCAAGACGATGGGTGAGGTGGCCGGCACGGGCAAAAAGCCGTGGCGCCAGAAGGGCACAGGACGCGCTCGCGCCGGTTCGTTCGCCTCGCCATTGTGGCGTGGCGGTGGCGTGGTGTTTGGTCCGAAACCGCGTGACTTCAGCAAAAAGGTTTCGCGCCAAACCAAACAGTTGGCCTTGCGCAAAGCGTTGTCGGAAAGGCTGCGCGCCGGCGACGTGCTGGTGGTGGATGACCTCAAGTTGGATTCCGCCAAGACCAAAGACTTCGTCGGAGTTCTGGCCGCGTTAGAACTTAAAGGGAGTGCTCTGATTGTTTCCCAAGCCTCGGATAAAAACCTGACACTTGCCTCCCGCAACGTGCGGAATGTGGCTTTGGCCACCAGCGAATCACTGAACACCTACGATGTGCTGCGCCCGGATAAACTGGTCTTCACTCGCGGCGCGTTTGAGCAAATTGAAAATCGCCTGACCAAGGAATAGCATGAACACTTTTGAGATCATCAAAACGGTGCGGTTGACCGAGAAAGGTACGCGCCAGGCCGAGAGTTTCAATCAATACACCGTCGTAGCCGATCGACGCGCGAACAAGACCCAAATACGCCAGGCGGTTCAGGACCTGTTCAAGGTCAAAGTCGTGAAGGTTAACACGCTGAACGTCCATGGTAAATATCGCCGGCAACGCACCAAACAGGCCGGCCAGGCGCCTGACTGGAAAAAGGCGATTGTCACCTTGAAAGAAGGCGACAAGATCGTGCTGACGTAGATTAGGTTGCCGCACCTTGACGGACAAATCGTGGTAGGGCCTGCTCGCCTAGCGGGCCACGCAAAGGATGGATCCGGCCTGCTCGGCGAGCAGGCCCTACCCTGTGGTCAAATCGCCGCCAGAACTCCTCTGATATAACCAAAGGACTCTCTCATCGCTGCAACGGGAGCGTCTGCTTTGGCTTCATATTCCAGCGCCAGGTGATAGCCATACCTGATCTTCACCAGGGTCTTGAGCACACCGACAATATCAATAATTCCGCGTCCCACCTCAACGGTTGTGCCCTTCGCCGATGGCTCGGTGATGTCTTTGATATGGAAATCGTAAAGACGTCCAGCGCACTTCTTGATGATCGGAATTGGATCCTGACCAATGATGACAGTATGGCCTAAGTCCATACAGATCCCCATTAAAGGGTTGCGTCGCTCGATCAAATGGAACACGTCCAGCGGCGACGGGTACTTTTTATCCGTCGCGCCGTGGTTATGAATCGCGACACGGATTTGGAATTCCCGGGCGAGTCGTTCAACCATATCGAGCGCTGCCGGGTCCGGACTGCAAATCAGCGTAGGCATGCCGGCGTCTTTAGCGTATTGAAAGGCGGCGCGAATCTCGGCTTCATCGTTCTTCAGATAGATCACGCCTCCGCCCATGAGTTTTAATCCGGCGGCTTCGATTTTCGCGCGCACCAGGTTGCGGTGTTCAGCAGTGCTTTTGAGCGGCAGGTGCACGTCTTTGAGAGAAATGTATCCTACCCTCGCGTCCAGAGTCATCGCGATGGCCTCTTCGAGGCTGAATTTGCGTAGAGTATAGGAGGTGAGCCCAAGCTTGAGGCCGTGGCACGGATCAGTGTCGGGCTTGGTAAGAACGGCTTTGGCCGTGACCGGCAAACCTGCTGCCGCCAGCGAGCTGGCACCCATGAGTGTGGCTCGGCAAAAAAAATCGCGTCGAGTTATATTGGCCCAAGGTTTTTTCATTTCGATATAGGCTGAAAGAATTTCATTCCACACCGGCAGGGGGTTGCTGTCGAGCGAGGAAATGAATAGACGCCGTCTCGATTTCGACGACAATGCTATCATGGAGACTGGAGAACAGGCTGCAAAAGCAGCCTTGGAGCAAACGGCATTGCTCATGTTTAAACCGTCAGCGATTCACGGTTTAGGGGGTTTTGCCAGGTGCGATATTGCGTCTCGAACGCGGGTCATCGAGTATGTTGGCCAGAAAATAAATAAGGCCGAGTCGCTAAAGCGCTGCGAACAAAATAACGAATACATTTTCACGCTCAATGCTCTCGAAGATCTTGATGGGAACGTCCTTTGGAATCCCGCCCGTTTGTTGAATCATAGCTGCGCTCCCAATTGTGATGCCGAGTTCCAACAGGGCGAGATCTGGATTGTCGCCCGGCGCCTGATTCGCGCCGGTGAAGAAGTAACCTTCAATTACGAGTACGACCTGGAGGATTATGAGCAGTACCCGTGCAACTGTCAGTCAGCCAATTGCGTTGGATTTATTGTATCGGAAGAGTTATTTGACCATGTCAGGGGCAAACTGGACCAGCTAATTCGACTGTAGAATTCGAGTACTTGCCGGCCGGTAGCGGTTTAGGGATGGAAGTTGGATTGGTAACTGAAACTTTACCCTGAAACACATTGCCTGACTGGAAAAGCACTGGTCCTCGTACGATCAACTCGGTGCAATCTTTAAGCGAAGGTATCCCCGCCTTAAGTTTTTCGTCCAGTTGATCGACGATGCGGTAATGGTCCTGGTCCAGGTCAATCGCCGGGGGAGGCTCGCCTTTGACGCGGGCAAGCAGAATGCGCCAGTCTTCGGTGACGGTGTAAGCATCCGAGCGCAGCGCCAGGAGGTCCGAGGTGGTTTTGACCGGGGCGAAGCGTGTGCGCGGGACGACGATCGCGCCAGTATTTGCAAACTTCTCGATAGCGGCGCCCATCGCCGTTTCCAATTGAAGCACGGGCGGAGAATTCTTGTCGCGAGGGTCGACCGTCTTGGCATTTTTGATCAAAGGCAGGGGAATGAAACCGCCATGCTGGTCAAGGAGCGCTCTGATTGAATCGAGCCGGATCCAAAGATTATTGGTATTGAAGAACCGGTGCTGCTGAATGTCCTGGAACGCCGGCATATCGTCTTTGGGACATTGAGCCGACTCGCGCAGCAGTAGTTTGCCATCGCGTTCGGCCAAGTGCCCTCCCTTTCGATCGGAAGATGTCCTCTCGGCGACCTCCATCAGGAAATCTTTGCCGGAACTGGCAAAATACGTCAACAAAGTCAGGTCAAGGTTTGCGCCCAGGTTATCCGAGTTGGAAACGAAGAGGTACTTTGCGCCCTCAGCCAATAACCGTTCCAACAATCCGGAACTGAGCAAGGACGGGTAAATATCTCCATGGCCCGGTGGGCACCATTCGAACGCGGGATTGTCAGGCCAGGCAATTGGGCCCAGAGTCCGAGCGTCCACCTTCGGGACCTGGCTCTGCAGCAATTCCAGAGCCTCCGGTTTTCCGAGTTCAGGGAATTGCCGCAGGAAATTGAGGGTTTCCTGGCTGGTGCTGAAACTGTTCATCAGCAGGAAACGCAAGTTGCCGGCGTGCCGGTTGCGCAGCCAGCGGACCTGCCGGACCGTGAAATCGAGGAACGTCAAACCGTCCCGCACAATCAACAGTGACTTGGCGCGATCCAGGCCCATGCTTGTGCCGAGTCCGCCGTTAAGTTTCAGTATGACTGTCTGCCCCAGCAGTTCCAGGTTGGGTGTCGTGCAGCTTGTGATCGCCTCCAGTCGGGGCAAATCGAGTATCTGGCGAATGTTTCGTTCGGGTATGAAGCCGCTGTCGCTGGCCTTCAGTTGAGAGTAATTATGTCGAAAAGCCCTCAGCGTGAACTCGCTAACGCCAGCCTCGCGCATTTTGACCTCAAATTCGCCGAAGCGATCGCCGGGCGGCTTGTCTGCGCGTTCCCTTAGGTCCATTTACGAAGATGGTTTGGTTTTCTTGAGGTCCTCCGCCAAAAACTTGGCCAAGTCCTTAAACTTCGAGACATTGCCAGGATTGATTTCCATTAGCGTTCGATGGGCTTCCAGGCAGGCGCGGGTTACTTCCGCTTTCGTCGCGCATACCGGTTCATGGGTGCGTGATTCCGCTGTCTCCGGAATCGCGACGGGTCCCTGAGTCACCTTAAACAGATGCAGGACACCCAGGCTCTCCAAAAGGTCAATGATCCGCGCATTTGGATTCAACAGCTCAATTGCCGGCTCCGGGGGCTCTTTGTCGTTGGTCATCATCTTCAAGCCGAAGCCGGCCAGCACCCCGAGGAACGTGCTGTCCATGAGACTGCATCCGGACAAATCCAGGACGAAATAGGAATACCCCTTTTGCTTGAGCTCGTTCAAAAGCGTTTTGAAATCGATGCTTGAGGAAAAGTTGGCCCGCCCTATGATCTTAACACAGGCGAACTGATCACCCACTAGAACGGACATACTGGCTGACGGCGTGCTCATGATTCAATCAATTTGCTCAGTTTCCGTGAAGGCTCAGAGTTCGTGTTTCCTGCGGGTGGCGTGTATCGTCACCAGCGACAATCTGCACCAGGGTTTGCTGTAATACTAGGGCCTCGTCGAGGCTGCTCGAAACAAGGCGGCGGTTGCATTCGAGCAATAGCTCCATCGCCTTAACCAGTTCCTGGGGGGCGTAATGTCTGGCCTGCGGCAGTGCTTTGAACAAAACATAGGGATTCAACGCCAGCGGATTGAACCGGCGATCGGCCGGCAAGCGGTCCGCGGGTATGCGGTCCAATTGCGCCTTGAACCGCGAGTAATCTACGTCCCCTTTGATCCAGCCTTCCCGCAACATTTCCTTCAGGAAAAGCAAGGCGCGGACTTTCGCGATCAAACCGTACAGCAGCCCGATTTCTGATTTGCGGGGATCCAGTTTTACCTCCCAGAGTTCTTCGTCCAGCCGCTGCAGCAAGCGTGGCAGATCCCGCTCTCCTAAGGCGTCACCCAGCGCGAAAGCTCGGGCGGTCTTGTTCCGGATACAAATCGCGGTCACGTCCGCCAGCCGAACGTCTTTGCGATTTCCGGTATAAATCGCCAATTTTTCGATCTCGCTGTCCAGTTGGCGAGCGTTGGGGCCAACCCGGCTGATTAATTCAGCGAGCGCATCTTCAGCGATTTCCTTTTCGCGGCCTCGGAACGCGGCGCGGGCCCAAGCCTCTGCGCGGTCAACCCAATCGCGATCGTCAGCCGACCAACTGGCCACAGCTTCCACCTTGCCCAGTTTATCGAGGGTTTTATAGAAGCTCTTGCGTTTGTCTACTTTACCGGCGCTGATGAGCAGGCGGACGTTCTCCCAGGAGAATTCCTTCAACTCTTGCGCGAGGTCCGCCAGGCGATCAGTCACGGCTTGCACGGAAGCGGTGCGTTCATCTCCCAGAAAATTGCAGTTCTGCAGCCAAATTACTTTGCCGCCGCCAAAGAACGGGAGTGTTTGAAGCGATTCGTGCAGGCGCCCTAAGACCTTCAACGCCTCGCTACTATTGCTGACACTCGCATCGATGATTTCATGGTCCATGCCCCCAACCTGTTCGGTCCATTCGCGATAAATTTCTTTGGCGCGCTCCTTGACGGCAAATTCATCTTCACCGCAAACCAGCACCAAAGGGGCAGACTCCCTGGGGGCAGATACCGGCATGAGAACAGGTTCCTATTCGGCTTCGCTCGAACCAGTCTCGTTGATTCGGTCGAGCACTTCGCTCATGTCCTCGACCTGTTCAAAAAGGCTGCTGGCGACGTAAATGGGACGTTTCTGAGCGGTTGCCAACGCGAGGCAATCACTGGGCCGTGCATCGATCTCGACGATCTTACGGGCCAGTTCATTTTGCTGTTGGAGAATCAGCCGGGCAAAATAGGTTGAGTTTTTCAGTTCGGTAATCACGACGCGTTCGACGCTGATGCTAAAGCCCTTGAAAATGCTCTGAATAAGATCGTGTGTGAGTGGTCGCTCTTTAGGCGTGTCACGAAGAAACATCCCGATGATGGCGCCCATGTTCGGCTCCACATTAATGACGAAAACTTTTTCGTCATTGCCCACGAACAGAGCGCATCCGCTGTTGGCGGGGAGAATTCCGCGGATCTGAACCTGGACCACATCATTCTTCATACCCACAGTCTATTGCGCAAATTCGAAAAAACAAGAGCTTCCCACTTTACTCCACCAAAACAAAGGCCTAGATCATCAGCGATGAAGCACTCTGAATGGTTGCTCTTCTGGTTGGCTGGTGTGATTGTCCTCGGTGTGTGGGCGGGATTCAGTTTCTTCTCACCGTCGGCGAAGCTGCGGCGTCGCCGACGAAAGAGCCATAATCGACTCGAGTCAACAGCCAACCGCCCGACCGTGCGCTTCAGCGTGCGGTCGCCAAAGGAGTAAGTCGCGCGTGCGGCTCAGGAAACTGCTTCTAAGCGATAGCTCAGGGTATTGTAGTATCTTCGTTTCAGGCCGCGCTTCTTGCGCTGCCGTTCCCTGGCCTTTACCAGGTGCTTCAGACACCGGGATCCCTGGATGGCCGGTTCCCCACATTCCGTGCATCGTTTGTCCCGTTGCATGCGCAACTGATACTTCCGCTGCCGCGATATCGGCAGGTCCGTGAACTCGTCTTGAATTCGCCTTCTCATGGCTCTTATTGTTTCTATTCCGGCCTGACTGTCCCTCGTATCGGTTTCGCAAAACGGACGCATGGGTGCTTGACCATCGTCCTGCCAGACCCTTCACCTAGATCTAGCGATTGTCAAGATAGGGAGTTATTACGCTGACCCTGAGGGTTGTTAGGTGGTGGAGAGCGCGAGCCTCGCGGTGCAATCAAGAGGCAGGAGCAAGGTATCACCCGGCAACAGCCTAATTCGTGCCAGATCTTGCTTGTGTTGTGACACAGTCCGCTTACAATACAGGTCATGGCACAGGGTCTGCATTTATCGCAGCGTTTGACGCAATCGTTGGTTTTAGCCCCGCAATTGCAGCAATCGTTGGCTCTGCTTCAGGCCCCGACCCTTGAGCTTAAAGCACTGGTAGAACAAGAGTTACAGCAAAACCCAGTCCTTGAAGAAGCGACCGCTCCCGAAATTGAACAGCAGGAAAAGGATAGCGGTGATCCGGAACGGGTCGAGGTTGCCGATCCGGCTGAACCACCTTCTGACCTTTCCTTTGACCCGGCCGCAGAAAAGCCCAGCAACGAACCAGTTGATGATTTCCAAGCAGAGTTTGACCGACTAGTGCAGCTCGATCAGGAGTGGCGAGACCATTTTGCCCAAACCAATATTCCCTCCCGAGCCTCGGCTGAGGACGAAGAAAAGCGGCAATTCATGTTTGACTCTCTGGTTGCCGGCACCTCTTTGCAGGAGATCCTGCTGGAACAGGTGCGCGAATCGGCATTGCCGGAGGACAAGTGGCCCGTGGCAGAAATGCTCATTGGAAACATCGATGATTATGGTTACCTCAAAGCGACGGCGGAAGAGTTAGCGGCGTCGACCGGTTTAACAGCTGAGAGCATTCTCGAGGTGCTGAAGGTGATTCAATCGTTCGATCCACCGGGTGTGGGAGCGCGAGATCTTCGCGAATGTCTGAGGCTCCAGCTTGAACGCACTGGGCAAAAGGAGACGCTGGAATATCGTATCGTCAGCGACTTCATGGAAGCGCTGGGCAAGCGGCGCATCCCTGAGATCGCCCGCGGCACCGGCACTGAGGTCGATGAAGTTCAGGATGCGCTAGAGAACATTGCCCGGCTCGAACCGCGTCCCGGTAGAGCCTATCTGGCGGACAACGACCAGTACATTCTCCCCGAAGTTTTCGTCCACCGCTCAGGCGACGATTTTGTTGTTTCCACCAACAACGAACATATTCCTCACCTGCGCATCAGCAATACCTACAAGGATTTGATGTCGCAGGGAGAGAACACGCCCGAAGTCCGGAATTATATCCGAGAAAAAATCCGCGCCGGGAAATTTCTGATCAAGAGCTTGCATCAGCGGCAACAGACGATTCTGAATATCGCCCGCGAGATTGTAAATCGACAACGTGAGTTCATGGAGAAGGGCGTAGCGTTGCTCAAGCCCTTGACGATGGTTCAAATTGCAGAAGTTGTCGGTGTGCATGAAACCACCGTCAGCCGCGCCGTATCGGGCAAGTACATGCAGACGCCGCAGGGGATCTTCGAAATGAAGTACTTTTTCACCGCCGGGATCCAAACGGCGAGCGGTGACGGCATGTCCAACACGAGCGTCAAAGACATGATTGCAGAGATCTTCAAACAAGAAGATCCGAGCAAACCACTTTCCGATCAGGCCGTGGTTCGAATGCTCCAGGACAAAGGCATCGTCATTGCACGGCGAACCGTCGCCAAATACCGGACCGAGTTAAATATCCTGCCTTCCAATCTGCGGAAAGTATACTGACCCGGCTGCCCATCTTGTAGGAGGCGAGGTAAGGAGACTCTGACAAAGCTCCGTACGCGCAGAGTAGAACAGCCAGTCTCCTTACGTCGTCTCCTACAGTTCATAGTCTCAATGTTCGTTTGAAGAACGTGGAGGCTGCCTCAACACCGGCATTGACGTAATCGACTCTCGACATCCTTATTGACTTGGGCAGTTTAGTCGCCGCTGCATATGAGAATCGGCTCCTGGTCTGGCACAGGATTAGTGGTGGCTTGGTCTGCACTTTGTTCGCTTGCCTCCGCTGAACCGCTGTCAATCCCTTCCGGCGCAACGACGCCTCAATGGTCCAAACCTTTCGCTCCGGTTGCGGCTCCTAATTTGGTTTCCGTTCGCTCGCAGGAACTCGAGCTCATCCATGCGGCAAATGAGCTCGGTTGTTTCCTAGTGCGGGTCGCTGGGAAAGACTATGCCATCGGCCAGAATCGACCGTTCATCGCCTATCTGACTGATGGAACCTTGCGTTGGTTTGAAGTCGCTGCTGCCGCTGACAAAAAAGTAACTGTTACCGCTCAAGGCAGCGCCATCGTTTTGCATTGGCAGGGTACTGACCCCGACGGCGCTCACTGGCAAGTGCAACAGCAATTCCGCGCTGGAACTTTGGCTGGAACCATCGACGTCGAAAGCGAAATGACAGTGGATCAGGACCGGCAGGTGGCTTTCCTGCCGATACTGATGATTTTCCCTGGCGCAGGCAGTTTTGGAGTCAAGAAGGGGCAGGCGCTTTTTGCGGGACTTGAATATCTGGCGAACGAGCCCAGCAGCTCGGAAGCCGATGTGATCGGTCGCGCCTCCAAACGGCAGGTACCTGATAATCTCAAAATCACATTCCCGTTAATGGTCATCCAGGACGACGACCGATATCTCGGCCTGGTCTGGCAAATGCGGCCTCATTTCAGTGCCCTGTTCGATTCACCAGACCGCCTGTTCGGGTCAGGTGGTCACGTCATGGGTTTAATCTTTCCTGGATCGAACGGAAAAGACCGCGAGGAAGGCAATCTGCTGCCGCGCTCCGCCGGAACGCTCTCCGCTCGCGCTCCATTGGTCTTGCGCGCCACACTGCTCGGTGGTTCTGGAAAGACAATTGTGCCGGCCATCCAGCAATATGTGCGACTTCGCGGAATGCCGCCGCTGCCGGTCGCACCTAATCTGCAGCAATATGTATCTCTGGCGGCCGGGGGTTGGCTCGATTCAAAAATCCGGCAGGGCCCACTCGTCCGGCACGCGATCGCCGAGGGCAATTTCCCCGCTGGTCCGGCTGCTGACGCCGCAGTCTGGATGAACTGGCTGGCGGAGAAGACTCAAAGGCCCGAGGTGGCTTCACGCCTTCGCCAAGCTGCGGAGCAGGTTATCGGCGCTGTCTCGGTTCAAGACCTGTACGGTTCCGGCGTCGGCCATATCCGTTATCCACTGGCACCGCTGGTGTTCGGACATGTGCCTGAAAGCATCGAGAGAGCGGCCGGTATTGCTCGCGGATTGATCGCGCGCTTCGACGCGGACGGTGCCCTGCGTTACCGCCCCAGTGGCGGACCGGACTTTGCCAAAACCCATTTCACAAATGAAGCCAGCGGATTTGTCTCTCGCGCGGTTGAGGATTTACTTCAGGTCGCGGCCTACTCAGGGGACCGCGAGCTCATCAGCGTTGCCTTACAACGGCTCGATGCCATGGACAAATTCCGGAATGATGTGCCACGCGGCGCCCAGACCTGGGAATGCCCGCTGCATACGCCCGATATTTTGGCCTCGGCCCAAATGGTACGTGCCTACACGCTTGGTTATGAACTAACCGCAAATCCAGCCTACCTGGAGCAAGCTCGTTACTGGGCCTGGACGGGTGTGCCCTTTGTATACCTGCTCAATCCCAGCTCCGGCGTTGTCGGATCGTACAGCACGATTGCGGTGTTCGGTGCGACCCAGTGGCAGGCGCCGGTTTGGATGGGGTTGCCCGTGCAATGGTGCGGGTTGGTCTATGCCGACGCTTTATACCGTCTGGTTCGACACGATTCCAAGGGCCCATGGAAGAAACTTGCTGATGGGATCACCATTTCAGGCATCGACCAAAGTTGGCCTGGCAACGACGCCCAATTCCAGGGGCTGCTACCCGACTCCTTCGTCTTGCGTGCCCAGCATCGCAACGGACCGGCAATCAATCCCGCGACTGTCCAGGCTTGTGCCGCCCGTTTTTTCGATTCGATCCCGACCTTTGACTTCCATTGTTTCCCCAAATCGGGAGTCCGGCTGTATGCACCGGGAGAGATCGACAAACCGGCGGAGAAACAAGACCGAATCAGTTTTCGGCTGAAAACCTGGGTAAATGGCGTCCCCTATTACGTGCTCGTCAATGGTCTCCCACGGAAGCCGCAACTTAAGATTGATGGAAAAGCCACGGATTGTTCAGCTCCGCACGAGTTTCTGGAAAAGCAAGGGCAACTCATTTTGAAACTGGTTGGAAACTCGCAGATTGATATTGTGCTTTAGAGCGAGGGCGATGAAAAAGCTCGACTCGCAATTTTATTCTGTCACGATAGGAGGCACTAACTACGCCAATGGAACACACGTGTCGCGGGACGAATCGTGTTCGGTTTGATGCTGCTGCTGTTGCAGATGCGACTTGTTCGCGGAACCAGTGCGAGCGCAACGCATTTGGAGGGTTAGCACATTTATTTATGAGAACGAATCATTCCCATTTATCTGAGCTTGGCAGGTTTCGAGCGCTTTTGATGCTGCTTTCTTCAATTACCGTAGGTGTGCAGGCCGTCAAAGCGCAACCGACGATTGTTTCGACCGTGCCTGGATTCCTGGCTACTGGAGTCTCCCCGTCCGCTGCAGTGGTGTTCACTTTCAGCGAGCCGATGGACACCACCGCAACGGCCGCGACCTTCTACGATGGCACGACTTTCACAGAGCTGGCGACGACACCGAGCTGGAACGCACAAAACACCGTTCTTACCTGCACGCCGGTTCCTCCATTTCCCGCGAACAAGCAAATCATTTGGAGCGTGGATGGTCAGAATCCCACCGGCGATGCCTTAGGTGGGAACACCGGGGGACTTTTCACGACAGGCTCGGGCGGCGCGAGCACCGGCTCCGGCACAAACAGGATTACTAGTTTTACCATTGGCAAGGTGTACTCGTATGACCAGAGCTCGAGCGGCCCACCCATACCGAGCGCGCAAGTGCCGTTTATCTTCATTGGCTCGACAACATTGGCATCAAATCGCACTGCTAATCAGATTACTCTGACACTTCCAAATGCTGCCGTATCCAATTTAAATCAGACTCTGAGACCGGAAAGCTATCTATTGTCCTATTTCAGCACGAGTTCCAACACGCTGGAAACCACTTTCCCACAAGGGGTCTATACTTTCACGGTCAACGCCACGGCCTCGAACCAGTCGGTGACCGTGACATTGCCGGCAAATATGACACAGCCCAATGCGCCTCATGTGACCAACATTGTTGCGGCACAAGCTGTCGATCCGTCCAAACCATTCAAGCTGAGTTGGGATCCATTCGTTGGGGGGGGCGGCTCCGATTATATCCAGGTTATGGTGGGCGACTGGACCTCTGGCGATTACGGTACTCCAGGAGCGTTGGACGGCACTGCGACTTCGGTGACGATTCCGGCGGGAGTGCTGGTGGCCAATTCCAATTACACAGCGAGCGTTGGTTTCGATCGTGCGGTGTGGAGCACGAATAGCACCTACGCCACCGGCGCATACCGCGCGACACTGACGACATTTAATTTGAAAACTCTGGCCGGCACGAGCGCTCCGACACCGGTGGTGAGCAACCCGGGTTGGACCGGCAACAGCTTTGGATTCGACGTCGATACGGTGCCGGGTCAAGTATTGACCGCTGTTTACAGTACGGACTGCTCCTTACCGATTTCCCAATGGCAGATATTGCTGACAACCAACAGTCCGGGTACCCGCGTTCATTTCAGTGATCCCAGTGCCGCAGGGAAAACCGCTGCATTCTACAAAGTCCGAAACGGCCCGTGATTATTTTGAGGGCAGGCGTGGGGATGCCGGTGCGCCCGCAGATTTCAGGGGTTCAGACGACGTCCTAAACTTTTTGCCGAATTGCAATCCCGGCAGATGAAACTCTTCCCATCGAACACAGTGTTGAACGGGGAGATCATCTGCCGGCAAACGTCGCAGGACTCGAGGACTTCTTTGGGATCAACCTCGACGGCTTCCAGACTTAGCCCCTGCGACTGACGAATAATCGCCAGCTGTTGGGCGACGTTATGACCGACGTAGTCGAGGACCAAGGCTTTGGAGCTGTCCTCAGAAAAACCCCAGCCCGCATCGTCACTTGCAAGATATTTGCCTTCCGCATTCCGGATGCGTACTTTCATGTGACTTATATTATTTTATCACAATTCCAATAGGCTGCCAGGATAATTCAAGTGACGAATTTTTGGGATCTGGCTCATCACGCCTGGCACATTATCTTCGCTGGCGTCGCTCTCTTGCTGGCCGTGGTTGCCGCCGGTCACGCCGTTCTTTACAAGCGCGATTCCCGCGCGGCGATCGCATGGGTTGGATTTATCTGGTTGGCCCCGATTGTTGGTGCGTTGGTTTATTTCGTTTTTGGCGTTAATCGGCTTCGGCGGCACGCCGCCGTTTTACGCGGGGCGCTCGAACGCTACCAATCCCCGGCTGCGCAAATCGCCTGTTTGCCTGAGGAACTGCATCATCATTTGCCGGGGCACACCGGACATTTGATGATGCTGGCTCGAGTGGTCGGGGGCGTTGTGGATCGCCCGTTGCTGACGGGCAATCTAGTCGAACCTTTAATCAACGGGGACGAAGCTTATCCGGCGATGCTTGAAGCGATTGCGGGGGCGCGCCGAAGCATCAGTTTCCTGACTTATATTTTTGATCGCGATGAAGTTGGACTGGAGTTTGCCCGAGTGCTGGGTGAAGCCAAAAAACGAGGCGTGGAAGTCCGCGTACTAATCGATGCAGCGGGAACACGCTATTCTTGGCCCAGCATTCTGCCTGCATTGAAACACCGCGACGTTCGATGCGCCCGATTTCTGCCGCTATTGGGGCTGGGCCTCGTGCGATTGCTGTCGATGAATCTGCGGACCCATCGCAAGATCGTAGTCGTCGACGGGGAAATTGGCTTCACCGGTGGCATTAATATCCGGGTTGGCCATTGTTTGCGGCGTCAGCCGCGCAGCCCGGTTCAGGACATGCATTTTCGGGTCAAAGGCCCCATCGTCGCTCAGTTGCAGGAAGCCTTCGCCGATGATTGGATGTTCACCACCGGCGAGGCCCTGCGGGGCGAACTCTGGTTTCCCGAGCCGCACAAATCCGGGCCGGTATTGTCGCGGGCGGTTATCGACGGTCCGGATGAAGATTTTGAAAAGCTACGGTGGACACTACTCGGTGCGCTGGCGATTGCCCGTTATTCGGTCCAAATTGTTACTCCCTACTTTCTGCCTGACCCGGCGGTAGTCTCGGCGCTTAACCTCGCGGCGATGCGTGGGGTGAAGGTCGACATCCTCTTGCCTTCGCGCTCAAACCTTCCATTTGTGCAGTGGGCTTCGCGCGCGATGTGGTGGCAGGTGCTCGAACACGGTTGCCGTATCTGGCTGACCCCACCGCCGTTTGATCATTCAAAACTGATGTTGGTTGATGGCTGCTGGGTCTTGTTGGGCTCGGCCAATTGGGACGCGCGGAGCTTGCGGTTGAATTTCGAGTTGAATGTTGAGTGCTATGACGTCGAGCTGGCGCGGAAGCTCGAGAGAATCCTCGAAACGAAGCGGGTCGGGGGGGAACTCGTCACCCTGGCCGATGTCGACGGACGCTCTGTGCCAGCCCGCTTGCGAGATGGATTGGCCCGGTTACTCACACCTTATCTGTAACCCACAATTTTGGAGCTTGCGTGTGTGTGCGGCGCAATTTTAGTCTCCAGTATCGCAGATTTCCCATCTGCCAGCTGGAGAACCCGCGCAAGCTGGATTCTCTGGGCTAGCGTGGTGGAATTCTGCAAGCGTTGCTAACCCAACTTTCTTATGAAAGACAACGATTCACCTCCTCAAGCCAAGAACTCCCCTCAACCTGCTGCACGCGGCCTTTCACGGCGCAAGTTCATGCTCACGAGTGGCGTCGTCGCTGGCGCTTTCACAATTGTCCCCCGCCATGTGCTTGGCGGTCCCGGCAACGTCGCGCCGAGCGAAAAGATCACGCTGGCTTGCATCGGTTTTGGCACCCAAGCCATTCGTGAAATTGGTCCTATACTGGCGCGTCCAGAGGTTCAGGTGGTCGCAATGTGCGACGTCGAGAAGGACGGACGCCATTATCTGGAATGGGGAAAGAACGACATCAGTGGCACGATTCGGCGTCTGATCGATAATCCGACCTGGCGCGAAGGCATTGATTACGTGCCGGGCGGCCGCGATGTCGGCAAGGAAGTTGTCGAAGCCTATTACGCGAAGCAGCGAGGCAAGGACAAATTCAATGGCTGTGCAACCTACGTTGATTTTCGCGAATTGCTCGAAAAAGAGAAAGACGTGACGGCAGTCAAGGTGATGACTCCCGATCACACGCACGCGGCCATTTGCATCGCGGCGCTAAAAAAGGGAATAAATGCCATTGTTCATAAACCGTTAGCGAATCGTCTGCTCGAAGGCCGAGCGGTGATTGAGGCCGCCCGCGCGAACAAAATCGCCACCCACTTCATGCCGGCAAGTGAAGGGGTTACCCAGAAGCAAGCCCTCGACATGATCAAGAACGGGGCAATTGGAAAATTACGCGAGATCCACAACTGGTCGATGCGGCCGATGTGGCCACAGTACCCGACATTGCCGACCGACACCCCTGGGGTGCCCGAGGGGTTCGATTGGACTCTCTGGTTGGGCCCCTCACTGGATCGGCCGTATCATCCTAACTATACGCACACAAACTTCCGCGGTTGGTACGAGTTCGGGGGCGGTTCTATTGCCGATATGGGGCACTACAGCCTCTGGCCGATTTTCCAGATGCTCGAGCTCGACTCGCCGATCAGCGTCGAATCCACTCCGAGCCACGTCTGCACGGTCGCCGACCACATCTGCCGCAGGATCAAAAACGATTTTTCCTTCCCGGCGGCTTGCACCGTGCGGATGCGATTCGCTGCTAAAGGCCCGCGCGAGGCGCTGGATATCTTCTGGTATGACGGCGGAATCAAACCGCCGGTCCCCGACGAGCTTCTGGGTGATGGCAAAGAACTCGAAGAAGAAGGCATGTTGTTCGTCGGCGACAAAGGCAAGATTCTCGGCGGATTCCATAGTGAAAATCCGCAAATACTTCCTGAAGCCAGCATGCGTGCCTATCGCGAGGCCAATCATTTGCCAGAGAATGCGTCGCGCCAGCGCGACCGCTCTGGACGCGAAGCCGCCTGGGTCGCCGCTTTCAGGGGTGGCCCGGCCAGCTACGGCGATTTTCTGCTCGCCGGTCCGATTTGCGACGCCGTCAACCTGGCTGCCGTCTCGCTCCGGCTGGGTGGTCGACGACTCCTCTTTGATTCAGCTAACACAAAAATCACGAACCTGGCAGAGGCCAACAAGCTCCTCACCCGCGAATACCGCCCAGGCTGGGAAATATGAATGTAGGAGAATGTGGGAGACGACGTAAGGAGACTCTGAAATGCGGAGTGTGGAACGCGGGCTGATGCTCCCAAGAAACGCAGCGTGGAAATGCCGCGGAGCGTCTTGGAGTGCGCCAGTCCTCTGGCGCTTTTAGACCCGACCTGAACGTAAACAACAAACTAAAGTCCTATGATTCCTTTATCCCGACGAGAATTTGTCCATAAACTATCGATTGCTTCCAGCGCTGCAGGTTTGTTGCTAACTAGCACCTCGAAAGTTGCCGCCAACCCGCTGGGCTTGCCGATCGGCTGCCAGGTCTGGCCGATGCGGTCGATGCTCAAGGATTTTCCGGCGTTTGCCAAAAAGGTCGCCGCGATCGGCGTGACGCGTCTCGAACTCTGTTCAGCGATCGGTTACGGTGCCGAATTCGCCTCCCTTGCTGATCCTAAAGAGGTCAGGAAGATCCTCGATGATAATGGTCTCAAATCCGAAAGCTCGCATTTCTCGATGGGCGAGTTGCGCAAGAGCCAGCAGAAATCCATCGATTGGGCAAAGGAAGTTGGCATTACGCAAATAATCACAGCGAGCCTCGGCGACGGCAACGGAGGGGACCACCCAACACTCGATCAGGTCAAGAAAGCCGCCGAGGAATACAATCAAATCGCACAACGATCGGCTAAGGCAGGCCTGCAGCAGGGGCTTCACAATGAGGGGTTCGAGTTATCCAAAGTGGATGGCAAACGCACCTATGACATGCTCTTCGAGCTGCTTGATCCAAAACTAGTCAAATTCCAGTTTCAGATGTCGACCATCACCGCCGGCCTGGTTGCAGCGGATTATTTCACGCGCTATCCCGGTCGCTTTTTCTCGATGCATGTCCAGGATGTCGATATGCGCGGAGAAGGGCGCCACCCGCAAGTCGCGGTCGGGCAGGGGAGTATCGATTGGGTGAAAACCTTCAACGCGGCGAAAATCGGCGGGGTCAAAAACTATTTTGTCGAGCAAAACTGGGAGCTTACCCAACAGAGTGTTGCCTATCTCAAGAACCTGAGCGTATAACATCGCGCGGACGTTCCAGGCTTTCCAGCCTGCATTGGTAGGATGCAGGTCGACTCCTGCCGACAGGGTCAAGGCAAACTTTTTTCACCGTTTTGTAGGGTTTCATTCTGCCATTATGGAAAAACTTTGGTCTCACCCCGCCTTCCTAAATCAACGGAGCCACCCTCTTTGGGTTCTTACCCCATTCCACTCCCCTTTGTTTATCATCTATTATTCGCCCTCAATAGGGCAAGGCGGGAACATGCTTTTTCGAACATGGCAACACACTTCAACCAACGCGGCGTCCTCTTGGTAGAAGATGATTTCCACGACCAGGAACTTGTCCGCTTCGCATTTCAAGCAGCCCACATCACCCAGCCACTTGCAATAGTTTCCAACGGGCAGGAAGCAATCAAATATCTCAACGGTCAAGGACCCTATGCCGACCGCCTCACGTTTCCCTTGCCCACGTTGATGCTTCTCGACCTTTGGATGCCCTATGTCGATGGCTTTGAAGTGATTCGTTGGGTGCGCGCAAAACCAGGACTGAAGCAACTCCCTATCACCATTCTTACCGGCTCCGATTCTCCGCACGACTTGCAGTTAGCCTACGAACTTGGAGCCAATGCGGTCCTGCTCAAGCCTTTGTCGCTGGAGAAGCTTTCCTCCACTCTGAAAGCCGCAACGGACTTTTGGTTCGAACTCTGCAAGCTACCCACAGTGATGCCTTTCCCCGCTCACTCGACCTAATCCTGCTGAGACAATCCCCCACCCAAGCCGAACGTCCTTGATGAGGCGCGCTCGGGATCGGGAAGCTGGGTGCGCACGCGCAGAAGTTCCACTGCAACCTACAGAATAGGCGCGAGGCGGTTTTCGTCGCGTCAGTCTTGAGCAGGGTCGCCGACTGGTCTGTGTAAACTGAGTCGGTTCAGTCCTTATACTGTCGCCGGGACGATACCACGCCGGCCATGGCAGGTCGGGAATGCCCCTATTGCAGGGAGGCGAGGCCATGCTGGACTGTGGCGCAATTGGTTTGCAGGCAAGTGAATCCCAACCATATCACTTCACGCCTTCGACGGTATCGGCGACAGTTGGGCATGGCCGGCATGATCTGTGTCGTGGCGCAGAGTGCCGCTGCCGATGAGACCTGGCTTTACGCGGTTCAAATCAATGCGACGGTTCAGACGAACCCGGCGCAAATTACTCTGCATTGGGAGCCCGATGAATTGGGCGCAAACAGTTACACGATTTATCGGAAGTTGAAGGATGAGACCTCTTGGGGTGCGCCAACGGTGTTGTCGGGTGCGATATCCAATTATACGGATTCTGAGGTGTCGTACGGCGCGGCATATGAATATCAGATCATTAAAAGAGCGACCCTCGGCTATACTGGTTATGGTTACATCTATGCCGGGATCGACGCTCCGTTGATTGACCATCGGGGAACGGTGGTGCTGATAGTGGCCGCGGATACCGTTGCGCTGGCCGATGGGCTAACACAACTGCAGAACGATCTCGTCGGCGACGGCTGGTTTGTTATTCGCCATGACGTATCGCCGCAAGACAACCCGGGGTCCGTCCGCGAGCTGGTTCGAGCGGATTACAACGCCAATCCGAGTGAGGTCCAGACGGTCTTTCTGCTCGGTCATGTGCCGATCGTGATGTCTGGAGATTTAAATTATGACTCGCATGGCGCTCGTCCCCTGCCCGCCGACGGTTTTTATGGAGACATGACGGGGAATTGGAACCTGGAGTTGGACCCGACTAATCGCCCCAGTTACTTTCCCGCACCCATCGAACTGATGGTTGGTCGTGTTGACTTTTTCGATATGCCGGGCATTGGTGCACTGCAACCCTGGCCCAGTGAGACACAACTCTTGCAGCGCTATCTTGATAAGGACCACGCCTGGCGACACAAAATGGTCACAGTGCCGCGGCGCGCACTCATGGCGAATCGGGTCGGCGATTTTCAGGGGCAAGCCTATGCTGCAACCGGCTATCGGAATTTCACGACATTCGTCGGCGCGGGAAACATTGTCGAAGCGGACATTTCAGATACTGCGCCGCCTGAGCAGCGCTGGATTTCGTTCACTACGAATAGCGCGTGGTTGTGGAGCTATGGCTGCAGCGGTGGTCAGGACAATGTCATCAGCGAGCTCGGCACGCATGCGCCTTACAACGATGTGTGGAGTACCGATGTCGTTGGACAGGATTCCAAGGTGGTGTTTTCCATGTTCTTCGGCAGTCATTTTGGAGACTGGACTCGCACCGATAACATCATGCGCTCGGTTTTGGCCACACCGAGCCTCGGTTTGACCGCTTGCCTCGCCGGCTTACCGCATTGGTTCTGCCACCATATGGCGATGGGAGAACCGATCGGCTATGCGGCCCGCCTTACGATGAACAATACCGTCCTTTATCAGAACCAAAGCAATGCCCTGCCGCGGGCCGTTTTTATTAATTTGCTTGGTGATCCCACCCTGCGTATGGAATCGGTTGCTCCACCGTCCGGACTATCCGCGTCTGCTACAGGAGCCGTCGCGACCCTTAATTGGTCTTCCTCGCCTGACCCGCTCGTCGGTTATCATGTGTATCGTTCGGCGTCCGCGGCCGGCCCTTTCGCTCGTCTAACTGATTCTCCGATAAGCGCAACATCCTATACGGATTCAGCGCCGTTTTCGGTTTCTTCGCGCACTTACATGGTTCGCGCCATCGCCCTGCAAAATAATCCGAGCGGCTCACACTTCAATCCGAGTGAAGGCGTGTTCGTCCAGGTGGATGTCGACAACTCCAGCCCACCGGTGCCGGCGATAATTTCTGCCGCCCTCCAACCGGAGGGCATTCAACTTTCCTGGGCAAGCCGGACCAACTCGGTTTACCACGTCGAAGCGAAATCTCTGGTTCCTGAGGAGGCCTGGACCAACCTCAGTGGCCAACTCACCGCCGGCTCTTCGGTGACCAGTTTTGTGGATACAAACTCCGCCCTGTATCAGGCGCGTCTTTATCGCGTTGTAAGCGAATAGAACGCCGGGAGAGGGACGCGGGAGGTTGTATTTACTGAGCGCGCTCATTTTATCCCTTGACAGGGATTGACCTGAGTTTATAATACGAGCATGCTCATATTATGAACGAGCTTGCTTTCAGATGAGAGTCACGGCCGAAACCCGCGCGGCGACCCGGGAACGAATCCTGGAGGCGTCCCGGCAGCTCTTTGCCGAGAACGGTTTCGAGATCGCGACGACTCGCGACATCGCTTACAAAGCGGAAATTGGGGTCGGGACGCTCTTCAATTACTTTCCGGCGAAAGAAGTCATTGTTGCGACCCTGGCGGCCGATGCGATTGCTGAGATGTTACAGGAATTTGGGCAGAAAGGCACCCCTGCGGACAGTTTGGAGGAGGAACTCTTCGCGTTCGTTGCCGCCGGTTTGCGGAAGCTCAAACCGTTTCGTAAACAGATTCCGATAATCCTGGAAACAGCATTGAGCCCGCTTGCCGGTGATGGGAACGGCGAGAACTACACATTGCGCGTTCTTCATCTCGAGACGGTGATTCAATTGGTCCGCCGGCACGATGTGGCGGAGCTCTCGCCGGTTGCGCTGCAAATGTATTGGTCGCTTTATACCGGTCTTCTGTCGTTCTGGGCCGGTGACAAATCGCCGCGGCAGGAAGACACCTTAGCCCTGCTGGACCATTCGACTGAGATGTTTGTCGGCTGGTTGCGGGACCACACCGCTGCGCCGACAAACCGATCCAAACCAAAATAACTATCTACTCTTATGCCGACTATTGCCGATCTGATGCGGGCCTTGCCCGAGGACCGTGGCGCAGAAGAAACTCTGGAGGGGGTGAGCGCGCCGCTGGCAGCGGTTTCGCTGCGACCGGTGCCGGTGGGGCGGTTGCGACGCCTGGGGTTACTGGGGACCTTGCAGGCCAAAGTCGCAGCCGCCTACCTTTTTTATTGGGTGCGTGGTTGGTTTCAAAATGCCGGCGAGCGGGAGCGGTCGCTGGCCGAAGCGCATTGGAAGACAGCGCTGCGTGTGCTGGATTCGATGGGTTACCTGCGGGGTGCGGCGATGAAGATTGGGCAGACGCTGGCCAATTTTCCGGACATTGTGCCGGCGGAGTTTGTCGAGACGCTCGACGAGTTGCATTACAGCGCGCCGCCGATGCACTGGGCGCTGTTGCGTGAGATGGTTGAAAATGAATTGGGGGATGACCCTGAGAATTTGTTCGCTTCATTCTCGAAACGAGCTTTTGCCGCCGCCTCGTTAGGGCAGGTGCACGCGGGCCGGTTGCGATCGGGCGAGGAGGTGGCGGTCAAAATTCAGTATCCAGGCATCGCACGAACTATTGGCGAGGACTTTCGCAACCTGGCGCTCTTTCTTTTGCCAGGGCGCCTCGATAAGGACTGGGAGCATGTGAAAAATCAGATGGACGATTTGCGGATGCGTTTGGAACGGGAGACGGATTACCAGGCTGAAGCCGCAATGCTTGCCAAAGCTCGTTCGGTGTTTCGCGAAGAAGACGGTATCCTGATTCCTAAAGTTTATCCCGAACTGTCCACGGCACGCGTATTGACGATGGAACGCATCGAAGGAGTCCATCTGGACGAGTTTCTGCGCGGTAATCCCTCACAGGAAGAGCGGAATGAAGCCGGCCGAAAAGTTCTACGCGCGTGGTATCGGCTGTTTATGACTGGCCGCGTGGTCTATGCCGATTTTCATCCGGGTAATTTCCTGTTTCGCAAGGATGGGCGTTTGGGTGTGATTGATTTCGGGTTCGTGCTGCCTTTGGAAGGGGAGCTGTGGAATATCTTTGGACGGATGGACCGCCTGTTCAGGACTGGCCGCCGCGAGGACCGCATCGCCGCTGTCAAGGAATGGTCCTGGATCACGGACGATCCGATTGACGCCGAACGGTTGCGACTGTCTGAGGAGTATGCGGACTGGGTCTGGCGTTCGATCTATGGTGGAGGAGATTTCTACTTCGGTGATGAGGCAAATTTCAAAAGGGGCGTCGACTTGTTTACGGAGATTGCCAGGAAGCGATACAGCCGTTCCAGGCCCTGCACGCCTACTTTGAGTCGGCAGCAATTTGGGATCGCGTCTATCCTTTATCGACTCAAAGCCAGAGTCGATGTGCGTTCAATCAGCGAAAAGGAATTGAAGGCGACGGACTGGGGGAGCCCAGAGCGCCACTGATAACGAATTAAGGGATGGTCGCACATAACCGACGAGATAATTGCTTATCTTCGGTTTGAGATGCACCAGCTTAACCGCAGAGACGCGAAGAACGCGGAGAAGCCGGATCTCTGCGGATTTCGCGTCTCGGCGGTTAACAAGGGGAATCGAAACATTCTAGCCTTCGCGTCCTAGGAAAATCCTGGTGGCCATTCTTTGTGTGGGCATGGAGTTTGCTGGCTTGCAAGGGATGAGCATGATGTTGCGGAGGAAGACGGTCTCTGTGGTTTTGCTGCTTTTGCTTGTGGGTTTTTCCGGCGGACTATTCCCAGCCCTGGCCGATTTAGAGGTTTCCGCCAGTGTCCAAATTCATGCCAAAGCGGAGTTCGAGGCGCCTTTAGGCGCACATGGCACGTGGGTTGAAGTGGGCTCGTACGGGCGCTGCTGGCACCCGGTCGGC
>DATJGF010000214.1:0-12603 GCA_035495315.1 Candidatus Limnocylindrales bacterium
GGCAAAGGTGCCCAGCAGGCCGTAGAGCACAATCCCCGGCCCGCTGAGCATCCGTGCTTTGCGCGTGGGCTCGGCATCGGCCCGAGTATCCTGCTCGAGCGAGCATCGCCGCAGTCGTTGGCTGATCCAAATCCAAATCCCTAGAAAAATGAAGGCACGCATAATATAGGCCCACGGATTCTCGTACGCTTGCCTTTGACGTAATACTTTTTCCGCAGCCACCTCTTCCGGACGCGCCCATGGATAAAGTTCGTGTAACCCAAAACATATCGGGATAAAGAGCACCAGCATCAGCGGAAGCACCAGATAGCCTGCCTCGAGGAACCGCCGCGTTGGGAAACCCCAGCGTCCACCGGTCAATGTATGAATCATTGCCACGAGAAAGCAGCCGAGCGACAAGCCAAGCCAGAAGAGATAACCGAACAGATACGAAAAAAAGAATTGACTTCGCTCGACAAAAGCCCCGCAGACGGTGAGTGCTAGAGCTACAAGCCCGACAATCAATGCTATCACCTGGATGCGAGTGAGCAGCGATTTGAGTGTGTCGTTCATACAAGACTCTGAAAACTGAAACCTGGCATCCGAAAAGAGCGGAAAGTCCGAATCTCGATCCACACCCGAAACGGCGCGCCGGTAGGAATGTGGAAGCCAAACGATGATTTGAGATTGGCGAGCGAATCTGCCGAGTTCGGTATTCGGATTTCGGCCCTCGATTTTCTCATTTGTTGCCCTCCAGCTTCGCGCGTTCCTCGAGCGTCAATTGGGTAAGCGTCGTGTCCCGGCTTTTCTGCAATACGCGGATATAGGCAGCGATCGCCCAGCGGTCAGCCGGCTCCACGCGGCCCGCGTAAGAGTACATAACACCGTACCCTTGCGTGATGACATCGAAGAAATGACCGACTGGCGCCTGTCTTAAGCGGTCGATGTGGTAGGATGGAGGTGCGGGAAAACCTCGTTGGACGATCATGCCGTTGCCCGCACCGGTTCGCCCGTGACAGGGCGAACAGTATATATCAAAACGTTCCCTGCCCCGCTCCAACACCTCCCGCGTAACAATGAATGGAAAGGTCGTGACCAGGTTTGTGCCAATTTTGCCCGTAAAAAAGGCCTCATCCGCATTGAGGTGACCTCGCGCAACGGTGTGCGCCACCAGGGGCCGCGACGCCATCTGGTTGTCCTGAAAAAAATCGCTCGGGGCGAGCGGCTTGCTAAAAGGCTGCTGAAACATGTCGCGGCGACAGCCGGCCGCCGCGGCAGCCAGCACCAGTCCAGTCAACAGCCAGGCGAAGCGTCGGCCGAAATCCGAAGCTCGAAGGCCGAAAGTCGAGACAAACCCGAAGCGTGAAGCCCTTGTTGCGAGCTTCCGCCTTTTTTCCATCTTCCATCTTTGACCTTCGGATTTCTCACTCATCCCACACCTCCGAGATCTTGAGCGGTTCCAATCCTTCAAGAAAATTCCATGTGCCTCCCCGCTCGAACTTGGGGTCTTCGGTTTCAATGCATAGAAAGAATCGATCGATGGAGGCGCGCTCGAACTCAGGCGCATTGAAAATCGGATGATGGGGTTGGGGAAGCCGGTTCAGCACGAGCATAGCGACCAGCGCTGAAAGTGACGCGATCAGCACGGTTAATTCGAACATGACGGGAATGAAATTGGGCCAACTATTATAGGGCCGCCCTCCGACATTGAGCGGATAGAGACGGGCCATCGAATACCATTCCATAAAGTACCCCCCTAACCCACCAGCCATGCCTCCAACCAATGTGAAAAACGGAACCGAGCTGCCCTCGTGTCCGAGGGCCTCGGCCAATCCCTCGATCGGAAAGGGCGAGTAAGCATCCATCTCGCGATACCCCGCCGCATAGGCTCGCCTGGCCGCCGACAGCAATCGATCGTGCTCCTCAAATTCGGCAATCAGACCGTAAAGGGCCTTCTCCTCGGTTGCGATTGGGACCTGGGATGGAAATCCGAGAACTGCTGCGCGCTCCTCTGCATTCATAGTCTGCCCTCCTTACGCTGCGCGATCAGCTCCCGCGACTCAGAAATCGAGATCATGGGAATGTAACGGATGAACAAACACATCAAGGTTAAGAACAGACCAATGCTGCCCAATAGCGTCAGCCAATCCCAGATCGTCGGATAGAACATGGCCCAATTGGCTGGCATGAAATCCCTATGGAGGCTTTGGACGACGATCACGAACCGTTCCAGCCACATGCCGATATTGACGGAGAGGGCAACCAGGAATAATGGGACGGTGTGCGTGCGCACCCAGCGAGACCAGAGCAACTGCGGCACGAAAACATTCACCGCCATCAGCAGCCAAAAGACCCAACCATAATCGCCGAAAGCACGGTCCCACATGATGTATCGCTCGAATGCCTCACCGCTGTACCACGCCATAAAGGCCTCCATGATGTAGCCATACGCGACCATCCAACCAGTGGCGAGCATCACACACGCCATATTGTTCAACGTGCGAACCGTGATGAGATTCTGAAATCCGAAGATCCGCCGGATCGGAAGGATCAGGTTGAGCACCATCGCGAACCCCGAATAGATCGCCCCTGCGACGAAATAAGGAGGAAAAATGGTGGAATGCCAACCGGGAAGCTGAGCGACAGCGAAATCGAAACTGACGACGCTATGAACCGAAAGCACCAGTGGCGTTGCCAGTCCGGCCAGCAGCAGATACGCCGATTGATGGTGCGTCCAGTGTTTAGCTGACCCACGCCAACCTAGCGCCCCCATGCCATAGAGAATCCGCTTCCATTTCGTGCGCGCCTTGTCACGTACCGTCGCCAGGTCCGGCACCACACCGATGTACCAGAAAATAAGGGACACGGTGAAGTAGGTGCTGACGGCGAAGAGGTCCCATACCAGGGGACTGCGAAATTGCGGCCACAGCGCCATCGTGTCCGGATAGGGGATAATAAAATAGAACACCCAAGGCCGGCCGAGGTGCAGCAGTGGGAACATGCCGGCGCAGATTACCGCAAAGAGTGTCATAGCCTCGGTGAAACGGTTGATCGTTGTGCGCCACTTTTGCAGCAGAAGCAACAGAATCGCTGAAATGAAAGTCCCGGCGTGCCCGATCCCGATCCACCAAACAAAATTGACGATCGCGAATCCCCACGCGATCGGGATGTTTATGCCCCAAATGCCAGGCCCTCGGAAAAGCAAATAGCCAATGGCAATTCCGAAAACCATCAGCATTGTCGAGGCAACCGCAAATCCCAGGAGCCACACCTTTTGATGCCGATGATGAAGCGGTTCTTCGGCGATTTGATCGCTGACGCTCTGATAAGTCTCACGCGGACTGAGTAGCTCCGCCGGATACCCCAGCAGCGTCACGGGATACGGCTTGCCAGGCACAAGCAACTGCGGTTCTGAACCTTGAATCGTCTCCATGGTGGTTCAAGTCCGGGTTCCGAAGGTCGAAGCTCCAATTGTAGAAAGGCGTTTCACTTTTACGCTTTCAAACCTTCGGCCCTCGTTCGGCCCTCAAATTCTCGGCTACCAATTTCCTTTTCATACTTCACCCTTCCTTTCGCAGGCTCCAGGTCAGCATTCGGGTTTTGCACCTTGGTCAGGTACGTCGTCCGCGGGCGGGTGTTCAATTGCCCGAGCATTGGGTAATCCAGCGGATCGCGCTTGAGCCGCACGATTTTACTGGCTGGATTCGTGAGATCGCCGAAAACAATCGCGTCAGTGGGACAGGCCTGCTGGCACGCTGTCTGAACTTCTCCGTCGCGGATCCGGCGGTTCTCCTTCTCTGCGGAGATGCGGGCGGCAGCTATGCGCTGCACGCAATACGTGCATTTTTCCATCACGCCACGCCAGCGAACCGTCACCTCCGGGTTGTACATGGGCTTTAAGCTCGGCGTCTGATAATCGGTGTACCGTAGAAAATTGAATCGGCGAACCTTGTAAGGACAGTTATTCGAACAAAATCGAGTGCCGACGCAGCGCTGGTAAATCTGCAGGTTCAATCCCTCACGGTCGTGGACCGCGGCTTCGACAGGACAGACCAATTCACAAGGAGCGTGCTCACAATGCATGCAGAGCACGGGGGCATGATTGAACTCCGGACTCTCGAGTGTGCCCTTATAGTAAGTGTCGATACGAAGCCAGAGCATCTCCCGGTTCTTATGGACTTGTTCCTTGCCGACCACCGGAACATTGTTTTCCACTTCGCAGGCCACCACACACGCGTTGCAGCCAATGCAGGCAGTCAGGTCGATCGACATGCCCCATTGGTAACCTTCGTATTTGTGCTCCTCTTCGTCGTACAGCGTTTCGTCCGGCTCCGGAACTTCGACGGAATTCTTGACGAGATCCGGCTGCGTGCGCAGCTGCTGCAGGGTTGTGGCTCTGTAAATTTGTCGTTCCGGACTATGCAACGCGTGGTGCGTCTGGGTGGCCACCAGCACATGGTTTTGATTAGTGGAAATCAGCGTCGCGCCAGACCCAATCCAGGGTGCGTCGGCTGAGCGCAGACCATAGGCGTTGAAGCCGACGTTTTGACCCACTCGGCCCACACGCCACCGCCCATACCCTAAGTGCACGGTGACGGATTCTTCCGCCTGACCGGGCATCACCCAAATTGGGCCGCGTACCTTTCGCCCCTGCAACTGCAACTCCACCACATTGCCTGTCTGCAGGCCGGCGCGCTCTGCCACGAGCGGACTAATCAGTACGGCATTATCCCAGGTCAGTTTATTCAACGGCTTCGGACACTCTTGCAGCCAGCCATTATTGGCAAAACGGCCATCCCACAAATTGGGATCAGGCCGAAAACAGATTTCGAGATTCTCGACCCTCACCCGGCGTAGAGCCGGGGAACCAAAAAGGGCGATTCCATCACCAGATTCTTCCGCTGACGACAAACTTTGAACAACGATGGAGGCTTTGGCGGGTGGTTGTCTGCGCGGGCTAAGTTTTTCAAATCCGCTCTTCACACGGACCGTTTTGACAGGCGCCTGCGACCCCGCAAGGAATCCGTCATGCAGCGCACGACGCCAACCGTCCTCAAAATCCGGCCAAGGGTTCTGTTTCCGCCAGTACTCGTGAACGATTTCGTAATCAGTGCGAATTGGCTGCTGCTGAAACATCGCGCCAAGCAACTCATAAACAGATTTGCCATCGTACAAAGGGGCGATGAGTGGCTGCATCAGCGAGACCGTCCCGTCAAAGGCGCGAGCGTCTCCCCAGGACTCGAGGTAGTGGGTCTGAGGAATGTGCCAGGTGCACTGTGTTGCCGTCTCATCCAGATCCATTCCCAGGTGAATGCTTCGCTTCACTTTCCTAAGCAGCTCTCCAAAGCCAAGGTCTACCGGAGCCGTATACACCGGATTGCCTCCCAGAATGAATAGCGTCTCGACGGCTCCCGACCGCATGCGTTCGATTAGCTGATGGAGCGATTGCAGTTGGTTAATCGGGCTCGCTTCGGCGGTGTCGCGATAAAAAACGGTATTACCCGTATTCCCAAGAGCCTGGTTGAGCCAATGAGCCAGCGCGTGGACTATTGGCGGCTGCCACTCGCCTGCAATCACGATGCTTCGCCCTCGATGTTGCTGCAGCTCCTTAACCAACGCGCCTAGCCACTGGGCCTGGGCTGAGGACAAGACCGTTCCCGTGTCTGCAATTGATGCGCCAAGTTGTTTTGCTAACGTGCGAGTGAAATCTTCAATCGATGCGCTTTCTAATGGGAGCCGGTGGTCGGCCATTGAACCGGTTACTGTCGGCGAACTTTCGACCAGGTACAACCGGCTCATTTCCTTGTTCCCAGCGCTGACACGCCGCCCGTTAATAAACTGGCGGCTATAAAGCAAGTGTTCCGGGTGCGTGTAGAGGAAATCCGAATCGAGCGAAAGAATGACCGCAGCCTTGTCGAATCGATAATGGGTCTCGACGAACTCCCCAAATGCCATTTCAGCGCCCGCGCGGATGTTGTCGCGTGTGATTGGATCGTACTGACACCAATGCGCTTCCGGAAACCTGCGCTGTAAGTCATCCAATTGAGAAGTGAGCGTCGGCGAGGTCACGGTTTCCGTGAGGAAATTCAGACCAGCTCCTTTCTTTGCTTCCTGTTCTTTCACGAGCTCGACGAGATCGGACAGGAACAAAGCCCACGTGCTGATGTCTCCGGCGTAGTTTACGGTCTGCGACCGGTCTGGGTCGTACAGGTCGAGAATCGATGCCTGAAGCCATACGTTCGAGCCGCTTGGAGTCGACGGATGCTGCGGGTTGCCGTCGACTTTGATCGGATGGCCTTCGCGGCTTTTTGCCAGCACACCCGTCGCAAACCCGCGCCACAACATGGATGTCGCATAGTAGAGCGGCTGCCCAGGCACCAATTCTTCGGGCTGTTTTACGTACGGAAAAATTTCCCGAACCGGCTGCTTGGTGCAGGCGCTCAACCCGGCCAATGCCATCGTCGCCGCCGCCATCTTCAAAAAACTCCGGCGACTCACCCCATCCCACCACTCGGAAGCGCCGGCGGGAAACTCTCGTTGAACCA
Organism: Candidatus Limnocylindrales bacterium; assembly: GCA_035495315.1. GTDB lineage: Bacteria > Verrucomicrobiota > Verrucomicrobiia > Limisphaerales > UBA8199 > DATJGF01. The sequence continues at coordinate 6,525 of DATJGF010000214.1, forward strand.
GCTGTTTGAACTCTTCAGTTTCAGCAAGCTCCTCCAGACTCCGCCAGTAATCCTGGCCGCGCACGCCGTCCAGTTTGTGGCGCACTGCGGCGAGATCTACTTTCGGTATCGGTGTTTTCGATCCTTTGTCTTTCATCGATGGCACATGCTGCAATCTCGCAACTGGCTCAGGCGAAGACGACTGATGTGGTATTCGTTCAACAATTGAGCGCCCCGTTGTGCCTGGTCGCCCGGCGGCTCCCATTCCATGTTGTAGATTTGGTCTTTTGGGCGGAGTTGTTTTTCTGGTGCTTCGTGACAATCCAAACACCAGCGCATGTAAAGCGAGTGGGCTTTCCAAGTAAGGGGCATTTGATCCACGCGACCATGGCAGGTCGAGCATCCGATTCCCTTCTGGACGTGAACGGAATGGTTAAAAAAGACAAAGTCCGGCAGGTCATTGACTCGTTTCCAATGGACAGGCTGTCGTCTTGCGAGGCTGTTGCGCTCCGGCGCCAGCATCGGCGCGTCCGTCCACACCTTCGAATGGCAGCTCATGCAAGTCTCAGTTGGAGGAATACCCGCGAACGAGGAGGTTTCGACGGAAGTGTGGCAATAGCGACAATCCAGACCCAAACCGGCAACATGGTGTTGATGGCTAAAAGGGACCTCCTGCTGCACAGCGACCAGTGCGTTCGTGGTATAGGGAGACCAGTAAATAAGATAAACCAGCCCCCAAAAGGCAAAGAAGCCAAAAAATCCGCCCAGCAGCGATACTCGAGCTATGCTATTGCTGCTCTTGCCAAAAATTTGCGCCATTGCCTTTGTTGAAAGAATGCTCCCAAGGTATAATTGAGGCGCCTCTCCATTTCTCCTTTGGCTCGTTTCCTTTGGCCAGGCTCAGTACCGACCACCCGCGCATCGCGCCAACGGAGCCTTCTCGTGGAAAAACAGTGAAACAATCTTTACACAAAAGCCCCCGGGGTAAACTGGGGCGAACCCCCCATGACACAATGAGAACTGGCGATGTTGGTAGCGCCCGCTCGCCGAGCAGGCCAAGCCGGTTCTTGGTGTGGGTAGGGCCCGCTCGCCGAGCGGGCCGAGCCGGTTTTGTGTTGGAAAGCGGACGCCTCGGCGCGCCCTCCCTACCAAAGGAAGCCTATGTATCGGAGTTTTTGACGGGTTCAGGTGCGGTGGACCAAGGTCAAAACCCGAATCCGCAGTAAAGGGTGTGATCAATTTCTGGACATTTCTACCCTGAAATAATTCGTGCGACTTGTGTGCCGGCTTAAAGTCAAACCGGCTCGCACAGAGCCCAAGCACCAACCTCTTTGTCACAGTCGCGAGGCGTGCCGGCTCAAAAAGCGACCAACAGCTTCACCATATTTGTCAGCGGCCCCGCACGAGCGTTCTCCAAAGCGAGCTGTCGCACCCTGCAACCATCGCAGTGCTGTTGACAGCAGCGGCGACCAGTCAGGCAGTGATCCAGACGACTACGCCAATATGGATCTGCAGGACCTGACAATCGGACAGCAATCTCACAGGAGCACGAAGACTATTGCTCGTGATAGCGTATTCGGGTCATTGCCCGTCCACTGGCACGAACTCGAAATAAGCGAAGTTGTTCCCTTTGCCATAATGAAAGGTCAGCAACTGCACGCCGGCCTCGGAGAAAGTGATCGTCCCGATCTCGGCCTTGTTCCATTTGTGCATGCTACCGGTGTCAAAGGGCAACTTGCACTCACTGGCAGCCTGGTGGTTAATCGAAAAACGCACCGTGTTTGCCGCATTTCCATACAGAGCCAGGATGCGGTAGGTGCCGGCCTTCTTGACGTCCACCGTGTAGTTGCACCATTCCCCATCGGCCGTCCAGCCGATGTAAAGCTGATTGGTCGCTGGGACCACCAAATTGGTGTGATTGAAATCAGCGAAATCCTTCGTGTAGGAGATATCGACGCCTTCATTGGCTCGGAAATTCCAGAAATAAGGTGTGGCGTGGGGTCGATGGTGCTCAGGTTTAAGGTTGAGTTCGCCGCTGCCATGATTGATCGCATCGGTGTCGCGATACGCGACACCCTCTCCTCCTAAATCATAATATGCGCACTCGATCTTGCCCGGTATTGCCTGGGCTGCAGCGGGGTGAGTCGAATCACCGAACGGCTTACCGGCATAATCCGGGGGCAGTGCGGAGAAACCGCTTAGGTTGACTGTGATGGCAACCAGAGCGCAACTGGCTTCGAGCCTTCGTTTCATTAACTGCAGTAGAAGCCCACAGTATTTTGCGCTGCAAGCAGAATCCACTGGGCCGTCTACAAGCCGTAGCGCCGGGATCAGCTATGCCACGCGAAGAGCACGATCCATGTGCGCATCCGAACAGTCTTGGCCATAAGCATTTTCAAATGAGAAATGGGACGAGCGCTTTCACATGTCTCCTGTAAACCGGATACTCCTCAGGAAAATGCCGCACCAGAAGCTTCTCCTCCTGCTTGAGCTTGATCCAAAAGGCGGCCGTCATGAGCGGCAAAGCCAGCCAGCAGCGCAACTGTCCGAAGTCCAACGCCGTGCCGAGCGCCATGACCAAAAGCCCCGTATAAATCGGATGCCGCACCAACCGATACGGCCCCGTCCTGATTAGCTCATGACCCTGCTTAAAGGTCACGGCGCTGCTCCAATTGCCACCCAACGTCCAACGTGCCCAAAGCGTCACGAATAACCCCAACACGCAAACGGAAACGCCTACCGCACGCGCCCAATCGGCGTGCGGCGTCACCGATAAATTCAGCGGGAACGGCAGATGCAAATCCGCGAGCAGGAAATAACTGCATCCTAAGGGAATTCGGTGCGCCAAGCCTGACCGCACACTTTGCTTCTCGGCGACGCCCTTCGTCCATGGTGCGCTGATAAGCCAATAAAAGACAAAAACTGCCCAGCAGATCCCAATGATGGAATCGAAAGCCACAGTCATGCGTTCCCGTTCCCCGGGTTGTTAATTCTTGTCTCCTCCCCTTTGACGGTTCGCATGTTCCGCCAGCGAATAACAACGGAGTTCACGATCATTTCTCACAAAAATGTTCCGGTTGGCAAAGGCCGGAGCCGACCAGGCGAATTTGTTTTCAAACAATGGCGAAGTGGGTTCAATCAAATGCACGCGACCAAACTCCCGATATCCGACAGGAGTGAGTTGCGCCCAAACAAGGTCACCTTGATCGGTAAAAAGAAACACCAACGCCCCGTTCGGTATCAAGTGAACGCAGGCCCCTTGTCGCAAGCTCGTGACGACGTTGGTTTGCCACACATCACGCCCCGTGCCGGCCTCAAGGCAGACAAATAACCCTCCCGAGCGGGGGCAGTAAACAAAATCATCTCTGAAGAGAGGGGTGGAGGTATCGCTGAGAATGCGGCGGGTTCCGGACGGGGTGTCGGGCCAGAGAACCTTGGCTGTAGGGTGGTTCCTGTCGAGTTCAAACATGAGGCCGCTGACGAGCAGCCGGTCTCCATGGATGACCGGAGTGGAGACGGCCGAGAAACCGGGGCTTCCGCCAGACACGGTCGGCTCGCTCCAATAAACGGCGCCATTTGTGGGGTTCAACGAGGTTACCGATTGCCTCATCCAGACGATAAGTTGGCGGCATCCACCGGCGAAAACGATCACCGGTGAACTCCACGTCGCCGCTTGATCAAGGGCTTTCCAGACCTCACGACCGGTTAGAAGGTCGAAGGCCACAACCCCGGCTGCGGGCTTTCCGCCGATCGGGACAATAAGCAGGTTGCCATCGACCAGTGGTGAGGCATCAAGGGAACTCGATGGGAGTTGATATTCACTGGCGAGATCCCGTTTCCAGACAACAGTTCCCGTGCGAGCATCGAGGCATTTGAGCACGAAGAACATAGATAGAGCATAGACTCGGCCGTTGTGGATGACGGGAGTGGAACCGGGGCCGCGCATCTGAGCGGGATTGAAAAACCAGTCCGGTGCGGAGGTATCATGCTGCATCATCCAAACTCGTTTACCTGAACCGGCATTGAAACAGAGGACACGCTCGTAAACGTTCGAGTGCTCAACAACGAGGTCGCTCACGTAAAGCTTCCCGTTTGAAACGATCGGCGTGGAGTATCCAAAACCGACAGGCACCTTCCACTTTGGGTTCAGGCCGGTAGAAGGAAAAGAAGAAATGATGCCGGTTTCGTTCCAGGTGCCGTCGCGGTTTGGCCCTCGCCATTGCGGCCAATCCGCAGCAATCATAGGCCTTACACCCGGCAACAGCGAGCAGGCGATCAGTAGCTTTGTTACGGAATGCCGGCTCACGAGCATTAGAATTGCGATTTGGATTTGCTCATACTTATCCTATTACCAAAGCCCAATCCCGGTAGCCATGACGAACTGCCACGCCCGATGAAGTAAGCCGTTTCCGCGCAGTTGGGTGATTGAAGTCATCCTCAACCAACAAATTTCAACTTGGACAGTCGCTGAAGGTCCACCTCGCTGCAATCGGTGCGATCCGGCAATCGACGCGCGGCCAAGCATAGACCCGCAGGAATCGACAATGACGATTCTGGCCCCGCCAAAGCTTGACGCCCACCGCCTGATGGTGCTGTAAATAGACCCATGCCCGCGCTCGTCTTTTGTAGCGGCTGTTCAAGCCCATCCCCAAAGTGAGGACTCTATGGCCGACATGAAATTTTCCTGCCCACAATGTGGCCAACACATCTCATGCGACGAACCATGGGCCGGCCATCAGATCGAATGCCCCGCCTGCCATAGCAGCATTGTCGTCCCGCAAATTCAGCGGCCACCAGCACTTTCTACTGCTGCGCCCCCGCTCACCGAACCCCTAAAACCTGCCGGCGCGAAACTCGCACCTGGTGTTACGCAAGTCCCTCGATCCACAGCGCATGCCCCAGCCCCAGCGAAACAGTTCATCCCACAGCACCATGCAGGCGAAAACTCGCTTTTGAAATATGGCGTCATGGTTGTGGTAATCGCCGTTCTGGCCGGGGTCGGATATTTCTACGGCCTCCCACTGATCACCGGTGCTTTACAGCAGGATCCGGCGGCGAATGCGAATTCACCCGGGGGCGCGAAGACCTCTCAGAGCGGCGGCACTATGGGTGGCCCATTGGGAGAGGTGAACGGGGCTATGGATGTCTCGGAGACATTGGATGCCGGGTCATCATCGGCGAAAACCCATCCGACACCCTCAACGAACAGTGCTGCACGGTCCCGTGCCAAGGCACCTCACTGATCATGGTGCCCGGTAACGAATCGCTCAACGCCTCCTCTAGCCACCCTGAGGACAACTCGGTCTTATCATTTCGATTTGCTCTGCGCTCGGTTTGTTTCTGGGGGATTTTGTTTCCAATGTCGCTTTTGGGTGCACAATCAGTTCAGGCCACAAATCGATTTGTTCCTCTAAGCCAAGTCTTCGACGAGGACGCCCGTGACATCCCGAAGATTGTGGAAGCGGACTACATTGACTTATCCAAAATCATCGGCATCTCCAAATTCCGCTCTGCAGAGGGCCACGATTACTGCGACAGCTTCGAATCCTGCAGGAGCATGAAGCATTACTTTAAACCCAAAGCAGATGCCGATTGGGGCAGCATAAAGATATTCTCGCCGGTTACGGGTGTAGTATTCGACACGGAGGAGGAATGGGCTGGCACCAAGATCGACATTCAACCTGACAAGTATCCCGCGTTCCTCATTACCATTTTCCATGTCAGATTATCGCAGCCGGTGCGTTCCGGGGAGAGAGTTACTGCCGGTCAACAACTGGGTTTTCACTTCGGCAAAGAAACCTGGTCGGATATAGCTGTAAGTATGAACACGTCGGCCGGGAGAAAACTGGTTTCCTATTTTGAGGCAATGCCCGATTCGATCTTCCAAGAATACCACAATCGTGGCGTTGTATCCAGGGACTCGGCGATCATCTCAAAGGAAACGAGAGACTTAGACCCTCTCATCTGTCGGGGAGGCAAATTCACGACGCAAGGTCATCGTCAGAACTGGCTGCTTTTGAGCCAAAGTCGTTAGCTCGGCTCACGCACCCCAGACGAGATCCGTTACTGCCCCGCTTGCTCCAGATCGTCTGCAGCCACA
>DATJGF010000215.1:0-9280 GCA_035495315.1 Candidatus Limnocylindrales bacterium
GCGATCTCCCTCTTCCGGCAACCAAGTGCAGGCACCGGGACTGGTCAGGACAATCAGGCCGGTATTTACAGCTCGCGCAGAGGTCGCCTTTTTCGATCAACCAGATTTGGGAGAAAACGAACTCCGTGTGCTCGACCGCGCGCTCGACAATTCTCTTCAAGAGCGGCTCCACCGACCGCTCCTGGGCAATCTCCAAGAGCAACTGCGCTCCGAAATGAGGATCAAACCGTCTGTCGCTGGTTGGTTCCATAGTCGAATCCTATTGACCCCTTTGGTGCGGGGCAAATCGCAAATTACGGATTTTCGGGGATTCAATATTTCGAAATAGGGGTAAGCCTGCCAGCAAAAATTGTAAGTCATTGTTAGTGCAATATGTTACGCAATATCTGACTTCTTGGCACAGACTGTGCAAAAGTCCGGTCGCTGTTAAGCAAAGAAACGAAAAGATGAACATAAACGAAACCATCACAGAAGCGAATTTTGAGGCGGAAGTCCTGAAATCCAAACGACCGGTATTGGTTGTTTTCGGAGCCCCTTGGAGCCGGCCGTGCCAGGTCTTTGATCCTATTCTTCAAGAGCTCGCGCATGACTGGGCAGGAAAAGTGAAGGTGGTCAGCGTAAACGCGGATGATTCCCTCGACCTCAGTCTCTCTTATGACATTCAGTCCATCCCCACGCTGCTCTACTTCGTCGAAGGAAAACTGCGGGTTCAGATTGTGGGCACAGCCACGAAGGACGCGATTCTGGGCAAGCTGAAAGGCTCCGGCTTCGCGGAGCATATTGATACTTTAGTGAAAGGAGCCTCCGGCGCGGGGGCAGCAACCTCGAAAGGAGGGTTGCTCTAATGCGCACCGAATTCCACACCTGCGACACCCTGTCGCGCTACTCCGCAAAACGAAACCTTCATCATGCGGACTTCTTTTGCCACGCGCCGAAGGCAAAACAGGTTTCAATCGTTGGCGATTTCAATAACTGGAATCCAAATGCGACCCCGATGCTTCGCCAACCCGACGGCCAATGGATGGCCGGCTTGGAACTGAGGCACGGGTATCACCAATACGCTTTCCTGGTGGATGGCAAACGCGTGCTTGATCCGAATGCCGCCGGAATAACAAGACACTCGCAAAGCCAGCCCGTTTCACTCTTAGCCATCAGCTAAATCACGATAAGCCCTATGGACCCACTCGCAATAATCGCACTCGTAGTCATCAGCACGCTGTATGGACTCGCCTGGCATGATCAGCCAGCGGGGAACCCGGAAAAGCAGTCGCTGGTCGAGAATCCGGCGAGACCGCCACAGGCGAGGAAAACATGAGCCATATTACCCAATTCCTTATTTCATATGGCGGGATGTTCCTTTTTCTGGTCGGTTTCGCGGAACAGAGCGGATTGCCGTTTCCGGGGGCGCCGTGGCTCCTGGGGGCAGGCGCTTTGGCCGCCAGCGGCAGGTTTAGTCTGATCGCCGCAGTCTGCTGGGCTGCGGCTGGCTGTTTGGCTGCAGACGCGATTTGGTTTCACCTGGGACACCGCGGCAAGTCCCGCGTTTTCCGAGTGTTCCCCCATCTGCATGCTGTGCGGTCCAGGCTTCAACAAGCAACACTCACCGGCTCGATCCTGCACGGCGCCCGGATGCTAACGGCTGCAAAATTCCTGCCGTTCGGCTCAGTCGTGCCTCTCCATGCCGGCGCGTTGGAAGTCGGTTCGTTGCGCTTCCTGCTGGTGGATGCTTTCACCTCGGTCATTTACGCCGCCGTGTATGCCTTGTTGGGATTCGCTTTTCACAAACAACTGGAACAGGTGGTGGCATTCCTTCGAAAGTTGGGTGCAGTTTCGTTGCTGCTGATCGTAGTTTTGGCGGGAACATACATCGTTCATTGGTTGCTCAAGCGCCGTCGGAAGACGGTTACTGACACCCGTCCAAAGTGCACCAAAACGGGAGGAAGCCTATGTGTTCCCTGCTCATAGTTGGCACTTGGTATCTCGCTGTTGTTTTTCTGTCGGGCTACGAACCCAGGGACGGAGGCTGCAGAGACTGCTCATCCAGAACTACCGGTATGACCGAAATCCATCCAAACCACAGCCATCAGGTCACCATGGATCTGCCCAAAAAATGAAAACCAGACCAGAAGACGCAACATCGGCAAAACAGGTTCGAAATCGCGGTTCGCGCGTCGCAGTTTCAGCAAGCATCGCAATTTCAAGCGCGCTGGGAGTCTGCTTGCAGTCTGGCGCCTTGGCTTCCGACGCAGTTGAGCCCATAGATTTGCAGAGCGCACCCAAGCGCGAATGGGCAGTTTCAGTGCGGTGGGAAAACGATACGTTTGGGGGGACCGACAGGTTTTATACCGACGGTGTTGCCCTCGGAGTATCACACACCGGCCCGAGCTGGATGGATCCCCTGGCGGACTGGTTGCCGTGGGGCGAGGGACACCGCACCGTGGGTTACGACGTGGCCCAAGGGATGTTCACGCCGTCGGACACGAAGCGGAGCATCCCCGATCCCAATGATCGCCCGTATGCCGGGATTCTTGCGTTTGGGCTCACATTACATATCGACAAGGAGACTTCTTATCACGGCCTGAAGTTCGTGACGGGCGTCGTCGGTCCCTGGTCACTAGCGAAGGAGACGCAAGATACGGTTCATGATGTCATCGGTAACGGCAAGTCCCAAGGTTGGGATCACCAGTTGCACAACGAGCCCATTTTTAACTTTGCCTACGAGTATCGTCACAAGTTCCAACTGATAGGCCAACGTGAAAGCTGGTCGTCGGAAGCTCTGCTGCTCGCCGGCGGCTGGTTGGGAAATATGCTCACACAAGGCGAAATCGGGGGCCTGCTGAGAGCCGGGTACAACATGCCGGATGATTTCGGCCCGTCGCTGGTGCGTGGCATGGGATTCATGCCGCCTCCGCGAAACACCAAATCGACCTCATCACGGTCGGACTGGGGATTCTGCGTTTATGGTGGCGCATTCGGAAATTTCGTCCTGAGAGACATCACCCTCGATGGTAACACCTGGCAGGACAGCCCGAGTGTGGACAAGAAATTGTTTGTACCGGCGGCCGGGGTGGGCATGAGTGTTGGCAATCGGCGAATTCAGGCGTCGTTCAGCTTCGTCTTTTGGGGCAAGGAATTCGAGGGACAACAGGAATATTCCCAATTTGGTTCTCTCTCGATGAGCTATTTTTTCTGACCGCCAAATCAAAACAATTAAGAAATACCAATGATATGATCACAAACCAAAACGATCTTACTATCGAACTTCGTTCCGCAAATGGGTCGTCAACGGAATTCTACCAAGCCAATGAGGAAGACGTCCGCGAAACGCTTCGTTTGCTGGCGGTGCCGCGGCTGTTCGCCCAGCCCCACTTGCTGCTGACCTCGCAACAGTGCGCCAGCATCATTCCTTGTAAGGGGATTGACATGATCCTCGCCCGCACGTCCGCGCGGACGCCTCTGAAATTCCCACTGAACCTTCCCGTTGGTCAGTTTGACATTGTTGAACAGCCAGAAGTTTGGGCGGATAGCGAATCGGCCGGCATGGAAGATCAAGACAGCCAGGAGAACGGGCCGCCGGGCCGCCGCATCTCGCAGGTGCAGATTCATACCCTCGGCGGTTGGAGGGTCACACTGAAAGCGATGGCGATGATTCGCGGGCAGGTTCAGGACGAGCGTCAATTGTTTTCGCATTTACCTGATGTCCCGACAATTCCCTTCCGCCTGGGGGAAGGCGGCTTCGGTCTCATCAACACCGCCAACATCATGCGTGCGAGCGCATGGCCCAAACCCGAAGTGTTTCCCGGAATCGCGCTGCCACTCGAATTGCGCCGGTGGACTCCGTCTCGAATCAAAAGTCCGGCGAATCTCGCGGAGGCTAGTCATTCATGAATCCGCGAATTGAAAAATCACAATGTTCAACGCCGGGGAATATGAGAACGATGGTCTTGAAATGTGTTCCATTCTTTTTGGCTGTTCTGCTGGTCAACGGCTGCGCGCATTACCCACGGAACGCGCCGTTGACCTCAATCGATCCATCCACCGGCTACCGCCTTCAAAAGACCACCTCGCCCACGAATTCCTCTGATTTGCTCTTGATGCTCGCCTTTTCCGGTGGCGGCACACGCGCCGCCTCTTTGTCTTACGGTGTTCTGGAGCAACTCGCGCGCACCCCCGTGGGCTTGGAGGGAACGCAATGCCGAATGCTCGATGAAGTCGACATCATCTCCTCGGTGTCCGGCGGCAGCTTCACCTCGGCTTATTATGCCCTCTGTGGCGATCGTATCTTCTCGGACTTCGAATCGCGATTTCTCAAAAAACATGTGCAGACCAGTCTGCTTCTTCGGACGTTGACGCCTTGGAACCAAATCCGGCTGGCCTCGCCGAATTTCAGCAGGAGCGACCTGGCGGCGGAGTATTATGATCACCTGCTTTTCAAGGGTGCAACATTCGCGGATTTGCAGCCCAAGGCCGGCCGACCATTTCTCAGTGTGAATGCCACCGATCTCGGTTCGGGTGCGCGGTTCGAATTTACCCAGGATGAATTTGACTTGTTGCACTCCGACCTGTCGCGATTTCCGATTTCCCGCGCAGTGGCAGCTTCCTCAGCATTCCCCGTCTATCTAACGCCAATTGTTCTCAAGAACTATTCAGCCGAGCAATCGCAACCCGAGCCGCAATGGATTCAGGCGATAAAGCAGAACCCGATGTCACCGAGTCGGCTGCGCTACGTGGCTTCACAAGCAGCGTCCTATTCGGACGGGCATCGACATTTCATCCATTTGCTCGACGGAGGGCTTTCCGACAATCTCGGTCTACGTGGCGCTCTGGACAGGGCCATCGCCCGCGAGCAGTCCGCCCAACTCCCGAGTGTGCCTTGGAAACTTCCTCGCCGGGTTGCTCTTATCATCGTTGATGCGCATACGGACAAAGACTACGGCTGGGACTCCAAAGAACACGCGCTTGGTTTGGGAGCGTTGCTCGGCTCCGTAGGCCAGGTTGCTGTGAGCCATTATTCATTCGAGACCATTGAGTTGTTCCGGGAAGTCATGGCGCGTCTTTCTCGTGAACGCACCGACTCAGGCGATTCTAAACCTCTCCAGATCACCACCTATGTTATCGACCTACACTTCAATCAACTGCTCGATGAATCTGAGCGCCGCTTCTTCAATTCTGTGCCTACGTCGCTTCAGCTTCCTTCGAGGACGGTGGATCGCCTGCGTCGGTTGGCCGCCCGCCAGCTTGCCGATAACGTGGAATTTAGACGACTGGTCCGTGACCTCGGAGTTTCGCTAGACAAACCAAATTCACCAGCCTGCCCCTCCGTTGCGGCCGCGAAAGATGCAACACCAATGCCAAAGCCGTGAACACCACACGTATGAAAAACACGTCTGAACCAAAGCAATCTCTCATCGAACCTTATGACTGCGGGCCGGTTAAATTGTCCGGTGACTCCAATGCTTTTTATGAGCGGCACGTCACATTCGACCAAGTCGTCGCTGAAACGGAGACTAGCGACCGTGATAAGTTTGAAGCCATCGCGCGTTCCGTGCGCGACGTGCTTTCGCAACGCTGGCTGAAAACCGAATTGAACTACCGGCAACTCAACGCCAAGCGCGTTTACTACCTCTCTATGGAATTTCTGCTCGGTCGCGCTTTGGCCAACAACATCTCCAATCTTAGGCTTGACCCGGATGCGCAACAGTTCGCCAAATACCACGAACTTGATCCGCTCCAGATCATCGAGCAAGAACCGGATGCCGGTTTGGGCAACGGAGGCTTGGGCCGGTTGGCGGCTTGTTTTCTCGATTCCATGGCGACCCTAGGTTTTGCCGGCATGGGCTATGGCTTGCGCTACGACTACGGCATCTTCCGGCAGAGCATCCGCGACGGTTGGCAGGCAGAACAACCCGACCACTGGCTCATCCGACCCGATCCGTGGGAAGTGGCGCGACCGAACGAAGCCGTCGACGTGAAACTCAACGTCTCGTTCGAGATTCGCAATGGCGCGTTGAGCGTCGTGCAAGGGCGCCGGTCGTCGCTGATCGGCATTCCGTACGACCGCCCTGTTGTTGGCTATGGCGGCAAAACGATCAACACGCTTCGCCTGTGGGCGGCCAAAGCGCCTCACGACTTTGACTTTGCCCAATTTAGCAGTGGCGATTTCATCGGCGCGCTGGCCGAGACGCTCACGGCTGAAACATTCACGCGCGTGTTGTATCCCGACGATCACACGACGCTAGGCAAAGGATTGCGGTTCTTCCAGGAATACTTTCTCGTCGCCTGCTCACTTGCCGACCTCGTCCGTCGCTTCCGCGCCGCCGGCAACGATTGGTCGGCGCTGCCCGAAAAGGTCGCGATCCAACTCAACGACACGCATCCGACTCTTGCCGTGCCGGAGTTGATGCGGTTGCTGCTGGACGAGGCGAAATTGAACTGGGACGACGCGTGGAATCTCACGGAGCGCACGCTGGCTTATACGAACCACACACTGTTGCCGGAAGCGCTGGAGAAATGGCCAGTGCAGTGGTTTCAAGATTTGCTGCCGCGCCATCTCGAAATCATTTACGAAATCAATCGCCGCTTCCTCGACGATGTGCGCGCGCGGTATCCCGGCGATGCCGGGCGGGTCGGGCGCGTCAGCCTTATCGAGGAAGGGGCCACCCGGCAAGTCCGAATGGCGCATCTGGCCATCGTCGGCTCACACAGCACCAACGGCGTCGCCGCGCTGCATTCGGATTTGCTCAAGCAACGGGTTGTGCCGGATTTCGCGGCCGTGTTTCCCGAGCGATTCAATAATAAAACCAATGGCGTTACCCCGCGCCGCTGGCTGTTGCTGGCCAACCCATCGCTGGCATCGGTTATCACCGAAGCCATCGGCGATGGCTGGATAACCGACCTAGCGCAATTGGAGGAATTGAAGCCGCTCGCCGACAATGGCTCGTTCCGCCTCGCAGTGGCTACCGCGAAACGGCAGGCCAAAATGCGATTTATAGAATGGCTGGGAATAACCGGAATTGATCCCGATTCGATTTTCGACACGCAAATCAAGCGCATCCACGAATACAAACGGCAACTGTTGAACGCACTGCACGTCGTCGTGCTCTACAATCGCATACTCGAGAACCCGCGGCTCGACATTCCGCCGCGCACATTCTTCTTCGCCGGCAAAGCAGCGCCCGCCTATCACTTCGCCAAACTCGTCATCAAGTTCATCAACAACCTAGGCGTCACGCTCGACGGCAATCCAGTCACCTGTGGCCGGTTGAAGGTCGTCTTCGTGCCGGACTACCGCGTCTCCGTCGCGGAATATCTCATCCCGGCGAGCGAGGTGTCTGAGCAAATCTCGACGGCGGGCTATGAAGCCAGCGGCACGAGCAACATGAAATTCATGATGAACGGCGCGCTAACCATCGGCACGCGGGACGGTGCGACCATTGAAATGGCCGAGGCGGCTGGCGAGGAAAACTTTTTCCTGTTCGGCCTGAACGCGGAACAGGTCGAGGGCAGCCGCGGCTGGTATGATCCGCGCTGGCACTACGAAAATGAGCCGGAAACGCGCGCCGCACTCGATTTGATCGCCAGCAATCATTTCAGCCGAAACGAACTCGGCATTTTCACGCCCATCCTCGATGCGTTGCTGCAACACGGCGACCACTACCGGCATTTGGCCGACCTCGCCAGTTATACCCGGGCGCATCAACTGCTGGGCGAATTGTATGCCGGCCAGTCGGAGTGGACACGCAAGGCGATCTTGAACATCGCCGCGTCAGGCAGGTTCTCCAGCGACCGCACCATAGCCCAGTATGCAAAAGACATTTGGAATGTTGAGCCTCTAACCTGAGCCACTTTTACGCGCGGCGACGATTCATCTCCTCAACGGCAAAATCGAAGTATGAACAACATAAAACGGATCGGGATCAACACAGGCGGCGGCGATGCACCAGGATTAAATGCTGTCATCCACGCCGCCGTGTATGCCGCGCGCAATCGCGGCTGGGAAATTTTCGGCATACGTGATGGACTCGACGGTTTGCTTGAACCCGAAACCTATCCCGACGGCGGGCTAATGAAACTTACGCGGCCAGTCGTCCGCAACATCGCTCACCTTGGGGGCACGATCCTCGGCACAAGCAATCGCGGGAATCCATTCAGGATGCGCGCACCGCAGCCAGATGGGTCGGTCACGGAAATTGATCGTAGCGATGATGTCGTGCGCCGTTTCCGCGAGCACCGGCTCGATGCCTTGATTTCTGTCGGCGGTGACGGCACGCTCGGCATTGCGCGCGAGTTGAACAACAAAGGACTGCGTGTCATCGGCGTGCCGAAGACGATTGACAACGATCTTCAATCCACGATGACGACGTTTGGTTTTGACAGCGCAGTGAAGTTTGCGACCGAGTGCATTGACCGGCTGCATTTCACCGCCGAATCGCACCGGCGCGTGATGGTCGTTGAAGTCATGGGCCGGTATGCGGGCTGGATTGCCTTGCATGCCGGAATCGCAGGGCGGGCAGATGCGATTCTGATACCGGAAATGCCGTATGACTTGGCCAAAGTTGCCACCCACATAAAGCGCAAGACAGCAGGACCAACCCGGCAATATTCGATTGTTGTCGTGGCCGAAGGCGCCAAGCCGGTCGGCGGTGCTGTAACGTTGAAGGAAGTGGCTAATGCCGGACATGTGGAACGGCTCGGGGGCGTGGGTGAGATCGTGGCCAATCACCTCCGAGAATTGACTGGCAAAGAAACGCGTGCTGTGGTGCTCGGTCATCTATTGCGCGGCGGGCAGCCAACCTCCCTCGACCGGTCACTCGGATTAATCTTCGGCGCTGCGGCAGTGCGCGCTTTGGTTGAGGGTCATGACGGGGTGATGGTCGCGGTCAATCCGCCGCGAATTGATTACGTCCCGCTAGGCGTGGCGACCGCAAAGTTCAAGCTCGTTAAGACTGACGACTATGGCGTAATGACCGCGCGGACACTGGATATTTCGTTTGGTGATTAACGAGAAGCACCTTCGACAACACGTGCCGGTTTTGTCCGACTCGCGCCAGAAAAATGCGATCCCTCGCCCCACCATCGCAGGCCAGGCCGAAAACATCTTGCAAGTAATCTGCACGCGTGCGAAGTAAGGACGTGGCTGATGCACTTGCAATAGCGGATTGCGACTATCAAAATCTACATTAGCCTATTTTATTTTTGTGCGCCCGTAGTTCAGTTGGATAGAACATCTGCCTTCTAAGCAGAGGGTCCCGCGTTCGAGTCGCGGCGGGCGTACCAGTTT
>DATJGF010000216.1:0-43867 GCA_035495315.1 Candidatus Limnocylindrales bacterium
ACGGTTTGGGCCTGTGGCGCAACAACCCGGGCGCGAACACGTCTTTCAGAATTGACCTGGGGGTATTGCTTGCCGGGCTGGTTAAGCGACGACGGCTTGAAGTCTTCCACCACTGGCTGGTTTGTTTGTGCCAGTGCCGGAAGACTGGCGATCAATGCAAGACTGATAGTTGCAGTTTTCATGATTTATTTTGATTGTGGAAACGTCATGAGGCTTTGCGTCGGCTATTTGATGCGGACCAACATTTGTGTAAAGGAATGCACATGGACAGCGAAACAAACCGCTGCTGCGCGAGGCCTGAACGATCAAAGCGACAGGTTGGGTCTGGCGACATTCGTCGGTTGTTAATAGTACTTCCAGCAAACTGCGGATTTTGGACATGCAGTCACAGCCTGCGCAGCATGTTGCAGTTGAACAAGAGCGGGCCTGCCAATGCGAGCAGGCGTGGATTGGCTTCCTATAAATCATTTGGTGGATGTGGTTGCCTTTTTCGCCTCCGCAATGACGGCATCAAACGCCGGTTTTGGGTGGCTGTTGCCATCGAACAAAAGCGGCTTTCCGTTGGCTCGCCAGGAGTTCGCGTCATTCGCACCCCAGAACGTGACCATTTTCACCGAATTTTTGTGCTTCACAAAGGCCCGAAAAAGTCCCGCATACGTGTCGGCCAGCCGCCGGTTGGCGTCGTCCACCAATCCACCCTCGGTGACGGGGCCGTTATTGGCGATGTCTGCCCCGGCGCTACGCTGGCCCCCTTGCGCGCTGTTGACATCCAGCTCCGTGATGTGAATCGGCAAACCGAGCGTCTCTATTTCCGTCAGCGCCTGATCCATTTCCTTAAAGCTCGTCGAAAGGTTCAGGTGGGCCTGAGAGCCGATGGCCATGACCGGGACCTTCTGCTCCTGCAGCGACTTGATCAGCGCGATGAGTTTGCGGCGTTTTACCGGATTCTCCAATCCATAGTCGTTGTAGCGGAGGATCGCGCCGGGATCTGTTTCATGCGCGTACTGGAACGCCTTCGCGATGAAGTCAGGACCGATGATTTCCAGCCAAAGCGAGTTCCGCAGGATGTTCGTGCCGTCGTCAGCGATCGCCTCGTTCACCACGTCCCAGACTTTGACCTTGCCCTTGTAGCGACCGACAACGATTTGGATGTGATCTCGCATGCGCCCCAGCAACTCATTACGAGAAGCCCGAGGGCCAGTATACCAGCCGAAGAAACCGCCCGCGAATCGTCCCCGCCTGAACCGGTTTGTCTCCGGCGCGTTCGTGTCCGCGACAACACTGGCCGGAGCGTTCGTGACTCCCGGCGGTGGCGGATTCGTTCCGGCGAAGACCCAATGAGGTGTTTGGGCGTGCCATACGAGCGTGTGCCCGACCAGATACATCCGATTGCTCAGGCCGAAAGTGATGAAGGCGTCAGCCGGGCCGAAGTCGTAGCCAACCGGTTCGGGCCGCGGATGCAAGAGCGCCCATTTCATGTCGTTCTCCGAGACCACCTGGTTGAACTGTGCGTTGACCAGCGCAATGTCCTCGCTGACCTGCTCCGAGTTGCGACGGAAGCTAGTGCCAGTCACGATGGCACGATTGACGGCCGTGCCGACATAGAAATAATCCTTGAAGGCCTCCTTGAGAGCAGGCGTGTCGGCAGACTGGGCTGTTACCCTTAAGCTAACCAACACCCCCGCTAGCAGGGCTGTGGGCATGAATCTGTTCATTTCCGTTTTCGCACTGTCCGAGTTTCTGATCGAGTGTGGTCAGCGACTGGGTAGCCACTCTTGACTTCCGAATCTTTTGCGAGCGCGACGGCTGCCTCGTCTTCACTGCAGTTGGCGGCTTGGGCCTTTTCGTTGCAGTTCGCACCTCATAACAAAGCGCCACCGTGCCGTTCTTGTAGCCTTTGACCTCCGTCAGGTGAAGGGCAATATCTCTGTTGAGTCTCTCGAAGAAAGGGATCCTATCACCGATCAAGATCGGCAGGATGGAATAACGAACTTCTTCGGCTAGACCGAGACGAAGGCATTCTCCCGAAACGGATCCACCTCCAACAAACCAGATGCTGCGAAACGCTGGCCGCAGACGCCCATTCACAAACTGCGCAAGATCGCCTGAGTAGAACTCGATGGTATCCCGGGTCCGCGGCAGCTTGCGGCTAGTGAGGACGAAAACCGGTTTGTCGCCATACGCCCACCCCAGTCCTTTGGCTTCGAAGCGCAACGCAGTTTCATAGGTTCTTGAACCCATGACGTAACAGTCGATCGATCTAAGGAAGGCCTCGACCAATCCCGGGTCCATCGTGTCGCCGCCGACGAATTCGTCCGAGGTTTCGAGCCAGTCGACACGTCCGTCTTTTCGAGCGATGAAGCCGTCAAGACTCGCCGCCATATGAATCGTTACACGCGAATCAGTCTTTGCCATTGCTTTTGGTTCTTGCCCAACGTGAAATTGCCGACACAGCAGAAGAGCCAGGGTAGTGTTCGCTACGATTTGAAGACGCGTTGCGAAAACAGCCATAGATTGTTGCGCCAGTGCGTCGCGTCGTGGCCGTTGCCGTCCACGTGCCAAACGTGCGGCACATTGTTCTGCTTAAGGTAGGCATGAACACCTTGGCTGATCCGGATCAACCCATCTTTGTTGCCGCAGGAGAGCCATAACAGCTTCAGTTGTTTCGATGCGACCGCGGGATCGGGCACGAGTTCCCCGGGCGGCTTCGTGTTCGGTGCTGAGGAGAAACCTCCCACCCACGCAAAAGTGTCAAGATGAGCCAGACCGAAGTTCAGCGATTGGCCGCCACCCATGGACAACCCGGCAAGTGCCCGGTGTTCCTGGTCGGCTTGCACTGAATACCGTGACTCGATGGCGGGGATAACATCGTCCAGAAGGTCTCGTTCGAACACCGCAAAGGCCGGCGCCGTCGCCATGGGGTTGGGGCCGGCACGATCGTCCTTTTGTGCGCGGCCATTCGGCATCACAATGATCATCGGGACGGCTTTGCCGTCGGCGATGAGGTTGTCGAGCAGGACGTCGGGGGTCGCAAACCGCTCCCATTCGGTTTCATCTCCGCCAATCCCATGCAGGAGGTAGAGCACGGGATATTTCTTGTCCTTCGAATAACCGGGCGGCGTGTAGACCTGCATCTTGCGCGTTGTGCCCACCGTTTTGGAGTCGTACTCGATCATCTCCAGCTTCCCGTGTGGGATGTCGTCACGCTTCCTGTTGAACCCAGCCGGCGGGTCGTCGAATGCCGGCTTATCGTCAGGCTTCAGTTCAATCGGTCCGCCGAATCCCCCAGGGCCGCGACTGCGCCGCTCACCGGCCCCTGGCGTTATGGGGGTCGAGGCTGCTTCGGCACGCTGCGCTACAAATTCCTGGCTCCCAAAGTCCCCGACTTTGCGGGTGAACTTGATTTCCTTGTCGGTCACTTTGCCTGTGTATTCGATGCGCATCTCGTTGTCCTGGATCTTCCGTATCTCCACGAAGGTCAACGTGTCGCCTTCTAGTTTGAGATCTCTAAACTCCACCTCGCGCTTCTCTCCACGAGCCTCGGCCGTGGCTTTGGCCGACAGTTTCCCTTCGTTCACCTGGAAGTTGAAGAGGTATTTCTGTTGGCCGATTTGGGAGTCGAACTCCGCCCGCCATTGTCCCGCGATATCAGCTGCTCGGGTGGTTGACGCCACCCATCCACCGACCGCCCAGAGTAGTATCCATACTATTCTTTTCATAAGTACCTTTGTCGAGAATGCGCTGAGTTAATGAGTTTCAAAAAGTTGTTTCGTTCCAGGGGCAGATCACGCTACACATCGGGCTTGCCTTTGGCGTAAAGCTCGCGGACTTCAGCATCGTTCAGCGCGCGACTGAACAGCTCAAACTCATCAAGTGATCCACTGAGATTTCGGATCAGGGTAGGCGCGGGATCTGGGCCGCTTCGCGCATTCCAGTTGCCCAACTCAGCTGAACCGATCCGAAAAGGGGGCCCAAACTTTAGCGGATGATGAGAGACAGGCAGGCCATTGACGTAGTGGACAACTTGCCTGGCTTTGCCGTCGATGACCACCGTCAAATGCTGCCACATTCCGAGTTTATCGAGTGTCATCGCCGGCGGGCTGGCCAGGATTTGGAATTTTCCATTGCCTGGGCCGAATACCGTTAGCCCCAAAACACCATCGCCGCGGATAAGCCAGTGGAGCGTTCCGGGGTCGAAGCCATCGGACATGAAAAGCGAGTTGAACTGCCGATCCAGTCCCTTGACGCAGACCCAAGCCGATAAGGTTAATGCTTCGAAAGCTCCAGGCACGGCCAGACGTACCCGGTCGTTGACGCTCTGGAATTCTATCGCCTGCTTTTCTCGCCACCGACCCTCTGCTCGCACACACCCAACGACGGTGGCCTCCTGCACAGAGCGATTCCTTTCGGTTGTGTTACGCAATGTCCAGTCTTTGCTGCCGGGGTTCTCGAAATCGAAACGGACTAGCAGGGACGGGTCCCGGTTGAGTTGCGCACTTGCGAACTGCCATTGCTCATATCGATAAGCCTCAGAAGCCATTGACCGCTGCTGGAATTCGAACATTGGAGTGAAAACATCCGAGTTTGCCGCCATCAGCCTAGGCGGGGCGCCGCCCTGCACAACAGCCGCCCGCCCCTCGCCCAGGAACTGCTTTGCCAGGGTCGATGCAGAAAATTCCACCTTCCCTTTGAAGACGTGAAGTGCGGTTTGGCCACGGGTTGCGTCAATGCCAAAGGAGGTTCCTAAATCCACCACGTTGAGCTGAGAAGTTTTCAGACGGAAGCCACGCGCCGGAGGCGGCACCTCGAGTAATAGGCGACCGGCTGGACAAACGGCCTCTAAAGGAGAAACGAGCTGCAGTTCCGTCGGACCCTCAATGACCATCCGCGCCCCACTGTAAAAAACAACTTGGGCCAAGCCGGACTCTAGTCGAAGGCGGCCCGGCTCCAGAGCCCCGCCGACTCGCATTGATTTCGCCCCTTGGTCCCAATGCGCATCCACGGTGCGGGTTAACATCGCAACTGCAGTGCTCGTGGCTCCCCTTCTAACTGCAGAGGGCTTAAACCACAGCGTCCAAACGGCCCCAGCGACCAACATGAGGCAAGCCGCCACGGCCAGCGCCGGTGCCAGCAAAGATCTGCGCGTCGGGACGGTTGGGTTTAAACCGAGAATCTTTTGCCCATCTCTCACGCCGATGCCGGGCAGGCGACGGTTGTCAGCCGCGTTCACCGCCTGAGAAAAAAGGTCAGGATCGGACGCCAGTCGCGAGTGCAGCTCGATTCGTAGCAAATACTCGTCTCGGGCGCTGGGGTTGTTCCGCAACAACATGTTCAATGCGGACATGTCGACATCAGTAGCTGAGCCGTGGCACACCGCAGCCACTGTGGCGTCAAACTCGGGAGACGGGAACGCGATCTTCATGCCACCTCCGGTTTCGCCTGACCTTCCACACAAAGCTGGAGGGCGTGCCGGATCCGTTGCAGCATTTTGTAGCTCGCGGCCGCACTCCGTCCGGATCTTTTCGCCAGTGTTTCGATATCCACACGCTCGAAGTAGTACCCCTCAACCAGGGAACGCTGTCCGTCCGGCAGCTTTCCGAGGCAGCCCTCAAGATGTTTCAGCCGCAGTTCAAACTCTGGTTGCAGCTCCTGGCGCCGTTGGGCCAACTCTTCGGCCAAGCCGTGGTCCAGTAAGGTCTGCCAGCGCTGGCGGCGCTCGATCCACTGGCGTGCCTTGTTTAATGCGAACCGGCACGCCCAGGGTGTGAATGGCTGGGCTAGATCGTAGGCGTCGAACTTCTCCCAGAGCGTCAACGCGGTCTGTTGAACAATGTCTTCAGCGTCGGTTACGTTCGGGACCAGGGCGGCTACGTAACGAAAGATCTCCCGCTCGCTACGCAGAAATAGCGAAAGAAAACGCTGCTGCGTGGCATTTGAATCACCGAAGCGACGCGCTGAGTCTGTCGACATGGATCAATTTCTACCTATACTTCCAACAAAGGACCAGTTTTGGACATCTAATCGCCTCAAATACGCAAAGCTGACATTTAGAGGGAAAATGTCTGCATCCTTACAACGCTCGATTCTAATTGTCGATGACGAGGATAACGATATCGTGCTTACTAGACTAGGCTTGGACCCGTCGCGCGTTGTTGGACCATGTGCCGGAATTGACGTTTGTGAAAGGTTTGCTTGCCGGTCTGGTCCTGGGTTCGACATGTTGGTGCCCGGTATCTCAGGGGACATGGTGACGCGCTTTAACCTGGGCACCTTGATCCGTCTAACGGAACCATGGTTGAGCTCGTAACCAAAGCTCGAAGAGGTCCGGCTGCTTTTGGCAGCCGGGTTCTGGTCCTGCATCTCTGTATGTTCGGGGTTGGTGCGCCGGTTGCCCGATCGGCCGTCGAGCATGATGAACAGAATAAGCGGGTGACTCTCTCGGACGCCGGGCACAAGCTTGTTCTGAGCCTCAATTATGACGGTCGATGCATTCTGGATGAGGTGCGAGTTGGTGGGCGCCTGGTTGTCGGTGTGGCGGAGTCCTCGCCGCTGGCGGGCGGGGGCGTGTACAGCGCCATCAAGATCGGCGACCAGTGGTTCAGTACACGCGCGGGCGTCGACACGCCACAGGTCCAGGTAACCTCCAATACCGTCACGGTGACCGGCATCCGCTTTGGGAGGACTGACATGGAAGTCTTGGAGACCTGGCGCTTTACTGTGAACGCGGACCACATTGTGTGGCGGGTGGACCGCACGTATCCAACGGCCGGCACAATCGAGGACACGTGTTTTCCTGGCTGGGATTTTCTGGACATGTCAACTTGGACAGGCGCATTGCTGGGGCACGGTGGCGTGGCTTGGACCAAATTGTTCGATGCACCGAATTGCTCCTATGGCGTTCACAACGGCAAAGTAACGTTTTGGAACAAGGACAAGCGGGCCTGCCTGCGCATCGTGCCGGAGTCACTAGACGGCAGCCAAATCGCGGTGCGTTTTAGCCGTCAGCCCAGCGGTCATTTCTCTTCCAGCTATAGCATAACCGAGCAGCCACTTATTCCCAGGGCCAGCCTGAGGCGTTTCCAGCGGGACCAGCAGGACATCTGGCAATCTTTCGTCGTGCATCCCGGCCAGGTCAGCGTCCAGTTCACCCTGAGTGCGCTCGATTATGAACGGGCCTATGGCCGGGGCACCTTCCAGGGCCTGGACGGCCGAGCGATTGGCGAGATCTGCCATACCATCGCCCGGATCGGCGCCGTAGACGAGTTGATCCTGGGCAGCAACGGCTATTACAGCGGAGTCGCCGTGCTCCACGAACCTTGGCTGGCGCAATTGGGGATCGCAATCGACGACCCCGATTATTGCAGGGCTCTTAGCGACACCTTGGACTTTCAACGGCAACACGCCATTGGAACCGATGGCCGCGTCAAAGCGCGGTGGGCTGACCGGCCGGGCGACGAGATGCCGGGCACCTACGACCAGTACGGCTACTACGAATGCCAGTGGGGCTGGCTGATGGACTCCCAGACCAGTTGGGTGATTAATGTGGCGGAGCAGTTCGATATAAATGGTGACTGCCGGTGGCTTCAGGCCCAGAAGGCTGCCTGCGAAAGCGCCCTCGATTACTTGCTGCGCCGCGACACCGATGGCAATGGCCTGGTAAAGGTGATGACCGACTCGCATTTGGAAGGAAAGGGCAGCGACTGGATTGACGTAGTCTGGGCGGCCTACGAGAACGCCCTCGTCAATGCCCAGATGTATTGGGCTTTGTCACGCTGGGCCGATTGCGAAACACAGCTGAACGATTTCACTCAATCGGCCCGATATCGCGCCGCCGCGGGAAAACTCAAACATCGTTTTAACCAGAACACCACCGAAGGCGGCTTCTGGGACGCAGAGCATCAATGTTACGCCTATTGGCGCGACCGAGACGGTTCAGTGCACGGCACCAACCTGGTTGTGCCGGTCAATTTCTCGGCCATCGGTTATGGCTTGTGCGACGAGCCTGCACGGCAGGTCGCCATCCTCAACCGGATCGAGATGCTGATGCGACAAGAGGAATTATTTTTTTGGCCCTTGAGCTTCTATTCTTATGCCAAAGAGGAAGTGCACTCGAAGGTGAACTGGCCTTTCCCCAAGTATGAGAACGGCGATCTTTTCCTCGCCTGGGGTGAATTGGGGACGCGGGCTTACGCCGCCCAGAATCCGAGCTTGGCGCTTAAATATGTAAAGAACGTTCTGGCGCAATACTCCAAAGACGGGTTAGCCTTTCAACGCTACCTCCGCTGCTCCCAGTCGGGCGAGGGCAAGGACATTCTTGCCAATAATTGCAGCACCATCGTTGGTCTTTATCGCAACCTCTACGGCTTGCAGCCCAAATTCAACCGCCTCTACCTGGAGCCGCATCTGACTCCCGAACTCAACGACACCCGTTTAAATTACTGGCTTCGAGGGAAAGCGTATCACCTGGATCTGAGAGTGGGAGAGTATTCGGCTACAGTGGATAATTTCACCGTCTGCGATCAACAGCCATTTGGAGTCAACGCGATTGGGTCAGAAGTCGCTTCTCTCTACTCCTCGCGTTCTACCGTTGCCGGTTCAGTCGGCCGGGCCGGATTTTTTGGGCCGAACGCCCGAAGTGGCGGGCACAGCCTCGGCCTGGCCACGCTGGAGTACTTCAACGGCCCCAGTCAGACCTGCTCTCTCTCGGTTACTGTTTCCCGTGCCGACCCCTTCGAATTGACGATCCGCACTTGGGAAAATGCACCTCTGGGAGGGCGCAGCTGGTCCGAGTCCTGCCTCAAGCCCGGCCTCAGAGCCCAGCATGAGATTTCTGGGCTCGCCCCCAACACCTCCTTCCACCTTTCATGCAACGGTGTCCAGAAGCAATTACTCCGCAGCGACGCCGCGGGTCGGCTGGTCTTCAATTACAGGTTTTCGGATCTGGCTACGCGGAACTTCCGATTAGAGCCCCGGTGATGACCGGATGCCGCGAACGCTGGCGTGGATGTCACCAAGCCGCGACTTCATCGTGATAGCGTATGTCAATTGTGACTCGGCCGACAATTCCACCATCCTCGCAATGAGTGATGCTGCGAGCTTTTTAATCGACGGCGTTCTTCGTTGGCAGGTCGTCCGCCTACTGCCAACTCACACTCAAAATCCGTATCCTCGGCCCGCTTTGTTCTACCCCAGGCCCTTCAAAAACTTCGCGCAACCCTCCATGATGGCGGGGTTGGATTCCATCTCGACGAACACATATTTCAATCCGCCCGTCTTGGCCGCGGCAAAGAAATCCCTCCAGTCAACAATGCCGGTACCCATGACCACCTCTTTCTTATGGTCATCTGGGGCGTAGTCTTGGAGGTGGGCCGAAATGAAACGACCAGGGAACCTGCGGAAATAGTCCTGGGCTTTGTAACCCGAGGTGATCGCAGCGACCTGAAACTGCATCTTCACAAGTGAGGGGTCGAGATGTTCGAGCATCAGGTCGTATTGCGGGCGGGCATCGAGCTTCTCGTCGAATTCACCATTGTGGTTGTGGTATCCGGCCACCATGCCGCCCTTTTTCACCATCTCTCCGAAATGGTTCATCTGCTGGCAGCGCTTCTTGACCTCATCGGTGGTCTTGGCCATGAGTCCACCGGAGCAGACCATGTGCTTCAACCCTAACTGGCTTGCGAACTCGATACGTTCAGAGAGGCTGTTGTCATCCATGATCTCGTTCCAGGTGAAGTGGCAACTGTTGGTTTCCAGGCCTGAGTCGTTGGTGATCTTCTTCAGTTCCTTGCCGGAGTATTTGACCAGCGGCGTGAAGGGTCCCTGGTATCCTTTGGGGCTGCACCATTCCACAGCCCTGTAACCGTAGCTGGCCAATCGGCCCATGGTCTCCTGGGGTTTCTGGGAGATCTCCTCCCGGAACACGTAGGACTGAAAGCCGATGGGCATGTTGAGGCCTTTGGCATTCGTAGTGGCCTGGGCCCAACCGCGCATCGGTGTGAGAAACGCGGAAGCGGCGAGACCGGCAATCGCATTACCCAGGAAAGATCTTCTGTTCATGAGGTCGCTCATGTTGGTGTTGATATTAAACCCGGCCGGACGGGCCTTATGGGTTATAATTGGAATACCCAAAAATGGGGAGCTTCCTTTGATGGATTGAGCAGTGTCATTCTGCATAACTACTGATAAGGATTTGCTTTTTCAGGCGCCGCGCTGCAGTAAACGCTGCGCGGGTGAGGGAGACCTGGTTCAGGGTCTCATCAACCATGGTGGGACGTTGCCAGTGCGGGTAAGGTACGTCAACGTGTTTCCCTATCAGCGATACGCTGTGCGTGGCGAATTGATAGCCGGCGGCGGCGAATTGCTGCTTCATGCATTCGAGGCGTGTTCGGTGTGCATAAACGACTGCTGCACAGAGGCAATTTGAATACAGTAGCGTGAATGGCCGGTTGTCCCGCCTCATTCGATTACGGGAAGCCGACGCGCGATACGCAGCTTCAGTCACCCAAAAAGCGGTTTCGAAGGGCTATATCCAGCCAAAGAGGCCACGACGTCCGGGACATGGGATTTTGTCAGGCGGCCGAAGGATTCCCTGTCTTTCCAACGACTAATGAGGGTGAGACTATGAGTGCGGTTGTTCAGGACCAGGAACCGGTAGAAATGGATGCTGAGGGCGCAAGTGAGCTGGCATTGGTTGGTCAAGTCGCTGCCGGCGATGAAGCCGCGCTGGCCATTTTGTACGAGCGCTATGCGAACCCTTTGTTCGGCTACATTTATCACGCCCTGGACGGCGCGCGGGAGGAAGCCGAAGAAGTGTGGCAGGATACTCTCTGCGCGGCTTTTCGCGCGGCCGGTTCTTTTCGAGGGCAGAGTCGCTTCTTCTCCTGGCTTTGCAGCATCGCGCGGCACAAGATCTCAGACTATCACCGACGGAAAGGACGCCGGGAGAATATTTGTTTATTGGCCCCCGAAGAGCTGGTCCAGCTCGTAGACGGGAGCCCATTGCCCGATGAGGTCGTGAACCAGCGCGCGGTTTGTTTGCGCGTCGCCGAGGTCCTGGGCCAGTTGCCGTCGGAATATCGCACCGCGTTGGTGGCGCGTTACGCCGACGGCCGCTCCGTCAAGGAGGTCGCGCAACTTTTGGACAAGGGCTACAAGGCAGCGGAGTCCACCCTTTCGCGGTCGCGCGAGGCGTTTCGCCTGGCGATGATCAACCAACCGGAGGCAGAGCTATGAAGGAACAGGAACAAAACTTGGCGCGGCTCATCCGCGCGGCTTCAGGTCCGGCAACGCGGCCAAACCCGGCTGTGCGCGAGCGAACCTTGCAGCGACTCCAATACGAATTGCGCACGGGGCGCGAAGCCGCCGCCGCACCAGAGCGAGCTCCGGAGCTTGAGGTCAACCGATTTGAGCGGCCGCAGATTCAGAAAGACACAATCAGCAGAAAGGAAACCATTATGAACAAATTGTTTAGAAACTGGGGGTGGGGATTGGGTGCGATCGCGGGCGCAGCGGTAGTGATTTTAATCGTCCTTTCGCCGCCGCTGAAAGCTTACGGGAAAGCGGTCGCGGTCATCAGCAACGGGGCCCGGGCCGTTGCCCGGCTCACCAGCGTGCACTTGCGCGGACGGCTGCGCACCAATCCTAACGACAACTTCTCGGCCATCATGCCCGACAAGGGTTTTGTATCGATTGAGCTCTGGAAGCAATTCTCGCCGGATCTGAAGTGGCGGGTCGAACTGCCTGAACGAATTGCCGTCATGGATGGCAATTCCACCGTCCTGTGGATCAAGCCGGACTTTGCGGCAAAAGTGGGACCCACACCTAGCGCTTTTGACACGCAATTGTATCATGAAATGGCGGACGTCAGCGGCGCGCTCGAACATGAGATTGCTGCAATTAAAGCCCATGGCCTGAAGGTGACACTGGCGCAGGAACAGGGGCCCGATGGTAAAGCCAAGAGCGTGGTCACCGTCGAAGCGCGCTCGGGTCTGCCCGATAGCGATTATCTCAAGAATGCCTTCTTCATGACGGCCGATACCCGCCGGGTGTATGTCTTCGATAATCAAACCGAACTCCTGGAGGCGGTTAGATTTTATCTGCACACCACCTCGGGCGACCAGTTAGTGTTCGAGACCGAGCAGATCGATTACAACCAGGCGATCGACCCAGCAGTGTTTCGGCTCGATTTGCCGGCCAATGTGAAATGGCGGCAGGATATGCAGGTTTTGCCGGACAACGCGAAGTATGCCGCGATGACGCCGGAAGAGGCCGCCCGCGCCTACCTCGAAGCACTGGGCCGGAAGGATTGGACCGAGGCCTCGAAATTCGACTCGCCCATTACCGATAGTCTAAAACACGACCGCGGCGGTCTCCAGGTGATTAGCATCGGCAAGGCGTTTACCTCGGCTGTCTCAGCGATCAACGGAGCGCAGTTCGTGCCCTACGAAATCAAGCTCAAGAGCGGCGAAACGATGAAGCACAACTTGGCTCTTAAGAAGGATAGAAACACCGGTCGTTGGTTTGTCGATGGCGGGATCTAAAGCTTTGCAGGTGCACCGTTCCTGGAAGTTGTTCCTTGTAAATTCGCGCATTTCTGCCTACCCAGTGCGCCGTTGTGGATATGACGCCTGCAATCCGGTGTCGTGCCCTGGTCAAAGACTATGGGAGCGTGCGCGCCGTCGACGGGATCGAGTTGGAGGTCCGGGCGGGTGAATGCTTCGGGCTGCTGGGTCCCAACGGGGCCGGCAAGACGACGACGGTGGAGATCTTCGAAGGGTTGCTTGAGGCCACCGCAGGAGCCGTCGAGGTCCTCGGGCGCACGTGGCAGAGGGATGCCAACCGGCTGCGCCAGAGGATCGGGATTTCACTGCAGGAAACGAACCTCGCGGACAAGCTCACGGTCGAGGAGACGTTGCGCCTGTTCCGCTCGTTCTACGCGGCCGGGCCGGAGGTTGAAACGCTGCTGGAGCTGGTTTCGCTGACGGATAAACGGCGGACCTGGTACACCAAATTATCGGGTGGCCAAAAGCAGCGCCTGGCGGTCGCCTGCGCGCTGGTCGGCGCGCCGGAACTCCTGTTTTTGGACGAGCCTACTACCGGGCTGGACCCGCAGTCGCGAAGACAACTCTGGAGTTTGATCGAGACGTTCAAGTCGGAGGGACGGACGGTCTTGCTGACGACGCACTACATGGACGAAGCGCAGCGGTTATGTGACCGCGTGGCGATCATCGATAAGGGCAAAGTCATCGCACTGGGCACTCCGCGAGAGCTCATTCAATCTTTGGGAGGCACGGAAGTGATTGAGTTTACCTGTGACGGGCCGGTCGAAGAGGCGTACGTGAGAGCCCTGCCGGGGG
Organism: Candidatus Limnocylindrales bacterium; assembly: GCA_035495315.1. GTDB lineage: Bacteria > Verrucomicrobiota > Verrucomicrobiia > Limisphaerales > UBA8199 > DATJGF01. The sequence goes on from DATJGF010000216.1 coordinate 13,356, forward strand.
TGCATGCGGTCAAAAGCCGCAGCGACGGACTTTCGCTGACAGTCGAGCAGTTGCACAAAACGCTGCCGCTGGTGCTCGCCCAGGTCCAACAGGCGGGGCGCGCGTTGACGGCGCTGTCGACCCACCAGGCGACCCTCGAGGATGTCTTCGTTAACCTGACCGGGCGGCATTTGCGGGGTTAATCCCGGTATGACGGAACTGAAACGCACAACCGAGCACCAGCACCCGTTAGGGCAACTGTCGCTCATGCGCTTCCGTATCTTCGTCCGCGAGCCGGCGGCCTTGTTTTGGACCTACGGGTTCCCGCTGCTGCTCGCGTTGGTACTCGGAACCGCGTTCCGCAATCGGCCGCCCGAGCCGGTGGACGTGGCGGTGGTGGCAGCGGCCGGGACCGAGGACTGGCGCGAAGCGCTGGCCAGGACCCCGGCGGTACACGTTCATTCGCTCAATGCGCAGAAAGCTCGCGAAGCGTTGCGCGCCGGCAAAGTTTCGCTGGTCGTTGAGGAGGGCCTCCCGCGAACGTATCAATTCGACCCAACCCGGCCCGAAAGCCGCCTGGCGCGGGCAGTGGTGGATGATGCGCTGCAGCGCGCCGATGGGCGGGTCGATGCCACGCCGGTGAAGGATCGGCTCGTGACAGAACCCGGGTCGCGCTACATCGATTTCCTGATCCCCGGACTGCTCGGGTTCAATCTCATGTCCGGTGGCCTCTGGGGCGTAGGCTTTGTGGTGGTCGATATGCGCGTGCGAAAGCTGATTAAGCGCCTGATCGCCACCCCCATGTCGCGTTCGGATTTTTTGCTGTCGTTCGTGCTGGTTCGGGCCCTGTTCCTGATTATCGAGCTGCCGCTGTTGCTCGCGTTTGCGCACTGGGTATTCGGCGTCCCGATTCGCGGTTCACTGCTGCTGATCCTCGCGCTCGGCATTTTGGGCTCTCTGGTATTCGCCGGAATCGGGCTGCTGCTGGGTTCCCGGGCCCAAACGACACAGACTGCGGCCGGACTGGTAAACCTGGTTAGCCTGCCGATGCTGGTATGCTCCGGCGTGTTTTTTTCCGCCGCGCGCTTTCCCGAAGCGGTCCAACCGGTTATCCGAGCCTTGCCGCTTACGACGCTGATCGAGAGCATGCGGACGGTGATGCTCGACGGTGCGGGTCTCGTCGCCGTCGCGAACCAAGTCCTCGTGATGCTCTTGTGGGGAGTGCTCTGTTTCGGCGTGGCTCTACGCCTGTTCCGGTGGCAGTAGGAGCGCCCCGGACCCTTCCCCTCTCCCGCCGACGTGGCTTTCCCCGGGCCGAGCCGCGCGAAAGGGCGGGCCTTCGCTTCAGGTTCACCCTGAAACAAGGTTTCCCGCTTCGCGGCTACGACTAAATTGTGCGACCGGATAAACCACCGGCGCCCCACGCAACAGAAAAGCAGTTCAAAGCTATCTGAGGCCCAGTATTTCCGCCGGGTGCTGCTGGCAGTCCTGGTGGTGGGACTGCCGAGACGCCACCGATCACGGCAGCAGGCGCGCCCGGTAGAAGCGCTGCGGATGAGCGGTCGTGTTAGTATCGATGACCGAAAGCGTTCCGGTCGATTCCACCTCGGTCCAGGTCATCCAGTTCATAAGGTTCGTCGACACCTGAACCTCGTAGACACGTCCGGCCACGCCACCGATGGTCAACTGCAAGCCGCCCCCGGACTGCGATTTCACGGATAACAATGGCGCTGGGGCGAGGCCTGCTTTTCCCGCGGAACCGGCGTTATAGATGGATTGGATTTCTGCCGGCAAGAGCGCGCGGGAATAGAGTGCCACGTCGTCTATCAATCCGTCGAACGAGGTTTTGGTAATCGTTCCGCTTTGATTCCCGATGCCGACGCCGGGGTTCCAGCCCGGATCGTACGCCCCGATCGGCTGGAACGTGGTGTTCGTCTGGACGGCGAGCGCGCCATTGAGAAAGAGGTTCAGGCTGCCGCTTGCCCGATCGAACGTTGCTGCGAAATGGTACCATTGATTGTTCTGCACCGGTGCTTCGATCGCAGCAAAGTTGTTCAGCATATCGTCCATCTGGAAGGTAAGCTGTCCGTTGATCGACCGACGCACCACCCAGGCGTCCAGTCCGCCGCGATCGTCGCCGCGCATGCCGATGTAAGAATCGAGCGTCTGGCGGGCGTAGAACCACCCTTCGAACGTGAAGCCGTTGGTCGGCACAAAGTCGGAGCTGTCGGGAACAAACACGCGGCGATTGGACCCATCGAAATCAAACGCCTGGCCGGATTCTCCCGGCGCATAGGCAATTCCGTACGGCGTCGTTCCATTATGATCGTGGAGGACATCGTCCGCGCTGTTTTCTCCGGGCCACCACGCGACCATTCCCGGCAACGGCGCCGGGCCGCTCCATTTCGTCGAGGCTTCGGCGACGGAGGTGTAACTGGAATCGCCGCTATCGTTGTAAGCGCGGATGCGATAAAAATATGCGGTCACCGGGCTTAGGCCGGTGTCGGAGTAATTTGTTGTGTTGGTCACGACGGTGGCAATCTGCGTGAAGTTCGTACCATCGAGGCTGCGCTCAATCTTGAAACCGGTTTCGTCGAGCGAATTGTCCGTCCACGCCAGGTTAATTTGGTTCGCTGAAATGCCCTGAGCCGTCAGGCCATCGGGGACAAGAGGCGCGCCGCTCGGGTTGGGAACGACTTCTCCCGTCGGAAGAATTTTAGCCGGATATTGGGTCGACGGAAAATAATCGAAGCGGATCTGAGCGACCTGCGCCGGCGTGAGGCCGGCGCTGCTGTTTCCAAAAATGACCTGATTACCACCTCCGCCACTGAGCGAGCCCGACCAGTTGCGGAGGTGCAGAATCCCGCTGCCCCAAGGCTGTCCGCTGCTGTTGGCAAAACGCAGGATGGCAGAGTTTGTTCCCAACCACAGAGACCCATCAGTTGCGCCCATTTGCAGCTGGCCGAACTGTTGATTGCCTGCGAATTCCTTCCACCAGCCACTCAATCGCAGCAAGGCCATGTTGGTCACAGTGCCACCACGATGAGAGAACGTGCCGTATGCGATTTCAATCGTGGGAGCAATGAGTTGTCCGCCGTCCAGCCCGTACGCAGGTTCGGAACCTCCGGTCACATGTAACGTGCCGGAGACCTGATGCCGTCCGCCCGTCTGGATAAAATTTCCGTCTCCATTCAGCATCTCCGTGTTGGAAGTCACCAACCATCCGCCCGTCAGATTATATCGGCCGTAGCGAACACCGGTTATCGTCAGGTCGCCGGCCACCTGATTCGTTCCACCTCCTTGGTTGTAGACGCCGCTGAGGGAAATGTCGCGCACCGAAAGTATTCCCGCATTTAACGAAAAGATTCCCTGCACCGGGCTATCAGGCCGGAAATCATCGCTCGAGACTGAGAGAGTCCCATTGATGGTGTTGCTTCCGCCTTCCTGGTCAAAAACACCGAGAGAACCGATCGTCAAATCGGAACTGAAAATCGGGACGCCATTCGACAAGGTGTAGGAGCTCTGAGGATTGGGGAACGAGGACATTTCTCCCACAGTCGTTGGTCCGATGGAGCCGGTGCCGCCACTCTGTACCAGCGAACCCTTCCCCTTCACCACCAGGCTGTCCGGACTGAGATCGCCGCCGGTCTGCGCGAGTGTGCCGCCGGCCACGGTGACCGCGCCACCCAGCTGTCCGCCTTGCAGGTGATACGTGCCATGGGCACCGATCAAAATCGGGATGGCGTAATGATAACCGCCTTCCTGGTTGAAGACCGACGGGAATCCCGCTGCCGGTCCGAGCGTTTCTCCGATACCGGTCACGCTCAGCGTGCCGTTGGTCAGGTTGTAAACTCCCGGGCCGTCATCGCCAATAATTAGCCACTTGGCGGTGACAGCGGAAAACAAGCCCTGATTGAATGTGCCGTTCATCTCGAACATATCAAAGGTGACGTTCAGCGCGGAGGAGAGCAGTGTGACGACGGTATTGCTCTTCGTGTGCATAAAGCCGGCGGTGAGCGGCGTCGACGTGTCGACGTAGTTCAGGAGAAGCACGTTGAGCGTGTCGGGCGGCGCGTCGAGCGTGATGGAGTTGACGGTCATGCATCCCGGGAAGTTGACGGCTGTGGAATATGTCAGCTGGACCGCTTTCCAGCCGGCGTTCGTGATGAAGATATCCTGGCCCGCCGCGGGCCGCACCCCCAGTGACCAAGTCAGGTCTTCCCAGTTGCCGCTGACTGGGCTGGTCCAGCTATTCGGCTGCGCCTCCAGGCAGATTCCGACGCCGCAGAATCCGATCACGATTGCCAAGCCATGAATAGATTGAAGAATCCGAACCACCCCCGAAGCACTTTTCATAAACCCCTTATTGCGTCCATATTTGCATTGCTGTCGCAGGCCAAAATAAACGCAAAAATCCACACGGATTCCGCGCTGCATCGCAGACAACCTACATAAGCTGGGCCCAAGAGAATCTTCTCCTGTGGCTCATTGGCCAACCACGGGCCCAATTCCCCAATCGACTTTGGAATGATGCCCCAGGCGGGATGGAGTGTTTACCCGAATTGCATCCCGACAGCAAAGGCTCTCACGGAGGCTCCCAGGACAGGCAAGAATCGGGCGGAACGACTACAAAGAGCCGCCAGGCGAAGGTCCGCGACTCAACCTTGTTGATCTACTTTGGAAAAAGGACCGACCGGCGCTACGTCCAGCGATGCGATGTAATCCGCTTGAAGGGGGGAACTCGAACGCGGATGAATCGAAGGAGCGCGTTTGAAACCGTTACATGTTTTCGAGTGGGCCAGTCGAGTCACCAAATGTTTGCAGGTTTTGCACTCCCATTTTATTGGCAATCGTCAGGAAGAGATTAGTCATCGGCTTCGGGCCGTGCCGCACGTACCGCCCGGCCTTAAGTGTGCCGCCGCCGTGGCCAGCGAGGATAACCGGTAAATTCAAATGGGTGTGGTGGTTGCCATCGGCGTTGCCGCTGCCGTAAAAGATCATGGAATTGTGGAGGAGAGACTTTCCATCAATGTCGGTGGTGCTCTCGATCTTCTCGAGGAATTTAGCTAACTGAGAGACATACCAGGTTTCGATCATGCTCACTTTCCGGATTTTTTCGGCGTCGTCGAAATGATGAGAGAGATCATGATGTCCTTCGGGAACTCCAATTTCAGGTAAAGAACGGTTATCGGCTTCGTGCCCGAGAAGCAAAGTGGCCACGCGCGTAGAATCAGTCTGAAACGCGAGCGCTAACATCTCAAACATGAGCTGGATGTATTGAGCGCGTTCTTGCGGGATCCCTGCCGGAGTCTCACTGCCTGGATCATGGGCGGGGAAACGCTCGGCTTTTTCAATGTTCTTTTCAATTTCGCGAATGCCCGTCAGGTATTGGTCGAGCTTATCGCGATCGGTGCCGATCAGCGATCTGTTTACGTCGCTGGCTTCTTCGAGAACAAAATCGAGCACCGATCGTTGTTCTTCCAGGCGTTTTTTCATGTTCGCGGTGCGCTCACCAGCCGGGCCTGAGCCGAATAGCCGCTCAAATACCATTCTCGGATTGGACTCGGCGGCGACCGGCGTAGTCGGGGAACTCCAGGAGATATTGTATTGATAAGCACACGCGTAGCCCGCCTCGCATGAACCCGAGGTGCGGACGGAATCCGTGCACAATTCGAGCGAGGGGAATCGAGTGAGATGGCCGATCTCCCTCGCAATAGCCTGGTCGATGGAAATGCCTCCATGAATGTCGGTAGCGCTTTTCTTTAAACGAACGCCGGTGAGGAGAACTCCGCTTGCTCGGGCATGGTCACCAGGACCGTCCGGACCTCCGTTTGCTGCTTTATGATCCAGGCCACCGAGGATCTGCAGGTGCTGCCGCAGCTTTTCAAGCGGCTTTAACGTGGGACTGAACTCAAAATCTCTGCCTTCCGCTTTCGGCCACCAGGCCGCCGGGATCGCGCCATTTGGAAAAGCCACAAAGAGGCTGCGTAAGGGTGCGCCTGCAGCGGTTGCGGCAACGCTGCCGGCTGATGGTGCGGCGCAAAGAGGCCTAACCGATTCAAACATCGGTAGGGCGATACAAACTCCGAGACCGCGGAGAAACTGGCGTCGGCTCAAGCTGCAATAACGTTCGGCGGCGATATTCCTGGTTTCCATCACTATCCTCCGATCAAATGCTGAGCTCTAGAACTCATCTCTTATAAACCCCGAAACAGCCTTCCTTTGGCAGGGACGGCTCGCCGAGCCGTCCGCTTTCCTGCACAAAATCGGGCTCGGCCGACTCGGCGAGTCGGCCGTACCATCATGAATTCTAGTAGCTCGTTTGAGTTAATGTTTCGATTGTGATTGAACTGCTCTGGTTCTTTGGAATGGCGCTGATTCGACAATTCCGGCGAGCAACGCTGAGGGACGGCCCTTGGCTTTTTCCAGTCGGTCGACGATCTGATCTACGGTAACGACATCATAATATTCAAGGCCGCGCCCGAGCGCATAGGTCAACATCTTTTCCGTCACGGTTTGGTAAAACTGCCGTACGTGATTGGTCGCGAAAAGGTGCTTCAGCTCCTGAATAGTGGTGAAAGTTTCTCCGCTGAGCAGCTTTCCGGTGGCATCAATCGGCTGGCCAAATTCCATGCCACGCCACATCCCCAACGCGTTGAAGTTTTCCAGCGCCAGGCCCAGTGGATCCATGCGGTTATGGCACGAAGTGCAAACCGGTTGCTCACGATGCAATGCCAGCATCTCGCGCAAACTCAAAGTTCGTCCCTTCACGCCTTTGGCCGCATCTTCCAGCGGCGGAATAACAGGCGGAGGCGGAGGCGGCGGAGACCCGAGCAGGTTTTCGAGAATGAACTTGCCCCGTTTGACTGGCGACGTGCGCGTTGGATTCGAGGTGACGATCAGAACTGAGCCCTGCGTTAGAATTCCACCTCGCGGGCTTCCCGGCGGCAATTGGACCAATCGAAACTCATCGCCACGGATGTTGAGATTTGTCAGCCCGTAGTGCAGAGCCAGGCGCCTGTTCAGGAAGGTATAATTGCTGTCAAGCAATTCGAGCAAACTGCGATCCTCGTGAATGATGTAAGCAAAAGTTTCCTCGGTCTCCCTTCGCAGGGCACGACGCAAATCCCGGTTTAACTCCGCGCGCGGCCGCACTCCAGGATGACCGGAGAGCGCTTGCCGGATTTGAGCCATTTCCTCTTTTTCCTCGGCGGTCACGCCTGTTTTTGTTTTGTCGACCAGTTCACGCAAACGCTCGCGCTTCGGATCTAACTCCGGATTGGGCCTCGCTTCCCTGGCGAAGACCCTGCGAGCATCGATTGAGATCGTATCTAGGTCGCGCGTTTGGAACCACTGTCCGCCGAAATTCTGCACGAAAGCCTTGAACTTTCCGTCCTGCAGGAGGCGTTCGGTTTCCATACTCAAGTTCGCGCGCAATTTTTTTTCACGCGCGAGCTGAAGCAACTCATCGTCTGGCATCGAGGACCAGAACAGATAGGACAGCCGAGACGCGAGGGCATATTCATCCACCAGCGGATAAGACCCTCCCTCGCCAACGAGTTCGACACCTTCTTCCCGGAAGAGGAACCGAGGCGAGGCCAGGATCCCAACCATCGCCTGCGCCACTCCTTGCTCAAATGTTTTGCCGGGCTGCGTGTAGATCTCTTCTGCGAGAGCCGCGAGTCGATCGAGTGTCTGGTCTTTCACCGGACGCCGGAACGCCTTCTCTGCAAAGTTTTTTAAAAGTTGCCTCGCAAACTGACGACGTGCCCCTTCCTCGAGCGGAGGACCATCGCCGAAAAAACGCGCATAATTCTCAGGGCGAATCCAATATTCCTTCTCAAGCGGACCCCGCACCGTGACCGACTTGAGTCGAAAGGCAAGCGAACGAGTCTGTTTTTCGCCGACGGTCAGGGGTTCCACTTCAACAGACAGTTCGTGGTCACCTGGTTCCCAATTGACACTGAACTCGTGCCGAAAAGGCCGGTTTTCTTCACGAGCATAATCCTGGCGGTGCAGAACCTTGCCGTCCACACGGAACACCAGGCGGGCTTTGTTGTAATCAAACTGCTCATCAACCCAGAATTCACCCGCAATGAAGTCCAGTCGCAGTTGATAACTCCCTGCGTGTTTCGCGGAGAACATATTCGAGATCGATGCGCGATTGTAAAAGGACAACTCGATCCCATCTCCGATAAATTTATTCGTGCGAGTGGATGGCACACCTCCGTTGAATTCCCCGCCTTTAATGACGTGCTCAGCCGGAACCCCGGAGGAAGAGGGAACGGCCTTTTTGACGATGCTCGAAGCCGCGACTAAATACTTTTCAAGCAATATCGGCGAGAGAGTCAACGCGTCACCAATATTATCGAAGCCCAGCCCGGCATCGTCCGGCGGAAATTCCTTATCTACTTCGAAATCAACTCCCATCAAGTCTCGAATAGTGTTTCGATACTCAGTACGGTTCAGCCGCCTGACTGTCACATGGCCCGGATCCGGATTCTTCGGGTCTGCGCGAAAAACAGCCGATTTAATCCACTCCGCAATTTGCTCCTTCTGTTCCGCTGTGGGTTGGGGCTTTTTCGAAGGCGGCATGATGCCCGCGCGGGTATTTTTCAGAACTTTGAACCAGAGCTCGGGTTGGAGAAGCTGCTCGTCTGAGTTCAACTCGTCGAACGCGACGTTTCCTTTTTTCGCGCCGTCGCCATGGCAATCGTAACAAAACTCCTTGAGCATCGGCTGAATCTCCGTGCGGAAGCGCTCTCCGCCCGCTGCTGCGTGAGAGTTCGTAATGCAGAGGAGACTCGACACTATCACCAAAGCGAGACACCAGCGAAGCCCGCGAGAAATCCGGAGCGCAAAAGCCCAAACTGGATGTATGGACCTCACAAAAAGAGCCCTAATATAAGCCATGAGAGTCTCTTGACAAGGGGGAGGCAGAAGGATTTTTTCGAAAATCATACGGAGCGTGAGAAACTAAACCTCGCAGAGGTTCCGCAAGCCAGGTAGACGCTAATCTGGATTTGAATCCGAACGGCTTTTCCAGCGTGCACCGTATTTGTCCACCCCTTCCGCAACACTTCCCTCCAAAAATGAAAGCGAAACCAAAAAGCTCGACGCCCTTCGTCACCGTCAACCCTTCACGCTCCGTCCCATCTCCCCTCATGACCACATTCGACGAATGAGCTTTAGGGTTGATCGCCGTTAGCCGTACCCTGGATTCAACACTGTTCCGCGAGACTCAACTCCACCCAAAATCGGCTTCCTGCCCCAGGCTCAGACTCGACCCCCACTTGTCCCCCCATCCGCTCCGCCGCCTTACGCACAATTGCCAACCCAAGGCCGGTTCCTTCATACTCCCCCGATCGATGGAGCCGGTAAAACAACTCGAATATTTTCCCTTGCGCCTCCTTGTTAATGCCGATCCCGTTGTCCTCAACCCAAAGCCGCACCCGGTCACCCTTTGTCTCACTGTGAATTCGCACGTGCGGCGTAACCCCGGGAGCGACGAACTTCACCGCGTTACTTAGCAGATTGGTCAGACACTGGGTGAGTGAAGCCTCATTTCCCCTCACCATTGGCAGTGGTCCATCAATCCTGATCTCCGCAGCCGGCGGCTGCATATCCGGCCTTTCGCTGATGATTGTTCGCACCACCCTCTCAGGTTCCACCCGTTCTGGCTTCCCTGGATCGCGGGACACTCGACTGAACGCCAGCACATCTTGTATCAGCCGATCCAGCCGAACCGCAGCGCTCGAAACCCTTTGCAGGTAATCCTTCGCTATCGCGCTCAATTGGGCCCCGCTGTCCTCGATCACCATCTCCGTGTAACTCCGAATCGCCCGCAAAGGTCCCCGCATGTCGTGCGACAAACTGTAACAAAATGCCTCCAGTTCAGCGTTCGCTTCCCGCAATTCTGCCGTCCGCGCTTGCACCGTTGCCTCCAGGGTCCTGGCGTGTTCCTCTAATTTTGCCTGCGCCGCCTCCAGTGCCACATGCGTCTCCCGCAGTTCCGTAATATCGGTGTTTGTCCCGAACCATTGGCTGATCCTGCCGTCCGCACTCCGGATTGGAAACGCCCGAGAAAGAAACCATCGAAACGTTCCGTCCTTGCCGCGGAGCGGAAACGTGTCCTCCCAGGGCTCGCCTGTCCTCAAGTGTTCATTCCACTTTTGCGCCACTCGATCAACGTGTTCGGGATGATGGACCTTTCCCCAGCCCGCTTCCTGCATCTCCTGGAGTGTTGTGCCCGTGTAATCGAACCAACGTTGATTGTAAAAGGTGATCGCACCATCGGCATCCGTCATCCAGATCAGTTGCGGGATATTTTCCGCCAGCGCACGGAACCGCGCTTCAGCTTCGCGCAACACCTCCTCCATCCGCTTGCGCTCGGTTATGTCCAGATTGGACTCCAGCAGCTCTGTTACTTCCCCGTCGCTATCCAGTTCGGCCAGCCAGTAGCTTTGCACCGTTATCCGCCGGCCGTCGCGCGTACAATGTCGCAGCTCCCCTTGCCAGATCTTCCCCCGTCGAACCTTCGCCACGATGTTTTCCAATGCCTCCGGGAACTCTGTCCTTAGCAGCTCATGTGTGCGCCGTCCCAGCACCTCCTCCTTGGACCACCCATAAAGCCGCTCGGCACCATGGCTCCAAAACGTAATCATCCCGTCCAACTGTCGCACGATCGTCGCCGCAGGAGCCAGGTCAACCAGCCTTGCCAGCCTCTCGACTGTCTCCATCCTCTCGACATTCGCCACACTCTCCCCCTTCTTAGGCCCCCGCACGATACGCTTCGCAAACTCAGCCATATAATAGGTCCTTCACCGCAATTTACAGCATAAACCCGCAACCCGCCCAAGTTAAGTTAATCGAGGGATGAAAGTTGAAAGTTTGGTGCATTCATAAAACGCGTCGGTTGCGATGGTGGTGGATGCTGCTGGGCTGGCGATGCTACCCAGGCTATAGCAGGGTTATTGGATTGCCCGGTCCCCAATCCACGGACGGTGACGCTGGTTAGGTTGGTGCTGCTATAGAACGCCGAGTCTCCATGGGAGCAGTGTGCCCTACTTTGAGGCGAGGTTTCCAGCATGGCAGCATGCGTCATGGGTGGCTGTGCTAATCCTCGCAAATAGTTGTGTTCAACCTCGACGAGGACGAGCCAGGATCTTATAACACGGAGGGCTGCTGAAACCGTCAAACCACGAACCAACCTTTTATGAGCCCAACAGATTCGAATATGGTCAGCGTGCGCTACATGATTAACGATGTGGACACAGCGGTCGCGTTTTACACCAACCATTTGGACTTTCGCGTGGAGATAAATGCCTCTCCGGCGTTTGCTGCGATCGTGCGTGGAAACCTGCGTCTCTTGTTGACCTGAATAGGTTTCAATAGAAAGGACTTCAGGATGAACATCCAAAGAGCTGGCTCACAAGCCTCCGCTAAAGGCCCGGCCGACTGGTTCACCGGCACGGTTCGCATTGATTCACCTTTCAAGGGAACCGAGCCGTCCCGTGTCACCGGGGCCACTGTCTCATTTGAGCCCGGCGCTCGCACTGCCTGGCACACGCACCCTCTCGGTCAAACCCTCATCGTTATCGCCGGCTGCGGCTGGGCCCAGCGTTGGGGAGGACCTGTCGAAGAAATCCGCCCAGGCGACATCGTCTGGTTCCCACCCGGCGAAAAGCACTGGCACGGCGCCACCCCTACCACTGCCATGACCCACTTCGCCATTCAAGAGGCCCTCGAGGGCAAGGCCGTAGACTGGATGGAAAAGGTCAGTGACGAGCAATATCGCAGATGATCGCAACAGTTTCAGAAAGAGAAGCTATACAAGAAACCGGGCTACAGGATGTGAACACCGCTCTCCGCAATAGAGAGAGTCACTTATGACCGCGCTGGCCGGCTGGGAGAACTTTTACGTGATCGTCGGCTCGTCAGCCGGCGCGCTCATCGGCTTGCAGTTTGTCGCCGACACACCGACAGGGCGAGGCGACGCGCAAGCGAGCGACGCCTTCGCCACTCCAAGCGTCGTCCACTTCGGAGTGGTGCTCTTCCTCTCAGCCCTGGTCACCGCTCCGTGGACCGGGCTGACACCTCTCGCGGTTCTCTGGGCCCTGTTGGGCCCCCTTGGGGCGGCCTACTCCGTCATCGTTGCCCGGCGACTGCGAATCCAAACCGTTTATAAGCCCGTGCTCGAGGATTGGCTGTTCCATGCCCTGCTACCACTTGTGGCGTACGCAGCCATTGCCGTATCGGCCTGCCTTGCCCACTCCCATGGGCGCCTGACCCTCTTCCTCGTCGCCGCCGCGGTATTGCTGCTGCTGTTCATCGGCGTTCACAACGCGTGGGATGCGGTCGTCTACCATGTGTTTGTCAGAAGGCGGGGGCAGACGGAAAAGGACCAAGCCGGCAAACCGAAGGAGTAACGCGGGATGGCACTATACTGATGGCACCATACGGTAGGCTCTTCGTACACCCCCGGATCACTTCGCCGCGGTCCTGCCTTGTGGATAGAAAACGCGATCGAAAAAACTCTTCATCTTCGCCGCGTATGGCACGCCGTATTTTGCGAACGTCGCCTTGGTGTGCCCGTCGGGCTTCCAATCAAAAAACGCATGCCCCGCACCTTCCACCTGGACATACTCCACGGTTTGGCCTGCTGCCTTTAATGCATCGGCAAACGACTGTACGCCTCCGTGATCAAACGATCCTCCGTTCCGCGCAACGAATACTGCGTAATCGTCAAGAACCCAGGCTTGCCGATGACGCATTTTAATGCGTCATCGGCCGGATGATTTCAGATGAGGAAGAGTTTCCAGTCCTCGACCTCGGCCGTGTTGCGGATGAGTGCCGAAGCTGGCAGCTGCTTCGGAGCGCGGGGAACTGAGAGCAGTTGCAGGCCGGCCTCGTGTGGGAGGCGGTCAGCCTTGCGCTGGTTCACTTCTTTGGCCGACCAGACCAGGTTCTCCCACACGTCCTTGCCACCGCGGGAGCGGGGCACGACGTGATCCAGGCTGCCCTCATGCGGACGCAGTACGCGACCGGTGTACTGGCAGCGGTTGCCGTCGCGCTCCCGAATTGCGCGGGCGCAGAGCTTCGGACGCTTCTTCGGCACCTTGGCGTAGTTTACCGCCACGATGACAGTCGGGACACGGATCGGACCACGGATGGTGTGGACCGCTTCGTCCTGTTCCCGAATTGGGAGGGTAATCCACTCAGCCCATGTAACCGGGCGGATGTGGCCCTCGCCTTCGATCTCCAGGGCTGTAGCCACGTTGGTGGCCATCATGCAAAACGCCTCTTGCGGCGTGCGCACGTTAATCGCCTGCCAGTTGCGATTCAGCACCAGCACGGTCGCTTTCGTCAATATGTTCATCGATTTACGATTTACGATTTACGAGTCTCAACGCGAAAACATGTTCGGTGGTGTTTGTTCTTAGTTGATTAGCGGCGAATAATTATTCGGTTTTCGGAATTCGAGTTTGTTTCGGAGCTCGAATTTCGAGGCTTCGGATTTTCAAATATGGCTGCCTCGCCTGGTTGTGCTCTAGGTCCTCCGGTTTCAGAGACCGACGCGCTCCTGATTACACCACGAGGCATTTGGAGTGGTCGCTCGGGAAGGTGCTGCCCCGTTTCAAATGAGGAATGAAGAGTGCAGAACGCAGAATTCCAAGACCAAAGTGGAAGCCCGTGCTGGTAACTCTCCAGCGTCTTCAGTTTGTAAGACTGCCGCTCTCATTTTGAGCTAACGGGCCATGTAAATGAAGAATGCAGAATGAAGAATGGACGCACGGATCAAGCCACGGGGAGTTGCAAGTCTTCATTCTTCACTCCTCACTCTGCATTTAAGATGATGGCTGCCGGGGCTGGATTCGCACCAGCATAGCCGCCTTCAAAGGGCGGTGTCCTACTAATTAGACGACCCGGCAATTAAATGAAGAATGCAGAGTGCAGATGACGAGGAGCCCTGCGCAAAAAGGGAGTCGAACCGGAGTCCGGCTTCCGTTCTGCGTTTTCATTTTGCACTTTGCGTTTGAAATTGGTGGAGCCGGAGGCAGTTGTAACCTCACCAAACCGGATTAAAAGTCCGGTGCCGGTCTCCTGTGGCTTCAGCTCCTTGAAAATGGCTCACCGAAACAAAGTTCAGCGAGCAAAGCTGGTGCTCGCGGCGGGATTTGCACCTGCACTGGCAACGTTCTCGACGTCGTGTCTCTTCTGTCGGATTATGCGAGCAGCTGGCGCCGGACTACTACGACGTCGGACCAGATTGGATACCGGTTAGGGCCAGGATTGGATCCCCCAGCCGGTGCTGCCCCGGCAGGATCGCTTTACAAAAGTGACCCGCAGGCTGCTGCATGGAGGCAAAATGGTGGCTCGGGTAATCGCTGTTTGTACCTCTTTACCGTTGAGTTAATGCCGGTTGACGAAGGAGGGTTTTCAGTCGTTCAGGAGGAACGCGGCGCGGGTCAGACAGATAAATCTCGTGATGCGGCCCGGTTATTTTCAGAGCGTTTGCTTCGGCAAATCTCTGCATGAGCGCGATGGTTTCACATTCTTTTTCATAGGGGCCGACATGCAGCATCTGCACACAAGCACCCTCATCTATCGTTTCGAGCCGCACGTCTTTGATCGCTTGCGCCTTGCCGCGTTTGAGCAGCGTCGCTATCGCGGCATCCATGTCTTTCTGTGAGACAAAATCCGGGGTGCGAATCATGAGCTTCCATCTCCACTTCTTCTTCGGAATCGCTGCTGGATCTCGATCGAAGAACCACAGTCCTTCGAGTTTGCAGACGGCGTAATCCTGTTTGCCGGCGAACTTGCGTGTCATTTTGATGGTGAAAGCCATGCCGTACAAAGCACCAATACAGGCGGTGAAGCGCTCGCCTCCAGGGGCGCCCTGCCCTTCAATTGCCAGGTACTGCGCCGGCTTGGTTCGGACAAGCACGGGCTTTTTCGGCATGACATATTCAGCTTTGTGCAGTTTGTAGAGATCGAGTTTTGTGGCTGGCATAGTTGTCTCCAGTGTTTAGGAGGTTTTCATTGTTTCCAATGGTGCGTGAAGATCGGTGACCAAATCCTCAGGTTCGTTGTTTTCGGGTGAATTGAAGTAGATTTCGAAACAAGGCGTCATGCACAGTCTTCGTCCGCTGCGGGGCAGCCACCGGCCAAGCAGTTTCGCATGGCTTTCGTTGATTGTTCGTACGGGCCGAAATGCGTCAGCACAGCGTAATCTCCGCCAGGAACAATCTGCAGGCCAATCTCGCCGCTTGCGCGAAAAACGCCGTCGACGGTGATGCAGGCGTCGTAGCGAATCTTATCCGATGACGTCACCGCCGGGTCATCGTGGCAAATGCCGATGAACTGGGTCCCCGCGCCTACTAGTCCCTCTTTGCCCAGCTGCATCATAAGTTTGTCCCAGGTTTGGCCGACTTCGTTGTAAGGTCCGATGTGGCGCATAAAAGCGACGCGCATCGGTTTCAACTGTCTGATCTTTACATCCATCGTTCGTGCTCCGATTTGCACCGCGCGAAAAGTTGCCAGCCGTTTCCGGCCGTGGTAATGCACGCCCGATGGCGCTTGAATCTGCATTTTCAGTCCATCCCGCCGGCGGAAGCCGACGGGCGACAATCCAAAACTTTTACGAAAAACGCGGCTGAATGCCTCGTGCGTTTCGTAACCCGCCTCGAATGCAATCTCTACCACGGGCATTTGCGTCAGCTTCAGCCGCGACGCAGCGCGCTCCAATCGCAGCCGGCGCAGGTGGTTGCCCAAGGATTCATGCAACATTCCCGTGAACACATGATGAAAATGATGAGGTGAAAGGCACGCCAGGCGGGCCAATTCTTGGAGAGACGACGGTTCATCGAGGTGTTGCTGGATATGTACCAGCACGCGCAGCAGGCATTCCTTATAGAACCGCAGTGTGCTCTCTTTCGCCTGCTTGTTCATCTTGCCAGGAGATTTATCAAATCCGGCCGTGAGCGTCTTGACCGTTTTTGCGATTTTTCATTAATAACCAAAGAACCGGATACTCACTCAGGTGGAGGTCAATAATGTTGTCACCCATTACTCCATCGCCCATGCCGGAATGGTAGTCGCAATCCCGAGTGCTGCCCTCGGCACAGCGGGCTTATGAAACCTGCTTGAGCGCTGGCTCGATTGCGAGGCTGGCGCACGGCCACCATTTGTGGCCGGCCACCTTGGCCGGTGATCGCCCTGGGAATGGAGCCCCCACCCGGAGTTGCACCGAGTTGGCTCGCCTACCGAGCGAGAGCATCACTGGAAATGCTTTGAGGGCGTTTCTGAATGCGGAATGTGGAGTGCGGAGTGCGGAAGAATTAACGCCGGACAATGCAGCAAGGTAATTCCGCAATTCGAATTCCGCACTCCGCATTGGAATGGTCGGCGCGAGACGACTTGCACGTCCAAGGCTGCCTGATTCTGAGTCAGGTGGGTCTTCTATTCCCCGTGAACCACGCGCCGGGCAGAAAATGCGATAATGGAGTGGTGGAGTAATGGAGTGATGGGGAGCACATGTCAGGACGATCCTCCAATCATCCAACAATCCATCACTTCACGACTCTGGCCTGAAATTGGCGTCCCTGACCGGCTCGCTCCTTCCGCAATCAATGATGTATGCCGCTCGCCGTAGTCGTGAATGAGGGGGATTCGGTAATCTCCTGTAGGCGTGTTGGCTCGGCCGCAGAAACGACTCGATCGCTGAGCCCCAGGTTATTCAGCAATTCCACGACTTCGATTATTCTCTACGCACTTAAGACGCTGTGGGTTTGAGGTGGCTTCCGATCGGACGGAGCCTTATCTTCAGGAATGTGGACCTCCTGACATTCAACTCCTTCGCAAGGCGGGGCGTTCCGTGCAGAGCACTCCGCGAGCGCTTTACTAAACCCCGAAGGATTTCGGTTGAATGAAAGGACAATTTTACCGGCTCAATCGAGATCTTCACCTGTACTTCGGTCTATTCATCAGCCCGTTCGTCCTCGTCTTTGCCGTCAGCGTATTCTTTTTGGTACACTCCTGGATACCGAGGCTCGGTAAAGTCACCACCACCACACGGGTAATCACCGGCTTTCCATTTCCAGACAACTTGCAGAATCTCTCGGGGCGGCCGCTTATTGATGCATTAAAGCCGGGTCTCGCGATGGCTGGTATCCACGGCGAAGTTGGATTTGTTCGCCATTTGCCCAAAGATGAGAAGCTTATCATACCCGTCATCATCCCCGGACGCGAGACAACCGTGACTGTTACCATCTCGAGCCATGAGGCAATCGTCGTGACTCGTGAGACAGGTTTGGCAGATGCCCTCGTAACGCTGCACAAATCTCCTGGTCAACACGGGCCGGACATTAGGATGAATTGGTTCTACATGAGGGCGTGGCGTTGGATGGCCGACGCAACAGTTTGTCTGGTCTTGTTCATTTCAATTAGCGGCATTTACCTCTGGTATGTGTTGCGCGCTGAACGATTGGTGGGATTCATTTTGCTGGCCGCAGGCGCGTTTACGTTTTTCGGAATGGCGTATGCCCTCAGCCATTGATCTAACAGGTCAAACTGAACGACCGAACGGCTTTGCGTCGCGAGGCGGGTTCGCGTTTTGGAATCGCAAGCTTCATTTCTACACCGGGTTGTTTCTGCTCTTCTTCACCTGGTTGTTCGCTTTCAGCGGCTTGCTCCTGAATCATCCTTCCTGGAGATTCGCAGAGTTCTGGACGAACCGTAAACAAGCCAATTATGAGCGTCCGATTACCGCTCTCGGTCCCGAGGTTGTCGGCGACCTCGCGCAGGCTCATGAAATAATGAAGCAACTCGACATACAGGGTGAAATCCTGTGGACCACAACGCGGACGGACACTAATCAATTTGATTTTCAAGTCAGGCGGCCGGGCCATTTCTTGTTCATCAAGGCAGACTTGGGGATGAAGCGGGTCACCGTGCAACAAAGTGAGGTAAACCTCTGGGGAGTCTTGAAGGCACTCCACGCATTTACGGGAGTCCAAATGGATGATCCGCGTAACACACGTGACTGGCCACTAACTTCGGTATGGGCTTTTTCGATGGATGCTGTCTCGCTCGGCTTGATCTTCATGACTCTAAGCAGCCTGTACATGTGGTTCCGGCTTCCTCAGAAGCGCCTTTCTGGCGCGATTGTTCTTATTCTGGGAACACTGATTTGCGGTCTGTTTTGTATCGGTCTTCGCTTGTTTTTCTGAGAGAGCTTCTCAGTCATGTGGGTCTGCTTCCCAGTAAATGACGCGCCGAGGAAATTAGCGTCCCTGACCGGCTTCGCTCCGGTAATCTCCTGTATGAGAGGCAGGAATGTTGGTCGGGCTACCCACAGGCACAAAATGGTGCGCTTGACCAGCCCTTTGCTGATTAGCTACATCCCCAAAAATTGGAGCGGGTGAACAGAGAGCCAGCCAAGGAATTTCCGGAACCGCGGATGGTCATGGATGTTCTCGATCGTATTAAAACGTGTCGCGCAGTTCGTTATGGGTCCACAGGGGTTCAAAAATTGCTGCGCCAGGTCTGAGTTCCGAAGGAGTTGACACGGCAGCCTTAGTAAAACATAGTATTACGTATGGTAAAGACCATTTGCAAAGTGGGCAACTCGCACGGCATTGTGTTCGATGCTGCGCTCATGGACCTGGCTCATCTCAAGGCCGGCGATGAAGTGAACGTGGAGGTTCACGCTGGAGGAACGATCACTCTGACGCCCCTGCGCCCACGCCCGTCAGCTGCCGAGGTTTCCAAAGTCATCAAGTCTACTATGAAGGACTATGCGCGCACGATGAAGAAGCTGGCGTGAGCGCTTCTCTCGAGAACTGCTTCCAACTGACGGTGGAAATGGTGCGTGAAATTCACGCTGAGGCAATTTCGAAGTTTGGCGGTTCAGATGATGTGCGAGATAGTGCCTTGCTGGAATCAGCCGTCGCAGCCCCCCAAGCCTCTTTTGGAGGCAAGTCACCCTATCGGGATCTGGCCGAAGTCGCAGCTGCATATTTGTATTACCTCTGCCGGAACCACCCCTTCATTGATGGCAACAAGCGGGCGGCCCTCGGTAGCTGTATTGTTTTTCTTCGCCTCAACGGCGTCGAACCGAGGCCGGACGGGCCAGAATGGGAGGACCTCGTTTTGGCGATAGCCGCGGGCAGTCTCGACCGGGAGCAAGCAACAATCAGAGTTCGCGAATTGGTGCCCACCGGCAAATAATGCTGAACTAAAAGTGGTACGCGCGTCCGGTAACGCTCCGGATCCAGGCACTCATCTAGTGCGACTCCGCTTATAAGACGGACGGTTCTCTTTGAACTACGCGCGCAATGCTGGCCGCGGGCAAAGGCTGGCGGAATGCCGTGGGCTTGCGCCACATGCCTGAAGGCACGCACTCGTTAGCACCGAGGCCCGGCTCGCTTGTCCGGTTGGCATTCCACAAAGAAGTAGAGTAAGTGGTCGTACGCAGACCGCCGACGGATATCACTTCCGCCCAGCAATGATTCTTGCCCGGCGGGTCAGCTGAAATTGGAGTCCCGTGCGGGAGTTGCACCCACCTGAGCGGTTTTGCAGACCGCTGCCTGGGCTGCTCGGCGAACGAGACTAAAACGAGAGCACTCGCCGGCCAAAATTTGACGGGCCACTGCTTGAACAATCTGTTAGTGGGGAGTTTACCTCATAGCGGGAATTCAGCTTTGACCGTACTTGGAGTCGTATACATTTCGATGATTGCCGAATGGCATTTGGCATAGGGGGAATGGGATGCACAAAGGTGACGTAATGGTTGTGGGAGATATCCTCTCTCGCTGCATCGGACTGGTACTAGGTGCAATCATGTGGGTGCCTTACAGCGTGGCGGCAGCCCAGGTAGTCGATCAGTCCTTTACAAATCCGCCATATGCTTCCGCGGCGGCTACGTCGCTCACCGGCGATACTTTGTTTGCGCAAACCTTCACGGCAGGTGTGGCGGGGCAGTTGACCGGCGCCGATATCCTGGCCTTCGATGGGACTTCGGGGTTTGGCGGCAATCCTCCCCCCGTGAGCGACATGACGGTGCAAATTCGGACGCTTTCAGGAGGTGTGCCGACGACTACAGTTCTGGCCAGCTCTACAATTCCTGCTTCCAGTCTAGTGGCAAATCCCAATGGCCAATTCACGCATGTTGATTTTCCAACCGGCGTCATAGTTATGCCCGGTGAGGTTTTGGCATTGACGATCGGTGGCGCAGGTGTGGGTTGTTACCTGCAGACCGGATCCGATGCCACTTATGGCGGTGGACAGGGATTTGTCCAACAGCATGCGGCGTATTCGTGGGCGCCTTACCCGAATCCTGGTGGTGGGACTGCGGACTTTTTGTTTCGAACGTATGTGAACGTTCCGGATGGAGTCTCGGCCCAGGTCGTAAGTTCACAATTAACCAACGGAGTCTTTCATGTCCGATTCGCAGGCGCCAGTAATCATGTATTTACGATCGACCGCGCCGGCAGTTCAGCCGGTCCGTGGCAGTTGGGCTACACCAACCTGACGTCAGATGCGAATGGCAGCTTTGAGCTCTTCGATCCTTCTGGTCCGACCAAAGCGTCTGGTTTTTACCGGGTCCGGTAAACGAATAGCAGGGCCGAGTAAGCGCTCGATTGAATTGGACAAAGACCCGAGTTGGCAGTTTCCAACTCGGGTTTGACGTTTGCCAGCCTCACGGCGTGTGATCCCAAGCCGCCACCCTGGGCTCTCAGCCGAATGGGACTTTGGGACGAACAACGAATCGCGGCTGGTCGCCGTGGAAGCGGTCGATGACGAAGTTCGCAAAGGCGTTCTTCCGAATTGCCGGCGAAATGCCCGGCACCTCGCCCGAACGCACGGCCTCCTCGCAGATGTTCTTAATGGTGGCGTCGTCCACGCCAGGGTCCATGTTGACCAGATAGTTTCCGCTCTGGCCCTGGTAGGTAATGTTGATCAGTACATTCATGCGATTGGCTCCTTTCTCTTTCTGATTGTTTTGTGCGGCCGACCCTCACGCTTAATCCCTCTCCCATCCGATGGGCGAGGAGAACCGTACGAAAGCCTCCTAATTAAACTCAGCCACCAGGGCGAATCTTCGCCCAGATGGTCGCTGCTGCCGGTGCGGGAACGGAATCCCGTTTTTGTCACAATTGACCAGGTGAACATTTTCCCGGTGCCGGCTTCAACTGCTTCCAGAATGCCTGTGGCCTCAGCCGACTCTTGAATTCTTGTTCAGCCACCCAGCATAATCACGCTGCTTCAGTTTCCCGCTTGCGAGGGCCAAAGTCATTTCAATCACAGATTCTTCTGTCGCAAAAAATTCCATCCCGTTGATCTCCAGAAACGTGGCGGCCAGCATGAAGCCCGTCCTCTTGTTACCATCCAAGAAGGGGTGATTAAGGATGATGCCCGCTGCGTAGCTAGCAGCCATTTCAGGTAAAGTAGGGGAGCCGTCGGCAAAAAGGTGCTGGGGTTTGGAAAGAGCCGAGTCCAGCAACCCTTCATCTCGCACTCCGGCCAATCCGCCGTCGTGTGCGAGCATCATTTCGTGAATGGCGAGGCAATCTTCCCGATTCAGCCAAATTGGCTGTTTCACTTCCCCAATTCCTTGAGAGCATGCCTATACCTTCGGCTGAGGAGTTCAGCAACCTTCATTTTCGCTGCGAACCCAGGATTGTTGGCAGTGACCCGAAAGCTGCCGTCAGTGGTTTCCGTCAGGTAAACCGCGTCGGTCAGGAAGCCGGGATTTGCACCCGGACCGTCTCCTTCACAGGGAGAGATGCTGCTCGTTACACCACAATCCTGGGAAATGGCGTCCACGGCAGGAATTGCACCTGCGACCTCCGCCTTCGCAGAGCGGCGCTCTTATCTATCTGAGCTACGCGGACAACTGGCGCATGGAGCTTATTTTCTCGATGCGAGTCGTGGCATCCGTGGTCGGACTCGCACCGACTAGGCCCGGCTTGAAGGGCCGGCCGCTCGAGCTGCTTTGCATTCAGGACGCAAGAAATGGAATGATGGAGTTGTGGAGTTTTGGAGTGCTGGAGTCCCAATACTCCAGCACTCCTCCACTCCATTACCCCGTGTAGTCCTTGGCTCTTGTCTTGTAAGTCAGCAGTGGACAGAAGGTCGCGATGACCGAGACGAGCCCGGTATCCACGAGATCCTGAATCACTGCTTCAATGTTTTTGTAGGCGGCAGGCGCCTCTTCGTAGAGCAGGTCGCGCTCCCCACAGATCACGCGGCTACCCAGTGAAGTCTGCACGAGCTGCTCTTTTCCGTAACGCTCGCGCATGCGCAGACGCGCCTCGCTGCGAGCCCACTTGCGGCCTGCACCGTGGGCCAGTGACCACGCTCGGCTTTCGCCATCTCCCAGCGGCTTGACCAGGTAGCTGAGCGAACCACGGGAGCCAGGGATTACCACGGCCTCGCCTTCGGTTTCTACTGCACCTTTGCGGTGCACCCAAAGCGTCTCGCCTTCGCTTTCTCGGCGAGTGATGCTGTTGTGGCAGCCGTCCCAAAGGCATTCGGCTTGGGCCCCGATGGCGTCGACGAAACGTCGGGCGATCAATGCTCGATTGGCTTTGGCCCAACGCACGGCCATATCATGGCGCTTGAGATAAGCTGCCGCGGCGAAGGACTCCGCATCCGAGCCGTTGGCCTGATGTTCGTCCACATAAGCGCGCAGGATCGATTCGCCCAATCCACGGGAGCCACTGTGCACGAGCACAACCAACTGCTGCTTGCCCAGGCCGAATCGTTTGAAGGCAGTCGCGTCGAGGATCTCCTCAAGGCGCTGCAGTTCGGCGAAGTGATTGCCGCCACCAATGGTGCCGAGCGCTTCCTCGAATTCTGTGGAGTCCAGCTCCGCTGCTGCGAGAACTTCGCTGACGTCGCCTTCCCACTGATGCTCGAGGTCGAACCGCAGCTCGGTCCAGCGATTCAGCTTGATTTCGCGCTGGACCAGATCGGTCTTGAACAGCGTCATGCCGCAGCCGATATCCCCACCGATTAGGTAAGGGTAGATCTGACCTTCAGTCACGGACGCCGCTCCGACCGGGCTGCCTTTGCCCGGGTGCAAATCCGGGAAACCAACCGTCAGGCGCATACCTTCCAGCTTCGAGGTCGCATACAGCTGTCGGAGAGCCTCGCCCTCAATCCAGCTGTTGGCAGAGGCGAAAAGGCGCACATTGGTCTTAGTCAGAGTGTTCATGCTTGCTTTCTATCCGCCGGAGCGGGATGAAGATTAACGTTGGCCGCTGGAGTCGGAATTGCGCCGACACTTCCTGGGCTTCAGCCAGGCGTGCAGACTGACTACACTATCCAGCGGATGGGATTGACTTTCGGATTGCCACGCGAGTCGGTCTTAACGAGCTCGATTCGAGTCAGTCTTCGAACCAAGAGTCGAAGCACGACCCAGATTCGGCGTTTCAGATTGGACCTACGTCGTAAGGGTGATGACTTTTCATAACAAACTGAGGTATTCATAGGTTTTGACTCCTTTCAAAGGGTAAATGGTCGTCCCGGCAGGTAACGCTCCTGCGTCTCCCGGTTATCAACCGGGTGCTCTGCTATTGAGCTACAGGACGAAGGAAAGTGATCGAGAGGACGCTCCAAAGAACGCCTCTCGATATATTTGATTAGTCGTTGGTGATTTTGATTTGCGGTTTCACTCCGAAGCGCGCCGGCCGAAATTCGAAATGCAACTTCGCCGCCTTGATTCGGGAGGGACGGTCTGGCTTGTAGCTCCTGGGAAAGAGCAATTTGCTTTGATATCGGAATACGGGCTTCATGGGACTTCCTTTCGTTTCATTGGTTAAGTGCTGGCGGAAGGCGCCGGTAATGCTCCGGCCTCGGCAATGCCGATCCTGTTTTCGAGACAGGTGCAGCCAGCTTATATCTGCCTGCCTTCCATAAACGCAAAACGCAGAACGAAAAATGGAACTGACACAAACACCCACGCCTAGTGTTGCCGCCCTGTTCTGCGTTCTTCATTCTGCACTCTGCATTTAGAATGGCTGCCAGGGTTGGACTCGCACCAACACCAAACGGCTTAACAGGCCGCCGTGCTCCTTTGACACTACCTGGCAATTGCTAATTGGCGCTGCCGGCAGGATTCCCACCTGCATCGTTCCGCTTAGAAGGCGGATGCCTCGTGTGTTCGACCACGGCAGCCGAAGAAATCGAGTAATGGAGTGGTGGGGCATTGGATTACTAAATGGGACCATCGCTGTGTGTTGTCGGAGCCCAACACTCCATCACTTCAACACCCCATTCTGAAATTGGTCAGCGCGGCAGGAATTGCACCTGCGATCCCTCGGTCCCAAGCCGAGTGCGTTCGCTGCTACGCTACGCGCTGGTTGGCCCCGGCGAGCTGATAACACCGGAGCAGCAAAACGCAGGACACAAACCTTGGCGATGGTCCCGCGGCAGGCTCTCTAAAAATGGCGGATCCGAAGGGACTCGCACCCTCAGCCTTCCCGCAGACAACGGGTTGCTCTGGCTAGTTGAGCTACGGATCCTTTAAATGCGGAAGGCGGAATGCGGAGTGCGGAATAACCGGGGCAAACGAGCCGTGGAATATTCCGCAGTCTTCACTTCGCACTCGCATTCAAATTGGTGGGAGGTGCTGGTAACGCTCGAGTCGTCACTTCCGACGTTTGTTTTGCGACACCGGATTTACAGGCCGGCAGCCGGAACACCCCCCCAAAGAATTTACGATTTACGATTTACGACTTGGCTCGTTCCCGTGGTCAGTCGTTATTCGATGATTGGCGCTGAAAATGGTAGCGGGGGTGGGAATCACACCCACCTAAAGGAGTTTATGAGGCTCCTCTCTGTGCTTTAGTCGAGTTCCCCGCGATGAATGGTGGAGTCGGTGGGTAACGCTCCCACATGAGCTTGCTTGCAGGGCAAGTGCATTGCTTGTCTGCCACGACCCCCTGAAGAATTTATGAATTAAGATTGCCGATTTATGATTTGGCAGGCTGCCTCGGTGCTGCCCCGAGTAAGCGCAGTTTTGGAGACTCGGCCGCGTGCTGACGCGCAGCCTATTAAAATGGTGAACACATAACGAAAAATACAGAATGGGAACATGCAACGTGCAAATGATCTGCTCGAACGAACCAAGCAGTTTGCGTTGGCTACGATCAACTTCTGCGAACAACTCCCAAAAGACAAAACCAGCAGAGTTCTCGGTAGACAGCTTCTTCGATTAGGCACATCCGTCGGCGCGAACTATCGCGCAACGCATCGAGCAAAATCGAAACCAGACTTCATTTCCAAAATGGGAACCGTGCTTGAGGAGGCTGACGAATCAGCCTACGGGCTCGAACTTCTAATCGATGCGGGAAAGGCCAATGCCGCAACACCTGCACATCTGCTTCGAGAGGCGAACGAGCTGGTCGCCATTGCCATTTCTTCCATCAACACAACAAGGCGAAACTCGGAGCAGCAGGGCATACTATCCCGCGAAATTTAAGGGCCGGAGGATTCTGCATTTTGCGTTTCGCGCTCTGCATTTCCCTCCGGCCCGCGCCATTTCAACTAAGAACAAACACCTCTTGCTATCTTGCGATACCAACCCACGGTTTCACGGTGGCTCTTTCGGTGTTTAGGGGCACACCTCCTGCCAAGCCCTTAGATTGTAAAATCCGGCTTAAATCATCTGGCACGCATCTGTGGCGACCTGCCCTTATCAGGGCCGGCGGAGAACCTCGGCTCTCCCGCGCCGCTTTATGTTTTCTGCCTGATGACATCTTTTAGATGCCGTCTTGTATTCGTCTCACAGCTTTGCCTTTCGTTTTGAGGTTGGTTCAGTCGTTCATGGGCAACAAAAAACCCTGCTTACGTCGCGTAAGCAGGGTTGGAAAATCGCTTGATCCTCTGATCACATTACCTGCCTACCAAAAGCCTATCGGGGTTATACCCAGTCTGATGTTTACTCAGACTACCTGATAGACTCCGGCTGAACATCCAGCCGGCGACCTGGGCTTCACGACGTGTCGCTCTCTGGAGCGGCCTCGTCGGCCCTATCGTAGCTAAAATGTTCATACAGGTTTTCATCGAATGTGCGTTTTATATAGCACAAGCAGCCTAATCTTGTCTACTTATATTTTTAGGGGGTCGAATATCTTAAATTCAAATATCTGGATACATTGATGGAACGGTGAACGGGCTTAAACGAGAAAGATGCCTGGCACACGAACATTCAAATATGATTCAGCACTCCGACCGAAAGAAATCGAGCGTCATTTGGGAAAGCACTGACGATTTGCCACATTGTGCTCATGGTAAAGCGCACTCCTCATGTTCTGTGCTCACCACGCAATCGCGTTCGTCAAAAAGGTTGAAGTAATAAACCCGAGTCCCAATTGGCAGGCTGGCAATGATCCGGCCATCCGTTTGTTGCGCGGGCAGCGACTCCCATTTTCGGTCCTGCCAACGGCCCACGTCCCTGGTGAAATTGAGCTCAGCTTTGACGACCCGAACGTTCGAAGAATAGGTGACCCAGACGTTCGTTCCTTCTCGGCCACCGCCGATAATGACAGGGAGCGGCACGCCGCCCTTAAGGATGCTGTCGGCAAAAACCCGGATCTCGTTCGGATTCTCACCAGGACCGCCGTGCCCATGTGGCATGCGCAAGCGCACAGACAGTGAACGCGGCCCTTTGGGGAGGCGATAGGACAACTGCAATGCATCCAGCGTGTAAGCGAAGTCATTGCTCCCGGTTACCCAAAGCATGGGCAGGTCCGCGTGGCCCAGGTAGACCGACGGGTCCCACCATTCCATCCACCGGTCCGCGTCTTCAGGGTGAAGTTTCTTGAGTTCGCCTTCGAAAACCGTGTTGCGGTAAAAACCGCAGCCATAGACTGGAACCGCGAGCTTAAATCGCTGGTCCACCCCCGCGATAATGCACGTTAAATATCCACCCCACGAAATGCCGGTGACCCCGGTGCGGTCGGAATCGACTTCCGGCAAAGAACGTATCAACGAATGAGCCAGGATGACATCGGCTACCGCATGATATGTCCATTGGTCCTGGCGAGGCGAAGTCACCTGGTCAAAGCCGCCCCAACCACGCGGCCCACCCTGCTCATCGGGGAACCATTTGCCGTAGGTACCCACCGGCACTTGGCCGCAGGTGTCCATGGCGATAGCGGCATAGCCGCGGTCCACCCACAGGCGTACCCACTCTTCAAAGGCCGTTCCGCCACCTCCGTGGATCAGTACCATCGCGGGCACCTTTTGACCGGCCTCCACCTTAGGCACTCCGAGCCAGGCGAAAACGCGAGTCGCCTTGCCGCGAAATGGCAGCCCTTCAAACGTGATAGCCTTGAGACCGTCGGACTTGGGACGTTCCAGAGGCGCCCATTTGGGAGCAGCGGCCAGTGCGTTAACATCCCATGGGCAGACCAAGGGACCTGTTCCCGCCAGGGTCTTTTTGATGGACTGAACCTGCTTCAATTGCTTTGGGGCAAGCGACCCGATCGGGCCGGCCTGTTGATCATAGTTCGGCCCCATATCCAGGGTGACGACGCCTCCAGCCGCGACCACTGCGCTGACCCACTTGACCCATTGCTCGCCTGAATAGCGAGTATTCCTCTGACCCCAATTGGAACCTAGGAACGTGAGGGCATGCCACTGAGAGCCGCCCAGCCAGCGAGAGGTTGGAACGTAGTCAAAAGGTTCATTGAGTTCTCCGGCTGTGTAATCCTCTGTCTGGGTGTAATGAATGACCTTGACGCCAGGGTTAAAGGTCACGATGGCCTTGGGATTGCCGTGTTTTGCCGCCTGAGCATAGACCTGGGCGATGGCTTCGCTGAAATGAATATGCTCGTAGCCGCCATCGAACCACCATCCTGCCACGTGCTCTCCGTAACGGTCAGACCATTCCTGGATTACCTCGGCCCATTTCCGGGCGAACTCCAGGCTCAAAGGTTGGTCTTGTTTCGATGTGGGCAGGCCGAAGGCTTTTTGGGAGCGGGGGTCTTCATTAGGGGCCTGGCAGGGCAAATACAACATCAGCTTGATTGCCCTCGAGTGGAGCGCCGGGTAAAGGGCCAAGGGCAAGTCCCGTTTGGCGCAACGCTCGCCGGGGCCATAGCCCGTGAACCGTTCGTACGTGGCATTTGGCGCGTTGAAATAGCCCGAGTTTTGCCCAAGAGTGAGCACGAAGTACTTCGCGCCTGCTTCTTGAAGTTGATGGGCCAATACCTCGACATCAAAGTTCTCAACCAATTCAAGACCGTTGGCGTCTCGGGGAAGGAAATGCATGAACACACCATATTTGGCATCCCTAAACCAGTCGGTGTGCGGGTTCTGGGGAACTGCTCTTGCCGACCAGTCGAGACCAAGAAACAGCCAAGCAAGAAAGCTGATCAGTTTCGCGTTCATTAGGTTCTCTCGCCGTGACCGGCACGTGTTCATGATCTTTTGACGGTCCAACCTTCGCCCCCTAGGTTTGGCGAGCCGAAGGGGCCGCTGGGACCAGTGCCTTCGACTTTCTTCTCCAATACACCGTTTTCGCGGACGGCCTGCTTGATCTGGGGCCAAGTAATCGAAGAAAGGCGAACCTTCATGCGCCGTAGGCAAACCCAATGCGGCACCTCTGGACCGCCCGGGCGCCAATCCTTCGGCCTCCAGCTTAGATACAGAAATCTATCCGCTGTTCCCCCGTGCACAAACGGTCCTAAAAAGTTTGGCTTACTGTTAGCGCGGTTTTGCCGAACACGGCACTCACACTCAAACCGAACATCTCCGTTAGTTTGACTTTTTCCAGGGTGGATTACCCATTCTTTCGTAGTCGAGTTATCCTGCAATCCAAATGACGCCCCGTGCTCTTCGGGGTTTGGGGGTGAAATGCAAATGATGCGCAGGCGAACTGGCCACGCTTGGTGGCTGATCTTGGCGGGCCGTTTGGATTTGGCCGTCATATGGCACTGCTTTGATGAACAAGCGGCAGCGATGCCGCTACCTACCTGGTTAGGCGAATAGTTCACGATGCGCAGAGCATAGACGCCGGGCAAGCGTTTTCACGAATGCCCGGCGGAGTCAGTTTTTCTTTGTCTATTGGTCCCTTCATAACCTGCGCCGCAGATGTCGTATTCGAGTTCAGGGACAGGAGGCTTAGGCTCCGGGCCCAGGAGCATCTCCGCTTAGGCTGTTGCACGCACAAGCGGCTCAGGCTAAGTTCTTTTGGGGTCTTGTACGCCTTCAATGAAACAAGGAATGAGGAAATTTTTAATCATCCTGCCGCTGCTGATCGCGGCGGTTATTGCGCGCCCATTGCTGGCAACGGATGCTTCGCGGCCAGCTAAAGCAACGCAACAGGGGAAGCCGGGAATTATCTCGAGTCTCACCTCGCTGTCCCACGACGAAGCAGTGCAGGGTCTCAAGGCGGCGCTCACCAATGGCGTGCAAGCGGCCATTCGCGACCTCGGGCATGATGGAGGATTTCTGACAAATCTCGCCGTTCGTATTCCCTTGCCCGCACAACTCCAAGGCATCGAGAGAGCTTTACGAGCCGTCCACGAAGACAAGCTGGCGGATGAATTTGTCGCCTCGATGAATCATGCGGCCGAAAAGGCAGTCCCGCAGGCCGTGAGTGTGTTTGCCGAAGCGATCTCGCACATGACTATTGGCGACGCGGAATCAATTCTGACCGGCCCCTCGGATGCGGCAACGCAATATTTCCGGCGGACCACGCAAACCAATCTGTTCGCAAGATTTGAACCCATCGTCAAGAAAGCGACTGATGAAACAGGTGTGACCTCGGCCTACAAACGCGTGCTGGACTTTGGGGTTCGCAACAAGTACCTCGGCGCCCTCCTGGGGGCCGTTTCAGAACAGCAGTCGCTGGACCTGGACGCCTACATCACGAACAAAGCCATGGACGGACTGTTCGAAGTAATCGCCGATGAAGAACAGCGCATCCGACAGGACCCGGTGGCTCGCACAACCGATCTCCTGAAAAAGGTCTTCGGCTCGCTTGGCAAACCCGGCACCTCGCTCTGAAAATCAGACCAACGCAAGGATCGATTGCGCTATGCTACGCTCAGTGCGTATTGGGAAACGTTTGATTTTGCAGGACCGTTTTGGCAATGGGGGGGGCGCAGGCCACGAATGCAGCTTTTTCGCAACAGCCGGAAGATCTCAATAAGGGCAACGCCTCTTGCGCGGTGGCTCGGTAGTGGGTTTTACCCTGACTCGGGTGTGTGGCTTTGCCCTGTACGGGTCCTGCACGGCAAGCCGGAAGCAGGGCTTATAGCCATCCAGCCGCGAATACCTACTCCATGCCGTCTACAACAGATTTGATTCACATAGCGTTCTGCGTGGACGTTCTCAAAACGTTGAGACTAGCGCGTCCGGAAGGTCCATTCCTATCATCCGAATGTGCTTCCGTTCCAACCCCAATTGCCCACCTCTACGTCGGCGAAATTCAGGTAAACGCGGTCGGGTGCGATCCCCAATGAATCCTTCAGCAACTTGCAGAGTTGCTGCGAAAGGTTGCGATTGGTCTCGCT
>DATJGF010000217.1:0-8197 GCA_035495315.1 Candidatus Limnocylindrales bacterium
TCATCCGACAAAGGACTTTTTCGCCGCGTTGCGCGAACGCTCGACATTTCGCACGCCACAGGAGGTATCCTGGAGGCGAAAACTAACAGCAACCCGGTTTTTTACTCGGGCGCATCTCAATTTTTGAGAACCTGACCGAGCCCTAAATGATTGATTCTGGTGCTCTCATTAACACGCCGCTTCAACGCCCTATCCGTTCAATTGCTGTTGTATCCTGGTCTCATTAACCCCAGCTTTCAGCTGGGGGGTGGGCTGCGAAAGTGATCGGAACCGCTTCATTCAGCGGTTTATGGTGCCTGTCTTAACTGTGCATCGGGAAAACCGCTGAATGAAGCGCTTGGAAGGCCCAGCACATAGCTTCACCCCGCTGAAGCTGAAGCGGGTGTTATAAGAGCCGAGGAACAGGTGAACAAAAATTGAGACGCGTCCTTTTTACTCATTAGAATGCGAAATCGCTTGCATTAGTATTAATCCAGCCTCATAGTCCAAACGACCCCATCGGAAAGTGCACCGCCCCAGGTTGCATTTGTTTTGCCATTCTACGGCAGAAAGGACTCATGATGAATACCTATCAAGTCAGGTCTCGGTCGACGCGGATAAGACACGCTCGCTGGCGGACGGCGATTTTGGCGAGCATTCTCTCGGGCGGACAGCTCATTTCGCCGACTGGAGGATTGGCCGCCGTGAACGTCCTCACCTATCACAACGATGTCGCCCGGACGGGTGCTAATTTGAACGAGACTATCCTCACCCACGCCAACGTAACCGCCGCGCAGTTTGGCAAGCTATACTCTCAATCCGTGGATGGGTATGTCTACGCCCAGCCCCTGGTGGTTTCCAGTCTAGACGTGCCCGGCAAAGGAACGCACGACGTCGTGTTTGTCGCCACCGAGCACAACAGCGTTTATGCCTTCGATGCCCACGACAATGCGGGCGCGAATGCCGGTCCGCTGTGGCAGGTCAACCTCGGACCGTCGGTGCCTTCGGGCGATGTCGGATCTGGGGACGTGGTGCCGGAGATCGGGATCACGAGCACGCCGGTGATCGACCCAGGCGCCGGGATCCTATATGTGGTGGCCAAGACCAAGGAGAATGGCAACTACTTCCAGCGGCTGCACGCGTTGAATATTTCGACCGGCGCCGAGCAGCCGGGCAGTCCAGTCGAGATCGGCGCGACGGTCCCCGGCACAGGAGACGGAAGCTTCAACGGCCAATTGACATTCAATCCTCTGCGCCAGATGAATCGGCCGGGCCTACTACTCTCGCAAGGCGTTGTTTATATCGCCTTCGCTTCACACGGCGATGTGACTCCGTACCATGGCTGGGTGTTTGGCTATGATGCCTCCACCCTCCAGCAGATCAGCGTGGTCTGCACCACCCCCAACGGCCTGACCGATCCGAGCGGCTATCCAATCGGGGGCGGAGGCATTTGGCAGGCGGGCGGTGGTCCCGCGACCGACGACACCGGCGATCTCTATGTGATCACCGGCAACGGCACCTTCGACGCGGATCCCACCCTAGGGGGTGGAGTCGATTATGGTGATTCGTTCTTGCGGCTCGCGCGAGCTAATGGCCTGGCAGTGTCCGACTACTTCACGCCGTTCAACGAAGATTATCTGAACCGCACCGACCTCGACCTTGGCTCCAGTGGTGTCCTGGTGCTGCCGGATTCAGTCGGCAGTGCGGCGCATCCGCACCTGCTGGTCGGCTCGGGAAAAGAAGGCACGATCTACCTCATCGACCGCGACAACATGGGGCGGTTCGCGCTCGGTGGTGACCAGGTGGTAGAGTCGTTGCCTTACGTAATGGGTGGTGCCTATGGATCACCCGCGTTCTTCAACGGGTTTCTTTATTACAATGGCATCTATGACTCGCTGAAGGCTTTCCAGATCGTCAACGGACAGATCGATCCCCCCTATCCTATCTCTCAAGCATTCAATTACTTCGGCTTCCCCGGCGCGGCCCCCAGCGTATCGGCCAATGACACCGCCGACGGCATTGTTTGGATACTCGATAACAGCGGCTATGGCGGACATACGCCGGCCGTGCTACACGCCCATAACGCCGCCGACTTAGGCCAGGAACTGTACAATAGCGCTCTGGTAGTAGGGGGACGCGACATGCTGGGTCCGGCCGTCAAGTTTACCACCCCGACAGTTGCCAATGGCAAGGTCTATGTCGGGACGCAATACGAGTTGGACGTTCTGGGTCTGGGCAGCTTTCCGCCGCACGCTCAGATCACGTTGGCTCCTGCCAGCATTTCCGAACCGGTTAGCACCACGCACACGGTTGTTGCCCAGGTCACGGACACCATTGGCATTGCTCAGGCCGGCGCGACGGTGCGATTCGAGGTGGTCTCAGGACCCAATGCGGGAGTTAATAGCGATACGGGAGGATGCTCCTTTGGCGGTTGTTATGCCGATTCCTATGGGAACGTACAGTGGACCTACATCAGCAATGGGCAACTGGGGACTGACCAAATCGTCGCCTGCACTGCAGATCCTCAAAACGGCACGCCGCAGTGCGCTCAGGCAGCTGTCGACTGGGCACTCCCCCCGGTCTCATTTGCCTATCCTGACTTCAGCTCTTCAGAGGGGCTGAGCCTGGTGGGAAGTGCCCGCACCGTCGGCAATGTCCTCCGATTAACACCCACGGACTATTGGCAGGCGGGAGCGGCCTGGGAAACGTTTCGCCAGCCGGTGGGAGATGGCTTCACGACAACGTTTACTTTCCAAATCACAGGGATGGGAGGGGCCGGGGCCGATGGCTTTACCTTTGTCATTCAGGATGGCGATCCTCTCAATTTCGCAGGCGCTGGTTCCTCGGCACTGGGATTTAACGGAGGTGGCTTGGGTTATGGTGGTTTGGTCAATAGCCTGGCCGTGGAGTTTGATCGTTGGGCCAACGGCGAGTACTCGGATCCCAACAACAACCATATCAGCGTTCACACGCTTGGCCCTAACTACAACTCCCCTGACGAGACTTACTCCGTGGGCCGTACGACCGCCATCCCGATCCTTTCCGACACCAACGTTCATACTGTGCAGATTGTGTACGAGCCTGGCGTGATGCAAATTTTCCTCGATGACCTACAGAACCCAGTGCTGATCGTGCCGATGGATCTGGGCGCAGTTCTTTCGTTAGATCACGGTCATGCCTGGGTAGGATTTACCGCGGCCACCGGCGGCGATTATGAGAACCACGACATCCTGAGCTGGAGCTTCCAACGCACCCTCCGCGAGATCTGCAACGACGGACTGGACAACGACGGAAACGGCCTCATCGATGCCGCTGATCCCCAGTGCCAATCCCGCAAACCGCTGCAGCTTAGTTTGTCGCCCTCCGCCGATGTCGGGCTCCTTACTAGCCCGCACACCCTCACAGCCCGCGTCACCGACAGCGATGGCAATCCCCAGGCGGGTGTCTTCGTGTGGTTCCAAGCGGCCGGGGTTGATTTCGTCTCGAGCGGACAACTCATCAGCCAAAACGCAGGATGTAATCCCGCGGATTGCCGCTCCGACCAGAACGGTGAAGTACAGTGGAAGTACTGGGGAAGCGGTTACCCTGGTTTCGACTCGATCACCGCCTCCGCCTACGATGCACCCTACCGCACCCAGCTGCAAAGTTACGCGACGCAGGAATGGCAGGCCCCACCACCACCGCCCCCCGGCAATGGCAACGGCTTGCTGGGTGTTTACTATGACAATATCGATTTCACCGGCCCTTCGATCTCACGAATTGATCCGCAAATTGCCTTCGATTGGGGTACCGATTCACCTGATCCCGCCATCGGGCCGGATACCTTCAGCGTCCGCTGGACTGGCGAAGTTGAGCCCCAGTTCACTCAACCTTATACATTCACTGGTCGGACCGATGACGGCATGCGGGTGTGGGTCGATGGTCAGTTGATTATCGACGCGTTCTATGACCAACCCCCGACGTATCACAACGGAACGATTTCGTTGTTCGCCGGCAAGAGGTACAAGATCCAAATCGACTATTACGAGAATAGAATCGGAGCCGTGGCCATGTTGTTCTGGTCGGGCCCGGCTACCCCATTCGATTTCGTGCCGCAAACCCAGCTTTACTCACCATGCCAAATCATCTGCCCGACGAATTTCGCGGTCTGCAACGATCCCGGCACCTGTAGTGCTGTGGTAAACTACACGACTCCGACCGCCGTCGGCGATTGCGGGACCATCACGTGCAATCCCCCTTCGGGTGCCCAATTCCCGACAGGCCCCACCCTGGTAACTTGCAGCGAGCCTGCCGGGACGCTGTGCAGTTTCACAGTGACCGTAACGGATTGCGAGGCACCAAAGATGAGCAGCTCGGTCGCAACCAAAAGCCTGTCACCGGACAGCCTTGACCTGATCAATGTCGGCTTCCAAGCGCAAGCGCTCGACAATTGCGATGGCCCAATCACCCCCGCCAGCATCCAAGTCCAGGTCTTTAGCGATGAGGACGAACTGCCGCCCGGCACTGGACCTTTCTCTCCCGATGCCAAAAACCTGACGGCTACGGGCAATCTGCGGCTTCGCGCCGAACGAAGTGCTAACGGAGACGGGCGCGTTTACCTAATCGTCGCCAAGGCCACCGACAAAGCCGGGAACACCGGGTTCTGCGTTTCGACGGTCACCGTGCCGCACGACAGCGGTGCCAAATCCATTTCATCTGTCGTTACGCAGGCAAACGCCGCGGCTGCCTATGCAACCGCTCATAAGGGTGCCCCGCCACCCGGCTATTTCCAAATCGGCAACGGCCCAATCGTGGGTGCAAAGCAATAGCCCCTCCATGTTCCGGTTTAGCTCCTCATTCCGCACCTGGTGATTTCAAAATCTTCCTGGCTAAAGCGATTGAAGTTGAACCGTAGCCGAGCTTCACCGCGCGCACAAGCGAGGCGGTTCGTCTCCAGGAAATAGTTAAGCGGCCAATCTCTGTCTCTGCTCATTGCGTTCATCGCTTGGCTCAGACCTGCGGGTGATCATCGGCGTGCGTTCGCGAATTGGCTGCGTCGCGTGCTCCAGCATCCACCACGCGACATCACCGCGTGAAATTGCGGCGGTCATCGCAAAACTCTCCACGATCCTCACGCGTCGAGTGAGCGGGCCACTGGTGAGTCGCGTCGGGCGCGGGCAGCACCAATCAAGTCCCGAGTCGGCAAACACGCGCTCCATAGCCGCGAGATCGCGATAACCGATGCCGACGTTCGATTTGGCGACGAAAAACTTCATCAGGAGATTCATGCGTGCCGCGCTGTCCGCGACGCCTGCGGCGCTCACGGCGATCACGCGCGCGAGGCCGTGCTGCTGCATCGCGTTGACGAGCATGCCCGCCGTGCGCGAGGAAAAATCTGGCGGCGAGGCGAGTGCGCTCCACGGATTCGCCGGATTAATTCGCTTGATGCCGAGCGCCGACAGCACGGCTTCGTGACCACCCACTTGCTCAGCGAAACAACCCGGCTGCAACACATCACCGATCAAGATGCGTGCCCGCGAATCGATGCCATCCGCACGCCGCACAACCGCCGTGACGGTATGACCTTGGTCACAGGCCAGGCGCACCAAGTGTTTTCCGACCCCGCCCGACGCGCCGAACACTAATAGCTTCATAGCATCTGGCGGGCTCGCGATGTCCGAATAAACGAGTGCGGTCCTGTTATGGTGAAACGCCGAATTCTGCTTGGGCGTTGGAAAGTCTTAGACCATTTGTTTTGGTGGCTCTCGCCGAACCCGCTCGACCGGCCCGCGTAATGCCGCACCTCAGGCACCCCGCGCCGCTGGCACCGGGTATGAAACAAAATGGTCATCGCGGGTTGCCTGCAGGTGCTGGTTATACCGCGCCCGGTGCGGATTCCTCACGCGCGGCTTTCCCAAACAACAACGCCGATACGACAAACAACATGGCGTTAAACGCATTCCCACCAAACCCGCGCAATACAGCCGCTGTCCACGGCGTAACCTGAGGATTCCGAATAATCAGCGCAATCACTAGGACCAACGCTTGAGCGAGTGCTGTCACCAACAGGGCGCGTGCCATGCCATTTGACTGGAAGCGTGCCATGGCGGCTCCGATGATCCCCACCATGGGCACCACGAAATAGCCGAAGGCGGCAGGATTGACGTCGTCGGCGCCTTGGACAAAGTTCCCCCAGACGAGCAGGAACATCGTCACCAGCGCAACGACCGCGGCGGCTCGGTACGCCGGTGTGCCAAGCTTCCTGATTACCATCTGAAACGTCAGACCGATGCCGAAGAGGAGAGTGCCGACAGCGCCGACAAGAAGAAAGACGCGGATATCCCAGCCCCATCCACCCGCAAAAAGGCTCCGCAGCAAGGGTATCCCCAGGAGGAGCACGGTGATGACTGCCGGTGTCTTCCAGAGGCTCCTGCGCCGTTCACTGTCCTGCGTTTTTGTGTTCATTTGGCCCTCTCAAGGTTAATTACTTTGCGCCACAAAGTAACCTTGCGATGAAAACCAGTCAAGCCTGAATCAGCGCAGCATTGCACGCGAGGCTCGCTCACCGCGCTCGGCAAGCCCGCTACCATGTGGAGCCGAGCGATGGCTGGCCCCGTTTTGACTTCCGAATCGCCAAAGTCTCACCGAGCCAGCCATTCGCTCCGTCGAAAAGTTAGCTGACTCTTCCATCGAATTCCGGCCCCCTGTCGGTCGGGTTTATCCCGACATCGGAGAAGTTCATCGTTTTGAGCATCTCCAAAACCCTCGGTCCTTCCTCGTCCGCGTAGTTGGCTCTCCGAAAAAGCTCTGGCAAATGCCCCATTAGTTCGCCCATGAGGAGCTCCGCCTTGAGGCCCCGGCGAAAGAACCGAACCCATGCGGCTCTTGTCGCCGCCATATCGCCACGGGATGCTCTCAGGTCAGGCAAGGTGTGGCTGAAGAGCCAGTCAACGAACCTGTCGAAGTCCTCCTTCGACGTATTCTTCAGACGGTTGAAGGATTCAGGTGACATACCCTAACTGGTCGCAGCTTAACGTTTAGCCATCACCGGCTCCGCGCCAGTGATCTCCGATTGAAATCTCAACGTTCTCGGGGAGTCCGTGTGCATGGCGTGGTTAGTTGTTCGATCTTGAGGCAAAAAACACATAGCCCGCGAAACATAAAAAGAGCACCGCGAACAGTCCCAGTCCAGCTACTGCCGCGTTGCGGGATATCGTCGCTCCAAAAACCTGAAGGGTATCAGAGAACAACCACTGGTTCGGAGCGGTGTTCCAAAGGTGAATCAGGTAAGCTTCCCATGCACAAAAGAGTGCAACCCCGAGGCAACCCAAAGCCAGAATACAGCGCATCACCAGCATATGTGTTTGGTTTAGCAACTAATAACCGACATAAGCGGTGCCGGGACATGGGCTCTCAGCATACGAACAGCGTGTCAGACCGGCATCCGCTCCGGGCCGCTGGTTCCCCTCGGTTGTGGTAACGGTCATGGGAACACCAAACAATCCTTTGCCAACCCTTCTGCTTTCAAATCGCAAGAGCTATCTCCGGTAAACGTCGCATCGTAATATTTCCACCCGACGAACTTCCATCGGTTGTGGTTATAAAGCAGAGTGTACTCAGCACTGTAGCGCCTATCAATAGTGTTCTCATAGTAAGCAGCTACGGCAGGCGCGCCCTTATAGGAAGTGCCGGTTATCCTGCGAAGGCGGCCAAACGCCAACTGCCTTACGGATCGTCGAAAGCAACGATTATCGCAGTGACGCAGTGCTTGATACAGCGCATTCCATCGCTCATGCAGGACGACCTGCCGGATATAACGTACGTCCTTTTTGTCTGCCAGGGCCTCCCCGTACTGCACCCTAATTTCTGGACCAGAACGACTGTTCGAAAACACCACGCATCCAAGTAGCGCAAACCCGGCCGTTGCTGCTGCGATGGTGAGGGCGGCGCGTCGCCATTTCATGGTGTCTCGGGAACAGGCGAACGATGAGCCCAGCCAAGCCGGGCCGTTGACCTCCAGCACGCCAAGAAATGAACTTCCGCCTTTGGCTGCCGCGATTGGTTAAGCTTGATCATAGAGAACTCACGACGCCATAACCCGCCAGGACCAAGCCAAAGGATGGAACAAAGAGAAGGGCGCCAGCAACCATCTTCTGCCAGGAATCGCCCCGCACCATCACCGGGACCAGTAACGCAAAGGCACTAGCGGCTGCTCCGGCCAGGCCGATCAACCACCTCG
>DATJGF010000218.1:0-22173 GCA_035495315.1 Candidatus Limnocylindrales bacterium
CCGTTTCGTGAACTGGTTCCGGGGTTAGGATCTACTGCAAAGCTGGCGATTCCATCGCCAGTTCCCCTCGAGCTGCTATGCAACCAGGCGTATGTGGTAGACGCCGACCAAGTGCAGTTGGTGGCCGAGGCACTTACACTCACGCTGCCGTTGCCGCCCGCGGACGATGCCGAGGTAGTCGTGGCGGAGAGCAGGAAGCCGCAAGGCACGACCGCGAAGTTTGCCACCAGGTTACGATTGCCGGTAGCAGTGAATGCATAGCTGGCCGTCGCACTAACCACCGTCCCGTTTTCGGTCCAATTCGAGAAACCATAGCCCGCCGCCGGCGTAGCCGTCACCGTAACACTCGAACCGCAATTAACCGTCCCGCCACCGGTGACCGAGCCGCCGGCTGTGGGAGAGCTGCTGGCACTAACGGTGTAAGAGTTGACCCTAAAGTTCGCCACCAGAGTCCGGTTCGCACTAGCAGTAAACGTATAACTGGCCGAAGTGCTGACCACGACTCCGTTTTCAGTCCAGTTCACAAAACCGTAGCAGGAAGCGGCCGTGGCAGTGACCGTTACGCTCGCGCCGCAATTGACCGTCCCGCCGCCCGTGACCGAGCCGCCGCCCGAGGGAGAAGCGCTAGTGCTGATTGTATAGGTGCAAGATACAGAGGCAAAGTTGGCCACGAGCGTCCGGTTCGCACTGGCCGTAAATGTATAACTCGGCGCGGTGCTGACGACCGTCCCGTTTTCCGTCCAGCTCGAGAAACTGTAGCCAGTGGCCGCCGTAGCCGTAACGG
The DNA here is from genome assembly GCA_035495315.1 of Candidatus Limnocylindrales bacterium. Taxonomy (GTDB): domain Bacteria; phylum Verrucomicrobiota; class Verrucomicrobiia; order Limisphaerales; family UBA8199; genus DATJGF01. The sequence goes on from DATJGF010000218.1 coordinate 785, forward strand.
TAACACTCGCGCCGCAGTTGACCGTACCGCCACCAGTGACCGATCCGCCGGCTGTGGGAGAAGCGCTGGTGCTAACAGTGTAAGTATTTTGCGCGAAGTTGGCGACCAAAGCCTGACTCGCACTGGCAGTAAATGTATAACTGGCCGAACTGCTCACCACGGTTCCGTTTTGGGTCCAATTTAGGAAACGATAACAGGATCCGGCGGTGGCTATGACGGTGACGCTCGAACCACAGTTGACCGTGCCGCCACCGGTGACCGAGCCACCGGCTGTGGGAGAAGCGCTGGTGCTGACCGTGTAAGTATTTTGCGCGAAGTTGGCGACCAAAGCCTGGCTCGCATTAGCCGTAAAGATATAACTCGCCGAACTGCTGACGACAGTTCCGTTTTGGGTCCAGTTCACGAAATGATAGCAGGAACCAGGCGTGGCCGTGACCGTTACGGTCGAACCACAGTTGACCGTTCCGGCGCCACTCACCGTTCCGCTGCCAGAGGGAGCAGCGCTGGTGCTGATGGTGTAGGTGCAGGGAACAGCGGCGAAATTGGCCACGAGTGTCCGGTTCGCGCTAGCCGTAAACGTATAACTCGGCGCGGTGCTGACTACCGTGCCGTTTTCTGTCCAGCTCGAGAAACTGTAGCCGCTGGCCGCCGCGGCCGTGACGGTAACGCTCGCCCCGCAGTTGACCGTGCCGCCACCGGTGACCGAGCCACCGGCTGTAGGAGAAGCGCTGGCGCTGACGGTGTAAGTATTTTGCGCGAAGTTGGCGACCAAAGTCTGGCTCGCATTAGCGGTAAAGGTATAACTGGCCGAACTGCTCACCACGGTTCCGTTTTGGGTCCAATTCACGAAATGATAGCAGGAGCCAGCCGTGGTCGTGACGGTAACGGTTGAGCCGCAGTTAACCGTCCCACCACCGCTGGTTGTCCCGGCGCCTGCGGGCGACGAGCTGGTGCTAATCGTATAATTGCAAGGGATCGCGGCAAAATTGGCCACGAGCGACCCGCTGGCGGTAGGCGTAAACGTATAACTCGCGGCGGTGCTCACCACCGCCCCGTTTTGAGTCCAATTGACAAAGCTGTAGCCCGCGCCCGGAGTGGCGGTTACCATCACGGGAGAGCCGCAAGCGGCCGTTCCGCCACCGGTCGTGGTTCCAGCCCCTGCTGGGGAGGAGCCGGTAGTGATGGTGTAGGTGCAGGTGGGACCGGAATAGCTGTAGAGCTGCGCGATATCGGTGTCGCTGAGTGCGCGGCCATAAACACGAACGTCATCGAGCGTGCCATTGATCGTTCCATAAGTAGTGGGGTTGCTGTAGTGCGGGCCCATCTTGATTGGGATCGTCGCGGTCGAGCCCGGCGCGCTTGCGGCCACCTGCGAGTATTGGACTCCGTTGACGTATAACTTCAAATAAGTGCCATCAAAAACACTCACGAAGTGAGTCCAGACCCCGGCGTTAGGAGTGTAGGGCGTGGTGGTGTACCACGTCGCGGAACCGGGTCCTATAATGCCGGCCACTCCAGTGCCATTCCAAAACAATCCGTAACCGTTATAACCCGAGGAACTGGCCAGCTTCGCCACTACGTTGGGATACTGACCGACCGCGGGAAGCGAAGCAAAGTTGACCCATGTTGCTACAGTAAAAGGACCCGTGAGGTTAAGACTGGAACTGTCTTGAACAACTACGCATTGGCTGGAATCGGTCAGATCAACAGCCTGGGCAATCTTTCCAGGCATGAGGGGCGGAGGTGTCGTGCCCATCAGCGTTCCGTTATTTCCGTTTCCACTGCTGTCCAGGGCAGTCGTCCCCGAAACATTCGCCGTATCAACCGTCCAATACCCGACGAGGTTGTTGGTGATGTTGCCGACCGAAGCAGTGAAATTGGCCACCAGGTTTCGATTCGCACTCGCGGTGAAACTATAACTTGGTGAAGAGCTGACCACCGTTCCGTTCTCAGTCCAGTTGGCAAAGTTGTAGCCGGTTGCCGGGCTGGCGCTCACTGTAACTGTCGAGTTGCAAGTAACCGTCCCGCCGCCGCTGGCGGTACCGGCACCCGATGGAGTCACGCCCGTGGTGATCGTGTCGGTGCAAGCCGCAGCCCAAGTCGTCGCGCTAACGGGTCCCGCGTAACTGGAGGAACTGCTATTATTGTAGGCGCTTACTCTATAGTAATAGATCGTGGCGGCGCTCAAGCCCGTGTTGGAATACGCAGCCACTCCGGCGCCGACTTTAGCGATTTGCGACCACGGCCCAGCCGAGGTTGCTGCACGTTGAACCACGAATCCCGACTCGTTCGAGGAATTATCTTGCCAGGCTAAATCGATCTCGCTCGACGAGACAGCCGTGGCAGCAAGGTTGGAAGGCGCTGCGAGGGATTTCCTCCCAGCATACGTCGGCATCGCCCATACGAGGTTGAGGCTAACCGCCAGGAGAATAACTTGTATCGGAATAAAACTCGCGATGCCTGCAGCGAGACGGGACCTTGGGTTATGACCTGACTTTATCGAGGCGCAGTGATAGAGGTTCATAGGCAGAGGACTTAAAGGCGGATTCGCCCAGGCAACGATTGAAATCGCGCCAGACGTCCGGTGGTTGCACAGTTAATTCCTTGTTAGTCCTCCGCTGAAAATCGGCCGCCAAGATCAGCAACATGGTTTTGGAAAAGGAGCGCGGGGTGAGTGTCTGGCGTACTCCTGCTTCATCCACCAATCTGTTTCTAATTCTCGACACTTAATCAGGCTTTGCGCCGCGTAACGCCAGGCCGAGAGTCACTAAGCATGGGATATGCCACGCGCAGATTTCCTGCGTGAGTGGCGGGTGAATTCCCTTTGGTTACAATCCTATGCGAATAATGAATCGCCACACATTAAACCGCAGGCTGGCCGATTTTGTGGCGAAAACCGTCTTGTTTTTTGGCGAACTGCCCCAGATCCTGTGATAATTCTTGCTGAGGCGAAGAGTTCAAAATGTTGTGGGTCAATCTCAGGCCTTGCATTTCTTAGCATTGCCCCCTAATTTTTTAATATGGCCCAGAAGGCCGGACCGATCTACTGGGTAAACTGGGCCACCACGGAAGGGCATGTCCGTGGAGATGCACTTTTGGCAGCGCCTCTCTGTCAGATTTTGCGGCAGCGGTTCGCGGGCTGGACAGAATTGAAAATCACGCGATGAGCCAACGCCCCGTATTCCGTTTCATAGTGCTTGATCTCGCGATCATCCTTGCTCTGTCACTCATTGGATGGGCCGCCTGGCGCCTCGCGCGAATCGAACCATCAATTGCAGCGCAGCGACGTCAATCCGAACAACTCCAGGAATTATTCAAAGAAACCCAACGGATATTCAAAGAGAACACCAACGATTGGGAGCTCACGCGCCGAGAGTTCGACCTTTCCTGGTACGAAGCACTCTTGCTGAAATCGGAGTATTTCCTACTCGCCGATCGGCTCGAATCGTCGTTGCCCAGCCTGCAAAATGCCCTGAATACTTTTCGCCAAAAGAAAGGCGAACTGCCCAGTGACTTGCCCGAACTGCAAAAATGGATTGAGCGAGAGGCGGAGCGGGTTTCTCTTCAACGTCTTGATATCAGGAGCAAGAGTTTGCAGGAAAGAATAGCGCGGGCAAACAACCAAGCGACAAACCAACCCGCATTGACGGAGGATTTGGGAACATTGGTCGGCGCAATTGCCAGGACTTATAAAAGCTGCCTGATCGCGTTTGGAAACGTGGCGGATAATGCAGGCAAACCATTGGTCAGCAGTGCGATCTCCCGGCATGAGGAGCGAGGCAGACAGAATCTTGCGGAGCTCTCTCGCCTCGCTACCCAAGCGCGCAATGATGGCGAGGCAATCGCACAATTCCTCCAAAACCAAACTAGCCCCGAGGGCACAAAGCGAAGACGAAGACAAGAGGAACTGGTTCAAGCGTTTTCCGAGGCAGAATCTCCCACCGAACTGGTTCAACAACTCCAACCCCGCGGTATGGATAAAGCCGGACCTTCATCGGGCGAATCCGGCTCGTTGCGTGTCGCGCGTTACGCCTTGCTGACCGCTATCGCCGGACTCGGGGTCTTCTTAATTCTCGATTTGTATTGGCGGCTGGTGGTAATGCCGCTTCGCCTTAAACTAATCGAGCGCGAGGGTCAAATCGAGCACCAGAAGAAGCTTGCCCATTTTGAAGAGCTCGCGGCTGAACTGGCCCACGAGATTCGCAATCCGTTAACAGCCATTAGCGCCTTGCTTTACACCGTCCAAAGAAAGCTACACGCCGGTACCGCCGAACATAAGGACGCGGCAGTAATCCGGAATGAACTCGATCGGGTCAATCAGATCCTGAAGGAGTTCATCCAGATGACAAAGCCGGCGCCGCCCAAGCTCGAATTAATGAACGCTGCCTCTTTGCTTAAAGAGGTTAGCGACTTAATGTCCCCCGAATTGCAGAGGAAGGCTGTGCGCCTGGAAAGCCAGACGCCTGGCCGCGCCCAGTTCTACGGTGATCAGCAACAACTCAAACAAGTCCTGATCAACCTGATTCAAAATGCCGCGGAAAGCTTTGAGCAGAAGGCCAACCGTGACAACAATGGCGCGGTTGTTTTGCGGGCGCGCGATGAGCAGATGCCCTTCAATGGTACCCCAACCAAAGTTGCTATCATCGAGGTCGAAGACAATGGACCAGGCATTCGGCCCGAAGTACAGGCTAGATTGTTTGAGCCTTTCTTCAGTACAAAAAAGACGGGGACTGGTTTGGGCTTGCCCATTTCGGCACGGATAATTGACCGTCATGGCGGCAAGCTGGATGTCCAAACCCAACCCGGGCACGGGACTACCTTCCGCATCGTATTGCTCGCCCATGAACAACGGAACTAAGCGGCATAAAATCCTGGTCATTGACGATGACGAAAGAGTCGCTGGCGCCTTACGGCGCTTGCTCGAGCAGGATTATGAGGTCGAAACGGTCGATTCCGCTGAGGAGGGGCTCCAGTGGGCCCAAAAAGAAAATTTCGACATCATCGTAACCGATTTGCAGATGCGGGGTCAGAGCGGGCTGGATTTCATTAAAACCTTGCACCCGCAGCAACCCCAGGTGCCAATCATTCTCTTAACCGGACATCACACCACAGACCATGCAATCGAGGCGATTAAATTTGGAGCGTTTGATTACGTTCTCAAACCCATCAGTAGCCAGGATGAAATTCAGGAATTCCTTGCCTTGATAGCAAAGGCAGTGGCCACGCGTGTCGGGGCTAACACGCCGGCAGCAGAAAGTGACCACAATCCTCCCACCGGCGCGATGGTCGGCCGGAGCCGCCCCATGCAACAGGTTTTTAAGGAAATCGGGCGCGTCGCCGCCCGACCCGTCGTGGTGCTTGTGCGCGGCGAGACTGGCACCGGAAAGGAATTGGTCGCTCGCGCCATCCACCGCTACAGCGATCGCGCCGATAATCCTTTTGTCATTGTCAATTGCGTCGCGATTCCGGAAGCCCTGCTCGAAAGTGAACTGTTCGGTCATGAAGCCGGGGCCTTTACAGGCGCCCAGACCTTGCGCGTTGGCAAATTTGAACAGGCCGACAAAGGAACGATTTTCCTGGATGAGATCGGTGACATGAGTGTGGCGACGCAAGCCAAGCTGCTCCGCGTTATGCAAGAGAGCGTGATCCGGCGCGTTGGTGGCCGAGAACCCATTCGCGTCGATGTCCGAGTGATTGCCGCGACCCACCGCGATTTGGAGCACGGTGTTGCCACAAAAGCTTTTCGCGAGGATCTCTACTACCGACTAAACGACGCCAGTATCCGCTTGCCCTCATTACGCGAGCGTCGAGAAGACATTCCTCAGTTGGTTCAGCACTTCCTGCAATTCCATTCGGGCTCCTTGGCTGCGGTGCAAACCAACATCAAGCCGGAGGCCTTGCGAATTCTGCAGTACCATTCCTGGCCGGGGAATGTGCGCGAATTAAAAAATGTCGTCCAGCAAGCAGCTGTTCTGGCACGCGGCTACTCTATCACCGCGGAAATTGTCCGCGCCGCCCTTGAGCAAACCAACCTTTCTCAACGAGAATCCAGCCAGTACCTCGACTCATTTGTTGCGGAGTTGTTGGAGAATGTTGTGAATGGAGGTCGCGGCAATGCGCAAGAAGTGCTAAGTGAATGGGTGGAGCGGGAACTGTATAGCCAGGCGATGCGTCTGTCCGGCGATGACCAGAGTCAAGTCGCCCGATGGCTCGGGGTATCTCGCCCGACAGTCCGAGAGAGACTATTATATTACGGGCTCCACCCCAGCGGACAACGCGCTGATACTCTTGCCAAAGCATAATGACAAAGGTTCTAGTCGTTGAAGATGAACGTTCGTTTGCAATGCTCCTGCAGCGTTGCCTCGAACAGGAAGACATTTCTGTCGAATTGGCTGCCGACCTGAACGAGGGGCTGGCTAAAGCACAGGATGGCGATTTCGAGGTCGTCCTCACCGACCTTTATCTCGGAGGTGCTTCCGCACTCGATTTAATCGCCCGCTTGCGCATTGCACGTCCGCACTTGCCGGTTATTATTATGACCGCCAAGCACACCACCGAAACGGCCATTACCGCTACTCAACAAGGCGCCTATGACTACTTCCCTAAACCTGATGCATTCGATTTTGATCTGCGCGAGGGACGCAGCTGGCCTTGGGTCCTTGAACTGGCATCAATGATCGAGACCGCCGCGGCGAGCCATCGGCTGACGGCCAAAGTGAGACTCCCGGAAGACACCACCTTCATCTATCCAAAACTCGAGGGAGACCGCATGGTCGGCAAAAGCCGCAGCATGCAGCAGGTCTTTAAGGCTATCGGGCGTGTCGCCGAAAGCGACCTCACAGTGCTTGTCCGAGGAGAGACTGGAACAGGCAAAGAACTCGCCGCCCGAGCCCTCTATAGCCACAGCGCCAGGGCTTCCCAGCCATTCGTCGTCGTCAATTCCGCCGCTATTCCCGAAAACCTTCTCGAGAGTGAGCTCTTTGGCCACGAAAAGGGGGCCTTTACCGACGCGCAAGCACGCCGCATCGGACGATTTGAGCAAGCCAATCAGGGCACCATCTTTCTCGATGAGATCGGCGACATGAGCTTTTCGGTGCAACAGAAGCTCCTTCGAGTGCTGCAGGAGAAAACCATCGAGCGCGTAGGAGGCAAAGAGACGATTCACGTCGATGTGCGAGTCATCGCCGCAACCCATCGCAATCTCGAACTCGCTGTGCGCGAAAATGAATTCCGTTCCGACCTTTATTACCGGCTCAATGTCACTACGATTACTTTGCCGCCCTTGCGCGAACGGCCTGAGGACATTCCTGATCTCGTGCGTTACTTTTTGGCGAAACACGGCGCTGCATTTGGATCGGCTGAGCCTCTCATCACCGAGGAAGCAATGCATTTGCTGGAACAACATCCTTGGCCGGGCAATGTTCGCCAACTTCGCAATGTCGTGCGCAAAGCCCTGCTACTGGCACGGGGCTTTGCCATCGGCCCCGAAGTCATCCAGGAAGCCTTCGCTCAGATGATCACCCCGCCGCCACCCGTCGATCAGTCGTTCCCCGAATACGTCAGCCATCTGCTGACCCGCGCCCAAAAGGGCGAGTTGGAAAATGTGCTCGAGGCCGTCTCCGACATGGCAAATCGCGAACTCTACGCCCAGGCCATAAACCGCGCCGCGGGGGATCAAAGCCAGGCGGCACGCTGGCTCGGAGTTTCTCGACCCACCGTGCTCGAAAAACTGAAGCGCTTCGGTCTTCACCCCAGTCAGAAGTAAAAATGTTGATAAATATCAACGAATTTTTCTCTGCGGTGGCGGATCTATGCAGCTCTTTTTTCCATGGCATTAGGGTAATTCCCGAGCCGCCTCCGTACAAATTCGGACGTAGTTCGGCCGACTCGCAACTTGACTTGTCATCAATAATACGGATATAAAGAGCGCATACGTGAAATCCTGCTGGTGTGGCTCACTTGTGGAGCAGTATCCTCGCAGGTCGCAGTCTAAACGTAGGCTGGCGTGATTAATTCGTGGTAATCGTTGCGGGAAAAATTATGCAGCTGACTAAGGGGTGCTCAGGTCTGCAACGTCTCTTGGGAAGAGGTGTGTTGTGCTGATAGAAGACCCAAGTATTGTTCAGTCGTTAAGACGCATATGCGCTCGGCTGGTTGGAGATCCAACCATGCAAGCAGACATGATGCAAGAGTGTCTCTTTCATTTGTGGATAACCGAGCGCGAAAAACCAAACCAGACTCGCAGTTGGTACCTCCAAAGCTGTCGGTTCCACGTACAGCATTATCTCGCATCCGGGAGGAGCCTCGATAATCCCCGCCGAGCTGAGAGCGAAGTTGTTGACAGTGACGGAGAGCATCCTGCCTTAAGTGAGTACCATACCGATGGCGAGCTTTTCGAGTCCATTTGCTTTCAGGATACCCTTTCGGCATTGAAGGGCCGGCTGAGCAAACGACAGCTCGCGGTCTTGAGCGGTTTGGTTAATGGCCAAACCGTCAGCGAAATTGCTTCGGCCGCAAACCTTTCGTATCCTACCGTGCTGAAATATCGCAATCTGATCGCCGGGCTGACGACCAAGTTGGGGATTGCCCCGCGCACAAAACGTGGCGGCGCGAAGGCAATCGGACCGGATTCGTTGGCCAACCCTTTTAGGCGTCCAGGTGGCAGCCGACCCAACTCCTGGAGATTGCCCGCACCAGAGGACAGTTCAGCCGAATGAGCCCATGTGGGCCTTGTGGGATATATGGCCTTGCACCCCCACAGTGGCAGTTTAAAAAGGGAGCGTTCCTCTCGCCGTCGAGTTCCCGTCGAGGCAAAACTTAAGAGCGAGGACCGGGGACTTTATCGTGCGTTGGTGGATTACGCACCGGTAGGATTGATGGTCCTCGAACCACATGTAGAGCTGACACAGCGCACATTTCGAATCGTCGCCGCGAACCAGGCGATCCTCGCCCTTAGTCCCCTCAATGAGCTTAAACCCGCAGACCTTACAGGCAGGCCCCTCGACGAGGTGTTTCCTTCGATTTCCACCAAGGACCTCGATCGAGCCCTTGCAGAGGCAGGACCTGCTGGAAGCGCGCTACACCTTGGCCAGCTTCAATTCGGCGAGGGCCGTGTTCCCGAACACAGTTTTTCCATTCAGGCCTTTGCCCTGCCTGATGGCTGCCTGGGATTGGTTTTCGAAACGATTTCGGAGCGCAAGCGGGCCGAGGAAGCCCTCCGCATTTTGGAAAGTGGCTTTCTGGATTTCATCGAATCGGCTCCCGATGCGATGCTCCTTTGCGACCGGGACGGCAAAATCCTCTTGGCGAATGCCCAAACCGAGCAGCTTTTTGGCTATCGGCGTGCACAGTTGTGTGGCCAACCACTTAACCTGTTGGTTCCTGAACCATTTCGCGAGCGTCTCCTCACTGAGTGGCAGGAATACCTGGCGCAACCGCAGACGCATCGTAGGCGCCACCGACCCGAATTTTTTGGCCGACGCGTCAACGGCACAGAGTTCCCGGTAGAAATTAGTCTCAGCGCTTTCCAGACCGAAGCAGGCCCGCGGGTTTGTGCCGCTATTCGCGATTTGACCGAGAGCAAACGCGCCGAGCAGGCGCTCTTACAAACCGCCGAAGAACTGACCCGCTCCAACAAGGAACTCGATCAGTTTGCTCATGCGGCTTCTCACGATCTGCAAGAGCCGTTACGCTCGATCTCAAGCCTGAGCCGCCTCCTGGTGCTGGATTACTCAGAAAAGATAGACGCGACCGGCATAACCTATCTTTCGGCAGTCGTGGAGAGCGCGAAACGAATGCAAGGCTTACTGGATGGTCTGCTTAAGTATTCGCGGGTAGGGGCTCAGCGGAACCCGGTTGACCTCGTAAATTGCGAAGAGGCGTGCGATGCAGCCGTAGCGGATCTTCGAGTAGCCTTTGAACAGAGCCATGCCGTCTTAACTCGCGACCCCCTGCCAACCGTGCCTGGCGACCGCACGCAGTTAATCCAGCTTTTTCAAAACCTCCTCGCTAATGCGATTAAATTTCGCGGACCCGACCTGCCGCGCGTTCACATTTCTGCCCAACGTCGCGAACATGAGTGGTTGTTGGCGGTGCGCGACAATGGCATCGGTATTGATCCGCAAAAATTCGATCAGATTTTTCTGCTGTTTCACCGTCTTCATTCCCGAGACGAATATCCCGGCACGGGTATCGGTCTGGCGCTCTGCCGTAAGATTGTGAGTCAGCACGGAGGACATATGTGGGTGGAATCGACTCCCGGTAAGGGAGCCATCTTTTTCTTCACCTTGCCCACCTCAGGCCACGCCTCCAAATAATTTATCCCTCCTACGGGTTTCACCCCATATTGGAGTGTCGGATTGCGATTACATTTCGGCGTTCACGAGTTATCAATGGTTGCCTATGAACTAACCCGGGCTCGACGCGCAGATCTGTTGCGCCTCGAAGAACCCAGCCCGACTGCAAACCGGAGGTTAAGCCCGAATTCGCTTCTTTCAAAACGCCATGACAAAACCACCGTGATGATCGTGGACGATCACGCTATTGTTTGCGAAGGGTTGGTCAGTCTGCTGAGTTCGCACAGATGGTTAACAGTGGTTGGGCAAGCTGCCGATGGACGCGAAGCTCTTAAAAAAGCTCGGCAGTTGCAGCCCGATCTCGTCGTGGTCGATATCAATCTGCCGAAATTAAGCGGGCTCGCGTTGATTAAAGCACTGCGCGCCGAGATCCCCCACGCTAAAACGATTATTTTCTCAATGCATAGTCCCGAGCAATTCGCGCAAGCCATCGTCGAATCCGGCGTTCACGGCTATGTGTGCAAAAGAGATGCCGCCAGTTCACTGATCAAAGCACTCGAAACCGTTGCACAAGGCGGAAGGTTTTTTAATGCTGGGTTTGCTCGAAGCTTCCGTGGCCAACCCACTCTTCAAAAGACGCCGCAACAACGGAGCATGACTCCCAGGGAACGCGAAGTGCTGGTCGGCGTCGCCGAAGGCTTAAGCAATAAAGAGATCGCAGCGCGCCTGGGCCTGGGTGTCCGCACCATCGAAACGCATCGCGATCGGCTTGGTCGCAAACTTAATTTGCGAAGCGCCGCCAGCTTGACAAGATTCGCGCTGACCCAAGGGTTGTTGGTATCTTAATGCGAGTAGCCGAAATAGTGGGTTATTACCTCGACGCGGACAAATCGGATGAACCTTCGAAACACAGTTTCTTTCAAACGGCGCTCGCCACACGAGATTTTGACCTTCCCGGACCTGGCTTGAGGAGCATACCAGGATTATCGAGCTGAGTCGTCACGCATGAAACGACGCTGAGCAACTGCGTCACACGGGATAAGAACCTGCTTGGCTCTTCAGGGAGCTACCGAGTGCGAGTCCTGCGCGCGAGCGCCGAGCGGTCCTAGGATCTTTTGGATCTTTGTTAGGAGTCGCTCCAACTCGATCGGCTTGGTGTCGTAATCGTCGCAACCGGCTTCGCGGGCTTTCCGTTCATCACCTTCCATCGCGTGAGCCGTCAGCGCAATGATCGGCAGGGAAGGGTTGTGGGCTTTTATGCGACGTGTGGTCTCCCAGCCATCCAGCACGGGCAGGCTCATGTCCATCAGGATCAACGCCGGTGTTTCGGCTTCCGTCATTTTAATCGCCTGGTCGCCATCGACCGCACAAACTACGGTGTAACCCTTCCTCTCCAGGCGCCGCGACAACATGTCGCGGTTCATCTCGTTATCTTCCACTAATAATAGTTTTGCCATATCGATTCATCCTTTTCTCTGCTTGCTATCCCCAGTCTCTTGCCCTGCTATTGCTCAATCCTCTTCGTGGAAGATACCATTCGGCCCCTGGACGTGACTTGCATTTACCGTCGAGCGAACAGAAGAGCGCGGGCTCTATCGAGGCTAACTATCTCACGATCCAACCTGGTTGGCAATCGGAAGTGTCCTAATTTGGCGGGGCGCATTCACACCAAAGAATAATTTGTGCTTTGCTTGGAAAACACACTGTTGTAAGGTTGACTGTGATAAACCCCGACGGTATATGCGCGTCTTACACGCTCTTTTCCGAGGGTGCATTTCACAGATACAAGCATCGCTGAGCGCATGAGCGACAATTCAGAATCAGGCATCGATGCGAAAACTTCCCCTCGTCCTAATCGCGATGCGTCCCCCTCCACCACTGGTCAGCCGGAAGGCGCGGCGGTGCAAAGGCAGGTTCGGCATGCCTTACGCACACCGATCAATCACATCTTAGGTTATTGCGAGATGCTTTTGGAGGAAGGTCAGGTGCCGGACGCCTTCCGGCGAGACCTGGAACGAATCCAAGCAGGTGGCCGGCACTTCCTGAAGCTGATCAACGAGTACTTTGATCAGCCTGGGACAGATAAAGCCCCCCGGGATCTGCATGTTCTTTACCACGAACTGCGAACACCCGTAAACCACGTGGTTGGCTATTGTGAACTGTTGCGGGACCAGGCAGTTGACATCGGTACGCCACAATTCATCCCCGAACTTCAGAAAATCCATGACGCAGCCCTCACTTGGCTGGCATTGATGGAGGAGAACCTGAACCTTCGCGAGCCGCGGGTAAGAGAGGAGCTTGCTGTGCAGTCGGCAGCGGCGGAGAGCCAAATCGAGGTTGCATCCACGCCGGCGCACCGGAGTACATCACGCCAGCCTGCCAACGTTGCTCAGGGCACTGAAACAGCCAAAGGCCAACGCGGCGCGTTGTTGATTGTCGACGACGATCAGGACAACCGCGATTTGCTGGCCCGCCGGTTTCAACACCAGAGTTTCTCTGTTGCCATAGCTGCGAATGGCTTTGAAGCGATCCAGTTGATTGAAACGCGGGAATTCGATTTGGTGTTGCTGGATTTGGTCATGCCCGGTTTGGGAGGGCTCGAGGTCTTAAAACGCGTGCGTCAAAAGCGGCCCATGGCCGAGTTGCCAGTGATCATGTTAACAGCTATGGACTCTAGCGCCGACGTGGTGGAAGCCTTGCGACTGGGAGCCAACGACTATTTGACGAAGCCGGCACCATTCACTGTGGTGCAAGCCCGAACCGAGACCCACCTGAAACTCAAACGCGCCCAACTGGAACTCAAGGGCCGGATGGAGGAGGTTCGCCGGCTGGCCGGTGCGTTGGAGAAGCGGAACCGATTTATTCAGCAGGTGTTTGGCCGCTATGTTACGGACGAGATTGTACAAACTCTATTGGAGACGCCGGAAGGGCTGAAGCTGGGCGGAGAGAAGCGCGAAGTGACCATTCTCCTAAGCGATTTGCGCGGGTTCACTGCGTTGACTGAGAGTTTGCCGCCGGAGCGGGTAATCGAGATGCTCAATGTGTACTTCGGGGAGATGATTCAAATCCTTTCTCGTTACGAGGGCGTGATCGATGAATTCACCGGCGATGGTATCCTGACGATTTTCGGAGCACCGATTCGGAAGGATGACCACCCTGAGCGGGCGGTGGCGTGCGCTCTCTCGATGCAGTTGGCGATGGAGCGCGTGAACGAGCGATTGGCTGCCCTGGGCATCCCAGCTTTGGGAATGGGAATTGGAATCAACACCGGACAGGTGGTGGTTGGGAATATCGGCTCAACCAAGCGCGCTAAGTACGGTGTGGTGGGAACGCCGGTTAATGTCACCGCGCGCATCCAAACGGCGGCGCTAGCCGGCCAAGTCCTCGTGGCCGAGACGACGGCGACGCATGTTGGATCGGTCCTGATCTGGCGGGAGAAAAAGCGGATCGCAGTTAAAGGAATTTCTGAGCCTTTGACGCTCTATGTCGTCGACGGTCTGAAAGGCAGGTACCAGCTGCGGTTGACCGAAAAGATCCCGTCCGATTCGAAAGGAACCGGGAATCCCAGCTGTCGGGATAATGAAGACATAATCGAGCCGGAATGAAATTGCGACCGCCGCCTATGACTCTCAACCGTGTACGGGGAGCGAACCAAACCGCTAAGGCTATATAGCTGGGTCGGTCGTACAGGTGATTTGGTTATTTTTTGCCAAGTCACTCATGTTATTGAGCAGTCGAGCAATTTCATTGAGCAATTCCCGGGTCGAATAACCTCCCTTCTCGAGAATTTGGTGTACTTGCCCGCGCAGCCGCTGCCGTTCTTCGCCGGTGAGTTCCTTGGCGGTGACAACAATCACTGGGATGTCGCGGTATTCCGGCCTGCGTCGTAACTCCGCCATGAAGGTGAAGCCATCCATCTCCGGCATCATTAGGTCCAGCAGAATCACCCCCGGGATCTGATTAGATAAACGCTCCAGGGCGATGCGCCCATTTTCCGCCTCAATACCTTGCCAGCCCTGTTTTTGAACTGCCACACGGAGCATTTCTCGAGTTTGGGCATCGTCCTCAACGATGAGGACCTGTGGGGTGCTGGTCGGTCGACGCACCTTCTCCAGTACGGAAATCAGTCTGTCCCAGTCGATAGGCTTAAGGAGATAATCGGCGGCCCCCAGCGCAAATCCGAGGTTCTTCTCGTCCATGACCGTGACCATGATCACAGGAATGTCCGAAGTGAGGGGCTCTGCTTTGAGAGCGCTGAGCACATCCCAACCGTCCATTCCCGCCATGACAACATCCAGAATAATCGCTCCAGGTTTATGCTGGCGTGCGCGCGCCAGGCCCTCAGGACCGGAGGCCGACAACTCGACCAGGTAACCCTCTTTGGTTAACACGCGCTGAAACAACTCCCGGGCTGAGACCTCATCATCGATGACCAAAATAGTCCCGTTGGGAGACCCAGGGCCGACTTTCGCAGGGGCTGTCTCAAACGCGAGCGTGGATGTGGGTTCCCCCAGGTGTGCGGGCAAGGTGAAGGCAAAAGTCGAACCCTTTCCCGGCTCGCTGACCGCGTTGAGATCGCCGCCCAATAAATGACAGAATTTTTTACTGATGGCCAAGCCGAGGCCGGTGCCACCGTACTTGCGGGTCGTTGTGGCGTCGGCTTGGTTGAAGGCTTGGAAGAGGCCGCCAAGCTGGGCGGGTGACATCCCGATACCGGTATCGGTGACGCTGAAGGAGATGAGAGATGCAGAACTCACGCTGGATGGTGGACAAGGAACCGGCAGGAAACCAGTGGTTCGGCCGGCGGGTTGCCCCTTTCCTCCGACGCCCTGCGATAAAAGCGGGCAGTCATCGCAGCGGCGGACCTCGAGTTTAATGGAACCTCGCTCGGTGAACTTGGCGGCGTTGGAAAGCAAGTTGAAAAGGATTTGCCGCAACTTAGTCTTATCCGTTCGCATGGTGCCGAGGTCCTCAGGGCACACCAGTTCGAGGTGGTTGCCGGTCTTGGTTAGCAAAGGGCGGACGGTCGTCACTATCTCCTGGATGGCGAGGGAGATATCGAAAGTCTCAACACACAGAGTCATCTTGCCAGCTTCGACCTTGGAGAGATCCAGAATATCATTGATAAGGGCCAGCAGATGTCTGGCGGCCGCATAAATTTTCTCCAGATCAGAAACAAACCGGGTCTGGCCAGCCTCCTTCAGTTCCTCGCTTACCATTTCCGCGTAGCCGATGATCGCGTTGAGCGGCGTACGAAGTTCGTGACTCATGTTGGCGAGGAACTGGCTCTTTGCTTCAGTCGCGGTCATCGCACGTTTTTCCGAATTGGCCAGTTGCTCGTTTACTTCCCGGAGTGTGGCTTCATGTTTTTGAATTCGCGCCAGCATGCCGTTGAAGCAGCCGATGAGAAACCCGATCTCATCCTCAGTTTGTTTGGTCGCGCGCACGGAGTAATCTTGTTTCTCGGAGATGGCGTTGGCGACGTCGGCCAGATGCATAATCGGCTGGCAAATAAGCCGCTGCAATCGCGCGGTAACGAAAAAGGCAACCAATCCCGCAATTACCAGCATCACGGCAATGACAAAACAATTCTCGCCAACGCGTTGCCAGATTTCTACGAGCTCGAAAGTGAGGTAAATACTGCCCAAATTCTCTTCGCCATGGACGATCGGTTGGGAAACAGCGACGTGGCCTTTTTGAAACACATGGCCTTCCGGCGGCGGGGTCTGGGGCAGAACGTTCGGCGAGGCTCCTTTAGCAATGTATTTGGCAAAGATTCCACCATCCTTTTTATATACGGCGGCGGCGACGAGATGCGGGACGGCTTTGAGGCCCGCCAGGGTTCGATCCGCGTAGTCCTTATCCCCGAACTCCAGGGAGGACATGGTGTCCTCGCCAAGGATTCGGGCCAGGATGTTGAGGTCGGCTAGCGTTCGCCGGCGTGAGTCGCGAACGTCTTTTGTAATGAACTGGACCGCGGTCACAAGCAGGGCGACCGAAGTGGTGAGCATCACCAAAAGCGTCAGTTTCTTTTGAATCGAAGTTGTGCGCAGCAGAGCCATACGCAAGGAGGAGGGCGCTTTCTTACTTGAGGGCCATCTTGGCGTGCTTCAGTAAAGGCGAGCGGATGGTGAGTTGCGCCTGTTCGGCCACCTCCCGGTTGACTTCCATTACGACCCGGTTGCCCACGACGATCAGGTTGATCATTCCGCCTCGTTGTGCGAAGCCTTCGAACTCGCCAACAGTCAGTATGGGCAAGTTCTTCACGCGGCCAAAAATATCAGCTAGATGCGTCATCTCAGAAGCTCCGATGAAGAGAACTTGGCAAGAGGAGATTTCATAAGCATTGGAAACTGGCTTAACCACTAACTCACGCCCTTCGATTCTCTTGCCATCGAGCACCTCGAGTGCTTTGCTTTGGGGCAACTGACCTAAAAGTCCTATTTGGATCCTTGCGGGTTGGTTCGTGGCTGGACTGCCCGGCCATTCGACGTATTTGATGATGTGATAAAGAACGCCCGCTTTAAGCTCGTATTCCTTTAGTGGCGCCGGTTCGGCACAGTAGACCTGAGCCGTCGAGGTCGCCCAACCGAGCATCACGACCCAGAGCCAAGCGCTCAAATAGCCTGGTGGGCGGATTTTTTTGTGGGCGTAAGCGTTCACCTTTAGCGAAAGGAGTAGCTCAGACCGGCGGTGATCATCCAGTCCACTGCAAGGTTCGGGCCGAGGATGTTTTGGTAGAGGGGCACCCCACCTTCGAGCGAGAAGCGGGTACCCTTCAAAGGACCACCTGGCACGTAAAAGTTGAGCCCCATGAGGAAATCGAGACGCTCCCCGGCCTGTTTGTTTGGGTCAAAAGCGGGGTTTCGGTTGGGATCCAACTCAGGGTCGGCCCCCTGAATATTACCCCAACCATGCCAATCCAGTCGAGCGGAGGGGCCGAACCAATCCAGGACTTCGAATTGGGTCCAGGCACTGAGCCGATAAACGTGCCCGAGACGATAATGATTTTCGTTTTCCCCCAGGCGAACGGTGAATAAAGCCTGTGCTCCCCATGCCCACGCTGCCGAATGGCCAAGGTAAGTGAGCCCCGGCAGCAGATCCCAGGTGCCGGAGCCCAACTGCATAGGGTATTCGAACCGTCTTCCACCCTCAGCTTCGTCGATTGAGCCCGTGGGCGCAGTAAACCCGGCGTTGATGACCAACCGCTGCCCATGACCGTGAGGGTCACCCACAACATTGAATGACGACATGAAAGTGACGTCACCTATGCCCGAAGTGTAGTCCGAAGGCCCGGGACCGGTTCGCAGAACATGGTGCATGTAATTCATCTTGTAAGGCACCATCGTCATGACAGTCACCCAGTCTGAGGGAGCATACATGAGGTCAACCATGTGCATCTGGCTCTCCATACGTGAATGCGCAACGGGGTAGGTCTGGAGCACCTCCTGGACTGACACATCCCGCGTCCCCTCCTGATTATGCCCCATCTCCATGAACATATAGCGATAGCCGACCATGAATTCGTTTTTGAGATGAGTATGGCTGGCCAGAACATTAATTGGGACAATGTCCTCGTTCAGCAAATCCTCGAGGCTCATGTCGGTGAGATCCCGTGGTTTCTCGGCCGGTTCGGCATGTTCTGCCTGCACCGGTGTCACAGCAACCAAGAGCAGGGCAAAGAGCGCCCTCCCGCACTTAGAACAAGTGGAGGCGCCGATTTGGCAACGCAGCAATCCCTCGCGCATTGTTAATCCTCGGAGCTGATGGACATCGCACCAGTGTCATCGCCGATTGTTAGTTCGACCGGCACAGGACCTGTCCGGCAGAACTCCGCATCGCGGCCCACGCCTGTTAACGACTGGGCGATCGCTGATGACGGTTGGGCCGCCGCAGGTCGGGCGATGTTTAAGCCACAGTGTGTCATTGGAAGTGACTGTATGGTAAGAATAGATAATGCAAATGATTAGACTGGAGGGGAAACATCTCCGGGAGCATATATCTTACAACCATTCTGTCAAGCGCGAATGGTTCGATGCCGTAACTCCCGAGTTGCCTCAAAAAGATTGTAAGCCGGACTGGGTGAAAAGGCCAGGCGCCACCGGAGGTTGCAGTTCGGAAGAAGAAGCTTTTTTCGCCATGAATACCCTAAAAAGAGATGTAGACATTAATTAATACTTTCGATTCCCTCGAAGTGCAAGACATTCGCGCAAGATCAGCTTTCTCCAATTAGATTAACCGCTCCTCCGTGCAGTCGAGGGAAAGAGATCCTGCTATACCGGACAATTTTCCCGTAATGCGTCGTTTGGTCTTTCTCCCGTGAAATGTCGTTTCCGACATTTCACGGGAGAATCCACAGAAGAAGAGTTGGTTGCGGGGGGTGGATTTGAACCACCGACCTTCAGGTTATGAGCCTGACGAGCTACCGGGCTGCTCCACCCCGCGATCCAAGAGGCAGGCCTAATAATGCCTCAGCTTTTCAGCCACGCAAGCGCTTTTCTACAAAAATGGCTAAAACAAGCAGGCACGAGCCGGACCTAAATCATGTGATGAAAACTGTTGCGAGATTTGTAGATTTGTATTATCGGGCGATTCGCAGTGAGCGCCCAGGAGGGCTACTGCTGACCCGAAAACCACTGTGGATTGAGGTCTTTGAGGGCCTTAAGCATGAATTGGATTGCAACTGCCGCCAGCAACAGACCCATGACCCGGACAGTGATGTTCATCGCAATGGGACTTAACCAGCGCGCGCCGGTGGCCGAGAGCCTTAAAATGACGTAGGAGGCAATGCAGACAAGAGCGATGCAACCATAAAGGGCCAGCCGCTGGGTTAAGCCGTTGGCCTGATCGTGCAAGAGGATCGCGGTCGAAATTGCTCCCGGACCTGCCAGCATAGGAATGGCCAGCGGTGCAACCGCGATATCCGTTTTTTCGATACCGGCAGCGGTCTCTTCCGACGTTTCATGAACACGCGAGCGTTGCGCCCGCAACATGTCGAGGGCGACCAGCAGCAACACCATGCTCGCGGCAATCTGAAAGGCCGGCATAGTAATTCCCAGAACCTTGAATATCCATTTGCCCGCAATCGCGAATCCCACCAGTACTCCTGCCGCGACACAACAGGCCAGACGGGCCATTCGGGTACGTTGTTCCGGCGTATCGGTGGGTGTCATCGCCAAAAACGCCGGTACCGTCGCCAAGGGATCGATGATCACGAATAGCGAACTGGCAGCCAACAGAATGTATTCAGCAAGACTCAAGTCAGGAACTAACCGAATCAAATCCAACCTCTAATGAACACGAATAGACACGAATTGGTGTTCATTAGTGTTCATTCGTGGTTTCTGAGCTGGCATTTCGGCTAGCTCGGCTT
The DNA here is from genome assembly GCA_035495315.1 of Candidatus Limnocylindrales bacterium. Classification (GTDB taxonomy): domain Bacteria; phylum Verrucomicrobiota; class Verrucomicrobiia; order Limisphaerales; family UBA8199; genus DATJGF01. The sequence continues at coordinate 20,453 of DATJGF010000218.1, forward strand.
GTTCCGGATTTCGGGTTTCGGGTTTCGGCCTTCTCGACGCCGCCCGGTACAAAAATGGCATCCGTCATGCCATGAATGATTTTCTTATCCGCGGGGCACACAGTAGCCAGTACCCCTCCGAGTTGCGCCCGGGCAGCTTCGGCTTCGCCCGCGACAAAATAGTAGGGGCAAAGTCGCACACGCCCTTTCATCGGAACCAATTGTTCGTTGGCAAAGTCAAACCATTCGGCATCGACCAACGCGGGTTTGTGATAGCGTTGCAGGACATAGGGCGATTGGTCGAAATGGGATAATGCCTGCTCAACCGCGGTCGCCCACTCAACGTGCGGCAGGTCGCTTCCCAAATAAACCCCGCGCGCGCCCCACGCATGCGCAGAAAACCCGGAGACTTTCAGGATCAGCTCGCGTTCTCTGTGCGACAGGGCCTGGAGTTGCCTCCAATCAGTCAAGTTAAGCTCGGGAATTGCACCATGGGGAGGGAGCGGGGTGGGATCGACCAACCAGGTGTACGGGACCAGGTCCAGCATACGGCGCAGGAAACTCTCGCCCAATTGCTGGCGCCAGTAATCGCGAAGATGCCCGTTCCATAACAAGGCAAAAAGCATCTTCTCTTCAAATACCGGTTTGGGCGGGGGTGTCAGTCGGATCCGTTTTTCGGCAACCAATTGGAAAATGTTTTTTGAGTTTGGGACGTTCGCCAGGTCGAATAGCTCGAAAAAACGATACACCGCGTCGCCCTCATCAAAGTTTTCGAACTCGGGCGTTTGGACTTTGAACCGGTGATCGCCAAGTTGTCGTGCGAGCCAGATCATTTCCGGTCGATAAGTTGAGGCTTCCTCGGAAACGACAATATGCACGCGCGGGGCATCGCCGAATATGCTGGCAAAACCGCGCAGCATTCCATCGGCGCCTCCGATCACGTCGGCGCCGGTCCGGGCATAAACCTGATTGAGCCAGCCGGTCAAGCCGATGCCGCCCGGAACCGAATCCAGCTCAGTCACCCGAAGTCCAGTCTCGGTAATCAGTAGATCCGGCCGGATAACCCGGGGGACTTCATTCTTCATTGCCTGCGAACGCTGCAGTGCAATCAGATCGGCAGGTTTTCCCTGATCCAACCACCGGGCAATCCACTCGGGCATTTTCCCTTCCGCGCTGCGGCGATACAGCAGATTGACCGCGCGATAAAACTGAAGCAGAACGCGCCCGAGATTCTCCAACTCTTTGGCTGTCGCTGGGCTGAGTCGGAACGGAACCGGAGAGACGCGCCAGTCATGTCCCGCGAACAAACCTTCCGCCGGCATCTGGTCGCGCACAAACCGCGCGCGCGCGGCATTGGACTCCAGCCCTGAGTTCACAGTTAGCGAGATCACGGATCGAATATTAGCTCCGGAGTTGACCGCTGCCAAACCCCAGCCATTTGTAACTGGTCAATTCCTCCAAACCCATCGGTCCTCTCGCGCCGATCTTGTCGGTGCTGATGCCAATCTCTGCTCCCATCCCAAATTCAGCCCCGTCCGTGAACCGCGTCGAGGCATTCCAGTAAACCGCCGCCGAATCGACTTGATCGAGAAATTGCCTCGCCGCCACCTCATCGCGTGTCACAATGCTGTCGGAATGTGCCGACCCGTAATGATTGATGTGATCGATCGCCTGTTGCACCCCATCGACCACGCGCACATTCAAAATGTAATCGTTATATTCCGTGAAGAAGTCCTGATCGC
>DATJGF010000219.1:0-5052 GCA_035495315.1 Candidatus Limnocylindrales bacterium
TCGAAGGTCTGGTTTGACCCCATAGAGCCATGGCCAAAGCGACGGCACTTTTTTCTTAGAGAATCTGTTTATGAAAACGTTTTTCCTTTTGAGCGGCACCGTCCTCATGCTGGCGCTCACCGGTTGCGCAAGCGGTTATGGAGGAGCTTACGCCGGGGTTTCCGGCGAGTACCCGGCAACTTATTACGGAAATGGGTATTATAATGGTTATTATTACTCACCGGGTTATGCCCACCCTTACCCGTATGTCGTTCGCCCGTACGATCGTGACCATTATTGGGATCGTCATCGGTACTGGGAGCAACATCGCTGGCACGCTGATGATCACTACGTTCCGCACTATCGCCGCGACGACGACCGCTACCACCAGTAAGATCGCTCACTTCGCCTGAGCCGAGGCGGCCCCGGTCGCCTCCGCCTTTGGCAGCTTCAGTTGCGCAAGCTTCAATCCCTCGCGTCGCAACAGGATCGCTTCGAATTTAGGCACATACATTTGTGTCTCGGCGGGGAGATGGGCCGCAATGGCCTCAAAACTCTTGGACTTTTTGCGGGCCAGCAAATCTTCGATAGTCCCTTCACCTGCGTTGTAAGCAGCCAGCGCTAATCGCCAATCCTTGAATCGGCCATAAAGATAACGCAGGTAATGAGCCGCCGCCTGAGCGCTTTCCTCCGGCCTGAGCCGCTGATCAAACGGCCAGGTTCGCAATCCGTATCGCTTCGCCGTCGCCGGCATCAACTGGAACAAGCCTGCCGCCCCATCCGGACTGCGTGCGCGCGGATCGAACGACGATTCAACCTCCGCCACCCAAACAAGCTCGGCCGGCACCTGTTGCGCCAAAAAAATCGGCTTCAGTCGCGGCACATACACCTGCGCCCGCTTCGGCCACGGACGATTCGCAAATTTGGTGACCCAGATTTCCCGCGCTTTCTCTGGCGCAGGATTGGGAATCGGCTTGCGCGGTTGTCCCGGCGCTTCTTTTGGTGCCGGGATTATGAGTCGAAGCTCATCCGCAACATCCAGATAATCCAATCGCGGCTTAAGCCAGAGCGCGTAAGGGAGCGTTTCTTCATAGTTTTCCAGCAGGGGCAGCGCCGTTTTTGCGCTGTCTCGAAGGGTCGCAAGGTCGATGACATATTCGCCGTGCAATTCCTTTTGGATCTGCGCCAGAAATTGACGCACCTTGTCGCGGTCAACCTCTTGAAGCACGCGCAAAGCATCGTCGTCGAGATTCTCCTTCGCCCATTGTTCAGCCGAACGCAGCAGCTCATCATCGAGCGTCAGCGTATCCTCCGCCGCCAATGCACCCGCAACGCTGACCAAAAGAAGCCAAATCACCCAACTCGTTCGTATACCCTTGTAGCGGCGGGCGTCTCGCCTGCCGTAGAGCCGGGCATCTTGCCCGGCGGACCAAATTCGAAACATTCTCATCCGCCAAGTTCGATTTTAGGCTGCTCCTTTTGCCGCCATATGCCTGGTTGGCGCGGCGGGACGCCGCCCTTACGTCAGGCGGGGATGCCTGACGCTACATTCAACAGGCCAGTATCTTGCCCAAACGTTGTGCCAAATCCTTCAACCCTTCCGGCGTGCTCCCCCCGCCCTGCTCCGTCATCACCCAACCGGTATACCTAATCTCATCAATCGCCTTCATCACCGTCGGCCAATCATCGTCCCCTTCCAGCAGCGGCACATCAAACCCTTTCCACAGCCCCTCTTCTTCGCTCCGCTTGCGGCTGTACTCCTTGATGTGAAACTTCTGGATCCGCTTGCCCAAAGCCCTGATCCATTGCTCCGGCCATCCATACGTAATCACATTGCCCACATCAAAGTGCCATCCCACCGCCGGGCTGTTGAACTCATCCACATACCGCACTGCCTCCAGCGGGCTTAGCAGGAAATGATTCCACACGTTCTCAATCGCAATTTTCACGCCCAATTCTTCCGCCAGTGGAATCGCTTTCCTAATCTCCGCCTGCGAACGCGCATAAGCGTCAGCGTAGCTGATTTCCTTGTTCACCACCGCCGGCACCAGCAGCACTGACGACGCCCCGTAGCGCTTCGCATCTCGCAGTGTTTGTTTCAACGCCTCCAATCCCTCCTCCCGAATCTTCGGATCTGGATGCGACAACGGTTTGTCCCAATGCAGCGCGCCGCACACACTCGGGATCACCAACCCCACTTCGTCACGCGCACGCACCACCTCGTCCTGGTCCATATGGCTGTTCATCTCCACACCCTCAAAACCAGCCTCTTTGACCACCTTCATCTTCTCCAGCACCGATCCCTTTATTCCAACCGTCCCCCACATGATTCCCTTACGAATATTCCTTTTGGGACTCGTCGCACCTGCACTATCTTCGGCGGCCAAATGCCCCGTCATTGCCGCCAACGCCATCGCCGCCGCGCTCCCTTTGAGAAACTCACGCCGATTCATAATCCTATTCTACTCGTTACGTTTTACGTTTCACGTCTTACGCAACACGAAACACGCATCCCGCATCACATTCCAACGTTCCCAGTTCGCTATTCACGCCAACTTCGTCATCCCCGGCAACGCCATCGCCGGAATATCCAGCTTCATCTTCCAGTCGAGCTTGTCCGGCACCAGTTTCTCATCCGAGTTCATCGCCTGTTCCCACGTGATTTCCTGTCCCGTGTACGCCGCCATACGCCCCATCAACCCCATCATCGTGCTTTGCGCCATCCATGACCCGTCATTGATCAGCTGTCCGCTGCGGATGCTAGCAAACAGTTCGTCGTGTTCGATCTGGTACATGTCCTTCTTTGGCCCCGAATCGTGATAACGCCAGTTTTCTTTGCCCTTGATGTACGGCGCCTGCCAGCCGGGAATCTTCGCAAAACCCGCTGACCCCATGATGTAATCCGAGTTCTCGGAGTACGTATTAGCAACCTGTCGTTGGCCGACAAACCCGCGGACATCGTTCGGAAACTCGTATACGACGAACATGTGATCGAAAATGTTCCCCTGGTTATTCGGCGTGCCTCGGCCGCCCACCGCCACCGCCTTCAACGGCGCCTGATCTTTCAGCGCCCAGGCGACCTTATCGACGCTGTGGCAACACTGCTCGACGTAACCGTCCCCCGACAGCCATACGAAATTGTACCAGTTGCGCATCTGCCATTCGAGATCCCCCATGCCCGATGGCCGCTCACCCTCCGCAGGCATCGGCTTGACCGGCCCCGTGTAGTACGTCGCGTAAACCGCCTTAATATCGCCAATCGCCCCCTCGTGGATCCGCTTGTAAAATTCGCGCCGAGCCGTATCGCGCCGCCAGCAATACCCCGCCACCAGCGACAGCTTTTTCTCCTGCGCCACCTTCGCCGATTCGATCACCGACCGCAATCCAGGCGCGTCGGTGGCCATTGGCTTTTCGCAGAAGATATGTTTGCCCGCATCCACCGCCGCCTTCAGATGCACCGGCCGGAAGCCCGGTGGTGTCGCCAGCAAAACCACGTCGACCCCGCTATCGATCACCTTTTGATACGCATCCAGCCCCACAAAACAATGGTCCGGCGTCACCTTCACCTTGTCGGGGTGTTCCTTTTGCAGACCCTGCAGGCTCTTTTGCAATTGCTCCTCGAACGCATCACCCATCGCGGTCAGCACGACGTTTTTGTCCGCATTCATTGCCTGGCTCGCCGCGCCCGAACCGCGCCCGCCGCAGCCGATCAGGCCCACTTTGAGCGTCTCATCGTTTTCTTTGCCGAAAAGTTTTCCCGGTAAAATTCCCGGCGCGGCCAGCGCGCTGCCGACCAGGGCTGATGTCTTCAAAAAGTCGCGTCGTGTTGTAGCACTGTTGGTTGGCGTATTCATAATGAGAATGAAACTGAGTTCAGAACCGTATTGAGCGCCGAAACTCACGCCATGTAAACACGAATTTCGCCTGTTGCATGCCGCGCCCCGCTGTGCTAAAAGACTCACTGCACCGACAGCGGGTGTGGTTCAGTGGTAGAATGCGGGCTTCCCAAGCCTGAGATGAGGGTTCGATTCCCTTCACCCGCTCCAACCTTTGCAAGCATTTTGACTCAAAGCCCTTATGATTTTAGAGACTCGGGAAGAGTGCAAATGCATAACAGCCTCCAGTCTAGTCAACGTGGTTCCCATGGTTAGGAGTGCCGGCCAAGGACGGACAGCACGGCGTCCCTCAACGCGATCCGAAGAGGTGTGCAGGCGAACCTACGTGAAAGTAAATCACTTTCGCTGCCCGCGAATTCTTGGGCCGGGCAATTCCGAAATATCCAAATCGAACCCTCGCAGCAATTCTTTCCAACGTCAGTAGACCGGGATTCCTTTTTATCCCAAGTTCGTACAGTTGGTACAGCTTGTAGCCGAATACCGCAGACTTCTGCCGCCTGCTCCTGTGTCCAACCGCGGCTTTCGCGCAGCTCCCGCAGACGCTTCCTGAATCTGGTTGAAGCCGATGGTTCCACTCACGGCAAGGTGAGATCATAAACACTCTCTAAAGGTAGTTGCTTTACATCTAAATTCGCCACACAGAACAGCCACAAATACGCCATGAAACCGAGAACTTACCTAGTTTTGATTGGCAACATTGCGCTCATCGTGTGGTAGGCGAGTGAAATTGACGCGGGGGAGAACTTTGCGTCAAACTTGTTTTTCCTGCTTATCTTCATTGTCACAACGATTCTCTGGTTCATTTTCTGCGTGAGGGAACTCAATAGGCCTGTTCAGAGATCACCCGATGCTAGCCAGCAACAGCTAAAAGGAGAGCGAGTGGCGTTCTCCTTTACTTCCCGTTTGAAGGTTTGGTCGAATTTCCGACGGTTCTGGACAGATGTTGTTTTGATGGACTTGATCATACACGATTTTGTCCGATTCTCTGTCCGTCAAATCGAGGCAACCTCACTCCACCGTTTGGACCCTGGCTTACAACTCCTGCCACGCGAGAGGGTCGTAACCGCCCAGGGTGGTGAGATGAATCAAGCTTTCATCATAATGGAATCTGAAATTGCCGGTCATCGTTGTCGTTTTGGTAATCGAGGCGCCGGTGAAGTCGTCAATTGACTTGCTG
>DATJGF010000220.1:0-19167 GCA_035495315.1 Candidatus Limnocylindrales bacterium
GGGATTTGGATTTGGATCAGCCAACGACTGCGGCGATGCTCGCTCGAGCAGGATACTCGGGCCGATGCCGAGCCCACGCGCAAAGCACGGATGCTCAGCGGGCCGGGGATTGTGCTCTACGGCCTGCTGGGCACCTTTGCCTTCGTTGATTGGGTCATGTCGCTGGAGAAGCACTGGTATTCGACCATGTTCGCGGTGATCGTGATCATCGGGCAAATACTCGTCGCCTACGCCTTTTCAGTCGTTCTGCTCACTTTGTTTCGCAAACAGGAACCTTTGGCAGAGGTGGTCACGAAGAATCAATATCATCAATTAGGCAATCTCTTGCTGGCCTTTGTCATGTTTTGGACCTACGTCCAGTTTGGGCAGCTGTTGGTGGTGTATTCCGGGGATAAGCCGCACGAAGTTGATTGGTATTTGCATCGCATCGCCGGCAATTGGAAATTGGTCGTCGCTGGGCTGGGATTATTTCACTTTTTCCTGCCTTTTTACCTGTTGCTCTTTCGCGCCATCAAAAGACATATCGTACCGTTGACGGTGCTCGCGACCGTTCTTTTCCTGGTTCACATCCTTGCCGTGTATTGGCTGGTGATGCCGGCATTCCATCAGAGCGGTCTGCAGATCAGCTGGCTTGATTTCACCGCGCCGCTAGGGATCGGCGGACTCTGGGTCGCTTTTTTTCTGTCGCGTTTGAAGGCCGCTCCTTTGCTGCCGCAGCACGATCCGGGACTGCAATTTGCTTTCCGCTATGGCCACTAATCGGAATGCGAACGCTGGTATGTCGCATAATGGCGAGCAGCAGAGTCGCGCCAGGGCGAAGTGGCTCGTCGCCGGGGCCGGTTTCATCTGGCTCCTCACCCGCGCCTGGCGGCGCAAGCGACGCCGGCCCTTGCGGGACCCTGAGTTCGAACCGAGGCCCAGGCCCGTTTCAATAAGCTCGCCGCGCAAAGGGTATGAGACGCGCGATGCGAATCCTGTTTGGATTTTCGCGTTCGTCATAGTCTTGTTTATCTGCGGCTTATTCATTCATTTAGTGCTGGCAGGCTGGTTGAGCTGGCTGAAGCGCTCCACCCCACCGACCGATCGCTGGCACCCTTCCCAACAAGCGGCACGTTCGGTACCCTCGCCGGGTTCCTATCCGCGCCTGCAAATCGCTCCGCCCGTTGATCTCGAGAAGTTTCGGGCGCGTGAGGAGAGCGAGCTGAGCAGTTACGGCTGGATCAACCGAACTGCCGGGATAGTGAAGATACCGATTGAGCGCGCGATGGAGTTGGTGCTGAAGGAGGGGCTGCCGACAAGGACCAGGACAAACCAGAATCAAACAGGGCCTTCCGAGTACCAGTTGATCCAGCAACGCCTTGAACATCGGGAGCGCGAATTTCCAGAAGAGAAATGATTATAAATCAGAAAACCGAAGGCCGAGGTCCGACAGAGTCGCTAACCAGTCCAAAGTCCCTGTTGCTATTGAGCGTGCTCTGGGTTGCGTCCGTACTCCAGGCCCAAACGGTGACTGAAGATGGTCTCGCGCAAATCCGGTTTGATCAAAAGCCGAGTGCGAACATCTCGCTCAACCTGCGTTTTCGGGATGAGGAAGGAAAACCGGCAGCCTTGGAACAATATTGCGGGCGGAAACCGGTGATCCTCGTGTTGGGTTACTATGAGTGTCCGATGCTCTGTACGTTGGTGCTTAACGGTCTGACAGAGAGTGCCGCCGACATGAAATGGAGCATAGGCCGCGAGTTTGAGGTGGTCAGTGTGAGCATCAATCCGCGCGAGACGCCGACGCTAGCAGCGGCCAAAAAGCGGTCTTATGTGCAACGGTATGGCCGGTCGGGTACAGCACAGGGTTGGCATTTTCTGACCGGCAGCGAGCCCGCAATCCGTCAGTTGGCCGAGGAAGTCGGTTTCCGGTATGTCTATGACTCGGTTTCCAGGCAGTATGCGCACCCAAGTGGCGTGATTATTCTGACGCCTTCCGGCCAGATCTCTGGATACCTTTTCGGGGTCAGTTATCGACCCAAGGAACTTTTTGAATCGCTACGGCGCGCCGGCTCAAACCAGGTGAGCTCGCCTATCCAGCAATTCATTTTGCTCTGCTTTCGTTACAATCCGATCACTGGAAAATACAGCGGGATTATTCTCAACACCGTGCGTGTGCTTAGCGTGGGCACTCTGCTGGGCTTGGTCTGTCTGATTGTTGCGCTGGCGCGCCGCAGTCATGGGGCTAAGGCTACGACATCAATCGGCAAGGTTTCTGTTGCGCCGCCGGAGCATGCACCCTCCGAAAAGCACACGGCGACGTCGGGTGCAGGCGATCAATCAGCGCTCTTGGATCAGACCTCGTCATGACCTTTCCAATTTTGCCAGAGCAAGCATCCAAGGTCGCCGAGCAGACTGATAACCTGTATTGGGGGCTGCTTTGCGCCAGTGCGGCTGCTTGCCTGGTAGTGTTTGTGCCGATGATCTATTGGCTCTTCAAGTATCGTTGCGGGAAACCTGCCGATCGAACTCCACGGCACCTGCCGCAGAACACTATTGAGATTACCTGGACTCTGATTCCGACGGTGGTCTTCATGTGCTTTTACGCCTGGGGCGCGAAGCACTATTTCGTTATCGAACGTCCTCCGCCGGACGCTATGGACCTTAATGTGATCGGCAAACAGTGGATGTGGAGAATCCAGCATCCGGAGGGCAACCGGGAAATTGACGAATTGCATGTGCCGGTGGGCAGGATGGTGAAATTGACGATGACTTCGCAGGATGTCATCCACAGCTTTTTCCTGCCGGAATTTCGGGTCAAACAGGACGTTGTTCCCGGGCGCTATACCACTGAGTGGTTCAAAGCCGAGAAGCTCGGCACCTATCACTTGTTTTGCACGGAGTACTGCGGCACTTCCCATTCGCGCATGGTCGGACATGTGATCGTGATGAGCCCCGCAGAATATGAGAATTGGCTAGTTCAAGGCCACCCCAGCGAGACCCTGGCCGCATCGGGCGAACGCCTTTACCGCGAATTAGGGTGCAGCGGTTGTCACGAAGGTAAATCAATCGTCCGGGCTCCGCCGTTGCAGGGCGTTTTCGGAAAGCCGGTCCCGTTGAACAATGGCGAAGTTGTTATGGCCGATGAAGCGTACCTGCGCGATTCTATTGTATTCCCGGCCAAGCAGATCGTGGGCGGCTATACCAATGACATGCCATCATTCGTCGGGAGAATTAACGAGGAAGAATTGCTTGAGGTCATCGCGTACCTGAAAAGTCTTGGCGGGTCGAATCCTCAACCCAGTGCTGAATGAAATGATGAACGCTACGATGCCCCAAACCGACACCCTCGAAATTCCACGCCCTCCCGCGCGGCTGCTCACGTATAATGAGGAAGGAGGACGGACCCTTGCGTCGTGGCTTTTGACCACCGATCATAAGCGGATTGGCATTCTCTATCTTTGCTCAATTCTGGTGTATTTCATCATTGCCGCAATTGCCGCCGCCTTGATGCGAATGGAGTTGATCACCCCGGCAGGCGACATGGTTTCCTCCGAAACTTACAATAAACTCTTCACGATTCATGGCACTCTCATGGTTTGGTTCTTTTTGATCCCGTCGATTCCGACGGTGCTGGGCAATTTTGTCATACCGATGATGTTGGGGGCGCGCGATGTGGCTTTTCCCAGGTTGAATCTGCTCAGCTGGTATCTCTTTAACCTTGGCGGTCTTTTTGCCCTGTATTCGGTGACATTTGGCGGGGTGGACACGGGCTGGACTTTTTACCCGCCCTACAGCAGCGGCTTTGCCCGGTCAAACGTTGTGACGATGGCGGCCGGGGTGTTCATCACGGGGTTCGGTTCCATACTAACGGGACTGAACTTCATCGTCACGACGCACAAAATGCGAGCGCCGGGCTTGACCTGGTTCCGGCTACCGCTGTTTATCTGGTCGATGTACGCAACCAGCGTGATCCTGGTCCTGGCCACGCCAGTGCTGGCGATTACGCTTGCCCTCATGGCCTTCGAGCGTATCTGGGGTATCGGCGTGTTCGATCCCAAATTGGGCGGTGATCCGGTCCTGTTCCAGCATCTGTTCTGGTTTTATTCCCACCCCGCCGTTTACATCATGATTCTGCCGGGGATGGGAGTGGTCAGCGAGCTGATTCCGTGCTTCGCGCGCAAGCCGATTTTTGGCTACTATTTCGTTGCCTTTGCCAGCGTCGCGATTGCCATCCTGAGTTTCCTGGTTTGGGGACACCACATGTTCGTCAGCAGCCAGTCGGTTTACGCCGGCCTTGTTTTTTCTTTGCTCAGCTATCTGGTGTCAGTGCCTTCGGCGATCAAGGTCTTCAACTGGACGATGACCTTGTATCGAGGCTCGATTCACCTTTACACCCCAATGCTGTATGCGCTGGGGTTCATTGGCCTGTTCACTATCGGCGGATTGACCGGACTATTCCTGGCCTCACTCGGCTTTGATGTCCACGTCACCGATACCTATTTTGTCGTCGCGCATTTCCATTACATCATGGTCGGGGGAATGGTAACGGCGTTTATGGGAGGACTCCATTATTGGTGGCCCAAAATCACCGGGCGTCTCTATCCCGAGAAGCTGGGCCAACTCGCAGCGCTCATTATGTATATCGGATTCAACCTGACGTTCTTTCCCCAATTTGTGGTGGGCTATCTGGGGATGCCACGCCGGTATCATGCCTATGCGCCCGAGTTTCAAATTTACAACGTCATGTCCAGCGCCGGCGCCTCCATCCTGGGCGTCGCCTATCTGTTGCCTTTGATCTATCTGATCTGGTCGCTTAAGCACGGCAAAAAGGCGCCTGCCAATCCATGGAAAGCCACCGGTTTGGAATGGCAGACTCCCTCGCCTCCGCCCAAGCACAATTTTGCCCAAACGCCGATCGTCGAGCGTCCGCCTTATCAGTATTCAGCCGAAGCCGAAGAGGAGTTGGTCCATGGGTAACGGGATTTCAGCAGTCGCGGAGCAGTTCGATGACATGCCGCAACAACAGGAGGCATCGACGTTGGGTATGTGGACGTTCCTGGCGACTGAGATCCTGTTCTTCGGCGGATTGTTCATGAGCTATATCGTCTACCGTTATGCTTATCCCCACGCTTTTGCCGAAGCGAGCCAGCATACGATTGTGCTCTATGGCACTGTCAACACGGCGATTCTGTTAACCAGCAGCTTGACCATGGCGCTGGCGGTCCATGCGGCCCAAGAAGGCCGCAACACGGCACTATTTCGCTATTTACTCGCGACGATCTTTTTTGCGTGCTGTTTTCTGGTCGTAAAGGGCTTTGAATACAGCGACGATCTGGAGGAACACTTGTGGCCTGGACGTCATTTCAGACCGGAACTGCCCGCGCAGGCGCAGATTTTCTGGTTCTTGTACTGGGCCATGACGGGTTTGCATGCGTTGCACGTTACGGTCGGAGTAGGCGTGCTTTCAGTCATTGCGCGCATGGCCTGGGGACAGAAATTTTCGGCGCATTACTACAATCCGGTCGATATCTCCGCTCTTTACTGGCACTTTGTCGACATCGTCTGGATTTGGCTCTATCCACTTCTTTATCTCATTAATCGGCACTGATGCACACAAGCATTGTTGCAAAAAAGACGCTCTTGATAGTGTGGGTGGCGTTACTAGTACTGTTACTGCTGACCTGGGGGTTGGCGCAATTCGATCTGCACCATTTCAACGTCGCTGCCGCTTTGACTATCGCGTTGATTAAAATGCTGCTGGTGATCCTCTTCTTTATGCATGTGCGGTATAAACCCCGATTAACCTGGATTTTCGTCGCCGCGGGTTTTATTTGGCTTCTCATCATGATTGACCTGACGCTGAGCGATTACCTAAGCCGAGGCTCGGTGCCGGGCTATCCAGATAAGACGTGGCAGCATGGTGCCTGGCCGGCGCCGGGCAAACAGCCCCCGGAATCAACTACTCGGCCGTGAGTTTGCCTGGCGATTGGCATTTGTTGGGTTCTGAAGATCGTTGGACCCTTTCAGGTGCGAAAGTCGCTGCAAAATGCTCCCTCGATCAACGGTCAAAAAACCGACCAAATCACGCCTGCTTTCATCCGTCGAGTGTTTAGTTACTTCAAAGTCAGCAACAATAACCAGGGAACAGGAATTACTAAAGCGCACGGCCTACAACCCATCTCATAATTGGTAGGGCCGGCTCGCCGAGCTGGCCGGTCCCATTTTTGTGTAGAAAAGCGGACGGCTCGGCGAGCCGTCCCTACCAAAGGAACACTGCGTCGGAGTTTACAAGATGAGTTCCAGTCAATAGCGGGTACCCGTCGCTGCTCTTTAAGCTAAGATCTCCTTTACGACTTCACCGCTGACATCCGTGAGCCGGAAATCGCGGCCGGAATAACGATAGGTGAGTTTTTCGTGATCGAATCCCAACAAGTGGAGCATAGTCGCATGCAGGTCGTGCACGTGGACAGGTTTCTCGACGGCGTGATAGCCGAACTCATCAGTGGCTCCATAAACTGAGCCACCTTTTACGCCGCCGCCAGCGAGCCATACCGTGAAGCCGTAGTGGTTATGGTCGCGGCCTTTGCCTTTGCCGGGTGTACCGGGGGAGGGGATCTCAACGGCCGGCGTGCGGCCAAATTCGCCACCGCAAATGACGAGAGTATCCTGGAGGAGTCCGCGCTGCTTAAGGTCGGTTAGTAAAGCGGAGATTCCCTGATCGACTTCACCGGCGAGTTTACGGTGATTCTCTTCGAGCAAATCGTGACTGTCCCACGGCTGGACGTCTCCATGATAACACTGCACGACGCGAACGCCGCGCTCGATCAGCCTGCGCGCAATCAGCAGCTGGCGGGCTTGCAGGGTGTCGCCATACAGTTCACGAATCCGGGTTGGTTCTTTGCTGATATCAAAGGCGTCGGTTGCCTCCAGCTGCATGCGATAGGCCAGCTCAAAAGACTGAATGCGGGCTTCCAATTGCGGATCGTCGCCTCGCGCGCGCTGGTGTTCGGCATTGAACTCGGCGAGTAAATTGAGTTGCCGTCGCTGGGCCGATCGGGTGATGCGTGCGTTGATGATGTTTTCGATCAATTCCTCCGGCTTGCTCTTTTTGGTATTGATATGGGTGCCTTGATAAATGCCGGGCAGGAACGCGGCTCGCCAGTTGGACACGTCCGCGACGGGCAGGCCGGGACACATCGCGACAAACCCCGGCAGGTTTTGATTTTCAGTCCCAAGCCCGTAGGTGATCCAAGCCCCGTAGCTGGGACGCGATAGCCGCTCATCGCCGCAATTCATCAGGCGCATTGATTGCTCGTGATTCGGCGTGTTGGCGTACATGGACCGAATAAAACAGATGTCATCGACATGCTGAGCAGTCCGCGAGAATATTTCGCTGACTTGGGTGCCGCTGTGGCCGTATGCCTGAAATTTGAAAGGGGAGGGCAGGGCGGTTCCGGTTGGACGCTCAGTTGTAAGATTGCCTGTTGGGATCGTTTTTTCGGCCCATTTGGCGAGGGCAGGTTTCGGATCAAAGGTATCGACATGAGACGGGCCGCCGTTGAGGTAAATGTGAATGATATGTTTGGCCCGAGCTGGAAACTGAGGAGCTTTAGGAGACAGTGGGTTGAGAGTGGCGTTTTCCGCATTCGCCCTCAGCAACCCTGCGTCTTGAAATAGCCCGGCGAGCCCCAGCACGCCCAGGCCTGTCCCCATTTGATGCAACATCTGGCGACGCGTTAGTAAGCGGGGTGGGAGATGTTCGAATAGGTTCATAATTCAATCCACGAACAAGGCTTCGTTCGACATGAGCAAGACCTGGGCGAGCTGTTCCCATGCGTTCAATCCTCGCTCGGGCAAGCTGTCCGTCTCCGCCTCTTCGACAAAATGCACCGCCTTGGCGATCTCCGATTCGCTGGGCAGTCTTCCTAAAACCCGGCCGAATAAAGCTTCAACGCGCTGCTCAGGCTCGATGGCGGCGATGATTTGGGGATCGGCTGCGAGCGCCTGCGCCTGTTGGATGACAAAGGGGGAGTTCATCGCAAAGAGCGCCTGCTGTGGGACCGTGGTGCGAGGGCGGCGCTCTACGCATTGATCGGGTATAGCGAAATCAAATGCGCGGAACATCGCCGGCAAGTCCTGCCGGTTGATCAGGGCGTAGACGGTTCGGCGGCGGCTCAAAGGATCTGTCGCCAGGTCGATTGCGGGGCCGCCACAGCTAAGGTCAAGCCGTCCGGAAACGAATAGCAACGAATCGCGCATAGCTTCAAAATCGAGCCGACGACGCCCAAAACGGCTGAGCAGCTTATTTTCCGGGTCGCCGGTCTGAGCCTGTTGGAGCATCGAAGGAGAGGGCAGTGAGGCTTGCTGGTAAGCGCTGCTGAAGAGCATCATGCGGTGCAAGTGTTTTACGCTCCAGCCCGAACGGATGAATTCCGAGGCGAGCCAATCGAGCAGTTCGGGATGGATCGGAGGAGAGCTGCGGACACCGAAGTCGGTTGTAGAGGCCACGAGTGCTTCGCCGAAGTGGTGCATCCAAACGCGGTTTACAAACACGCGGGCCGTCAATGGATTCGTCGGACTTGTAATCGCTTGGGCCAGGTCCAAACGTCCGCTGCCTCGTTCCAAAGCCCGGGGCGGGTCGCCGCTTAATACCCGTAGAAAGGCCCGCGGCACACTTTCCGCAGGACGCGAAGGATTTCCACGGCGAAAAACGTGGGGTTGGTAAGGCTCTGAGAGATCCGCGACGACCATTGCGCGCGCCGGTGGTCTGTTGGTTGCATTAACCGCGACTTTGTCCAGGTTCGAAACGAGGGTATTATACCGGTCTTTCTCGGCGCGGGACATGTGGTTGGGCGTGTCCCGGCGCGGAAAGGAGAGAGGACTATCTGCATTCGTAATGATTTCGAAGAGCTGTGCCTGCTCCGGGGTTAGGCCGCCCGTGGAGCTCCCGGCGGCTGGTTTTTTTGATTCGTCATAGACGTCACGGAAAACCTGGGCGTAAGTTCGAGCAACCGCGGCTTTATTCGTTAGCGTCAGTCCAGCCTGGGCGAGAGTTGAAATCACGATCGGGTTGTAAGCAGGCGCACCCTGCCCAACGTCATGCTTGGCGCTTAACGTGGTTAACTTCTCCGTGATTAGCGCCTGAAACCCATCTTCCGGTAATGACATCAGCTCTGTCCAGGGACCGAAGATGCGATCTTGAGCAGTCGCCTTTTGCTGCAACCAGTGCCGCATTCGCAACATGAGACTAGGGCGGAAATCGTCCGGCACGAGCGAAAGGGCGAATTGACTCGTTTCAGTGATATCGGGTTCGGTGGTGCCGGCTCGGTAAAGATAATCGCCGAAGCGCTGTCGGAAATTCTCGGTTAGATGTGCAAACTCGGTATCGATGTGTTGTTCGAGTTCCTTGTGCGCCTGAGCAAGTTGCTTTTCAAAGTCGGCTCCGCCGGGGACATGTTCAGGGTCTTCAAGCAGCGGGAGGTCGTATGGGCGCTCGGTGCTGGCGAACACGCCGTAAAGGCCGTAGTAGTCGCGTTGGGTGATAGCGTCGTATTTGTGGTCGTGACACCGGGCGCAGGCGACGGTGAGGCCAAGAAGCCCGCGCGTGGTGGTATCGATTTGGTCGTCAATCTGATCATGGGGATTGTTATCGAACATCCGGCCGAGCGTCAGGAATCCGAGGGCTGCGAGGCGCCAGCGGGGAACTGCCGGGCTTGACAAATCCGCCGCGAGCTGGTCCTGAACGAACTGGTTGAACGGGAGATCTTCATTGAAGGCACGGATAACGTAATCCCGGTATGTATAGGCGTAAGGGCGCAAGGCATCTTTGCCGTAGGCTAATACCAGATCTTTGGTGTCGGCGTAGCGGGCGACATCGAGCCAATGGCGGCCCCAGCATTCGCCATAGCGAGGTGAGGCAAGCAGGTGTTCGACAACATTCGTGAAAGCCCCTGGTGATTCGTCGCGTTCAAACGCGCGAATCTCTTCCCAGCTGGGCGGCAGGCCAACCAGATCATAATAGACACGACGAAGAAGAGTCCTGTGATCAGCTGGAAGAGCAAAGGTGAGGTTTTTTTCTTCCAGTTTGGCGAGCAGGAAGGCATCGATAGGCGATTGGACTCGCGCCTGAGTCTGCACTTTGGGCAAATCAGGCCGGCGAATGGGTTGGTAAGACCAGTGGCCACGTGCGTCTTCAAAAGATTGTCCGGGTCCAGCTTCGCTGGTCCCGAAAACCGTCAGGAAGAGCCCACTCGTAAGAGCCGTCACCAGCGAGCTGATTGAGCGCAACTGCTTCACAGGGATACGATTGGAGTCTCGCAGTGACTTGGCCTGGCGTCAACTGTAGTTAGCCCGTCGGAATGCCACTTTTCAGCGGCAAATCCAAGATACAAGCGCCTGAGGGTAATCGTTCGCTGTCTAAAAAGTAACTGACCAAACTGCCTGGAAAGAGAAACTTTTCCAGTGGTTCGGTTTTGAGTTCATGTGTGAATAAAAAAGCGCTGTTTGTCGGGGCGATCTTTCTGACTGTCGCCATCACCATTATTATTCTGCAGGACAGAGCGGCTATCCGGACCTTGCCTGGCTGCCAGCAGATTGTGCAGACCCACACGGCTGCTGCCACGGCAGGGCCTAAAGAGGAAGCGGAGTCAGCCCAAGTTACGTTGACTGGAATCACGACTATCCCGGGTCGCCCGCAGGCTCTGCTACGGGTGAAGTGGTCTGCAAGGTTGTCAAACCGGGAGGCATTTTACATGCTTTCAGAAGGCCAATCGCAAGATGGTCTAACTCTCGATAGCCTTGGTGTCACAAACGCCATTGTTACATTGAAAGAAGGCCAGCGCAGAAGAACCGTCAGGCTCCAAATAGGCACACAAAGTTGAATTCGCGCCTATACAGCGGTGGTCAATGAAGACAGCGAACCAGTCGCGCCAGCCCACGCCGGGAGATCATCTCGCGGCGCGCTGGACGTCATCGGCCCGGCTTGGCTGCGCTCGTCGCTAGGCCGCCGTATGGCTATTGGTACTCTTACGTAATGCGACCGCTTCGGTATTCCATCAACGTCACATTGGACGGGTGCTGCGATCATCGTGTGATAGACCCGGATGAAGACTTGCATTGTCACGCGCTCGAGAACCTCAACCGGGCTGATGCCCTCCTTTTTGGCCGGGTGACTTACGAAATGATGGAGGCGGCGTTCCGGCCGCCGGCGCGGCCGGGAGAGCGGCCTGATTGGATGGAACCCTTCGCCCGGACAATCGACGCGGCAAAGAAGTACGTTGTGTCCAGCACCTTGGATCGGGTCGATTGGAACGCTGAGCTCGTGCGCGGGGAGCTGGGAAAGGCCGTTCAGCAGCTCAAGCAGGAGTCGGGTAAGGGGCTGTTGGTGGCAGGCGTAAAGCTCCCGCTGGCGTTGGCAGAGCTGGGCTTGATCGATGAGTACGAGTTCGTGGTGCATCCCAAGCTAGCGGGCCATGGGCCGACCTTGTTCGCGGGGCTATCGATGCGTGTCGACTTGAAGCTCGTAAGCCGAATGGAGTTCGGCTCGGGAGCGGTGGCGATACGGTATGAGCCGAGAAGGTAGCTATTCTATTTTTTACATCACGCCGTTCGTCCTGATTCGAAAAGAGGAACAGCATGACCAGAGATCGGCCTAACTTTCGGCCGCCGCCGGCCATTGTGTTCGCGGCGTCGTGGGTAGGTTCGCAGCTCCCGGGTTTCGTCGTTGCTCAGCCACCGGTGGCTGCGGCTGAGCGGGTCGTTAAGCCACCCTACGCGCTTGCAGCAAGCTACTGGACTGATACGTTAATTCGAAATGACGCAAAAGGTTGCACGCATTCTGGAGGAAGCTGAACGACTTCCGCTAACCGAGCGCGAGGAGTTGGCGGATAAGCTCGTCGAGAGTCTGGCCCGCGATATTCCGCCTGAGATTGAGCAAGCGCACGTAACCGAGGTGCGACGGCGCATCGCCGAAGTGGCGTCGGGAGAGGTATCGCTAGTTTCCGGCGATGAGGCGATGCGGCGGGTCCGTCAGCTAGTGGAGTTAGCACGCGCAGGGAGCTGATGCCCACTTATGGCTTCCACCCGGTGGAGTATGCAGAGGCCACTCAATATTATCTGCGAGATGCGAAGGAACCGCTTGATTGTCGTCGCCGTTGCACTCACCGGCTCGCTGGTTGTCGGTGTCGTTCTGCTGGCGCTGAGAGGCCGCCCATGTCCGATTGAGATTAGGTTTCTTGGAAATATGATGTCTACCAATTACCGAACAGGCATCACTTTCACGGGACCAACATTTTGGATCAGTAATCGGACGGCCAGAGTATTGGCTGTGACCCCGTGGGCGGTGGAGTTAAAGGATGCCGCCCGCTGGACGAAGCGCGATTATCGGGATCTGACCGGTCCGATTTGTTTGGGTCCAAGCGCAGCCGGGACTCAGACGATAGATTTTTCATCTCAACTTTTTCCGCTGCCGACTAATATGTGGAGACTGGAAATTAATGTCGCAGAGAAGCTTTCCAGGCCTGACGACAATCGTTCGGCGCAGCCACTTCTATGATCGAATGAGACAATGATTACTACATTACGAACAAGTGGTAAGAGGCCGGCTTAACGAATCGACGCACCGAATGAGCGGCGATACGTCAATTTGAAAATCGGACACCGGAGCATGCCGCTCATCGTTGCTCTTCATCGTTAGCCCTTAAAGCGAGCGCAATGACTGAGGCGGATTTCCAGCGCATTGAGGAAGAACTGGCGATAAAGCTGCCGAAAAATTATAAGGCACTGATGGCCAATTATCCATTCGCACCGGATTCCTTCACGGAGGAGTTTCTGCTACCCAATAGCGTTGAGGGACTGCCAGGCAGCGCCGCAGCTGGCATAAAGTTGCCGCCGAGTAGCTTTATTATCGGGACCGACGGGGGCGAGCAAGTTTACTTTATCGACTGGTCAAAGGAATCCTCCCCGGTTTATGTTTTTGAGTTAGAGACCGGCAGGACGAAAGAAGAGGCACCGAGCTTGGATGCTTATGTTGAGAAGTGCAGAGACATGGGGCTGGAGATAAAACGTGACGAGGAGGAGAGGGCGCGAAAGAAATGGTGGCAATTCTGGAAATAAAGGCCAACCACCATACGCAGCGGACCCCGCCACTGCGTTTTGTTTGCTTGCTACATCGGTGGTGCGGGGCCGGTGGTGTGGAGCGTTGGCTGCGGGAGCATTGTCTGCCACGACGATGATTACAACGCGTTTCAGTACTCCGGAGGATGCCGACGCTATCTCTGCTTGTGTCGATGCTGTTTCTAGAGAGCGGCGGTATTTGGGGAATACTTCCGGGTTCAGCGCAGAGCAAACTCGTTCGTTCATAGCCTCGCTAGCGGACAGCGGCGGGATTCAGATTTTAGTGGTGGCCGACGGCAAGATCGTAGGATGGTGCGATGTGACCCCGGTTCCTTTTGAGGGGATGCGCCATGTGGGCCGCTTGGGCATGGGTCTGCTACCGTCTTTTCGTGGCCAGGGTTTAGGACGCCGACTTGTTCGTGAAGCATTGAGCCAGGTCTTTGCCAAAAGCTTAAAGCGCGTCGAATTGGAGGTATTTGCTTCAAACAAGATCGCGGTTGGACTCTACAAGCGAGAGGGATTTGTGATTGAGGGCGTAAAGCGGTTCGCACGGTTTCTGGATGGCGCTGGGGATGACATTTTGATCATGGGTTGTTTGCGGGACGAATGGCTCTGTGCCGCCAGCCAACATGGTGTTGCATCGGGTGGCGGCCCCGCCGCGCGCCCTGGCAGTTCGGGAGTCACGGAGGGGCCGCTATCGGTGACCTAATCGTTCGGCGCAACCAGTTTTAAGGAATTGATTTTATCGTAGTAAGATTCGTCATGCGCTGTCAGAGGTGCCAGAAGCGTGAAGCCACAGTTCATCTAAGCGAGATGAGCGGAGCGAAGATCCAATCCATCGATTTGTGTGAATCCTGTTGTCGTGTAGTTCATCCGGGCGTTTTAGCGCACGGACTTGATTCTTCGATGTATCGACCGCCGTCTGATAATCCGCCAACTTCGAGGACCAAGTGAAGAGGCCGAACAATTTGCTGGCGACGAACTGCCGCCTCACTTCTGGGCCTCGTGTCAGGGAGAAGGTTCGACGCGCCGTCCACGCAGTCCCGCTCTGCATTGAAGCCGGAAGCCACTGGTGGCTGGCTCGGGCCGCTGACGCTGGCCGTTGGGCCAAAAACAGCATAATTCGATTTTATGAACATACTCTCTAGAATCTCGCGTTACGTCTTAATCCTCTTGGCTGTGTTGGCTCTTCTTTTCATCGGAGGCGCAGCGGGCTGGTATTTCGGCATGCGGGACGGGGTTGGCTTGGCCTACAGCGAGGTTGCCCTCGCGCTGAGGACGTACCATCTTGCCGCGAAAAACGGAGATTCCAAGGTGCAGCACAATTGCATCGAGCACCTCAGCGAACTCACCGTCTGCCATCTGGTGGACACCGATACCAGCTCACACCTGACCAGCCAGGTCCCCTACAAGTCACACGCGAGCATCTCCATGTTGAAGCAAGTATGGCAGCCCGCCTCTAACGCCGTACTCGTCGCCATACCCCACTATCCACACACTCCCAGGGACCGCGACTACAAAGCCGCCCTTGACCGCATTGCCCCTTCCAAGGTGGACTTGCACTATACACCTCTCTATGCGGAGTGAACGTCCCAACTATCGTGCTGGAGTCGACGGCGGGACGGTGCGTCGGCGGTGTGTTCAGCGCCCTTGCTCCGCCGCGCCTCACCAGGGGTCGTTCCGCTAGCACGCAAGGCCCCGTGCCATGACCCTTTCCAAGAGAATGGCTCTTGGCGGTGGTATGGCGATTGTCGCAGTGCTCGCCACGCTCGTCGCTGTAAAGCGCGAGCGACGTGGCATCGTCATCACCCAACATGGCCAGATAGTAACGGTGAAAGAGCTCAACGCTGGCGTAACCCAACGCCTTTGGAGAATTCACCGCTTCTATCTCCATCAAATTGGGGACGGCACCCCCGCTGCGGGCCTCAGTCTTTAATCTGAACCGGTTGGGGCTTTGGCTGCTCACCGGCCTCACCATAAGTTTCCTGATCCTATGTCCATCGTTAGCGGCGCAATCTATCGTAGTGGGTTACGTGAACGGCTCGTATGCAGTAGGAACAAACTTGGTCGCAAATCCAGTCGAAACTGGAACCAACTCCTTTGACTGGTTGTTTCCGGATGCGCCGAATGGAACAACCGTCTCGTTATGGGATCCGGCGACGCAGACCCTCAGCGCAAGGTCGGCTTTCACGACTGGACTCGGTTGGTTCCCCGACCTTACCTTGCCCCCGGGCCAAGGGGCGTTGCTTTATGCGCCGGAGCCGTTCACCAATACCTTTTCCGGGAAGCTTCTGAATCCGGACGGTTCTCCGTTGGATGACTACCGCCCGTTTCCATTGCCGCCACCGAATCTTCCGACGGGAACCTATTTGCTTTCCTCTAAGGCTCCTGCCAATCTTTCATCACGTACTCTGCCGGTATTTCCGCTTGTTCTTGGCCGAGGTCCACAGGAATCGCTGCGGGATACCAAAAGGAATTCTAGCGATAGCTAGACGTCAGAGAGTAAACATCATCTTCGTGTCCGGTCTGATTAGTTGAGCTGGAGACGCTGTCAGGAGACTCAGGCGAGGACGCGTGCTATGATCGACCTGACGTAAGTTCCTGATTTCCGCTGACAACGGCCTTTTTTAGGCACAAGGATTGCTGTTTCTTAGGGCCGAATAGGGCTAATTTTGCAGGTGGATGATTAGCGATTTTTACGAAGTGATGCAGGCAAAAAGCACTGTAGAGTAATGGTTTAGGACATGCTTTGGCTGACCTTGCGACAACTTAAATCCGGTGGCGCCAATGCCAGACGAAAGGCCGCCCGGGAGATTTGGCGTGATCCGACTCCCCGTGGACTGAGTGCATTGGCCACCGCCGTGATGACCGACTCGGATTCCGAGGTGCGGCAAATTGCTGCTTCGGCGCTGGGCAGATCAAACGATCCGGCTCGTTACGATCATTTGCTGAAGGCTCTAAATGATAGACACCCGGATGTAATTCGCTCCGCCATGATGGGCTTAAGAAGAGCGAGCGATGAGAGGGTGATCCCAGCCCTTGTGCCCTTACTTCGTCATCCCGATTTCACCGTTCGTACCAGCGCTGGCCAAACTATAGACACAATTCCCTGGGTTCCGAAGGAACGGGATGAGCGGGTGTCGTTTTATGTTGCCAAAGGTTGGTTTGACCGGGCGGCCGCGGCGGGAGTGGATGCGATACCGGTCTTGCAGTTGACGGCCGAAACCGGGCCTGTATTTGCGGCCGTCAGGGCGGTCGAGGCGCTGGGCAAAATCGGTGATCCGAGTGTGGTCAAATTTTTGCGAACATCGTTGCGATCGGCAGAGCCGGCGGTAGCCATCGCCGCGGCCGATGGCCTTGGGAAGGTTGGAGGTCAGGAAGCGGTGGAAGGCCTGAAAAGTTGCCTCACCAGTAGCATGACACAATTGCGCGCGGCAGCCGTGCAGGCTCTCGGCCGGTTGGGAGCGGCCGAAGCCACAGGAATGATTTGCAAAATGCTGCTCGATAAAGAGTGGGAGGTGCGCCGAGAAGCCGCGTCGGCTTTGGGCAAACTGAATAATCCGGAAGGGCTGGAACCGCTGACCAAGGCGCTGGAGGATATCGACTCGGACGTGCGCGATGCCGCGGCACTGGCGTTGGGAAAGATGGGAGATCGACGCGGGGTTGGCCCACTGGTGTTGGCGCTGAAGGATGAAGTCAGCAGTGTTCGGCGGATCGCGGCGGCGAGCTTGTCACGCATCGATCCCGATTGGGTGTCGTTGCCCGAAACTCGCAGCGCTGCCGAACAATTGAAGATTGCGATTCAGGACGCGGAGCCCGCGGTGAGGTTTTTCGTCGCACAGTTATTGGTCAACCTTGGTGAACTCTCTCCGGATGCGATAGCCGGGCTTGCGCCCGAGGATCACCTCGCTTCGCCTGCAATCAAACGCCGGCGCATGGCGACAAATCTTTTCATCGCGATGCTCGAGGACCGTGACCGCGACGTGCGGCAGGCAGCGGCCGAAGCCCTTGGGCACCTGGGTGGCGACCGCGCGCAGCAAGCCCTCGCGCGTGCCGGCAATGATCCCGATGGGGATGTCGCTGCCGCGACCCAAATGGCCCTTCAGGCTTTAGGTACTCCGAGCGACAACTGAAGCAAATGCAAGAAGACACCAAACGAAAACAGTTTCTGCTCGTCGATGATGACGCGGATTGCCTGGCGACCCTGACGGCTCTGCTCAAGCAGCTGTCCAAGGGGCAATGGGCGATTCGCACGGCGACGAATCATTCGCAAGCGCTGGAGCAGTTAAAGGGTGAACCGGTGGATGCGGTGGTGCTGGACGTCGAGATGCCGGTGATGGACGGCATTGAGTTTTTGCGCTTGCTTGCACGCACCCATCCCGGGCAGCAGGTGGTGATGCTCACCGGTCGGATTGATGAAAACACTCGCAAGACGGCCCTTGATTTAGGGGCTACTCTCTACCTGGAGAAACCGACGACCACCGACGGATTCCAGGCGCTCTACGCGGCACTCGAGGCGTTGGCTGGCGTAAGTTCGAAAGCGGGATTCCGCGGTGTCATGCAGTCGGTGGAACTCCAAGATTTGCTTCAAATGGAGTGCCTGAACCGCAAGTCCTCCGTGCTGGTTGTCACAACGGGAGATCGGGAGGGAACAATTTACATTAGCGAGGGTGAGATTATTCACGCGCAAGTTGGCCAACTGCAGGGAGAAATGGCGCTCTACGGATTGTTGGCCTTGCCTGGAGGCCAATTCAAACTGCAGCCATTTGCCGAACCTCAGCGGCGCAGCATTTCCGGCCAATACCAGTTCTTATTGATGGAGGCGGCGCGCCTGCGCGATGAGACCGGCTCACAAGGGGGCGCTAAACCGGGCAGCATGGATCGGGAGGCTGATTTCGGCGCAGCCTCAGGCGAGACGGCGACGCCTACCGAGGCGCGCGGGGTGCGCATCGAGGAAGTGCTGCTGAGTTCCAGCGCCGGGGAAGTGCTTTACCAGTGGAAATGCGAGTCGATTGAGAGTCGGCTGGAGTTATTTAAGAAAATCGAACTGCACGCGGTGCAGGCGTCAAAAGGAACGCCGAGCGGGCGGTTTCATCGGGTCTCCATGGATACTGGCAACAGTCGTGTTCTGATCCAAATTCAACCGGCTTTCAAACTGCTGGTGCGTAGCTCATTACCGGTAACTCCCGTAGTACCTGCATAACATGATTGATATTCCTGTAAACTTCCTGTCGTCACGCCTTCCGATTGTCGGGGTGGTAGCTTACAGCATTCAAACGCCGCACGGAGGTGTTGATGCCCACTGTTTGACCAAATCGTTGTATCCGACCAGCGCTGAGCACCTGCTGGCAAATGCCGTCCAAAGCGGCCAGACGCTGCTGCCGGCGGGTGAGGTGGCGGTTCAGTACTGCTGGGTATTCGAGTGCCTGCGGGTCTATGTCGCTTCGCGTGCTGATGGTGGTTGCCTGGCACTGCTGGTAGAGAATAATCCCGGTGTGCAGATGGTTCGTGTCCAGGAAGCTCTGCAAGCCTTTATCGAAATGACTGAGGTTGAAGTCACTGGTTAGTTTTTGGTAGTGGACCCGCGACCTGGGCGCAAAACATTCTTCAAAGCCGATGGGTCAAACTTGCGGTCGCATCTCAATTTTTGTTCACCTGTTCGTCGGCTCTCATTAACACCCGGTTTCAGCGGGGTGCAGAAGTGGGCTGGACTCGTTCGAACCGCTTCCAGCGGTTTTCCGAGGTGCCTCAGTTCAATCAGGACCAAAAACCGCTGAATGAAGCGGTTCGGCTCCATCCTGCGCACCCGAACCTCCAGCTGAAAAGCTGGGGGTTAATGAGAGCAGATACAACGGCAACGGCATGGATTGGGCTTCAGCGGGGTGAAGCTATGTGCTGGGCCTTGCAACCCTTCATTCAGCGGTTTTGCCTGATCGGAAACTGCTAAATAAAGCGGTTGAGCAGGGCGGAAGCCGGTCTCCCACCCGCTGAAGCTGAAGCGGGCGTTAAAGAGAGCGCCGCAATCAATCATTTAAGGCTTCAGGTTCTCAGAAATTGAGATGCGCCGCGTTC
>DATJGF010000221.1:0-6692 GCA_035495315.1 Candidatus Limnocylindrales bacterium
GCTTGTTAAAGGTCACCTTCTTCACGACCGGCGCCTTGTAAAGATCCAGGTCGAAATTGCACGGTTCCGAAACGGAGAAAACGTTGTGCAGGATTTCATCCTGGTTGGGCCATTCCACCGTCGTGCCGACTGCGACCGGCAAAACGTGCGGTTCAAACATGGCCCCTTTTTGCAGCACTCGGCGCGTGGTAACCTGAACTGGCTTTTCCGGCGTAGTGGCCGGCCGCGCCATTTGGTCATCCACATAAACGATGAAGTCCCGCATTTCGGCGTAATTGACCCGTTCGACAAATTTGAATTGGCGGCTGTCATATTTGCCGCAGAGCAAATCGGCGCTCGCTCCCGTCTTGCCCTGGGCGCGAACCAGCCCCGTGATCGTCCCGGCCTGCCCGCAAGCCATCCCCAGGACAGCCGTGGCCAGCGACGCGACCAGCAGCCTGGGTCCTCGGCCTCGAACAAGGAAGGTATGCATCGGGGTGTTCAAAACTTAAAGGCCGCTTCCAGGGCGAACAGATCCTCATGCTCGCGCCTCTCGCCGCCCAAAACCTTTCCCCGCTCGAACGTGTATTCGGCCTTGGTCAGCAGGTTTTCTCCCCAACGATAGCCCAGGCCCAGGCTTAGCCTCCAAATCTCTTCCGTCAATTTTGCCGGGGTTGGGTAACCAAAGAAATACTCGCCGAATTGCCCATTCCCCAGGATGGGAAAGCCGTCATTGGCGAACACCTGGCTGAAACGGACGGCCGCATAAAGCTTGTGCGTCAGTTCGTGGACCACCTCCACGGAGTAATAATAAACATCGCGTTGGTTATCGACTCCCGGCTCGTTGTCATCGTAATGGACGTAGCCGCCGGACAGGCTCACGTGCCCGCGCGGCAGGCGAAACGAAAGGTCCCCCTCCACCAGCTCCGCATGAAACTTCGTTGCCGCTCCCAGCGGGCGGATAAAACCGTTGCCGAACCACAGCGCGGACCACGGGTCGCCGTTGCCGTCGAGTTGGCCGGTCCGCATGCCGCTCAGGCTCGCGTGCAACCAGCGGGTCGGATCGAAGCCCACCCGGGCCGTGACCGATTTGTCCGCATCGAAATCGTTTACGTCAGATAAGCCGCCGTTTTGGATAGCCGCGACGTAACTCACCTTGCCCAGCCAACCGTAAAGCTCGAGGCCCTCATCCACACCCCACATATCGACGAGCGAATGGGAGATCAACGGGTTGTCGATCGCGTCGCGCGTCAAATACTCCTCGCCGAACGGGATATCGATCCGGCCAATCCGGAGGCCAAGCACGCGGTCCTGTTTCCAAACCCGGGAGACATTCTCGAAATCCAGATACAATTCCCCGACGTGGAGCGACACGTCCCCCTGTTCGCGTGTGGCCAGGTTCAGTTCCGTGTAAAAATAAACATCCTTCCAAATCGGCGCCTCCACGAACAGCTTCGCTTCGTCGATGCGGAATTCCGCGTTCGGAAATGTGCCGCGCGATCCGGTTTCGAAAAGTGCGACGCCACCTTCCCCACTGAGGCTCACATTGCCGAAAGTGAAGGTCTTGGATTTCGGCGCTTCCTTTACTTCGCCGGCAAGGTCCTGCAATTCGCGTCCGCTGCGCGTGGTGGTCGATTCGATTTGATCAACTTTTCGAGTTAGCGATTCGATCAGGGTTTGTTGCCGGCGCAATTGTTCCTGGAGGGCGTCATTTTGTTGCTGAAGCAACCGCAATTGCTGTTTAACCCCCAAATCCTCGTCAGCTTGCAAATCTTTGATACCAAGCAACATGAGCACAATGCTCCCGGTATACACTGCGAGTCTGTTGTTGGTGCGGCGTGTCACTCCCTGTCGGGGAGCAAACCTTATGCCCCGGGGGCTCCCGGGCGGGAAAAGTCCGAATTCAAAAAAACCTACACGCATGGGCGTTACCTCCAGACCCGTGAGAACCCGACCGGGCCCGCTTCCGGGTTCGGGCCTGATTCCTGTGCTTGAGCCAGGTGGGGTCGATGCCTCAAATTGAGGCAGCGAAATCCAGTTTATGGCCCGCGTCATTTTCCATCTCGATATGGACGCTTTCTACGCTTCTGTAGAACAGCGCGACCAACCTGCTCTGCGAGGCAAACCGGTCATCGTCGGCAGCCCGCCGACTCAGCGCGGCGTCGTCTGCGCGGCCAGTTATGAGGCCCGCAAATTCGGCGTTCGCTCCGCCATGCCCAGCGCCACCGCCGGCCGGCTTTGCCCGAACGGGATTTTCGTTCCCCCCCGCATGGAAAGTTATAAAGCGGAGTCAGTGAAAATCATGGAAATCCTGGCGCGCACGAAGGCAGCCGTTGAACCGATGTCGATCGACGAAGCCTACCTCGAATTCCCGTCGGCCTCCGAATCCGGGCCGGATCCCGACGAGGCGTTGCGCGCCGCCCTGCCGATCGCGATCGAATTAAAACGCAGCATCCTCGAGGAACGCCGGCTGACCGCCACCATCGGCATCGGCGCCAACAAATTGTTGGCCAAGCTGGCCAGTGACTTCAAAAAGCCGGATGGCCTGACCTTGATTCCCGAGCGGGAAAAAATTCAGTTCCTGCGGCCGATGCCGGTGCGCGCGCTGCACGGAGTCGGCAAGGTCACGGAGGAAGTCCTGATGAATGCGGGGGTTCGGACCATCGGCGATCTGCAGGATTACCAGGCTGATTTGCGCGCGCTGGTCGGTTCCTTTGCCGCGCGCCTGCGCTCGTTTGCGTTCGGCGAGGACGATCGCCCGCTTGAATTGGGCGATCTCATCAAAAGCATCAGCAGCGAGGAGACGTTTTCGCGGGACACCGACGATCGCAAGATCCTGAGAAAATCTTTGCGCGACCAGGCGAACGACGTCGCCGCGAAACTCAAACGCAAACAACTCGCGGCCCAAACTATCCAGGTGAAATTACGTTACGGCGATTTCACCACGCTGACCCGCCAGGTGACCGTCGAAGAACCGATCACCGACAGCGAAGAGATTTATCGGCTGGCCTGTTTTCTATTGGCGAAAGAAAAGCTGGTGTGCCGGCCCTTGCGACTGCTTGGTTTAGGGGTCAGCGGGCTCGACCTGCCTGCCAGCCGGCAGTTGGTGCTGTGGGGTTAGTGATCGCTTCATTAAACCTCCGCGAACCGGCGTTTCGCGTTTAGCAGTTAAGCAGTTAAGCGGGCGGCGACATTTTTCCCTTGCCGCAAAGGTTATCCTGAATAGGATGAACTTATTCACTCTACGTCGGCGGGCGCTAGGGGAACCGCAATGCAAAGGAATAAGTTATGACTGAAGGGGATCTGAAAGAGCTTCAAGAACGGGTTTCCGGGTTGGAAGTGAAGGTCGCTGGAACTGAGCGGCTTGTGGATCAAAAGCTCGCAGCGGCGGAGGTGCTGAATCAAACCAAGTTCACCAACGCTGAAAAGCTGGTAGACCTTGTCAAATCGGTCAACGGGGATCTAATGACTCAATTACGAACCCGCTGGGGACCCTTTCAGATCTACGGCGCTTTGCTTGCCTTGTTGTTCACCCTTTGTTTTGGCTACCAATTGTTCAAGACCGAGGAGAACAGGCGTTTGACCAACAAACTAGAACAAGCTAGCGACCTGTTGGAAACACAAACCCGAGCGACTGCCAGTGTGCTGAGCGCTGTCTCGGGCGCGGCAGCATTGCTGCATAATGGACTCAGGGAATTTGAGCGGGGCGAATATGAGGATGCGCGCGATTATGCGCGGTCAGCCAACGACTTGTTAGCGGGGTGCAAGCGCCAACTCAAAACCCTGCAAACAAATTCTCCGCTGATGGAACCGATCCTTCAGGCACAGGTTTCGGCGCTTGCTCTCGTCGCTAGAACATCGTTCTACCTCGAAGACGTCGAGGGACTCAAAGCCGCCTCGAGCGAAATTCAGTCCGTGGATCCAACCGCCTGGGAAGGATATCACTTCATGGGCTTGGCCATTGGATTTAAACCGACCGACAACGAGTCGGTCCTGAGGGAAATCATCGATCAGTACGAGCGCTCGATTAAAGAACATCCCAAGCGCAATAAAGACTACCTGAACCTCGCAGAAATTTACATGTTCATCGGGCAATTCGCAAACTCCAGCGCCAGAGCCGAACGGTACCTAAAGGACCGCCCAAATGTTCAGAATGCCTCAACATTTTTATTGGAAGGTTATTATGCAGCTGCGAATTATTTGAACGATCAATTGGCGAGCCCCGACCGGCTCGAGGATTCTCTTAAGAAACTGAATACATATCCGAATGGGCCTTTGAAGGGGTTTTGGGACCCAACGTTTCTGGACGCGATTGTGCACAAACTCGATTCTCCTCCGAAAGGGTCACCTTTTGGCGATGTCGAACCTGCCCGCCGCCTGAAAGCAGCTCAGTTTCTTTCGACACTCAAGAAAAAAGCGATCGAGAGATAGTCCACTGCCCCGACACGCCAGACAACAGCGTGGGCAGCCGCCTGATTAAAAATCGCTTTGCCTGCCAGGCTCCCAGGATTACCTGGAGGAAAACCTGTCGCGAAGTTATCTCGTACGGAACGATGTTCGGCGCCGCCGTTTGGCCGCGGAAGACATCTAACCCTCTCCACATTTTTAGCGCTCCCTCATTTGTCTGGACAACGCCACAAATTTCGCCGAGCTCCCTCAGCTTGCTTTCCAGGCCGATATTCTTGATAATCAGGGCAGCCGTAATTGCTGGCTGAATATTCAGTGTCGCCACAAATGCTATGCCCGCCGAGAATCAAGCCGTTTCTGAGCCGCTAATCCACGCTTCCACCACACGCGATCGCTGGCCGCGCCAAATCAAATACATCGTCGGCAATGAAGCCTGTGAACGCTTCAGCTATTACGGGATGCGCAGCATCCTGGCCGGATACATCACCGTCGGACTGGGACAAAGCGTCGACAAGTCGACCAGCGTCATCCACATGTTCATCTTCGCCAACTATTTCATGCCCCTGTTTGGCGCCTGGCTTTCTGACAAACTCATTGGTCGTTATCACACTATTCTTTGGGTTTCGCTCTTTTACTGCGCCGGTCATGGGGTGCTGGCCTGCAGCGACCTCCTGACCACGGTAGACGGGAAGCTGTACTGCCTTTACGCCGGGCTGGCGCTGATCGCCTTTGGGTCGGGCGGCATCAAGCCGTGCGTTTCGGCGTTTATGGGAGACCAGTTTCGCGCTGACCAATCACATTTGTTGCAAAAAGCTTACGGCGCATTTTATTGGTCGATTAATTTCGGGTCATTCTTCGCGTTCCTGTTGATTCCGCTGATCCGCAAACATCACGGCTATGGCTGGGCGTTCGCCGCGCCTGGTTTCGCCATGGGCCTCGCTACGCTGGTGTTCTGGCTGGGAACGAAACATTACGTGCGGGTGCCTCCCAGCCGGGAAACGAAAACGGCGGGGTTCATGCCCGTTTTCCTTTCTGCCTACCGGAACCAGGCCGGTTTTTCGTGGGCGGCGACACTGAACATGCTGGCGGCCGTGGTGCTCCCGCTGATCGCGATTTTGTCTCTGGCCATCGTGGGGTTTGCCCAGAAAATGACCCCGTTCATGCACACGCTGGGAATCGCCGGACTGGTCGTCGTCGGCCTTTGGTATTTTCTCATCGTGGCCACCAGCCTGGCGGGCAAGTTCGAGTTGCCGGAGAGCTTTTGGCAGGCCGCACGCCAGAAATTTCGCGACCACGAGATCGCCGGCGCCCGCACGGTCGGCCCCATCCTCTTTGTCTTCGCCCTGATCCCGATTTTTTGGGCGCTGTTCGACCAAACCAATTCTACCTGGGTGCTGCAGGGCTCGAAAATGTTGAGCTTCAAGGTGCTCGGGTTCGTTGTGGGCGCGGAGGAGATGCAATCGGCTAACGCGCTCCTCGTCTTGATCCTCGTGCCCCTCCTGACGCTGGTGGTTTATCCGCGCATCGGCAGATTCTCAACGCCGCTCAAGAGAATCAGCGTCGGCCTGTTCCTCACCGCCGCCTCCTACGTGATCGTCGCATTGATTCAACAGCAGGTGGAAGCCGGGGCGCAAATCAGCGTCGCCTGGCAGGTGGTTCCTTACATTGTGCTGACTACGGCCGAAGTGCTGGTTTCGACGACCGGCCTCGAGTTCGCTTTCACCCAGGCCGCGCCCGAGATGAAAAGCACGGTCATGAGTTTCTGGCTGCTGACGGTGGCGTTTGGCAGCCTGGTCGTCACAGCCATCACCAAGGTGCTTTCGACCGCGGCCAGCGGACATTCTGATTCCGTCAGCACCGGCCGCTTCTACCTCTACGCCGGCCTCACCTTCGCTGTGGCCATCCTCTTCAGCGCTGTGGCCTTCAGGTATCAGTATGCGAAGGGGACGGTGGGGGGGGAATCGTTAAAACGTTAAAAACGTTAAAAACGTTAAAAAGTTTAAAAGGTGACAGGGCCGATGCACTCCGCTTTTAACCCTTTTAACCCTGTTAACGCTTCTAACGTTTTTAACGTTTCTAACGCTCACCCAAACACCCTGTGCACGATCTTCACCATCTCCCCCGCGTTCTCCCAGAAAACCAGGAAAACGCCAATCAATGAGCCGCCGGCGATGACTCCGGAAGCGACCGGGTAAACAAATTCCTCCGCGTTCTCGGGCCATTTTTTCTGCCATAACCACGCGATCGCCCCGCCCATAAAGAACAGCACCGCGTAATACCATTGGAAAATCCAGGCCAACCCAAAT
>DATJGF010000222.1:0-20825 GCA_035495315.1 Candidatus Limnocylindrales bacterium
GGCTCCCCGTGAGGCATCGAAGCGAGAAGAGGACTCGGAGTCGCTCAGCCTGTCGCCTGAACGCCTGCGCGATCGCACAGACGCAAAGACCGAACTGCTGAACGAGATGCTGGAACGAGAGACCCGCAATTACAACCTGCGCTACTGGGGCATTAACGAGTAATGCGTCGCATTCCGTCACGCTGCGTCATCACGGGCCGCGGGATAGCGCAGAGCCAGCGGATTGTTAAACCGGCGAAACCGTTGGCGATCAGGAAAACCAGCTGCCGATCCCCTCGGCAGTGAACCGCATAAAATCTAGGCAAAGAACCTCGCAAGAGGGATCGACTGCCGTGCATTTTTCTCGCGTGTTGGTGTGATTTCTGAGCTGGAAAACCAGCGGTGATAGCGCTCCAAAAACGGATCCCATTAGATGTTCTGCATTCATCATCAAGATCAATAATTATTACCCTAGTGAAAAACACGACCCGTTTTTATGAACGAGAGTTGTTGACTTGGGCTGCGATTTGGTATTCCCTGCGCTTATGCAAATCGAAAGCCTGAAAGTATTTTGTGATCTGACCGAGACGGAAAGCTTCACCAAGGCAGCGCAGATAAACGGGGTCACCCAATCAGCGGTAAGCCAGACGATCAGCTCGTTGGAACGCCAGTTCAAATCGCTGCTGATCGAACGCAGCAAGAAAAATTTCCGACTGACGGCCGAAGGGGAAGTGCTGTACGACTACAGCAAACAGATTTTGCAGACTTATGACGCGCTCCACAGCAAGCTGCAGGAGATTAAGGAAATCATATCGGGCAACATTCGGGTAGCGACCATTTACAGCATCGGCCTGCACGTGCTGCCGCCGTATCTGAAGAAATTCCTGAAGAGCTATCCGACGGTGAATGTGCATGTGGAATATCGGCGTCCCAACCAGGTTTACGAGGATGTGCTGGGCAACGTCGTAGATCTCGGTTTGGTGGCCTATCCGATGCGTGATCCGAAACTTGAAATTGTCCCGCTTCGCAAGGACCAGTTGGTGCTGATTTGCCATCCGCAACATGCATTTGCGAAGCTGAAAGGGATCAAACTGAAGAATCTGAACGGGCAAAAATTTGTCAGTTTTGAAAAGGATATTCCGACGCGCAAGGCACTGGACAAGATCCTAAAGGACCATGGCGTGTCGGTAGAACACGTGATGGAGTTCGACAACATCGAAACGGTAAAGCGGGCGGTGGAGATCGACTCCGGCGTGGCGATTGTGCCCCAGGAGACAATCCGACAGGAAGTGAATAATCAAACCCTTGCCGCCGTGCGCCTCGATGACGGGGATTATTACCGCTCGCTGGGAATTATCCACAAGAAGAACAAAGTGCTTTCACCCGCCATCAAGCAGTTTATTGGACTGCTGAAAGAAGGAGCGTAGGAAAATCCGAAGTCCGGGTTTCGGATTTGATTTTCCTCAGGCAGCGATCTTGAGGTGCGTGATCCGAAACACGGCTCCTTTCGGATCATTGGGCAGACACTGAATCTCCCAACCGTGGGCGAGCACAATTTGCTGCACCACCGCCAGGCCTAGACCGGTCCCGGTCTTTTGCGTCGTAAAATACGGTTTGAAAATCTCGCTGCGCCGTTCGGGCGGAACTCCCGGACCGTTGTCCCGCACATCCAGGCTGGCTTCCAGCCCATTTTGCCGAGCGACCGCGACGTGGATCTCGCCGCCAGGTTCGACCGCCTGCACCGCATTTATCAGCAAATTAAACAGGGCTTGCCGGAAGAGTTGTTCGTCAGCTTCAACAGTGATCGACTCGCCGGGGAGGACCTGTAGCCGAATCTTTTTCTCCTCTAAATCGTAACTAAGCGCGCGCACGACCTCGTTGATGATTGTTCCCAGGGTGAGTCTCGCCCGGCGGACTTCGCGCGGGCGTGAATAATTGATGAACTCATTCAACTGGGCGGCGACTTTGTCGACTTCATTGACGATCTCGCGCCCTTTTTCCCTGATCTCAGGCGGGAATTCAGTCTGGTTGGAGATCATTTGTGCGCGGCCGCGGATGATATTGAGCGGATTGCGAGTCTCATGCGCGAGGCCGGCGGCGGCCAGATTCATTTCCTTAAGATGCGTGTTAAGCTCGCTGGCGCGGACGAGGCGAATCTGCAAGTCAGAAGACTTAACGAGGTTGCGCCATGCCAGGCCAGAGCCGGCTGCGGCGACCGTCGCCAGAAGGATAATAAAGGTGCGCAGCCAAAAATCGCGGACGGACGCCGCCTGAAAAGCGTCGGTGGACATCGCGAGGACCAAACCGTGCAACGCCTGCTTTTCGATTAGCGACTGGAACTCTTTTTCATCCATGCCGCGCAGCCACGGAGGACGCCGCGGCCGGAATTCCCCTCGCGGCGGCCGTTCTCCGGCAAATTCATTCGTGTTCCCGGACCCGAATCTTTCAAATTCCGGCGGCGGTCCGGGAGGCCGGCCGCCATCGTCGGAGCGGAAAGGGCGCGGCTCGCGGAATCCGTTAGTTAGGTCGCGCGGCGGAGGCAGAACCACGGTCGGGTTGGTAGTGCCTTCGGAGGTGAGGCTAACGCCCAAATCGACCGGGTTGACGAAAGTTACGATGCGTTGTCCCCATCGTTCACCGCGCTGAAGAATCTCTTTTTGCGTAAAGTCGATCGGGCGCCCGGCGGAAGCAACGGTTTCGCCGGCAGCGTTCAGGAGCACAATGGACAGAAGTTCGGTCGATTTGACCAAATCATTGGCACCGCCATTCACCAATTCGTCCAACACGGTCTCTAACCGCTCTTTGCGGACGGCACCGCGGAAACGCATTCCGCGGATGCAGGCGCTGACGGTATTGGCGATATCCTTTGAGCGGTTACTGAGGTTGCTTTTGGCGGCTTCGCGAAAACGGAAATGCTCCTCGGCTTGCCAGACGCCCACCAGCAGCCAGAAGGCGGCCAGAATACCGTAAACCCAATGGCTGGGGCGGGTTAAGTCCATCCGTTAGTCCAAGGGCCTAAGTCAAAAGCGCCGAAATCAAAGTTAGTTGGTTTTATGGGAACCTTTGGAGTTGCCATTCTTGCCTGGGAGATTGTCGATAAATCGATTGAGCTCCTCTTCGGTGAAAGAGTTGGGGCCTTGAAGTTTTTCTCCCTCTTTGGCGGACAAGGCGGCGAGTTGTGAAGGGGCTTGGACGACGTGCGGAGTCAAAAAGATGATCAATTCGGTGTTGGCGTCACTTCTTTGTTTGCGCTTAAAGAGGTTTCCCAGGACCGGGATATCGCCGAGCACAGGAATTTTTGTATCGGTGCTGGACTTGGTGGTAGCCATCAAACCGCCGATGATCACGGTTTGTCCATCCGGGGTAACGGCGACGGTATCAGCCGAGCGCACGTCGATGACCGGTGCGCTGACGTTCGCCGAAATCGGAACGGTTAATGTCGCATCGATAGAAGATATTTGAGGTGACACAATCATCTCGACGAGGTTATCCGGAGTGATGAAGGGGGTCACCTTAAGGATAACGCCAACATCGGTGTAAGTGACCGAATTGATTGCATTGCCGAAAGTATCATAGCGGACATTGGTGATCAAAGGAACGGATTGGCCGACCGTAATGGTGGCGGGCTGATTATTTCGCGCCAGGATAGAAGGCCGCGAAAGCACCTTTGCGTTGCCGGCTTGCGCAATCGCGCGCAGCGTCACCTGGTAATCCTGGCCGAGGATCTGGTACAGGCCGGCGCCGGGGCTGGTCATCGGGGAAACCGCCGAGAAACTGGAAATCGGCTGTCCGAATTGGTTGACGTTGGTAGAAACAATCGCGCTCAAACCCGAGAGGCCGAAACCATTGGCGAGAGCCGCCTTTGTTGGATCGTTATTGATTTGTTTGCCCCAGCCGCCTTCGATCCCGATATCCGAGGCGTTGTTGTGGGTTACTTCCAAAAAAACAACCTTAATAAGCACTTGCGGTTTTGGCCGGTCGAGGTTCGAGAGCACCTGAGAAATGTAGCGGCTGGTATCTTCATCGGCGATAGTGACAACGCGCCGCGACTCGGGGTCGATGGAGAAGTACGCGTCGCCGATCGATCCGGTACTGGGATATTGACGTGAACCGCCGCCGCTGGTGGTGCTGCGATTCCCGCCGCCGGTGCCGCCGCCCTGGCGTTGCTGGGCGAGCGCTTGCGTGCCGACATCGATTCCCAGGAATAGGCAGCAGCCGAGGGTAGCGCAGAGTTTCACTCTGCTGTATCGCAGAGTTTCACTCTGCTGGGCTGCATGACTACGGCAAGAGTGCAGTGTTCCAAGGTCCACCGAAGGTCGGGCGGCGTGCAGGTTGGAAACCTGCGGTACAGCAGAGTGAAACTCTGCGTTGCGATGGGGCCTTGCGAATCTATAAGCAATCCATTTAAAATAGTTCGTCATATTGCCTCGTGTTTTAGCAGGTTTGCGATTGCAGCTTAACGATCAAAATCCGGAGGTCATTCCAGAGCCGCCGCCGCGAGTGGCACCTAAGGTGGAACTAGTGCCGGTACCAACTTGTTGTTGCGTTTGGCGTTGAGTCAGTGGGTTACCCTGGCCCAGCATCGAACGGCTGTTGTTGTTATTCTGCCGCATCGTGTTGTTCTTATTAAAGAGATCCTGCAGGACCTGGCTAACGTCTTGGGGATCGGCATTCTGCAAATCGAAGACCTTGACCACCTCACGCTTGGCCGGACTGGAGTCCAGTTGCGCGATCATCTCCGCGATTTGGGGCATCATCTCGCTTGCGGCACTCACCAGAAGCGATGAAGTCCGCGGGTCGGGGACTGCCAATACTCGGCTTTTCTTCTTCATTCGGTCGCTGGTGTTGGCCTGGTTGTTACCGCCGCCGCGTCCGCCGAAAAAGCGAAACCCACCACCGCCGCCTTGATTCTGACCGGTGCCGGTGCGGGTGTCGTCGGGGAAGAGTTGAGCGAATTGGTCCGCCAATTCTGTTGGATCAGCGTTGAGGAGGTGGAATACGCGCAGTTCTGTGACGTCCGAAGCTGGTTGGTCGATTTCCTTGATCATGTCGCTGATAGTCGCCATCAGTTCGGTCGAGGCGCTGACGATCAGTGAATTGGAATAATCGTCGGCAGCAGCGGTAACTTTTGATCCCGCCGCGGAACCGCTGCTATTGTTACCCTGACCACCCGGACCGCCGGGGCCGCCGAAACCACCACGCATCATGTTGAAAAACTGCGCACGGGGGTTATTGCCTAAGTTATTCTGCCCGGTTTGTTGCGAAAACAACTGCTGGATGACGGTCGCCAATTCTTTGGCATCCGCATAGCGCAACGGGAACACCTTGATCGAGGAGACGCTGGAAATGGAGGTATCGAGTGCGGCGACAATCTTGAGCATGCGACGGATGTCGGTTTTGGTGGCCACCAGGATGAGGGAATTCGCACTTTCATTGACCGAAAGCGAGGCGCTGGTGGGTAGTAACTGTTGGAGGTTGTTCATCAGCTGCGTCGCATTGGCATAACGCACCGGGATGATCTGGGTGACGACTTCATCGGATTTCTCGAGATCTTCCCATTTATCGCCTTGCAGAATATCGAGGTCAGATGTCTTCGCGCTTTCGAGGCTGACAATCGTCAGGATCCGCCCATCGCGCGTGACCGCGTAGCCGTTCTTGCGCAGTACCGAGTTGAGCAGCTTCACTGCATCTTCTTTACTGACCGGGTCTTTGCTCCAGACATCGACAGTTCCTTTGACGTCGGCTTCTTTGTTGATGATGAAGCCGGCTGCGTCGCTTAAGTAATCCAGCACCAGTCCCAACGGCGCGCCGCGGAAATTCAACCGCAGACCGTTGCTGCTGCTGTCCGAAGCAGTGTCCGGTGCCGCGGGAGTAGTGTCTGGTTGAGGGGCAGCTTGTGCCGGGGGGGGTTGTGCCTCGGCGTTGCTGTTCGTACTGGGTGGTGTCGCGAGCGATTGATCAGGTGACTGACCTGCGGCAGGTTCCGCGCCGATTACGACCAGATTTTGCGCCAGAAAGAAGAGCAAAATATAGCGGTTAAGGTTCTTCATAAGTCATTCCTGTTCACGTTTTTTGCGCAAGCGCTCAAGCACATCGTTATCGGCACCACTCGGCGCCGCGGGGGAGGCCGTCGGAGCTGAATTGGCGGCATAGGTTTCGCGTGGCGCCGAAACGCTCCAATCACCGCCTTCGTCGCGGCGTAATTGCATTCCAACGCGCAATTCCAGTTGGTTGGTGCCAGCAGAAAGTTTTACCGAGTTGGGTTCGATGCTGGTGATCTTGTGGCCGGCAATCGTATCGGACAATTTCACTGCCTTTTTATATTCGGCGCTACTGCCGTCGAAGAAGGCAAAAGTGCCCTTCTCGTAGCTCATCACGCCAACGAGAGTCAAAGAATCGAGCGTTTTTGATCTTGGCTGGCTGCCGGAACGGCGAGGGAAGCGGTTCGGATCGAAGATGTTGCGGTCAAGGATCAGCTTGAAGGTCGAGTAATCCGGTTTGACCACCCGAAAGTCCGCAACCACGGCAGTGTTCGTGTCCGAGGATTTGGGGGTCGGGCCGGCGTCATTTGAACCGGGTGCTCCGGCGCGCTGGCGCAAGATCCACTGACGGCGGGACTCCGAAGGGCCGACGAGACTGCGGCCAGGGCCGGTACTCTGAGGGTTGGTATCGCTGAGACTATTTGCATCGGATCCTTGATCGGCCTGGGAGACATCGTTCGAAGCGGTCATGTCATTGGTTAAAGTCATTTCGCCGAGCTGCGCGATCGCATTGCTGACGACGACGGCGGCGGCCTCAAGAACGGCGTTGGTGAAGTCGTTTGCGTCTTGGGCTTCAAGGTGTGTGCCTAGCAGCATCAGCGAGGCAAAGACCGATGGCAGGAGCGAAAGGGAATGTTTAATCCGCGTCATCGGGTTTGCAATGTGAGGACCAAGCCGCTGATCTGCAGGCTAAGCACGAGTTGCTGGCCTTCTTTATCGCGCGCGCTGAGTTCGATGGAGTCGAGTTTCAGGGCCATGGGATCTTTTTCGATATCGTAAAGGAACCTGCTCAGGGCCGAGAGTGAACCCGAGGCGTCCATTCGACATTGATAGGTCATATAATCGTCGGCGTCGTGGCGCCATTGCGGCGTGGCGCCGTTGATGACGACGCGGCTGTCCTGCCGCCAGCCGTCGACCGCGGCGAAGAGTTGTTGTTCGGCGGCGGAGGTGTTGTTGGTCAGAGTATTTCGTTGCATCTGATTCCAGCGGCCGCGAATAAAGGGCTCTCGTTTCAGCAACGCTTTACCCTCGGCGACCTGAACTCGGAGTTGATCGACCCGCCGCGCGCGTGTTTTCCACAGATTGGTCAATGGATCGAAAATGAGTTTGTCGGCGGCGAAGAGGCCGAGCACGGCAATTGCCGCAATGGTCAGCAGCTGCTGACGATTCTTAATTTGCATTCCGCCCTCCTTCACTCCAGGCAAAGCTAAAACTGAACTGTATTGACGGCGGTTGGCCCCGGGTCTGTCCCAAATTGACTTCGGGAATTTGGCGAACCGTGCGCAGTTGGGCGACGGTTTTGAGGAGGGCGCCGTAGTCGCGTGCCACGCCGGTGCACGTCACCGTTCCTAAATCCCTGATCTCGACGGTTTTTGCCGTCACGCTGCCATCGTCCGGGAAAGCCTGGGCGAGGCTTCGCAAGATCGTCAGACCCCGGATATTGTCATCGAACCAGGGGCGGAATTGTTTGATCCGAGCATTAGCATCCTCTAGCTCACGAACCGGGCGCTTAATGGCCGCCCACTGCTTTTCCAAGCGCCAGAGTTGCCAAGTCTGAAACAGAAAAGCGCCTCCGACAAGCAGCCCGAGCGCGGCGGCAGCAATTCCAGCCTGTTGCAGTCTGCCCGAGGAATAGCGAGAGGCAAATTGGTGCCACGCTGTCACTCGCGGCGGCAAGAACTCCAGCGTGGTGCGATGTTCAGCCAGTTGTGCAATGGCAAGACTAACCGCCGGAGACACCGGTGTGTTGGCGGGGATCTGAACGCCAAATTGCATCGCGGGATAATGCGTTACCAGCTCGAATTCCAGCCCTAACGCTTCCAACCTCAGTTCGAGCTCGTCGGTAAGTTGTTGTCCCAGATCGCGGGGACCGAAAACGCGAACACGCCGTACCGAGGCGCGGATGGCTGCAGGCAACTGGGCCAGGGTGATACGGGCTTCGCGCGCAATAACGTCCGCGTGCAGCCGGCGTTGGCCACCATCCGTATCGATCATTCCTTCCAGGGTCCGCAAGGCGGCGATCCCTTCATCGCAACTAATCTGCAACCCGACATGGTTCTCACCGATGGCAAATGCCAGCACGCCATTCGATGCATCTGATTTAGGTGGCTGCAACGCCGCAAGCCCAAGAGAAAAACTGACCGGTTTGAGCTGCGCCCCGCGCAAGACAGCCTCCAGCGAATCAACCTGCGCCCGAGGAATTCCGATGAGTGTCGCATGAGCCTCCCCCGGACTTGCCTGGTAACGCGAGGTCGCGACCATCAGCGTCGAGACGTCACAGGGAAAGCTGCGTTCGGCTTCGATTTGGAGAAAGCTGGCGACGTCGGCTTCAGGAATTTGAGGTATGTGGGTATGGACGGTCAGCGCCCAGCGCAACGGGAGCCCCACGACGCAACGCCGTTCACGGACGCCGGCGCCGGTGAGGCAATTGCGGATCTCGCGTCCGACCAACTCCGCATCATTAGTCATCGGGTCCAGAGAGAGCGTTGCCGCGAATGCCTTTTCCACCTGCACAGCGCCATTGGTACGACGCAAAACGACACCGTCCAGGCGGCTGCCGTCCAGTGTCAGACCGAGAATTGTCGAACCGCGCTGCTTTTGCAGTCGTTCCAGGTTAAAACGAGCATTCATTCAAGATTTCTTAGTCAGGAGCCAATCCTGGCGCGCATAACGTCCCAAAGCCCAGCCCAAGTGGCTCAAGTCTTGCCGGTAAATCACCTGTGGCTTGCCGGTGCTGGTATCGAAAATGAATTTCACGCGGCGATAGCCTCGTCCGAAAGGCCCAAGTGCCGCGATGTCGGCGGTGAATTGGTAACTTTGTGTTGTGATGTAATCTCCCGCGACGGCCAATGCACTGGCGGTGGAGCTACTGGCACCCAGGGCGTCCGGCACCCAGGCAATCGAGGTGAGCCTCGTCGGATTTTGTCGCCGGTAATTTACCAACTGCTGCGCCAAATCCGCACTGAACCCCGGCAAACACGCCAGGACAGCCGCGGGCGCAGTGTTCACGTTGACTCGTCCTTGGATGTAAGTTCCCGTTGCGACCGTGATACTGTTGGCAATTAATGCGAACTCGTCAGCGCTTAGGCCACTGGCCATATAAAACTGCAGCGGGCTGGCGAATCGCCTCGGGGCAGGTGGCGGAGGCGGACGTCCGCCTCCGGGCCGCGGTCCGCCACCCGGTTGGTTGGCGATTAGGCCGAGCGCGGTGGCGACGGCGGTATATCGAGCGGAACTCAGATTGGTTTGCAACAGATTAATCAGATCAGCGCTGGTACTGCTGACCAGGCTGATGCTGACGCGCGCGGTGCCGTTGCTTTGGGTGTTGGGTTCACGGCTGTAAACCGTCACGTACTCCAGGATGCCGGGATCAATCCAATTATTGCGATTGGTATCGCTTTCGCTGGGATCCAGCGCTCCGTTTCGGTTGAAATCCTCACCCAAGAGAGTTCCCAAATCACTTGGATAAACAAGGCGCAGCTCATCGGTCGTCTCAAATGGGGAATTCTTGCAAATGTAAGGAGGTTGAAATTGTGAATAGATGGTTGGGCCGTCGCCGTTGGCCGAGACCGCACCGTTGGTATCGCGCCAATCAACGATATTAGCCGCCAGTTCGGGAGTCATATTCGTCAGCAGCGCGAGGTTATCTACCGTGACGTTGTTCAAATTCAATTTGGAGCCTTCATCAACCAAACCGAAGAAAACCTCGTCAGGCTGGACCTGGTAATCGCCGGGGCGCCCAATTAGCCAGAAATGGGCATCGCCGACCGGCACCGCCTGACTACGGTAGCTGGTGAGATCGGGCACCCCACCGTTGGTGCTCGACAAGGCAAGGACAGAAAGGACGTAACGGGCGCCACCTTCAATGGCCTGGTCGGCGGCAAGACCGGCGATGCCGTTATCCGAAGCGCGCAGTTCGAAAGACATTGAGTTGGCGAAGTAGAGCGCGACGGTCACCAGGCCGAGGGCGACCCAAAGCACGATGACGAGGATGGAGCCGGAAGATGGCAGGTTGGAAACCTGCGGTACAGCAGAGTGAAACTCTGCGCTACGATAGCACGCTCGTCCGACTAAGTCATCAATTTGGCGGCGCAATTTCATTGATTGGTGACCGACATCGAGTCCAGAAGGACCACCATCTGCAGCGGTTGGGTAATACCTCGACTGGGACCTTCGCTTGAGGCGAGTTGCACGCTGACGCGCACCGCGCGCGGCAGGCCGGTGTCCCCAGCCGTTGTATCCCAGGTATCGCGCCATTGAGTTCCGTCAAAATAGGAGAAATCGAGATTCTCAATGTTGCCGGCCAGGCGCTGAACTTCTGTGGCTTGTGTTGCGGTGGCCAGCAGGTTGCGATTGATTGTTCGTACGAGGTCCTTGCCGTAGGAACGAGCAGGGTCCAACGGGTCCATTAGTTGGTAATTAACCTCTTGAATATCACCCCAAGGCGAGTCGTCGCTCAAAGCCCCGGTCGAGGTGAAAAAATCCAAGCCGGGATTTTGCGAGCCGAGGGTGTTCACGACTGCTCCCTTGCCCGTGGTCGAACTGGAACGTGATCCAGGCCCACCGCCCGCGCCACCACTGCGGAAATCGCCCTTCAACACGCCGCCCGGCGCAACGGCATTCTGCAAATCGTGTCGCAGTAAAGCCAGGCCATGCGTAAGAGGT
Source organism: Candidatus Limnocylindrales bacterium (assembly GCA_035495315.1). Lineage (GTDB taxonomy): Bacteria > Verrucomicrobiota > Verrucomicrobiia > Limisphaerales > UBA8199 > DATJGF01. Next base: position 10,905 of record DATJGF010000222.1, read on the forward strand.
CGGGACGACTCCACAGCATCAGAGGTTTTTTGCCGCAAGCGCAGCGCGGCGAAAAACGCAGTGTTCATCGCGACAAGGACGATGGCGAAAATGCCGATGGCAAGGATTACCTCGATGAGTGTGAAGCCGGTCCCATGGGCGTCCTCACCTGCGAGTTCACCGTGGCGTCCCGCCCGGCGATGGCGGGGTTCTACTGGCGAGACGCGGCGGCAACTCGCTGAGGATGCGCGGGCTACGGGAGCCATCTGTGCTACGATGATTTGAGCGAGCTTCATTGGGACGAATTGACGAGGGTGCTCAAGCGCACCGAATAGTCCCGGTCTTGGACGGCGTAGTTCACTTCCACCGATAGAAGATTCATTGTAACCTGGTTGGCAGTGAACTGGTTGACCTGGGGTTGGCCGCCGGCAAGCTGACCAGATGACGCGGTCCCGGAGGCGAGCAGATTAGTGTTGGGTTGGTTCCAAACCTCGTTATGCAACGCCCAACGGTACTGCCGAGTTCCCTCAATCACGGTGCCCACCTGACTGGCATTCCAATTCGTCGTCGCGACACTCTCGTTGAGGACGCGTTCGGCGACGCGCGCGGCTTCGGTTTTGCGCTGTGCAACCTCTCCGGCAAGGCTGGCGATGCGCAGTGCCTGAACAGCCATCGGGATCACGATCGCCATAAACAGCAAGGCCGCTAAGACTTCGGCCAGCGTGAACCCGCGGTTGCAAAAGTGCTCTGAATTATTCGAATTCTTTGCGAATCTCATAATTCAAATGGTTTGTGCTTTGCGTGAGCCAGAGTGCCCTCGTGTCTCGATCGATCAGTTTGACGGCCCGGGGACTGGTTTGGTCAATTGTACCATCGGTCAGGAAACGGATCTCCGGCAGGTTGCGAGTATTGGCGCGGCTCAAAACGCCCGCAGTTGCCAATCCCTTGCCATTCCGTTGTTTCGTCGCCGCGCCGGCAATAATCTCAAGCTGCAAATCGTGATCCATCGTGAAGTCGATCGCTTTCGGATCGCGATCATCCCAGCCGGCCTCCTCTTGCAGACCGTAGGTCCGTTGCTCAGCATCGAGCCACAATCGCATTGGGATGCCTTCGGAAACTGCGCGGCTTTGGCCGGCATGGGTCAAGGCCAGCAACCGCCGCGCTTCCGAGTCGAGGGTGCGCCCTCGGAAAAAATTGGCCAGCCTCGGTGCGGTAATGGCGATCGCGATGACCACGACCGCCATGACGAGGACCAACTCGATGAGGGTGAAGGCGGAGTGAGAAGTGATTCGTGGTTCGTGTTGCGTGTTGCGTGTTGCGTGTTGCGTGTTACGTGAGACATCAAACGTGAAACGTGAAACGTAAAGACAGCGCCTGGACGCAACTCCAGTGGAGTCGCCCCTAAGCTTGGCCTGTCCTATTCGCAATCTCATGTTTCACCTGCTTCTGTTTTGTATGCTCTGATCTTGTCCCCATCACTTCTGCTGATCCCAGTTGGTAATATCGTCATCACCGCCCTCGCGGCCGTCCGGACCCATCGACATCAGATCGAACGAACTGGCGTGGTGTTTGCCCGGGCTTTCATAGATGTAATCATTACCCCAAGGGTCCTTGGGAATGCTATCCAGATAAGGGCCGTGCCAGTTAGAGGCATCACGAGGCTTCTGCACCAGATCCAACAGGCCATTGCGCCCCTTTGGATAGTAGCCATTGTCGACCTCGAACATATCCAGCGCCGTCTTGAAGGCTGAAATCTGTGTGATCGTTGCTTTGATGCGCGCATCCTGGCCGCGGTTCGCCATTTTGGGCACGACGATCGCCGCGAGCACCCCCAGGATCATCAGCACCAGGAGCATTTCCACCAGAGTGAAGCCGCGGGCTTTGACGCGATCGAGTCGGCGCAGGCGCGCTTCGGATGAAGCCCGAAGGCTTCGGGATCCGCGTATCAAATTTGAGGTCAGGTGTCGTGTTTTCATTTATGTCGCGATTAGTTGTGGCGGTGCAGGCAAGTAACGCAGAGTTTCACTCTGCTGTACCGCAGATTTTTAATCTGCCCAGGCAGGGATACTCTCGAATTATCCAAACCAATGCCGATTGGAAATCGGCGATACAGCAGAGTGAAACTCTGCGCTGCGTGGCGTTGGATAGTGCTCAAGTTCACGAAATCACTTGATATGTTCTTGCAACGAGAAGATCGGCAGGACCATCCCGATAAAGATCGTGCCGATAAAACCGGCGATGAGGAATAGCATCAACGGTTCTGCGAGTGACACGGCGGTCTTGAGTTCGCGGTCGAGGTCCCCTTCGGTGACGTTGGCGATGCGGATGAGTTCCTGGTCGAGTTTTCCGCTCTCCTCGGCAACCGAGATCATCTCAAGCACCGAACTGGGAAACAGTCCGCGGCAATCGGCGAGGCTGGCACCCAGTTGGCCGCCTTGTTGGACCCGCTCGATCGACTGAGCGACGGCATCAACCAGGATTTGATTTCCGATCGACTTGCGCGCGACATTCAAGCCCTGGACCAACGGCACACCTGCGGCGAGCAGTGTACCCAACATCCGGCAAAAACGCGCCATCGCGAATTGCGCCACCAGCGAACCAATAATAGGCGCGCGCAGGATTAATCCTTCCCAGGTGCGGCGCCCTTTGGGGGACAAAAACCAAGTCCGGACAAAGAAGATGGCCAGGACGATACCGCCGCCGACGAACAGGCCGTAGGACCGCACGATACGGCTCGCGCCAATGATGACCTGGGTTAACCAGGGCAGCGAGGCTCCGAATCCCGTGAAGATGCTCTGGAAGCGGGGGATAAAAAACGTCAGCAGAAAGATCAATACGCCAATGGCCAGTACGAACAAGATCGCGGGATACAGCATTGCGGTGCTGACTTTGGAACGGAGCTCTTTCTCACGGGATTGAAAGTCAGCGATCTGAGCCAGCACCAGGTCGAGGAATCCGCCGGTTTCGCCAGCCTGTACCATCGCCGTATAAACGCGCGGGAACACTTGAGGGGAGCGCGCCATCGCGTCGGCTAATGACATGCCGTCGATAACCAGGCCGTGAATTTCTTTCCATTTTTCTGCAGCAGCCGGGGTGGAGGCCTCTTTGTGCAGAATGGTCAGCGCGCGGCTGAGCGGCACGCCCGCTGCCAACAGGCTCGAAAGCAGGCGTGTGAAATTCTCTAAGGCCCGGCCCGAAACCTTCGGTGTCCTTTTAAACAGGGTCAAGGACCCCAATGCGGCGTTAACGCCTGCGCCACCGCTGCTCGCTTTCGAGGATGCAGCCTTTTCGAGGACGCTGATCGGCCGCAAACCCAAGCCTTCCATTTGGCGAAACGCTTCCGGTCGGCCAGCAGCTTCGAGCTGCCCCTCCGCAATGGCACCGTCAGCTTGCAACGCTCTATATTGAAACAAGGCCATGGGCAAGGCTTAGGTCGGGCGCGCAGCGACGGCAGCTGTCGGTGCAACGTCTTTGGTTTCCGGATGCAACGCGGCCAGCTTGGTTGTGCGCTCAACTTCCTTAGCCGTGGTCACGCTGAGGACCTCTTCGACAGTGGTGACACCAAGCCGTACTAAGCGCCAGCCATCTTCCGCCAAAGTCCGCATGCCCCCGCGCCGGGCGGCCTCCCGAATGAGATCGCTCGAGGCATTTTTCAGAATCAGTTGGCGAATCTCGTTATCGGAATCCATCCATTCAAAAATGGCGTGCCGTCCATAAAAACCGGTTTGGCGGCATTCCTGACAACCAACCGAACGGTAAATCGTCGTGCCAGCCGGAATGCCAACCTGTGTCTTGAACGCCTGCGTCGCCGGGGAATTGTCAGGCTGCTTGCACCGCTCGCATAAAACGCGCACAAGGCGTTGAGCGAGCACCGCCTCGAGTGACGATGCAACCAAATAAGGTTCGACCCCCATGTCGACTAAGCGCGTGAGCGCCCCGGGAGCGTCGTTGGTGTGCAATGTCGAAAACACCAGGTGACCGGTTAGCGAGGCTTGCACAGCAATCTGCGCGGTCTCCTGATCGCGAATTTCGCCGATGAGTATGACGTCGGGGTCATGGCGCAGAATTGACCGCAGTCCGCGGGCAAAGGTCAAACCGGCTTTTTCGGAAACCTGGATCTGATTAACACCTTTGAGCTGGTATTCGACGGGGTCTTCAATCGTGATGATCTTCCGGTCCGCGTCGTTGATTTCATGCAGCGCGGTGTAGAGGGTCGACGTTTTGCCGCTGCCGGTCGGGCCGGTAACGAGGATGATCCCGTGAGGCAGCTGGAGAACACGACGAAAACATTCCAACTCCCGCGAATTCATATCGAGTTCACCCATGCCGCGCAACGTCGCGTTCTGGCGAAGCAACCGCATTACGACCGCCTCACCATGGAGCATCGGGATCACCGAGACACGGATATCAACTTCGGCATCTTCGATGCGAATCTTAATACGACCGTCCTGGGGCAATCGTTTCTCGGCGATGTTCAGGTGACTGAGGATTTTCACCCGGGAGACAATCGCGGGCTGGAAGCGCTTAATCTGAGCGGGAACCGGAACGTCCTGCAGCACGCCGTCGATACGGTAGCGGATCCGGAATTCATCCTCGAACGGTTCGAGGTGAATATCCGAGGCGCGCAATTCGATCGCGTCGCGCAGGACTTGGTTAACGAACCGGATGATGGAGGCATCTTCGGCGGCGCTGTCGAGATTGGTATCCTCTTCGGGATTCTCGTCAACGACCTGGAAGGTGGCCTCCTCCCCCAGGGTATCAATCGTGTCGGCGCCCACGCCCAAGCGCTTCTTCATCTCACGCTGAATGGCCTCGCTGGAGGCCAACACCGGCTTGAGACTCAAGCCGGTCATGCTCTTCAAGGCATCGAGCCCATGCGTCGAGAACAAACGGCTCGTCGCCACCTCGACAGTCCCATTCAAACGCCGAAGTGGCAGCAGCTCCTCTTTGAGCAGAATGCGGGCGGGAAACAGTGATAGCAGCTGACGATCGGGTTCGATGTCATCGAGACTCGTATAGGCAAGGCCATATTCCTTCGCCAGCCAGCGCAAGACATCTTCCTCGGTCTGAACCGGCGCGGCACTGCTCGAGGTTCCTTGTCCCGAAAGCACCTGCGCATCGATCGCCGAAAGCTGGCGATTGGCCACCATCCGTTCCAACAATGGCTTGGCTGTGCTATCCTGGGCAGAAGGTCCGCTCATAGTTCGTTACATTTTTACGTCATCCGTGTTGCGTGTTCCGTGCTCGGTCGCGCCAAACGGAACAAGGATCGCAACACGTTTTCACGCATCACGTGTCACGCCTCACAGCAAGCCATCCAGCGTCGCGATGGCTTCCTGCCTGGCGGTCAGGACTTTTCTCAGTTCTTCCTGAGCCTTTTCGAGTTCCGCCTGCTTGGCCTTGCGTGCTTCCTGGTATTTTGCCAGGGCTGCCTTAACCTCGGCTTTAGGCGCTTTGGCATCTATAGCCTTCTGCAAGGCTTCGGCTTCCGGGCTCGGAGCGCCAAACATACCACGGCGTCCGCCGCCGCCTTGCCCTTGATCGGCTTGAGCGTTGTCACCGCCACCCCGACGCGGCCCGCCAAACATTCCCCGTCCCATCCCCGCAAAACTTGCCATGCGAGCATCCATCACCTTTTGAATCAAAGGCTCCAAGGCTTTCCATTCCGAGTCATCGGTGATCTCCATCTGCTCTTTAATGCGTTCCATGCGACGTTGCTGGAACTGAGCCGGATCAAAGTTTCGCCCGCCCCGAGGTGGACCCGGATTGTCTTGAGCCAAAACCTGGGTTGCCCCGGCACACAAGAGCGAGGCCATGCCTACTATCGCTAACCATTGGATTTTCTTCATATTATCAGGAGTGCTGCGTGATTTAATTGCTGCAAACTTCAACCGGGCGGAGGCGCCCCAAAGCGCTCGCCATTTCGGTTCGCCGCTCTGGGTGCAGGTCACATGCCAATCGAAAAACCCCAGAGATCTCGCAACTGTTAGACGCCCAGTGCGCAGGATTTGCTCGCATCCTTTAAGGCCAGCTGCGCAAAATTTGCGCGACGCGAGACCGGGAATTTTCCCCTGTGCCCGGCGATCATTTTTCCTTTACCAGCCGCGGGAAAGGGCGTAGGCTAGTTTGAGATTCCCGGTTGCAAACGGGGCGTCAGAGTGCTAACCACAGAAAATGCACCGAAAATGAATACCAGACTTGAACTTAGCTCAGGAGAAAAGCCACGCCGAAACATTGCCAATGGGTTTACCCTAATTGAATTGCTGGTGGTCATCGCGATTATTGCCATTCTGGCCGCGATGCTGATGCCGGCTTTGTCGAAGGCAAAACTAAAGGCCCAAGGCGTTCAGTGCATGAACAACACCAAGCAACTCACGCTGGCCTTTAGGTTGTACGCCGAAGACGCCAACGACATCATGTTAACCTGCCAGGACCCCGGCGGTAGTCCGCCGCCCGTTATGGCGGGGCGAACAAACTGGGTTCAGGGCAATCTGGATTTCAGTGGAGCCGCGGGCAACTGGGATCCGGCGATTTATATATTCAGAAGCCCGATGTTCCCCTATTGCGGTAAGAACCCTGAGATTTTCAAGTGCCCCGCCGACCATGCCATGGTGACCGCCACCGGTGGTGTCAAGAGGCCCCGCGTGCGCAGCAATTCCATGAGCCAGGTATTGAGTCGCGGTGAGTGGCTGGACTCAAGTGGCGGAACCGCTCCCCTGGCAAAAAACTGGCGCGTCTATAATAAGCTGGCCAATATTGTTTTACCGACAAAGACGATGGTGTTTGTGGACGAACATCCGGACAGCATCAATGACGCGGCTTTCGCAGTTACCGAGGCGGGAAATCAACCGACTGACGCGCCCGGCTCGGCTTACATTATCGATTTCCCGGCTGCTTTCCACAATGGAGCGGCGGGATTCTCTTTCGCAGACGGTCACTCCGAAGTACACAAATGGCTTGGGTCAAAAATCGCCAAAGCTCCAGTCATGTATAACGGAAATCTGGCCCTCCGGGTACCTGCGGGCGATTCCTGGCAGGATGCGCACTGGATGGCCGAGAATGCGACTGTTCGCAATTAGCCAGCTGTCGGAGAACGAAGGCCGTCCGCCAAAATTCTTCTTTTCAGGCGGGTAGTGAAACCTTAGAGTTTCTACTATGAAAAAACTCAACTGCCTCTGCGTCGCTTTGGCCCTGACTCTATTTGCGGTAGGCGGGTGCAAAAAGTCAGCCGATGCACCTGTGGTGCCGGAAATCAACGGTGTCAAAGTGGATTTTCCCAAGCTGCAGCACACCTTTGATAACTCCAGTTCCGAGATTCAACAGAATGTGAGCGAGGCCATATCGGGGGTTCGCTACGGTATGTATGAGAAATCCCTGGAAGCGTTGGATAAGCTCGCCAACGATCCGAACGTGACTGCCGATCAAAAGAAAGTTGTCAACGAACTGATCGAGTCGGTCAAGCAGCTGCTCGCCAAAGCCCCTCCTCCCGCGCAATGACCGGTTCAAGGTCGCAAGCAGGTTGTCGGTAACTCGAGCCTGTCGCGAACTTCAGCGACGGGCTGCATTGGCAAAATCCAAGAGCCGAAATTCAAAGGCCGAAACCCAAGCTGCTGGGAAGCCGGTTGTCTTTTTGTGATTTGGCTTCGGTCTGATATTCAGCAAGGTTTTCCAGACTAATTGGCTTTATCCATGATTCGTCATTCGTCATTCGTCATTCGTCATTAGGACATGCCCTTACCCCCCGACTATCACACGCACACCCCGCTGTGCCGACATGCGACCGGTGAACCGAGCGAACTCGCCGCGCAGGCGCTGCGTGTCGGTCTTGCAGAAATGGGGTTTTCGGACCATAACCCAATGCCCAAGGACGATTTTGACGATTGGCGGATGCGGGCCGCCGACCTCGATCTCTATGTCGCGAAAGTCGAAAAGGCGCGGCGCGATCATCCTCGCCTGATCATCAAACTGGCCCTGGAAGTCGATTTTCTGCCCGGCTACGAGGATTGGGTACGGGATTTGGCTGCTCGACACCCTTGGGATTACCTCATCGGGTCGGTCCATTATCTCTCGCCTGATTGGGCCATCGATAACCCCACACAACTGTCCGAGTGGAAGCGCCGAAACGCGCTCGAAGTTTGGACAGCTTATTGCGAGCATTTGACGAAGGCAGCGGAGTCTGGCTTGTTCGATATCATTGGGCATGCCGATCTCTGCAAGAAATTTGCCTTCTACCCGCAACAAGAGTCGGCGCCGCTCTTTAAGGCCTTTATCCAGGCTGCCAAACGACACCGAGTGGCGATCGAACTGAATACGGCCGGGTTGCGCAAGGAGTGCCGCGAGATATACCCCAGCTTGGCGATCCTCCAATTGGCCGCCACCGAGCGAGTGCCGATCACGTTCGGCTCCGACGCTCATGCGCCGGAGGAGGTGGGCTTGAACCTGACAGAGGCGGTACAGCTCGCCCGAAGCGCCGGATACACCCATTCGCTTCATTTCACCAGACGCAGGGGGCAGGAAGTGGCCTTATAATCCTTAGAACGTTGAACCGTTAGAACGTTAAAGCGTTGGAACGTTGAAACGGAATGTGGATGCCGCGACCACGTTTTTACATTTTCACGCTTTAACGTTTCAACGCGCTAAGGTAGCGTTCGCGTTCCGGTATGACCGAATCTTACATCCAAAACCTGTTCGCCGAACGAATCGGCGGCCGGCAATACGGCAAGTCGCACGCGATTTATAAATTCGAGAAAATAAAACGCGCCAAGCGCGCTGCCATGAGCGCGCACCCTGGGGCAGAGATTATCGATTTAGGGGTAGGCGAACCGGATGAAATGGCCTTTCCCGAGGTGGTCGACAAACTCTGCGACGAAGCCCGCAAGCCGGAGAATCGGGGATACGCGGATAACGGGGATGCTGTGCTCAAACAAGCCGCCGCGCGGTACTTGGATAAGGTTTGTGGGGTCAAAGGCATTGACCCGGAGACGGAGATCATTCACTCGATCGGGAGTAAAGCGGCTCTGTCAATTCTTCCGGCGGTACTCATCAACCCGGGGGATTACGTGCTGATGACTACTCCCGGTTACCCGGTCTTCGGCACGCACGCAAAATATTATGGAGGTCTGGTTCATAACCTGCCACTAACGGAGGCAAATCGATTTCTTCCTGACCTCGACACAGTCCCGGCCGATGTGCTCGCCCGGGCAAAGGTCCTGGTGATCAATTATCCAAACAACCCAACCGGGGCGAGCGCGACACCTGAGTTTTTCGCTAAAGTGGTCGCGTTTGCGCGCACATATAACCTGGTGGTCATTCACGACGCTGCCTATGCCGCGCTTGTATTCGAGGGCAAACCATTGAGCTTCCTCGCCACACCGGGGGCCAAGGAAGTCGGCCTCGAACTGCATTCAGCCAGCAAGAGTTTCAATATGACAGGTTGGCGCTGCGGTTTTGTCGCCGGCAATCCTTTACTTGTAAAAGCCTATGGCGACGTAAAGGACAACAGCGATTCGGGCCAGTTCCTAGCGATTCAACACGCAACGGCTTACGGCCTGGATCATCCGGAGATTACTGAAAAAATCGCCGCCAAGTATTCGCGCCGCATGAGCGCGCTCATCACCGTGCTGGCCAAGGCCGGGTTCAAAGCCCAGAAACCGAAAGGGTCGTTTTTCCTCTATGTTAAGGCGCCGCGATCGGCTCGCAAAGGCGATGGCACACGAGTCCAGTTTCGCGCGGCGGAAGACGTTTCACAATGGTTGATCACCGAGAAGCTGATCTCGACGGTTCCATGGGATGACGCAGGCGCCTATCTGCGTTTCAGCGTAACGTTCGTCGCGAAAGATAAGAGCGACGAGGAAAGAATTCTGGGTGAAATTGGACGCCGCCTCAGCGACGTGACATTCGAATTCTAAATCGCAGGTCTTGGAGTGCGCCAGTGCTATGGGG
>DATJGF010000223.1:0-2998 GCA_035495315.1 Candidatus Limnocylindrales bacterium
TGGGACCGCCAATGATTTTGCCACTGGATGCGGTATCCCGCGTGATCCGGAGAAAGCGCTGGCGCTCTGTATGAAAGGTAAGGCAGCACCAATCGACATCGGCAAGGCTAATGACCATTGGTTTATAAATGCAGCCAGCTCTGGGTTCGGCGCCGAGATCACCGCGACCACTTCACCCGAACTGAAACGCCTGCTTGGTCCTGCCGCCTACACCGTGATGGGTGCATTTCTGGCGATCAATATTCATCAATATCATGGAATGCTCAGGTTGCCGGATCGCGAAATTACTGGCACCGTCCCGGCGGCAATCGTCGGGAACGGGCGCCAGACGGGCGGCGGTATCCAGGTCGCTCCCCGTGCATGCATCGACGACGGTTTGCTCGATGTGCTTGTGGTTCGTCAGATCTCGCCAACGGCGTTGCTCGCCGCGGCGCGAGAATTGCAACAGCTTCCAGCCGATGGGGAGTATATCTCTTATTGGCAAACCCCGTGGCTGGAGGTGCATCCTGAAGGAGCGATTCCTGTCAACCTGGATGGAGAACCGTTACGCTTTTCGAAGGTCCGATACGAAGCCGTACCAAAGGCGATCCAACTGATTCTTCCGCCGGACTGCCAATTGCTCTTGCAACAAGCTAAGCTCAAGGCTTAACGACTGTCACAAAGGATACTAGTTAATGACCCGGGCGTAGCGGCGCTGGCGGCAACGGTTATGTTTGAGGCTGGGTATTAAGTTGAGTTTGCGTGCCGGTGTTTGTCGCGGTCCGACGAGAAGTAAACTGAACGGGAGGGTACTTTCATCGACCGTTAAGAGTTCGGATAATTTGGCGTGACGAGAGTCAAGCTTGCGATTTCCTTGTGTTTGCATTGCGGATCGGCAGACTACGCGGCGTATGGCGAAGTCCGCGACGAGACCGGTCGATTGATGGCCACGGGAATAGCAGGCGAGATCATACATGCACGAATTAATCCGCGATATCACCTATTGCACCGTTGCCGCGTGGCTGCTCGGTCTTGGTGCGCAATTTGCCCGGCAACCGTTGCTCCTCGCTTATCTGGCAGGCGGCTTCGCACTCGGTCCCCTGGGATTCGGTTTTATTCAGTCGGCTGAGTCGATCTCGGCAATTGCGGAGTTGGGACTGATTTTCCTGCTCTTCATGATCGGGCTCGAGATCGACTTGAAGAAAATCGCCAGTGCTGGGCGTTCCATAACACTCACCGCGCTGGTGCAGATCCTCGGCGGAATTGCGCTCGGTATGATTTTTTTCCATCTCTGCGGATTCGCTCTCGGCGGCGGAAAATGGGACGCCCTTTATCTGGCCGTTGCAGCTGCGCTCAGCAGCACAGTCATCGTTGTCAAAATGCTCTATGACAAGGAAGAGCTCGATACCTTGACCGGACGGATCACGCTGGGTGTGCTGGTGCTTCAGGACCTGGCGGTCATCCTCTTTCTCGCAATCCAACCAAACCTCGGAAACCTGGCCCCAGGACTTCTGTTCCTATCGCTAGTGCGTGTAACCGTTCTTGTGGCCGCGACGTTCGCGGTGAGCCGTTACGTCTTGCCTGCCATCTTTCGTGGCGTCGCGCGCGTGCCGGAACTCATGCAGGTCGGCGCGATCGCCTGGTGTTTTCTTATTGGCGAGTTTGGCGAGCAGCTGCATCTCTCCCGTGAGATGGGCGCGCTCGTGGCAGGCGTGGCGCTCTCCACCTTTCCGTATGCACTCGATGTGACCGCGAAGGTGATTAGTCTACGCGATTTTTTCGTGACCCTGTTTTTCGTTGCGATCGGCATGCAAATTCCGTTGCCGACTGGCAGCCTTGTGGGGTGGGCGCTGACGTTCGCTGCGTTTGTTGTCATAACTCGAGTAGGAACTGTGTTCACACCGCTTTACCTTATGCGCCAGGGCTTGCGGACGAGCATTATCCCGGCCGTGAATCTTTGCCAGGTCAGCGAATTTTCGCTGGTGGTTCTCGCCCTTGGCGCTCAGGCAGTTCATCTTGCCAGCCCGGCCACTCGTGGCATCGTCGCGCTCGCATTCACTCTGCTTGCGGTTGTTTCGACCTTTGGTATCGCGAAATCCGACAGTCTAACGCGAAGGCTGATTCCGTGGTTGAAGAACTTTGGTTTTCGTGATCTCGACCAGGTCCCCACTGATGCTGATGCAGTCGGCGCCGCTGCCCACGATCACGCGGCCCGCATTGTCTTCGTTGGTTTTTTTCGAACCGCCAGCTCGCTGCTGGAAGAGCTTCAACGTTGTTATCCTGAATTGATCGCCGAGGTGGCGGTGGTTGACTTCAGTCCCGTGGCACGCGAGGGCCTTCTCAAGCGACACGTGCCGGTAATTTATGGTGACGTTTCGCACCGGGACACGCTTGTCCATGCTGGAGTGGATAAAGCCGAGGTGCTCATCTCCACCGTTCCAGATTCGCTGCTCAAAGGTACGACAAATGCGCGGCTGGTTCGTCTTCTGCGCGAACTGAACCAGACTGCAAAAATCATTGCTACCGTCGATGTGCTTGCGCAAGCGAAGGAGCTTCTCGACGCAGGGGCTGATTACGTAAACGTTCCGCGTCTGCACCAGGCTGGTGACCTGGTCGAAGCCGTGCGCGCCGCCAGAGACGGGCTGCTTGATGAAAAGCGGACCGCTCTGCGCGAAATCCTGCTCGATCGCCGTGAAGTGCTAGCATAAACGAGCCACGGCAATTTTTTTGACCTTGCCGCCCAGCGCCGAAACGGTCGATTGATTGAGGGGCGCGCTATCTGCCTCTGGGCTATTAACAAATTTCCGGACCTTTGCCGGGAAAGCCACGCTCCCCGAGCCATGGGAAATGGCGGCGCATGTGTGCTACGCGCTTAAGACCAAATCGCTCAATTGCCTTGGTGCGAATGTGCGCGATGGCTTCTTCAACAGAATCCGTCGCATAAATCAGCTTTAGATCCGAGGAACTGATTTTCCCACGCTGCGCCATTTCCTGGATGAAATCGATCAGGTGCGTCCAG
>DATJGF010000224.1:0-7269 GCA_035495315.1 Candidatus Limnocylindrales bacterium
CCTCTCCACCCGCGCAGTCGTTCTGGACGCCTGTGACACCGTTGTCTCGCCAACCTTTCATTCGTAAGTGCTGTGCTCGGTCCCGCACGAGAGAACCGGAGCAATTTGGTAGGAAGAAAAATGAATGGCGGGAGCGGCGGGGCTCGAACCTGGTGGGCAAGATTCGTGCAACCGTCTATTCTTCTGATAGTTAAGCAGTTCGGCTATAACGGCAAAATCTCAGAAAACGCATATAATCGTCTGTTTGAAGCAAAATCTGGTAGGAAAATGGTAGGAAGATTCTGTCACGTTTTCGAACAGGCTATGGAAGCCGAGAATGGCCCCGTGGCTCAGAGCGTTGCCCGCTACTCCGCTACCAGCGAAGCTTGTTAAAGCTGCCTCGATACTGATAGACTTTCGTCAATGTCCCCGCCAAATTCAGAGCCTTGCGAAGCGCCTGGAAGCTCCATGGGCTTTCACACGACGCACTGGACCGTCGTGTTGGCCGCACGTGAGAAGGACGGCACGGTTGCACGCGAAGCACTGGCCAGTTTGTGCTCGGCTTATTGGTATCCGCTCTATGCGTTCATTCGGCGCCGAGGTTCGAGCCCTCATGAAGCCGAGGACCTCACTCAAGAATTTTTATTTCGTTTCCTCGAACGACATTCCCTCGACAGTGTGCACCCAGCAGCAGGGAAGTTCCGTTCATTCCTGCTCGCTTGTCTCAAAAACTTTCTGGCGAATGAGCGCGAGCGGGCAAACACCCAACGCCGGGGCGGGCGCCAAACGTTTGTTCCTCTGGACAGCGGGGACCCCGAAACTCGATACTCGTTGGAACCAGTTGATCAGCGGACCCCTGACGCGATCTTCGAGCGGCGGTGGGCCTTTGCCATCTTAGAGCGAGTCGTTGAGGGTTTGCGGAGGGAATATTCCACGGATGAGAAACGAGAGCTTTTCGAAGAATTGCAGGGATTCCTCCCTGGAGGCCAGGGCAGTATCTCGCGCGCGGAGCTGGCTGCCAAGCGTGGCGTCAGTGTCGGCGCCATTGACGTGGCGGTTCACCGCCTGCGGCAACGATTTGGTGTTCTTTTGCGGGAACAAGTTGCCCAAACGGTTTCCTCTGAGGCTGAGGTGGACGAGGAGATTCGCTATCTGATATCGGTGATGGGGAGTGAAGCGGACCTGTAAGGTTTGTGCGCCGATCCGTTTGTAAGAAACAGACATGAGTTCAGGCAGGACGTGCAAAGAATGCGGCACAGCAATTCCGACCGCCAGTCCGGGCGGGTTTTGCCCCCAATGCGCGTTCGGCCTGGGCCTGCATGAAGCCGGAAGCCAGAGACCAGGGCCTGCGAAAGCTGTGACCGAGAGACCGGGCGATCGGATTGGTCGTTATCGGCTGCTTCAGGAAATCGGCCACGGTGGTTGTGGTGTGGTTTACATGGCCGAACAGGAGGCACCGGTTCGCCGCAAGGTCGCGGTTAAGGTCATTAAGCTGGGGATGGATACGCGACAAGTCGTAGCCCGTTTCGAGGCCGAGCGCCAGGCCCTGGCGCTCATGGATCATCCGAGTATCGCCAAGGTCCTCGATGCCGGTGCCACCGACACGGGCAGGCCCTTCTTCGTCATGGAGCTGGTGGGCGGCGTCAAGATCACCGATTACTGCAACCAAAACAAACTCATAATACGCCAACGGTTGGACCTGGTCATCCAGGTCTGCAAGGCCATCCAGCACGCGCATCAGAAGGGCATCATCCACCGCGATATCAAACCCTCCAACGTCCTGGTAGCGACCCAAGACGGCGTGCCGGTGCCAAAGGTGATTGATTTCGGCATCGCCAAGGCAACGCAAGGCAAACTCACCGATCAAACCTTGTTCACCGCATTCGAACAGTTTCTGGGGACGCCTGCTTATATGAGTCCGGAACAAGCGCAACTGGGCTCGTTGGACGTGGACACGCGCAGCGACATTTACAGCCTGGGAGTGTTGCTTTACGAATTACTTACCGGCAAGACGCCCTTCGACACAAAGGCGCTGGTTTCGGCGGGTCTGGACGAGATGCGTCGCACGATTCGCGAAGTCGAACCGGTCAGACCCAGCACACGCCTGACTCAGGAACGAGGCGCGACTTCCATTACCTTGCGCCGATCAGAAGTCCAGAATTCCACCATCGAAATCGACAACGACCTGGATTGGATCGTGATGAAATGCCTCGAGAAGGAGCGGGCGCGACGTTACGAGACGGCTAGTGGACTGGCACGGGATATCGAGCGGCACCTGAATAACCAACCCGTCCTGGCGCGACCTCCCAGCAAGTTCTATGAGTTCCAGAAAACAGTCCGGCGTCACAAAGTTGGATTCGCTGCCACAGGGGTTGTCATCGCAGCACTCACCGTCGGAGTGATTGCAAGCACTTGGCAAACTGTCCGTGCCCGGCGCGCAGAAAGCAGAGAATCCCGCCAAAAAGTAGAGGCACTACAAAACCTGTACAAATCTCTGATGCGCGAAGCGCGCGCGACTCGCCTGGCGCGGCGTGTGGGCTATCGCGAGAAGGTGATCGCTTTGATTGAGCAGGCCGAAACGCTAGATGTGCCCGAAAGGAACTTCGCAGACTTGCGTCAGGAGGCGGTTGCATGCCTGGGCGACTTTGTTGGGCTGCTGCCAACAACATTCGCTGAGTTCTCAACGAACATCGAATTCGCTTGTATGGCTCCTTCTGGCAAACTGGCTGCGTTCGCGCTGAGCGACCGAACGATCCATTTACGCGAAACACAAACCGGGAAAGAGGCCGCCCGATTGGCGTATAGCAACGAGAAACTGTGGGCCCTCTGCTTTAACTATGCAGGTGACCATCTCTATGCAGTGACCGGGCCTCTTTCAACCAACCGAACACCGACACGCGCCGATTGTGACGTAAATGTTTGGCCACGGGATACCAACGGAAACTGGGGCAATCCGATGAGCCGGACCGTGCCCTGCGCTACAAAGGGATTATTCAGCACCGATGAGGGAGTATACGATGTAATTCTCGAGGCTGAGCGATTCGAATCTCTTCCCGAAAATAGCCCAATGGCGAGGTTCAGACTTTTCAACCTCACAACCAATGGCTTCGTGCCGGATTACGAAGTGACAGGACGTCTCCGAGGAAAACCTGATTCCTGGGTTAGTGGGGATGGCAAGCTCCTGGCGGTAGACTGGGGGGAACGAAGCAATCCAGACGGATCGTTTTTTCTTACCTTTTATGAGTGGGGAGAAAGCACCAACCTGAATCGATTGCAGTTGCCGGCCGAAGCCGAGGTGAGCTTGAGTGGCGACGGCAAGTACGTCTTTGTGTCCAGGGTACAGGACGGAGCTATCTACTCCGTCCCCGGTCTCGAGCGCATCGCTCAGTTCAAGGAAATCTTCGGACCAGACACGTTTATCATCTGCGCCGGGAAGCTGGCATTTTCAAGGGCTCAGCAAAACCGTGTCCGCCTGTGGCATTTGGCCAAAGGGGAGGATATCGCGATGCTTGATGAGCCGGAAGGTGGGAAGCCAAGCTCCTTTACGCCAAGCGGAAGCGCTTTACTGACGACTGGTTCACGCCAGGCCCGGCTTTACCGACTCAGCACCCCGGAGAAAGTGGAATTGCCTTCTCATAGCGCTTCAGTGCCGGGAGTTGCGTTCAGTCCCGACGGCCTGCGTCTGGCCTCGGCCGCCAAGGACCATTCTGTGCGTCTCAGTGACGCCATGACAGGTAGGGTCCTGTGGGAAACCAATGATCTGCCTGGCCAGGGCCAATGCCTGGGGTTCAGTCCTGACGGGAAATGGCTGGCCGTCGGTACTTGGGACCGCTACGTAGTTTGGATTCTCGACGCACAGACAGGCAAGCGGCTGCTCGAATTGGCAAGCTCCACGCCTGGCTTGTCCGTCCCCAGAACGGAGGTAGCTGGATCGAGAGAACGGATCGTTTCAGTGCAGTTCAGCCCGGATGGGCATTATCTTGCCGTGGCGGGCGTTCCCTATGCAGTCAGGATTTATACGATTCAAAGGCACGAGACAGGTCAGCCATCTGTCGGCCAGGAGCCACGGTCCTTCAATGTGGCGCAATGCGGCGGAACGGGCTTGGTATTCAGCCCCAACTCGCACTCGGTGGCCTTCTCCAGAGCCAGTAACCTGCACGACGAGGTTGACGAGTATCTTTACCTGTGGGATTTCCTTGGTTCGGCAGAACCTCGCCGCGCCCGCCTTTGGGTTTCTGGTGGAGTCGAAAGCTGCAATTTCACCCCAGACGGCCGTCACCTGATCGCGATCGACAACAACGGATCAGTCGTCACCCTGGATGTAACGACCGCCGAGCCCATCTCTTCCTTCCCTGCCTGGAAACCGCAGCCTGGCCAACCGGCGGTCACCACGCAATTCATAGCCCTCAGCCCTGACGGCTCGAAGCTCGCGGTCAGCTCAGGTTCACGGCTTGGTGTGGACATCCGGGATCCGCAAACCGGCAGGGTTTTCTATTCGCTTCCGGAAGAAGCGAGGACAGTGCTTTGGCTGGCCTGGAGCCCGGACAACCAGCGTCTTGCCGTCTCCCGCGACGCTGGCGATATCGCCATCTGGGATCTTGCGGCGATCAACAAAGTCTTGGCTCGGCTCGGTCTTAACCCCTGAGTCTTTCTGCCAACCCCACTGGGGAACATTGGCTTAATTAAGTCCGCGGGCTTGATTAACCAGTTCAGTTTTTCCCCTCTGTAAGGTCTTACCCGGTTTTCCTGTTGTAAAAAGTAACAGCCAATGCTGAATCAAAACACGAACAACCGTGACCTCGCGAGGGGTTGCCCAAAAATGAAAGAAAAACATGAACCATCAATTCGATGAACTCACCAAGGACCTGACCCAACCGGTCATGCGCAGCGCGGCGTTTAAGAAATTCGGCGTCGGCTTGGCGGGTATGGCGCTCGTCTGCTTGCTGACGTTGCCGTCAGTAGCAACCAGCGCTACTGCAAATACCAGCTCGGTTTATGATCCAGCCGGAGACGCCATGTTTCCCTTCGACCTGTACGGTGCACCGGTGCCGGCTTACCTTGACCTTACGCAGGCGTCCGTCAGCCTTGTCAGGGGAGTCTTCCACTTTGAAATCAAAATGAGTGCAGCCATTCCCGCTGACGCCGATCCTGGTTTCACTCCCGGCGTAAACCATGTGACCGCGGGCTTCGCCATCCTGACCGACCGAAAAACGGCAGGGCACCGAAAGTTTTTTGGCCAGGCGGACAATTACTTCTTCAATTTCATAGTCGGGGCTACGTACTTTGCCCAGGACGGAGGCTTGGGCCTGGGATTGGGCTGGAAGGGTTTCCTGCAAGGCCCGAATGGCTTCTCGGAGATCCCGTTGTGGATACGCGGAGACACTTTCATCTTCGAGGCCAGCGCCGCGTCCTTGGGCGATCCCGCGTCATTCGATTGGGTCGTCGGCTCAGAGTGCACCCCTGTGCCGGACCCGGATGAGAAAAACAGGAGCCTCATCCTTGTGGACTACGCACCCGACCACGACCTCATAACCTGGCCGCCAGTGCAACCCTGAGCCAACCGTTCGGAACCACAAACCAAAACGAACAGACAATAGAAAAAGTATGAACAACAAATTCGATGAACTCACCAAGAGCATGGCCCAGTCGGTCACGCGCCGCGAGGCGCTGAAGAAATTCGGCCTCGGCCTCGCCGGCATGGCGCTGGCCTGGTTCGGGCTGGCAAACAAGGCGGAAGCAGCGAAGGGAGGCTGTAAGCCGAGGGGAAGTCGCTGTGTGAACAACAACCAATGTTGCAGTGGGTTATGTTATTACGACGGCTTCTTGGGCTTGCCCCCTACCTGCTACTGAGTATTTGGAATTAATGGCTTCAGTTGCCATCGAGGAGCTAAAGCGAAGGCATGAACCACAAAATTGATCCTCCGCTAGCCTCCCCGAACCAAGAAGGCTGAACCCAGGTAGACACAAACACCACCAACAGAAAAAAGCATGAACAACAATTTCGATGAACTCGCTAAGAGCATGGCCCAATCCGTTACGCGGCGAGCGGCCCTAGGAAAACTCGGAGTCGGCCTGGCGGGTATGGCACTGGCTTGCGTCGCCCTGGCGTACAAGGCCAAAGCCGCGACTCGGCAGGGTTACTGCCAGATCGGGGGATCGTGGTACACCACCGATGTGTGGTACACCGGTGCATGCATGGACGTCAATGGCTGCGTCTGGTCGGCTTCGGCGGACTGGCCAGCCGATGGCACTCGGGCAGGCTCAGTTGCGAAGGGAGGGAAATTTAAGGAGGCGTGCGGCCAACTTTATAGCACCGGCAAGAAATGCTCCTTCACTATATGATCGTTGGACTAACACTAGCCTGGGCCTTCATCCTCATGGGCAGCTGGCTCGCCTGGCAAATGCTGCGCCAAAACGGGCGGTGCCTTCTTCGACTTGAGGAATTGGAAAAGCGTCTTGATGAGTGGGAATTCGGAGCACGGGAGGAGGAGCCTCGTAGCCTTCCTGCCCTTGGGGAGGGTGAACCTCTGACTGAAGAATCCGAAGGCCCGGGTCCCAAATCCGAAGCTGACCAGAGCCGCGTTGCCTCGGCTGCTACGGTAAATGGCGCTCGCCGCGAAACGCGATTCGGCAACCGCTCGCTTGCCCACAGCAAGATCAAGCGGGATGGACTTAAGACCGGCATCCCCGCACCCAATTTCCGCCTGCCACGATTGGACGCACACGGTGAGTTGTCGTTGAGTGAGCTGCGTGGGCGGCGTGTGTTGCTGGTGTTCTCCAGCCCCAGCTGCGGTCCATGTCTCACGCTGGCGCCTGAGTTGGAGAAATTCCATCGTGCATACCCGGACCTGGAGTTAGTGATGATCAGCAAGGGTGAGCCAAAGGAAAACCGGGCCAAAGTGAAAGAACACGGATTAACCTTCCCAGTAGTCTTGCAACAACAATGGGAAATCTCTCGTCAATACGCCATGTTTGCCACCCCCGTTGCCTATCTCATTGATGAGGCTGGCGTGATTATGCGGGATGTCGCGGTCGGCACCGATGCCATTCTGGACCTCGTAGCCCGAGCGAAGGCCTTGTTCCACGACCCCCTTCAGGTAGTCGCGCCGGCCTGACTTCTAAAGGTGGTTTGGCGCCGTTAGCTCCCACATTGACTGCTTCGCGCCAGCCCGGTGCCCATGCAAGGAGAAAACCAAGAACCGAAGCCGCTTCGTATTCCTCAGAAGCCGCTTCAGTGAGCAAGTTGGTAGGAAGGAAGAAAAACATGGCGGGAGCGGCGGGGCTCGAACC